>NZHC01000044.1 GCA_002689655.1 Rhodopirellula sp. | reverse complement strand
GGGAAAGATTCCCGAGCCACTGTAGCCCGAGTTTTTATCTTTATTGTCCACCGGCAACACCGGCACAACAGAAACCTTTGGGTCCGGCGGGAGAAACGCGCGGAGATGCAGTACAGTGCCGAGGGGGATATCCCGTAGATCTGCTGGCGCCCCGTGATAACGCACGATCCCGTACGGAAGCATGGCGAAGGGGTGCGGAGCGTTTCGGAAATACTTTCCCGCTCCCTCCACGCGAATGCTACCGCGACGATTGGCGTGATCCACGAACACGAGTTCGCCGCGGTAAGAGTGCGCCTTTTCGAGCGGCGGAAACTCCCCGGCCACAGGGCGGAATACCTCGTCCTGGGCACTAGAAGTGATTGCGAGCAGGGACATACCGAGGTTGAGCATAGCGACCCGGCAGGTAAATTTCAGTTGTGCCATCGTTCGATTTCTGAAGATCAGTATTTCGGGAAGATGTCGGGGGTCGGAAAACGATCCTCGGGGCTGTTGTTGAACAGGTATTCCTCCCTTGGTATCTGCATCTTCGGCCAACCTTCTGGTCGGACACGAACGACTCTGCCGGGGCGGATCCCTTCGATGATCAGGTCGGTCTCGAACCGGATTCGGATACCGCTGCTGCCGAAGGGAATTTCTCCGGTTGCCTGGGTGACATCCAGAATTTTACCTGTGGAAGCCATGTGGCCGGGGCCATAGTGACCAGCTGCGTGTTTCAACGTATTCTCAGCTCCATTGATTTGTGCCCCAACGCCCTCCCGGAAATCGTTGTAAAGCGAGGAATCCATGCCACCGAAGAGCGTTGCGGTAACGGTCGCACGGCCGAACTTGCCATACTCGACGGCATCTATCCTGGCGGGCATCCATCGACTGCGGATAAAGGATTTGTGCGTCTCAGTCTGAAAGTGTGCCGCCTGCTGGATAGCTACATCGTCCATCCAAATGTCCGAGATATGGAATTGGGTGAACGCACCACTCAATCCATCACCAGCTGCAGGCTTCCAGGTGATCCCAAGCAGGACGACCTGCCCATCGAGTTGTTTCTTGCCGCTGGCGGGCCACACTTCTTCTGCAATCAGATCTGCGACTCGAACGCGCTCGCGACCGCGCCAGAGACGAGTCGCAGCATCAAAGGTCAACTCTTCTTCCGTGACCTTGCCGTCTCCTCCGTCAATCGGTTCGCGGCTGGCAATGATTTTCCCCGCGTTGTTTTTTAGTTCCACTTCTTTCAGCTTCCAGACCTTTCCCGCGTGCAGGCAGTGACTAGGTTCATCTTCGAGCAGGAGCACATGATTCTCCGCGGGTGCGGTACCTGTTCCACGATAATGCCCGGCATCTTTCGCCTTGTTGTCGACCGGCAATACCGGCACAGCGGAAAGCTTCGGGTCAGGGGGGAGAAAGGCTCGGACATGCATCACGGTCCCAAGCGGAATGTCGCGCAGATCCGCCGGAGCTCCGCGATACCGGATGACACCGTAAGGAAGCATGGCGAACGGCTGTGGGTCGTTTCGGTAGAACTTGCCCGTCCCTGCAACACGAAGGCTGCCGCGGCGGTTGGCATGATCCACAAACACCAGTTCGCCCCGGTACGAGTGCGACTTTTCAAGCGAGGGAAATTGTCCCGATTCGGGTCGGAAGGGCTCGTCGGCGAAGCTGACAGAAGTACCGAATAGAAACAGAGAAAATGTGAGGCAGTACACCGCGAATGGTAGCGGCATCCTGAAAACCCAACAGGATAGCGAGTGACGAGCCACACCCACCACGCCAGCATCAAATCCCTCGCTGACGCGTCGGGTTTCCCTTGTCATTCCTCTCATACTTCGATCGCCTTGTTACTATCGCCAAACGAATCGGTTTCCACCCCCATCCGTTGGGCCATCAGGAGCAGCAAATTACTCATGTGAGCGTCGGGATTTGCGGGGCGACTGCAAAGTCCGTAGTGCTCCCCGGGCTTGTCGAGTCGATAACCGTCAAAGTGCCCCTGATTGAAGTCGAGATGNCGNCCNTGCTNCAGACCGAGGTCCGANCCGCCNGCGAACACCAGCGGNAGNTTNGCGTTGCCATGACTGTGGCCNTACGACATGCCACTACCAAACAGCGCCATCGTTGATCCCAGCAGNGGCTTTCCATTGACGTCCTTCGTCTCTTCGAGTCGCGAGAGGAAGTAGCCAAATTGCTCGATAGCGAACGTATCGTAATTAGTGAGCTTTTCCATGTAGCCTTCATCACCGCCGTGATGACTCAGTTGGTGGCGCGACTCGGTGATACCAATTTCCGGAATGGCAAAGGCGTCTCCCTCGCCACCCAGGCTGAACGTGGCCACTCGCGTGACGTCCGTCTGGAACGCGAGCACCATGAGGTCATAAACCGTGCGGAAATAGTCGCCCGCTTGAGTCTTTGCAATGTCCCGATTGGTGCGTTTGCGATCGGCATCGGAGATTTCAGGCAGCGGTGTATCGAGCCACCTATCGGCCCGTCGCGTGCGAATCTCTGCTTCGCGAACCGAGGTGAGGTATTGGTCGAGGCGTCCTTTGTCGGCCGCTCCAATCTTCTGCTCAAGCCGGCGCACTTCCGCAAGGTTGTCATCAAGGACGCTCGCTTTCCGCCGAAGGGCCCTCCGCTGGGCGGCGATACCGCCTTTCGGTTCCTCGAACAGAGACGCAAAGATCTGACTGCAACGACGCATCGCGGGAAGCTGGACGCCGTCCGGCGTCCAGGCCAATGACCCCTGTGTCAGGGCAATCTCCATCGAAGGATAACGCGTATGCTGCGCCGTCACTGCGGCCATCTTCTGATCCACCGAGATGGTATTGCGTTCCGAGGCACCAATCTTTCCGCCGGTCAGCCAGATGTTGATGCAGTTGTGATGGTGCCCGAGGCTTCCTGGATGATGCAAACCGCTCACAGGAGTGACTACCTCGCGAAACTTCTCAAGAGGCTTGAGTGAACGCGAAAACTCATAGTCTTTCCCCGGTGTGGTGATCTGATAGTTCAGAGAATGTACACCATTGGCGAGGTAGACAAAGGCACTCCGCCGAGGAGCTTGCGTTTGCTGCTCTGCGGCATTGAGCGGAATCATGCACTCCAGAAATGGAAGCGAGATGCAGGTGCCCATCGCACGAAGGGCATGACGGCGGTCGATCAACCACGATTGGGTCCGAATATTACTCATTCTGACTTTCCTTCGTTTATGTTTTCTGGAGTGGCGAAAGCAACTTGCTGTCGCTCACCGTTTTCGGATCAGGTCTGAAAGGGCCACAGCACGCACGATGTCCTTCACCCTGTATTGGTTCTTCTTCGCTTCTTCTTGAATCGACTTCAGATCGTCACGGTCATCCACAGTGAGCACACGCCGGAGGGCGTAGGTGCAAAGGTGTTCGATGAAGGCTCGCGCGACTTTGTCACGGTCCTCAAGCAGTCGTTGCTTGAACTCAACCGAACCGGTGAACGGACGGCCGTTGGGCATGACTCCCGAGGCATCCACCAGTGGATCCTCGCCCACACCTGTGGCAACTCGCTCACGAGTGCGCCACTGACCGATGGCATCGTACTGGTCAAACGCCAGCCCCAGCGGATCAATGTTGCGATGACAGGCCGCACAACTCGCGTTCGTCGCGTGTGCTTCAATTCTCTGGCGGATGGTGATCTTGGTTCCCTTGGGCGGAATGGGCTCGATCGGATCCACATTGGCCGGAGGTGCCGGCGGCGTCCTGTTGAAGATCGCTTCGCTGAGCCAGACGCCGCGATGAACCGGGCGATGGCGTGTTCCATCGGAAGTCAGCCCGAGCACCGCGCCCATCGTGAGCAGCCCGCCACGATGGTCCTCAGGCTTAAGCGAGACGCGTTCAAAACCACCTGTCTTCGGTTCCGACAATCCGTAGAAATCACACAGCCGAGCGTTGGCCATCGTCCAGTTGGAAGCAAGGAAGCTATCGATCGGCAAGTTCTTTGTGAGCATCTCGCGAAAGTACTCAACCGGTTCCTGCCGCATGCTCGTCTCAAGCCAGTCATCGTAGACGGCGTAGAGTTTTTTATCCGGAGGGAACATTCCAACGCGGTGAAGCTGGAGCCACTGTCGCGAAAAGTCGTCGATAAAGCGGTTGATCCGGTCATCGGCCAGCATCCGGTCCACTGCTTGCTTCAAACCTTCGTCGTTCAGGTCGCCGCTGGTCGCTGCGGTGAAAAGAGCGTCGTCTGGCATCGAACTCCAGAGGAAATACGAGAGCCGCGAGGCAAGCTCCCAATTGGTTAGTCGTTCACGAGCCGCGGGATCACCCTCGACAAGATAGATGAAGTTTCTGGAGGTCAGTATGCTTTGCAACGCAATTCGATAAGCAGCATCCGCCTTCTCACCTGACTCGCGCTCGACGCGGTAAGTTTCCAGATAGTCCTTCAACTCTTCCTTCTTCACCGGTCGCCTCCATGCACGTTCGGCGAAACGCCCGAGATGCTCCGCGACCAGTTCGGGAGTCGCGTCTTCTGCTGGCAGCACACCGTCACGTTGGGACTTCTCCGCCTCCGTGACCAGCGGCCCTTCCCATTCGATCCAATCGAGGATCACCGTTGAGAAGATGCCGTTGCCTTCGCCATCGAACATCTGCGGAGCATTGGGATTGAGCAGCAGGGTCTCACTGCTGTGTGTGAAAATGTAACCGCCCCGACTGGCGAGCGCATTGCGGAAGGCGGCACCGCCACGTCTGTCCACCACATCAGTGGCCACCACGGCGAAATGCAACTGGGCTGGCATCTCGAGAAACACCTCAAACTCATAAATCTGCGGACTGTCTTCCGATGCCGTGATATCAAATTCAATGAGTCCGTCAACCGTCTCCTCACTGGTCTGCTTGCCGATACTCAAGTGTGCCGGTTGGCCTCCAGGTGGACGGATACCACTGGCCTGCAGACGGAGTTTGTAGAGCCCGCTGTGCTCCAGGCCCGTCCGTCCCAACCAGTTGGAGGACAATGCGGTCTGAACTCGACCGGGAAAGAGGAGATACCGCAGCGGTCGCTTGATGCCGAACCGATCCAGTGCCTCCTGCTGACTCTTACCGCCGCCGTAACGCAACTCTGCCGCAGTCTTGTGAATCTTACGGGCCTCGCTGGACTCAGCAGGAAAGGCGCGGTCGAGCACAATGTCGGCTGCGCGGTAATAGCGATCCACATGGGAAGGTGAGAGCGCAAGCTGCGCCCCGATACGTTCATACCCATGCCACAACGTGTCCTCGTTCAGCTCCCCCGGTTTGGCCGGATCATATCGAATGCCTAACAAATCATAGATTGTGTTCTGATACTCCTTCCTGCTTAAACGATAATGCGACACCGCCGGCCGCGCCGCCAACCGCGCCGCTCGCCCTTCCTTCAGCAACGAGTCGAGGCTGGTGACGAACGCCGCGATCTCGTCCTGAGTGGGCTGCAGCTCATCTTCCGGCGGCATCTCCCCACTGTTGAGCTTATCGAGCGCCTCTGCCCAATGGTGACTGTCCAAACCCGCCTTGAAGTCACGAGACAGCAGGTCGAACCTGATATCACCCTTCTCCTCCTCAGAGCCATGACAAGCGATACAGTGCTTCTTTAAAAAAACCTCAAACGGTTCCGCTGAAAAAACGGCCCCCGTTTCAACATGAACCATCAACAGCACGACAAACGCAAAGGAAATAGCCGGCAATTCGCGGAATCGCGAACGTCCATCCCTAACGTGGTGGCGAACTGCACGGCCTAAAGATTGCAATGGGCTATTGAACATCGTTCCTTACATCTGTCTTCAAAAGAACGCAAACCGGAAGGCGAGACGCTACCAACGAGCCATCAATCAGGCATCAAACCATCGCACTGAAGTAACCCCACGTTCCTTCATGACTGCATTCTGGACCTGATCCAACACTCGTCGCAAACTATTGTAATCAATCATTGATTAGCTTTCACTCACTGGGTGCTTCGATTAACCCAACCCATCGGTCCTGTGCCCGTGGCCAATTGGATTTCCATCACTCAACACGTTAATCTGTCACACTGAACCGCGATCGCAAGCACGTTCCATCTCTCATGACGAGGGAATCAGAAGGACGAATACTGTAACTTCCGATCTTGGTAAGTCCTACTGAGTTGGGACGAAGGAAAATCATCTAGTGGACACGAAACAAGCCAAGTTGCTTACCGTTATTCACGCGGCCGTATTGCACTTTCCTGCCACACAAAGAATTTCGTGGATAGTGTTAACGCTATTTCTGTGGATGCTCTGTGCACCCGGCTTCACGATGGGACAAAACTCTCTTGTGATCACGCCCACTGGAAATGAACCTAAAGGCTTCGCCCACGTGTTCAGCAGAAAAGTAGACGTGTTTGGAGTGTCCGTTTTCGCGACGCACGATACACAAGACAAAAAACTGCTCCATGCTGCCAACGTACTGGCACAATATCTTGACAATGATGCGGACGGAACTCCCGACAACAAACCTGTACTGAAGGCATTGAAGGAGCACCATGGTGCGGTGGTGATGTTCGCTACAGAACAAACTGCGATGCGAGTTGACATCCACCAGCACATCCCTGAGGGGGTTTGGGATCGGATGGTGTTGGTAGGACTCTTTGGTGAAGAAACACACCCCGGCGGTGCTGCTGATGGCGTCTTTGACGCGACGTACGAGGAAGTATTGCACCTGATCACGTCGGCTGGTTATGCCCATGCTTATCCGCGTATCTTTGGGGAGAAGCGTGGAACTAAAATTGCCAACGCGATGGATAAAGCCAGGGGAGGACACTTCAACAAGGTGCCAGCGGCGTATCCCAGAAAGGCATGGTATACGTATTACGATCAAACCTGCGACTATCGATGCCAGATTACTGAATACATTTATTGGGGAATCACATCTCTACTTGGTGCACAGGACTTCCCAAATCGTCTTGAAGAAATCTCTGAAGAGTGGAGATGGAATACTCCGGCGAAAGTGAAGAGTGGCGACCCGGACTTGTATGCGCTGCTATCGGATCCCAAATACTCATTTCCTACCAAGCTGCCAGATGGTAAGTACGAGCCACAGGTTCCCAGCACATCAAGTTCAGCCAACGATCAATTGCGTTGACCATGTTTTCATTGATGGTGATGCTATCCGTATTGCTGCTTGTAACCTCTGCAGACTGTTCGTCGGACCCAATTTCTCCTCCCCAGTAAACATCGCCAACTTGGGTGAATATCAATGCTTTGCATAAGAGCCACGGTCTATTTCGTTTTCGCTCTCGCAGTCACCACAGACTCATACGGACAGTTTACCGATGCATCGGGTGAACTTGGTTTCAGTGGTGGCAGCAAGGCAGCTTTCGGTGACTACAACAACGAC
Organism: Rhodopirellula sp.; assembly: GCA_002689655.1. Lineage (GTDB taxonomy): Bacteria > Planctomycetota > Planctomycetia > Pirellulales > Pirellulaceae > Rubripirellula. The sequence goes on along the minus strand of NZHC01000044.1, from coordinate 25,568 downwards.
GGGTATGTTGACCTGTATTCAGGAAAGCTATGGCGAAACGAGAACGGACAAAGATTCGTTGAGGTCACAGACTCTGGCATCGAAGGTGGTGAAGGAACGTGGGGTGACTATGACAACGATGGCAACCTTGACCTATTTACGTTCACGGGCTCAGGGGCACTTTACAAGAACAGGAGAGACGGAAATTTTGACAAAATCGAGTTCCCTGAGTTGCCAACAAAGAATTCACGGGGTGCAGTCTGGATCGATATCAACAACGACAGTTTGCTCGATTTGTATGTCGGAGGATATGAAATATGGCAGCAGACTGTTCATCCTGACGTGGTTTACATCAACAAGGGGCAAGGAATCTTCGAAGAACTCTGGCGTTCCCCTGAAAACTATTCAGCCAGAGGGGTTACCGCTGCAGACTACAACGGAGATGGATTCGTGGACGTGTATGTATCCAATTACCGCCTGCAACCCAATTCCCTCTGGAAGAACAATCACAAGAATGGATTCAAAAACGTCGCGGAGCAATCAAAGTCACACGGGATTCCAGACTCGGTCATCGAATACACCGGTGGTATCAAATACCCCGTCTGCGGCCATACCATTGGTTCCTGTTTTAGCGACCTGAATAATGACGGCCTGATTGACCTGTTCGTGGGTAACTTCAGCCACCCGCGGCCTGGGCAGGACCACCCACAGTTTTTGCAGAACGGCGGCCCGGAGAAAGACTTTGTCTTCGAAGACAGATCAAAATCAGCCGGTTTAGCATGGCAGGAATCCTACGCCTCTCCCACCTTTGGTGACTTCAACAACGACGGCATTCAGGACCTCTTCTTTACGACAGTTTATGGTGTCGGCAGCGGCAACATTCACAACTATCCGGTGTTGTACCAGGGGAAAGGCGATTGGACATTCCAAGACGTCACTGAGACACAACAAGTAAGCAAGCAGCCGCCTACCTATCAAGCAGCTTGGGCAGACATCGATAATGATGGTGATCTAGATCTATGCACCGCCGGGAAAATTTTCCGCAACGACAATCAACTGACTGGAAAATGGCTGAAGCTAGCTTTGGCGGGTGACGGAAAAAAAGCCAACCGATCGGGGATTGGTGCCACCGTCCGAATTACGATAGGTAATCGGATTATCACCCGCCACATTGAAAGCGGAACGGGCGAAGGAAATCAAAACGATTTGACGTTGCATTTCGGATTTGGCGACTTGAACGCCGGCACTGTCACTGCTGAAGTAATTTGGCCCGGCAACTATAAACAGATCACTAATGAACTGAAATTAAATACAACGCACACAGTGCGGCTAAAGTGAGTAGCGCACATGACAACCGCCCACATATTCTTGATCCAGACTTCACGCGTGGTGCCGCTTTACCTACATTCATGACAATCAAACTACGTGCAGTCCGCGTCCGTGATCCGATCAAGAACTAGCATGCGGGGCCAGCATTGGCTTCAACCTGACGTAGCTTACGGGTTCAAGCACCGAACTGCTGTCAATTAACTTTGATTTAACACGACCGAACTGTTAGTTTTTTTTCCTTACTGATATCGCACCCAGAACTCAAACACAGCAAACTGCAATACGATGAAACGACTATTGATTCTGATACTGGCAATCCTCGCTGGGTGTGGGCAAACAGAGCAGGAAAAACAAAAGCAGATAAAACTCGAAACGCAAAAACGTGTTGAAGTGGAAACACTAAAACGAATCAAGAAACAGTTGAAATCCAGTGGGACCTTCACCGACGAAGATGCTGAGTACTTGAGTCAGCGTTACAGCAAAGAGCTCTATCACATTAGCGACCTAACCTCCATTACGAATAGCCAAGCAGAAATCCTTAGCAAGGTAGAATCAATTCGGTTGGACGGTTTAACCTCACTCACAGATGAGCAGGCAGAAAGTCTCAGCAACGTCAGCGGACTTTACTTGAACGGTTTAACTTCGATCAATGATGAACAGGCAAAAAGCTTCAGCAAGGTTGAAATTCTTGTCTTGAGTGGACTACCCACAATAACCGATAAACAAGTCAAAATCCTGAGCAAGGTCAAGACTCTCAACTTAAGCGGCTTGACCTCACTCACAGATGAACAGGCCGAAGACCTTAGCAAGGTACTTTGGCTTGAACTCAGAGGCGTAGAAGAGATTACAGAACCACAAGCAGAAAGCTTGAGCAAGGTAAAATATCTGTACATACCGATGTCGTGCCTAGAACTTATCGACCAATACAAAACGCCGTGACTCCGACCCAGGCACCCCGCCTGCCGAATTCGCGACGTCCGTAATTGCATCGCGACCATCACCTTCTTCACATGAGAAACAAACACCCGTTTCACGATTCAAATGCCCCTCCTTATTCACGTTCGTTACACTCACGTCTCTATCAGCGAATACACCAGCAGTTGTTCTGCAATTCTCAACATCGCTTCCTTGTGAAATCTGAAGTGACATGACATTTTTGACTTATGTTTCACGCTCCTGCCAGCCACACCGACTTACTGCAAAATAAAGTTCACGCATGCAATCTTCAACTGACAACAAGTTTCTTTCATTTCAATCATGGGTTAAAAAAAGCAGATGAGTTCACTTCAAACGAAGGGCACCGGATCCGGAACAATTTCACTTGTGGAGGTCGATGCATCCGAAATAAGAATCCACTTTGAGGGGAAAGTGGATGGCTTTGGACGATTATTTAGCTCCATTCGACTGACAGCGACTGACCCAAAACGTGAGCTTGGTTCCGTGGAGGGAAACGCCTGCATTTTCGCAGCCGATCACTCATTGATTACTTCTCCAGTGCGCGGGTCATTTCGGCGTGTGGGTGATACTTTTCACACCACGCATACCGATGCGGTAAGCGATGGCAGAATGAACATCGTGCGTCAGATTCACAACCTGGCCACCAAAGAGGTCGATATCCAGTGGTTCTCAACTGTTGATACAGACAGTTGAACTGACATTAGTGAGTCCAAGCATGAGGCGACCAACCGTCGCGTCCATGAGAACGCGACCTTTCCATAAGCGGGTTGCCACCACAGGTAAGGGATCAACAATGCCTCCACTCATCCGTCGATCAATCATGTACCTCACGACTGTTGGCCTGCATCGTCCTGATCCTTCTGACGTTTCGAATTGAGCACATCCCGATCAATTCGAAACGCCGCTGACTCTCTCATCTCATTCAAGACGTCAGCCATGGATCTAGGAGCCTTCGCTTGCGTACTTTGCTCATCACTTGCTTCTTCGCTCGAATCCGTCGCTTTCTGCTCGGGCTGCTCTTCTTGACGCTCACTTGCTCGCTTTTCTGATGCATACAAATTTTGCATGATGGATGTTTCGAATGCAGAGGCACTTGTCGAGGGTGCTTTGGGTATCGCTGGCACTTTCGGAATGACCGAATCGAGTCCCGAAAAAGCATCTGTCATCTGTTCAGCCATATCGATGGGTTGCTTTGGCTTTTGTGTTGGAGAATCAGCAGACGCATGCTTTAAATCGACCAATTGTTGACTGGCCCATGCACGTGCCTCGACACAGTATTCATCAGTCGAATCGGTCAGCAAAATCTCTTCCAAGATTGGAATCGCGATTGCCTGTCGGCCCGTCTGGCAAAAACGCTTCGCAAGCTTCACCTGCTCTTTGATTCCCGCGTGTTCTGGTGAATTGACAATCGACGAGTCACGACCAACGGTGCCCTGCAAATAGGTTCGCAGCGCATCTGCAAAGTCCTCCATCGTCTGAAAACGATGTTCTACCTTCTTGACCATAGCCTTGGCACAAATATCAGAAAGCCCTGCGTCAATCTCTGAATTGTGTGCTTCCACCGGTGGCGGATCAACCGTAAGAATCTGACCTATCAAAGCAATCGTCGACTCGGCGTTCTCGTAGGGCAGTCGCCCTGATAACATTTCGTACATCACCACACCAAGTGAATAAATATCGGTTGCGTGGGTGATATCTTTCTGCACACCTCTGATTTGCTCTGGTGACATGTATGCAGGTGAACCAATCACCATGCCATCTTTGGTTAGCCGATCATCATCACGCTCTTGGGTGCACGCCAGGCCAAAATCCATCACGATCGGCTCGTTACGATGATCCAACATGATATTGGCTGGCTTTAAATCGCGGTGCATGATCCCGCTGAGATGAGCTTCCTGCAGCCCCAACGCGACCTTTTTAATGATTTCGGCGATCCCGTGTTGGCTGACAGATTTTTCACCCGATGTGTAATCTGACAAAGGACAGCCCTTGATATACGCCATTGCGATGAATTGCCAACCATCAATTTCTCCGATGTCAAACACCGGGCACAAATTTGGGTGTGCAACATTGGCGGCTGTGCGGGCCTCGCGGTGAAATCGTTTCAGCGTTTCAGGACTCGCGCCACTATCAAACTTTGGAATTTTCAACGCGACTTCACGAGCCAAAACGTCATCGTAGGCGAGAAATACAGAACCCATACCACCTTGGCCCAGCAACGACCGAATCCGATAACGGCCGATCTGCTTTCCCTCAGTAATTTCCGGTTTCTCGGCAGTACCCGATTTTACATCGCGTTCCGGATCAGCTTCGTTCGTGAAAGCCAAGTCCGCCGTCACATCAAACTTTGCTTCATTCACCGATTCACTCAGGTCACACGTTGATCCCAGATCCTCATCCTCACCGGCTTTGGATTGGTAAGCAAATGCTTCTTTGCTTTCCGGTTTCTCTTTCAATTGATCTTCGTTTTCCATCACTCCTCCTGCACAGGTATACGACATTCAACCCTGGCTTTCATCTCCCAAAGCTCCCACTATACCTTCGGGCCGGCAAGATCGAGAAGCACTATCCCTGATAAGTCCTGTTGCCTGATAATCTTCCCCTAATCCATCACTGTGCTGTGTTCCTCGCCAACCCAAGGGCAACGCATCCGCCATCACAGGACCAGGAAGAATGAAAGACGACGCTGACCAAATTTTCCTTGCCTTGCGAGTATGACCCGGATCACGATCCACGACAGCAGGCTACCAGCAATTCCCTCACTCGAAGTACGGGTTATGATAGAAAACGAACGACGAATCATACAGACGAAGAATTCCTACACTGCCTGCACATTGCGAGCGTATTACCAGAAAAAATGCGAAAAAAAATGATGGATATCAAGTTAGCCCGACAAGGCAGGCGTCAATCAATTGGATCATCAGTTTGCAAACTTCAAAGCGGTATGACTCGCGTCCATAATTCACACTTCAGCCTCTTATTCGCAATCGCCACACTCACATTCTGGCTTCAGCCTGCCACGGATGCCAGCGAGGCCAATCCAGCAGACGGCACAAATGTACTTTTCATTGCGATTGATGACCTTAACGACTGGGTAGGCTTCCTCGACGGGCATCCGCAGGCAGTCACTCCACACATGGATGCGTTAGCGCAGCGGGGTTGTAATTTCACCAACGCGCATTGCGACGTGCCAGTCTGCTCACCATCGCGAGTCAGTGTCATGTCAGGAATCAGTGCAACCACCCATGGCAGCTATGAACTTGGTCCGAAGTATGAGCAACTGCCTGCGCTGACCAACATTCCAACGATGCAGCGTTACTTCAAAAATCACGGCTACTACACTTTTTCGGGTGGCAAAGTATTGCATCACGGATTTGGTGGAAGACTATCGAGCGACATTGACCGATCATTGGGTCGAATGAGAAATCCCGCACCTCCAACACGGCTAAATCGTCCCAAGCATTGGAGTCGGGCGTGGGATTGGGGCAAGTATCCAGAAGCCGACACCAAAATGGGTGATTATCAGCTTGCCCAGACGGCAGCCAAAACCCTGCAGGAAGATTTTGACCAGCCCTTCTTCATGTCAATTGGCTTCTTCCGGCCTCATGTCCCACTGTACGCGCCACCCAAGTGGTTTGACCTTTATGACGAAAAATCACTGCGGCTTCCCAATAACCCAAAGTCAGACATTGAGGATCTTCCAGAAAATTTTCTGGGCATCAACAACTATGCCGTGGCCCCTACCCATGCCGAAGTCATCGAACACGCTAAGCAACGCAGTCTGACCCACGCCTATCTGGCATCAATCAGTTTTGTGGATCACTGCGTTGGCATCTTATTGGACGCACTGGAAGCCAGCCCCCATGCTGAAAATACGCTGATTGTCCTTTGGAGCGACCACGGGTTTCACCTTGGTGAAAAACAACATTGGGCCAAACGCACGCTGTGGGAAGAATCAACACGAGTGCCATTGGTGTTTGCGGGTGCAGGCATCAAGCCCGGCAACACGTGCATGGAACCCGCCAGCCTGATCGACATCTATCCCACGCTAATCGAACTTTGCAAGCTACCTGTGAACCCAAAACTTGAGGGCATCTCGCTTGTTCCGCAGCTCCGTGACCCAGGAAAGGCGCGAGCACGGCCAGCAATCACTTCTTCGTATACAGGAAACCACTCGATCCGCAACCGCGACTGGCGGCTCATTGTTTATGACGATGGAGCCGAGGAACTTTACGACCACCGAAATGATCCCAACGAGTTCAACAACGTTGCCCATGATCCCAACTACAAGAAAATTCGTGATGAGCTGGCCCGCTGGATACCCAAAAAGATAGCTCTTGAGTACAAAGCGAAGTCCGAGCGATCACGAGCAGGTGGCCGGAGTAAACAATGAACGTCGCAAACCACCTTCGAGACCCCAGGAAACAAGGCGTGAAAGATACCCCTCCGCAAGTCAGCATGTGGCTTATTCACAAAATTTTAGCAGCGTTCGGTTCTCGCCTGAAGATCAACTCAAAAATCCAAATCATGTCTCTCTGGACAACCTCATGCGTGCCCAACCCTCAGCCTTGATGCTGCTCTTTGTTGTGTTCATCCCAAGCTCTCTCACCGCTGAGGGACTACAGCTTTCAGATGTCTTTACTGACAACGCCGTGTTGCAACAGGGCGTTGCAGTTCCCGTCTGGGGCACAACCAGAGCAAACACGGCTGTCGCTCTGGAATTTGCCGGTCAATCAAAAACGACCACAGCAGGCAGTGACGGTCACTGGCGAATTGAGCTTTCCCCTCTGCAAGCCACTCATACTGGCAGAACCATGACGGTGAAATCAGGCACGTCAATTCAAGAACGCCATGACCTGCTGATTGGCGAGGTCTGGTACGCAAGTGGTCAGTCAAACATGCAAATGACACTGGCCGCGTGTGGCCGAAAGGTCCCAGCGATCAAAGCAATGGTCGAGGCTGCTTCGACCAACCACATTCGCTACCTGCGCATTTCCGATCCCGACTCACCGCACGCTTTAACAAAAAGGCGTCAGCCAAGTATCTGGCAAGTCGACAACCCACTTAATCGGGAAAAACAATCTGCCGTAGCGTACCTCTTTGCTGACATGCTGCACGCGCAACTTGGCGTTCCCATTGGGATCATTGAGGGATCATGGGGTGGCAAACCGATTGAAGGCTTCATCCCACGATTGCAATTCACCAAGCAGTTGGCATTGCAGAAAACTCTTTCACTTTCAGATAAGAATCAACTTGATGATGTGGCAAAACTAAAAGGTGGTGTGATCATTCGCAATACTGCGGGCATGCCAGCCCGTATCTTCAACGCACGCGTATCACCGATCACACCCTTTGCCATCAGGGGATTCATTTGGTATCAGGGAGAATCGAACGCTGGCCGTGGAGAAGATCCTCGCAACTATCGGATCAAGATGCAGGCATTGATCGACGGCTGGCGGGAAACGTGGGGACAACCCGCACTACCATTTTATTTTGTTCAGCTACCGGCTTTCAACGACACGGCTCATGGTTGGGTTCGCCTACGTGAGGAACAGCGTCTTAGTCTGAGTATCCCACACACGGGAATGGCCGTAACGATCGATCTTCGCGACAGCGACATTCATCCGGCAAATAAACTTGATGTGGCCCAACGCCTTGTGAATTGGGCTTTGGCAAAAACGTACGACAAACAGCTTGTCTACAGTGGACCGCTATTCAAGTCCGCCACGGTCAACCACAACACCATGCGCGTCCAGTTCGACCATGCCGAACCCGGTTTGACCGTTGCTCACAAACGGGGACTCGGTCTTCCCAAGGCAACCCCGGATACTGCGTTGGCACACTTTGAATTGGCAGATTCGACTGGTAGCTGGTATCCCGCTCAAGCGTCCATCGATGGTTCCGAGGTCGTTGTCCGTAGTCCACAGGTCAGGCAGCCCAGAGCTGTGCGTTACGCCTGCAGTGGCGACCCCTCAAATGCCAATTTGTACAATCTAGCTGGCCTGCCTGCCTCACCATTCTGCAGTGACCTGCAATTACTGCCGTGGGTAGACGAAACGCAGCGTTGATTTTCCTCGTCGTCCTTCTCTACCTATCTGCACAGACGCAATCCACTGACCACAGTTTGATCAAGAGACCAACATGAATTGGATTCGCTCTCTCATCATCGCTGCATCATTGATGAGCTTTGCCTGCTCTTGCCAACAAGCCTCTGGCACTGAAGGGGAGACGGTTCCTGCAACCGTCAGCACACAGACATCTGACTGGCATGGATACCAGAAACACACCTTCAACCTGGCTGGCCATCGTGCATTTATCGTTTCGCCAAAAGTCCCTGCGCCCGGTAACCCGTGGGTCTGGCGCACTTCGTTCCCCGACTTTCATTCAGAAGTCGATCAGGAACTCGTCTACAACGGTTACCACATCGGTTTCATCAATGTGGTCAAAATGCTTGGATGCGAGTCATCCTTGGACATCATGGATCAGTTTTATGACCAAGTCAGATCGCAATGGAACTTATCCAAACGTCCGGCACTGGAACCCTGCAGTCGCGGCGGGCTTCATGCGTACCGCTATGCGGCACGCCATCCAGATCGCATCGCCTGTATTTTCGGTGACGTCCCAGTGATGGATTTGAAAAGCTGGCCATTGGGCTGGGCCGGAGCAAAAAAGCAGATTGAAGAAGCGATCGAATTCTACGATTTCGGATCGGTTGCTGAACTCAAGAAGTTCAGAGGTAACCCTGTGGATCTGCTTGCACCCATCGCGAATTCCAAAATTCCGATTCGGCATGCAATCTGCCTGAATGATCAAGTTGTTCCACCCGAGCAAAACACTCTGGAAGCACAGCGACGACTGAAAGCACTCGGCCATGACATGGAGCTTGTCATCGTCCAGCAATCCGATGAGGCCCATGGCCATCATTTTGCCATGCCGGAAATTTTCAAGTCGGCTCGATTCGTGATGCAACACACCAACGTGATGCCCCGGGATACCGAATATTTTGAACTCCGGAACGGATTGGCTAACAGTCTTTCAGCTTTTCGCAAAGAAAAACGAGGACGAATCGCATTCCTTGGAGGATCGATTACCTATGGAAAAGGCTGGCGGAACGAGTTGATGCGGTACTTTGAGAAACGTTTCCCCGACACGCAATTCGACTTCATTGCCGCCGGCATCCCCTCGGTCGGTTCGAATGGTCATGCCTTTCGTTTGCAACGTGACATTCTTTGTAACGGCCCTGTTGACCTGCTGTTTGTCGAAGCGGCCGTCAACGATGGATCCAATATCCCAGAGCATCCTGAGATCATGCGACGGTCCATGGAAGGAGTGGTTCAACACATCCGAAAAATCAATCCGATGACTGACATTGTCCACATGCACTTTGCAATGGGCAGTCACTTGGACGACTACCATGCGGGTCGCGTACCAGTTCCGATCGCGGAACATGAAAAAGCGGCCTCACACTACGGATGCACGACTCTCAACATCACTCGAGAAGTCGCGGATCGAATTCAAGCAGGCGAATTTACCTGGCAAAGCGGTTTCCGTAGCAACGTGCATCCTCCTCCCTTCGGACAGCGTGTCTATACCAACAGCATGACTCGCATGCTGGATGCGGCCTGGAAAACAACAAAGACTCCTAAACCGCATGCCATTCCCGATGATCTGGTTGACTCCCACAGTTATATCCATGGTCGCTTTGGCGATTTGGAGAAAGCTGTATTGGAAAGCGGATTTACCCTCCAACAAAATTGGAAACCTGTTCGAGGAGGAACGCGTGCAGGGTTCGTTGATGTACCGGCTTTGGTTGCTTCCAAACCGGGATCCCGATTCATTTATGAATTTGAAGGTACGGCTTTTGGACTCTTTCTGGCATCGGGTTATGACAGTTGCATCGTTGAATTCAGCGTTGATGGCAACGAATTCAAAAAAGTTGATTCCATCACCCGATGGAGCAAGGGACTCCACCTGCCCTGGCCGCTCATACTCACAGATGACTTGGCTCCGGGAAAACATACCATCACAGTTCAAACAACCAGCGAAGCAAAGGACCGCACCGCGTTGCATGTCATTCACATTCTGGAAAACTGAATCGCAGACCTGATATACGTGAACCACTAGCGACACCCTGTTTGCATTTGACCGAAATGGCTTCATGGGAGGTGACCTAACCCATCGGTTCATGTGAAACAAATCTCAATGGGAAGTACGCTGATTCTCATTGGCAGCAGCCTGCAGAGCGATCATAATTTCAGCTTGGCGTTTGTGAGTACAATGAACACAGAAAGTCGCCCTGCACCAACAAATCAAAGAGCTGCACAGCGAGAGTAAGATCAAATCCTGAATCAGCTCTAGAAACGTTTCTATCTGCTCACGAGGCTGTCGGCTTGCATCACAGTTGGCAGCCAAGATCCCCGAGTACAAACGCTGCGACGGGTCGTTAAAAATCTGTCGCTCGAACAGACTGAACCCACCTTCGCGTCACAGCCTTGCTCCCCGCAAAAGTAGTCCCACCTCCATGAAATCAATTCCATTTTTCTTTTTGTCGCTACTCGCGCTGTGTTGTATCGCTCAGTCTGCAATCGCTGACGATACCTCAGCGGTAAAGCCGAACATCGTGGTCATTTTCATTGACGACATGGGATTCGCTGACCCCAGCTGCTTCGGAAATCCACTGGTCAAAACGCCAAACATCGACAGGCTCGCTGCCCAGGGAATCAAGTTGACGAATTTCTATGTCAACTCACCGATATGCTCTGCGTCGCGAGTGGCGATCACCACAGGACAATATCAGGGTCGCTGGAAAATCCACTCCTACCTGAACACTCGCGCGGGCAACGCCAACCGCGGAATGGCAAATTATCTTGACGCTTCGGCGCCAACCACCGCAAAGAAACTGAAGTCTGCCGGATACGCGACTGCCCATTTTGGAAAATGGCACATGGGAGGTGGACGCGATGTCGATGATGCCCCTTTGCCGCAAGCGTACGGGTTTGATGAATCACTCGTTTCATTTGAGGGACTTGGCGATCGGCTTATCTCGAACGCCAAGGGCGTTGACAGGGCTCGTGCGTTGGGGCACGGAGAGATCATTCCCTGCGAACGCTGGGAACGCATGCAAATACAGACCGACCGTACCATTGACTTCATCAAGCGTCATCAAACCAAGCCATTTTATGTCCGATTGTTTCCAAACGATGTCCATGATGCCCATGTTCCGCGTCCCGGCAGTGCAGACAAATTCAAAACTGTTTCTGACGATTCTTACGCCCGTGATTTTTTCGCCGTTCTGGAACAGATGGATCAGCAGATAGGGCGTCTGATCGCAACCATCGATGAATTGAAACTTGGCCCCAAAACTCTGATCCTGTTCACCAGTGACAACGGTCCGACGGATTGGCCTAGAAAATATGTTACGGGCCCCCCGGCGGGATTCACCGGTCCATACCGCGGACGCAAATGGTCATTATTCGAAGGCGGCATTCGCATGCCGTTCATCGCCCGGTGGACAGGTACGATTCCAGCAGGCGTTACCGACAGCACCAGTATCATGAGTGCGATTGATGTTTCACCCACTCTCTGTCAGTTCGCCGGCATTCAAGTTGAAGACGATCTTGATGGCTTGGATCGTGGCGAAGTGCTGCTGGGCAAAGCGACACCGCGTGCACGGCCTGTCTTCTGGCAATACGGCCACCCGCACGCCATTCTCAAGGGCGGCAAACCGGAGCATCAGAGCCCCACGTTCGCGATGCGCGACGGTCGCTGGAAATTCCTGATTAACCCTGATGGCAGCGAAGCGCAACTATTTGATCTTGAAGCAGATGAAGGTGAGACGACCAATCTTCTTTCCAGTCAATCAAAACGCGCACTGGCAATGGCCTCAAAAATTTCCCAGTGGGCAAACGATCTCGGGTTTGCCTACAACGACGAGGCGAAATTGACTGCACCGCTACCGACCATCGCGATTCCAGCCAGTAACCAGCTCCTTCGTTTTGTGAATCATGGTGTTACCGGTGACACTGGTTCACTTCAGTTGAACGGAAAGGCCTGGCTCAGCCTGCCAGCATTCAGAGTACCCAAAGTGGCTGGCGGCCGATCGCTACAAATCAAGGCAACCATTCACCCAAATTCCTCTTCCGGAGTCATTCTCGCTCACGGCGGCAATCGAGCAGGGTACAGCGTCTATCTCGACCAGGGGCAAATCTGTTTTGTCGCCCGCGTGAACAGCAAGTCCACCATGATCCGATCCGACGTGGTCCATGAGGGTCCCGCCAGTTTCGAAGCCAAATGGAATCCCAACGGCGAGATGTATCTAAAAGTAAACGGCAAGCTCGTTGGGAAGGCGGAAGCGGGTATCATGCAGCAAGAGCCAGATAACTCCATTCAAATCGGTGCCGACCTGTTCCAACCAGTCGGCAACTACAAAACACCGAACCGATTCTCCGGTACCATCGACTCGCTTACGTTCAAATATCCCAATGGGACATGAATGGTATCCCGATTCTCTACATTGAAGCCATCTCCCACATCCCCCTCCGTCGTTACCTGGAAGTTGTCATTACCATGAAAACTATTGCTACCCTCGTTTTTGCCACCTGCCTTGTTTCTGGTCTTGCGGTTTCCGCGGACGCAGATGACCGTTTGGTCCTCGTCGGCGCATCTTATGGAAACAACGTTCTGGCAATCTGTGAATCAGATGGCACCGTGCTTTGGAAACACAACACGGCGGGTCCCCAGAAAGGGCACACGGGACACCATGATGTCCACCTGCTGCCCAGCGGAAATATTCTGTTTCATGACTCGTGGACAAAAACACAAGAGATCACGCTTGGCAAAGAAGTGGTCTGGGAATACGACAGTGCCACGATGAATGGCAATGAGGGCAAGAAAGTAGATGTCCACGCCTTTGATCGGCTGGGTAACGGGGAAACCGTCATCGTGGAAAGCAACGTCGGCCGAATCATTCATGTCGACAAGGATGGAAAACTCGTCAAGCAAGTACCGCTGGGGGAGGGCGGTCGCAAGAGGACTCGATTGATGCGAATTCTTGACAATGGTCACTACCTCGCTTGCGCAGAGAACCCGGGAGTTGTGTCCGAATACGATGCCGATGGGAATGTGGTCTGGGAATACGAGATTGGTACCCGGGTGTTTGGCGCAATTCGGCTGAAGAATGGCAATACCATGATCTGTTCTGGCAGTGGAAACAGCGTTGTTGAAGTAACGCCTGAGAAACAGGTCGTCTGGGAAATTTCCAAGACAATTCCTGATTCTGAGATCTCGCTTGGCTGGATGACTGCGTTGCAGGAGTTGCCCAATGGAAATATCGTGGCAGGAAACTGTCACGCGGGCGAAGACAATCCACAGATTTTCGAGATCACGAAAAATAAAAAGGTGGTATGGGAATTCGACGAGTGGGACCTCGTTGGTAACGGCCTCGCCTGCTGGCAAATTTTGGATGCGAAGCAATCTGCGATGGTCAGGAAACAACTGGCAGCTTTGAAGAATTGAAAAACGAACTAGCGTTCGAGAATGACTTCATGAACATCGATTTTCATCCCAGCAACAAAGTCTTGGTGGCCCCTGGTAGAACGGCCAAAGAATACGGACTGAAAGCCGGAGCCCGCCTCCTGCAACTCGCTGCCAAAACCAAGACTACGTCTGCTGAATCAGGAGAAAACAAGGTTTCATCAGTACAGGGATAAACCCGCNAAGCTTTGGACACAATGCCTTGGAGATCATACGACCATGAATCAGTCCCGCCGATCGTTTCTGAAACANAGTGCTGCAACCGCCGCCGTGGGTTCCTTCGCGGCACCGGGAATCCTTAGCGCAAAGTCGCCCAATGCGAAGCTGAACATCGCATCCATCGCCGTTGGTGGCCGCGGGTGGGCGGACGTCAACGGCGCTGCGAAAGGTCATAATCTGGTTGCTTTCTGTGATGTCATGACAGGCGTGAGCACTCGCAAAGGTGGTTACGCAGCAGCAGCCAAACAATGGCCAAAAGCCCGTCGGTATCAGGACTGGCGAAAACTACTNGACGAGAGTGGGGACATTGACGCCATCACCATCTCGACGCCAGACCACATGCATGCGTTGCCAACGCTTGCCGCAGCAACTCTGGGCAAGCATGTATTCACACAAAANCCACTCACTCACACGATCCATGAATCACGCACNCTGCTGATTGAAACCCGACGACTCGGAGTCGCAACGCAGATGGGAATACAAAATCAATCCACAGTCGGCCATCGAACNGCTGTGGCAATGATTCAAAGTGGTTTGATTGGAAAAATCAAAGAGGCGCATGGCTGGAGCCACAAAGGATGGGCTGGACCGAAGGAAGGCAGGCCCGAGCACGCGGACAAAANTCCTGCAGGACTGGACTGGGATCTCTGGCTTGGGGTCGCACCTACGAGACCGTATGCCGAAAAAATCTATCAGCCCATGAATTGGAGAGGGTGGACCGATTTTGGCTCTGGGACGCTCGGTGACATGGGGATTCATATCTTCGAACCCATGGTGTCAGCTCTACAGGTTGCACCGCCTGTTTCAGTCCAGAGTTCGGGTATCAAACCCAACGCCGAAACATGGCAACCCACCAACAAAATCAAATACGAATTTACGGGAAACCAATACACTGCCACAGAAACGCTGACCTATTTCTGGCAGGACGGAGGTGCCGGGCGGCCATTACTTTCGACTTCGAAATACCTTCCTTCAGGCTTGAAGTTACCCAACCAGGGAACCTTCTTTGTGGGTCAATCAGGAGCGATCGTGCTACCCCATGGTGGCAAGCCGATGGTTTTTCCTGATGATCTGCTGACCGGCTACGAGATGCCAGCTATCGAAAAACGTGGGCATTTCGACAACTGGCATGAAGCAATCCAAACAGGCAACCCTGCTTGCGCGTCCTTTGATTTTGCCGCGCCGCTCACAGAAACTGTCCTGCTAGGCAACATTGCCGTGCGATTCCCAAATCAGAAACTCAACTGGGACAGTGCAGCTCTCAGGTTCACCAACAATGACGATGCCAATTCATTTGTCAAAAGTGACTACCGTTCTGGCTGGGAACTGTAACGGATCTGATTGAGACATTGCCTGATGACGGCAGCCATTCATTCCCTGAATCGATGGCTACCATCACCCCGTACAAAAAAGGATTCAGCGTTGAAAATCATTCCCGCAACAATCATCCCAACCGCGATCATCACCGCGATCCTTCTTGGCTCATCGGTATCTGGGGATGAACCCGTCAAGTTGTTCAATGGCAAGGATCTGACTGGCTGGACGGACGCCGAATACGAGGTCAACGATGGCAAGCTCATTTGCCGGGGTAAAGTGCTACGCACCGAGAAACAGTATTCAGACTACATTCTTGAGTTTGACTTTCTGTTGCCACCACATGGCAACAACGGCTTGGGAATTCACTATCCCGGTGAGGGTCGTCCATCGGGCGCCGGCATGGAGTTGCAAATTCTGGACAACAGCCATCCAAAGTATTCAAAATTGAAAACATCACAATACCATGGCTCTCTTTACAAATTACAACCGGCGAAACGTGGATTTCTAAAGCCTGTGGGAGAGTGGAATCACCAAAAAGTGACGGTTCATGGTGCCAAGGTTCTGGTCGAACTCAATGGCACGACCATCCTTGATGCCAATCTGGATGAGCTGATGTCAAAGTATCCCAAGCACAAGGGCGTGAAACGCCGGACAGGGTACATCTGCTTTTGCGGGCATGGTGATCCGGTGCAGTTCAGAAACATAACGATCCTGGAGTTATCCGGGCAAAGCAAATGAAACACTCTATCTATTTGCTGATCGGCTTTCTTGTTGTCCCAGCGATCAGACTACTGGCTGAAGAATCGACATCCCAACCCGACAATGTCTTGCTGATCATCTCGGATGATCTGACCGCAACCGCCCTTGGCTGCTACGGGAACGATGTTTGCCGAACACCCCATATCGACGAACTGGCATCGAGGGGCTCACTGTTTTCGCGTGCCTATTGCCAAGCCACCATTTGCGGACCATCCCGTGCATCCATGTTGTTCGGATATTACCCCGTCGCGACCAAAGCCACTGGCTATACGAGCGGTCGCAAAGAGGTTGGCCCTGACAAAGATAGTTGGCCGCAGCACTTCCGAAAGAATGGCTACCACACTGCCCGGATCTCAAAAGTCTTTCATATGGGTGTTCCCACCGATATTGGTTCTGGGAAAGATGGCGCGGATGACCCCGCATCATGGGATGAATCGTTCAACAGCCCTGGTCCGGAATCCAAGACTCCCGGATCAGGGGAAACTCTACAGAACAATCCTGAAAGACTGAAAAAAGGGGCCGCCGGGGGCAATCGATTCTCGGTGGTAGAAGCTGACGGCGATGACCTGATTCACTCTGATGGCAAAACCGCTGCGAAAGCGGTCAAGCTGATCCACCAATACAAAAATCTCGACAAGCCATTTTTTCTGGCGGTAGGATTCGTGCGTCCGCATGTTCCCCTGGTCGCGCCTCGCAAGCACTTCGAACCCTATCAGATCGAAAAAATATCACTACCGCCGAAAGTGGCTGGAGACTGGGATGACATTCCCATGAATGCTGGTAACCGACGCACCTCGCAAAACCTGCAAATGGATCTGGAGCAACAAAAGCGATTGATTCGTGCGTATTACGCGTCTGTCAGTTTCATTGACGAGATGACTGGCAAGGTGCTCAAGGCATTGGATGAAAGTGGTCAGCGAGAAAATACGATTGTCATTTTCACCAGTGATCATGGATATCACCTCGGCGAACACGACCTTTGGTCCAAGGTAAGTATCCACGAAGAATCTGCACGCGTCCCGTTGATTGTGAGTGTCCCGGGTCACGCCCCAGTTCGCTGTCGATCACTTGTAGAACTGCTCGATCTGTATCCGACCCTTTCCAAACTCTGTGGACTCAGTATCCCCGACAACATTCAAGGTTTGGATATATCCGCCATGCTGCAGGACCCGTCGCATGAGGTGAGGAACTCGATCCTTTGCAGCGGCAAGGGCAGGTTGTATCGCGAACGCAAATGGGCTTTGCTTGACTATGGAAAAACAGCAGAGCTTTACGACATGGAGAATGATCCCAAGCAATACAACAATCTTTACAACGATCCTGAATACTCCGATGTCGCTGCCGATCTGAAGCAAAAACTGAACAACAGATTGGCTGAAATACCACCCGTAACAAACACAACGAATTGACCTGTCTGAGATGAACCAGACCAAATCAATCAAGATAAATAACGATCATGAAAAACACTGACATGAGCCTTATGGAATTCCTGAATACAAAGTTTCCACTGACCGCTTTGCGAGTGACAGCCGTCCTGTTATTGACTGGAATCAGCGATCATTCCTGCTTCGCAGTCGATCACGTTGCCACGGTGGAATCTGACACCGTCGATGCTACCAACCGGCCGGCGAAACCCAACATCTTGATCATGATGGCAGACGACATGGGAATCGGTGATACCAGTGTCTATTTGAATGTACGGTTGTCTCCAACCAGTCCGCCTGTCAAAAAAACACTACGGACACCGAACCTCAAGCAATTCACAGAATCAGCAATTGTATTCACTGATGGTTATGCTCCCGCCTCGATGTGCAGTGCAACGCGATACTCTCTGCTCACCGGCCGTTTCGCTCATCGGTCGTACCTGAAGTATCAGGGATGGCTACCTCACGGCCCCAACACGCCGATGATTCAGCAGGGGCTGACTACACTGCCTGAGATGCTACAGGCGAACGGTTATCACACAGCTGGTATCGGTAAATACCATGTGGGCATGTCATTTGACAACGGAAAAGGTAAGCCGGCAGAAGATTTTTTCTTCCATGATATCGACTTTACGAAGCCAATTCTGGATGGTCCAACGCATCACGGTTTTGACGAATACTTCGGCGTCACTGGCAACACCGAAGATCCACTCGACACCGAGCCACGCATCCTGATTCGCAACGACCGATTCACCTTCACTGACCGCAGTCGGATGAAGCTGATCGGAATGAAGAATCGCGAAGGAAAAATTCTGTCAGCACCTGACTGGGATCTCAGCAAACTCGGGCCGTTGTATCTGAAGGAAGCGAAAGACTTCCTGACCCGGCAGTCAAACAACCCAACACAACCTTTCTTTCTCTATTACGTCCCCAACGCCAATCATTTTCAACGAAATCCCAAGGGGGATTACGCCGTTCCGGACCAGATAGCGGGAACCAGGATCAAGGGTGAGAGTCGTTACTCGGATGACTCTGTTGCGAATGATCGGGAGGACATGGTGCTGGAAAATGATGTTGTCTTTGGCAACCTGCTTGAAACACTGAAAACCACGGATGACCCACGATGGCCTGGCCACAAGCTCGTTGAGAACACGTTGATCATCTTCACAAGTGACAACGGTCCCAATGTTGGAGACAATCTGGGCCCAAATCAGGAAAGTGGCAAACTGCGAGGAAAGAAAGCCAAGCTATGGGAAGGAGGCATCCGGGTGCCCCTGATGGTTTCATGGCCGGCTGTGCTTGAAGGTGGAAAACTGAACCGCTCCATTGTGACCTTGACCGATCTTTATGCGACCCTTGCTCACATCATTGGCCACTCATTGAATCCTGAGGAAGCTCAGGACAGTCACAATGTATTCGCCTATTGGCGGGGAACGCCTGAAATACCAGATACAAGACCACGTGTTTTCTTCTGTCATTTGGGGCCGCCGTTTCTCAATGATGCGTTGGCTATTCGCCAAGGCGCCAACAAACTGATCATCGAGGGTGGATTGACAATGCCCTGGGCCTCGGGAGGCTCACGTGGTGCGGCCACACCTACTGTGCTGTACAACCTGCAACACGATCTTTACGAGACCAAACCATACGCTGATGGTTCGTCCACTGACACCGCAAATGGGCTGGCAGCGATGCTGCTGAGAATTCACAACCGCGGCCATGCCAGACAATTGAATGTTATCAATGGCGGTCCACTGATTCAAAATCCCGGCTGGCATAACCTGAGAAACGATGTCACGGGTGAAGTGGGTTTCACTTTTCGACTACGGGCAGGATCTGAGAACACGGTCGTGACCCATCTGGGCATGTTCGACGATCACGACCGGGACAAAGCAGCCCGTGCAGCCCGATCAATCCCACTGGACGACGAACGTGACCAACCATCAAAAAGTCCTCTCCGCGGTAAGAATCACTCTCTGAACAGTCCGCACGTGATCCGACTTTTGATGCAAGCCAAGGGTCAACAGATCGAACTCGCACAATGTCAGCTGAAACCCGGTACCTCCGGCGAATTGCTGAACTCCTTTCGCTATACGCGTTTACCCAAACCCGTTCATCTTGACGAAGGAGTGACCTACGTACTGTTGATGTCCACCCGGGTCGCCGACGGTGATCATTTCCGGGATCCTGTCAGCTTTGATGGTCTTTCACCGCAGGTCAATCCGGATATCGTTGTTCAGCGCAGCCTGTTGCTTCGCGAGGGTTCCCTGTCCGGTCACATCGACTTGCCCGCTTTTGAAGACCTGACCGATTTCTACTCACGTTTTCGTCTGCCAGTCGGGCCTACTCTGCGACTTGCAGAGGATGGATTGGCAGACAAGCCCCAAACGTCGCAGCCATGATGCGTGATACATCACGCTGACCAACACTGTCTTTCGACCGATCGCCCTAAATCACCAGCTCAAAGTTGACTGAGGCGAGGACCTCATCAAAAGCATTTGGCAGGTCATACAAAGTGTCAAAACCTGGACCCCCGTCAAAAAACGGATTCAAAGCTGTGGAGTTGGAAATTTTGAGCACGTCGTCACCCATTCCCATTTTCACATGCAGGTCATTTGCTGCATTGATGTTGTCCAATTCCATTTTGTCTTGTCCGTCAGCAGCAGCGGCATAAAAATCACCCGCGTTTACATTTTTCACTCTTGCTTTGTCATTTCCGATCCCAAGTTCCATGAAGACGTCATCCACGGCCATGGTGTCACGCATGGTCAAACGATCGTTTCCATCATCCATCGCGACTACCACATTTCGGCCAGCTTGGGTGCGATACATCCAGGCTAAGTCATCGCCAGATGATGTTTTTACGATCACATCTTGCCCTGCTTTCATCGCATAGGTGGACAAAACATCGTCACCATCCTCGGAGCGAACTTCAATATCATTGCCCGATTTCAGTCGCGAGAGCCGAATGTAGTCCGTATCTTGCCCTGTGTTGACGGCAATATCATTCAGAGCTTTTGCCTGATACATACTCACACGATCCACACCCCCGTGTGTCTCAACTTTCAAGTCCTTGGCCTTGACCCACGACAATCGCACATGATCATCACCGTGCTCACCATTCACAAGAAAAAGCCCGTTGGTACTGGTTTGTCGAGCACTGATACGGTCGTTTTCAACTCCAGCATCGATCCGAATTTGCTGAGTCGTCGTTACATTTGAAAGTTTAACTATGTCGTTACCTCGGGATGTGAAAATGCCGAGGTAACCATTAGGGGTATCTGCCAAACTAAGATTTTCAACCTTGACTTGATCATCACCTTCCGCAGTTCGTATAACGACCGACTCTATCAAATTAGCCGCAAACAACTGCGACGGCGCACCATTGATAGTCGTCCCTGTTAATCCAGTAACCTGAATCTGATTCGGTGCTACCTCCGTCACCACAAGTTGGTTATCCGCCGCATCACCGCCCAAGGCCAATGTTGTCCCCACCAAATTGCCAATGATGTTGCCCGCAAGTGGGTTCCGTGATTCAAGTGGTTGCAAACGGAGAGAACGTTGATTTGCCTTGCGCATGGTGAGGACCTTTGGTCTTAGAGAAGGGGTAGAGAAGACGAGCGATGCGGTAAGCCGCATGGTTGAATTACAAAGCACAGGTCATGCCAAAAGCCGAAAAACAAGATGCACGATACGCCAGCAGACGTTATTTTTTCGTGATTTAGTGGGTTTCATCCGTCAAACGATTTTTTTGACTGACAGGCCAAATGCCACCAAAAGCAGATCCCGCCCTACGTTCGAGTCTCAGAATGAGTCGTCAGTCCAAGCTTGAAATGCTTTCTGACCCTGCTGGCCTGCAATGAAGGTCACTGTGTTGTCCATTCGCGCGGTGCGTCCTTTGTTTGCTTTCCAACACCCCGCATGAAGTCAACGTCCGAGGTCACTGGGGCCAGACGGGTGGCGACTATCAACGCGTCACACCTTTCTGGAGATCATCAAACCACGTCGGACATTCACAACGCGGTCTGGTTTCGGAAGCCTAAGAGAACTCACTTCAAGCAATGGGCTCACTCTGCTGCCTCGTCTATACTCGTAGTCACGAACCACACCATTGCAGCCTCTGAGCCAGACAATGTGTTGATTCACACCTCAAATGATTTTCAAACGTCACGCCAATTCAAGAGAAATATTCACCATGAAAATCCAATCAAGCCGACAAATTGTTGGACTGATGACTGTATTCGCAATCAGCTGCAATTTGGCTGGAGCTGCCGACAAAAATGCTCCGGAGAACAAACCGGGGTACGTGAAATCCAAGGATGTTGGTGCTGCCGCACCTGCCAACGCAGATGTACCGTTTGATGGAACCATGAAGTCAATCAAAGAGAATTGGGAAATGTGGCCCAAGCCGGACATGGCGATCACCTGGTCAATTGTTAAGAATCCCAAGGGTGATGGCAAAACCCTGATGACGAATGGGGGCAAGCGTTGGGGTACCCACGATCTGGTCACCAAAAAGAAGTACACAGATTTTGAAGGGCATGTTGAATTCGTTTTGATGGGTAACCGCAACGACGACAAAGTTGATGGCTACAGCAATAGTGGTGTTTACCTGCAAAACCGATACGAGCTTCAAATCGAATCTCCCAAAGGCAAAGATGTCGATGATCCCTACAATTGGAAGATCGGCCCACATGGCATCGGAGCGTTCTGTATGGAGTGCGTGCCAGATGTGAATGCGTGGCGACCAAACGGCCAATGGCAATCGTTTCACTTCGTCTTCAAAGCGGCAAAATGGGACGGTGAAAAATCCACTGAACCTGCTCGTGCCACCGTATGGTGGAATGGCGTCAAAGTTCACGATAACGTCCCCATCAAGCATGCCAATGGAGGTGTCGGTGTCAGCCCATCAGCGGAAGGCCTCAAACTGCAAGAACACGGACAGGATGTGCGTTTCCGCAATGTGTGGATCGTAGATCAGAGCAAATAAAATTGCCTCGAATCCGGGAGCAGACTCACAGTTCCCAATGACTTGATTGGCCCAAAGTGGAATGGGTTACCCCCAGCACCGCCTGACCACCACCTTCCAACACACCGACTTAAAACCGTTTGAGTATTTGGTCTAGGTGATTCTTCTTATCCTCGCTAACAATATTTCGCGAGATACTTAGCAAGTTCTCAAGCCCGTTCGTTCATGACGGACGGGCATCTGTCCGAGCCGTTTGGCCTGATTAGTTGCAGGTCAAGCATAATCAGACAACACATCTGCTCACCCATTTCGAGCGTCGACCCTGATACGGATATCAGACGACAAGGTCACGAGCTGTATCTCACACCAGCGATCAAATGACTGACCGTTGGTGTGAAATTATTTTTTGCCACTCATTCCGTGGCTTAAGAGTCTGCATTGGCGATCGTCACGAGCACTCTTTCAAAGCCTTCCAAGTCCTACCTTCACCGGCAACATTAACCTCAACTCTCTGGGATTCGCGTCTGAAGCAATACTTTTGATCGTGGAGCATTATTTGTCGCAAAAACTTCTCCTGAACCGCATTTCGTGAATTGCCTCCGAGAGCACGTAAATAGACTAAGTTCCTGAACCATCACACCCTCAAGTGCCCTTCGCAGGGTGGATACCCAGAGTTTGATTTTCCTCAATCATGAAAACTCCTATCAAAGTAATGCAATTCATCTGCCCGACCGGTTTTTACGGTGCGGAACGTTGGATATTGGCCTTGGCGAAACATCTTGACCCACAACAAGTACGCTGTGATCTGGCGATTTCTTCTGAACCCTCCAATCAGGATCTCGAGCTGACCCGGCAATACAAACAACTCGGTTTGGCAACGCATGAAATTGCGATGCGAGGGAAATTTGATCTATCAGCAATATCGAAACTGGCCAACGTCTTGCGAGATCAGGAATTTGATCTGATCCACACACATGGCTACAAGTCCGACATCATTGGCTTGTTAGCGGCAAGAAAAGCGGGCATTCCTTGCGTTGTCACGCCGCATGGTTTTTCAACCCACATGGATTTCAAACTGCGCATTTTCAGTTGGCTTGGGGGCAAAGCGTTACGCCGTGCGACGAAAGTCGTTCCACTCTCAACGCAACTCATGAAAGATTGCGAACAGCTTGGAGTTCCCGAAAACAAAATGCTGTACATTCAGAATGGTGTTGATTTATCAGAGGTAGAAGCACAGGAAAAGCCTGAGCGTGAACCAGAGGCACCTAAACGCATTGGTTTTGTGGGTCAATTGATCAGTCGTAAGAATGTATTTGACTTGCTGTCCGTATTTGATGCGTTGCATGCCAAGCATCCAGCAACCCGACTCATCATTTTGGGTGATGGAGATCAGCGTGCTGAGTTGGAAGCACACGCACAGACACTTCCAAGCAAAGACGACATTGAATTTCTAGGTTTCCGAAACGATCGTCTTGAACTTTTGAAGTCATTTGACCTTTTTGCAATGTCATCAACTTTGGAGGGAATACCGCGTTGCCTGATGGAAGCAACGGCAGCAGAGATCCCGGTTGCTGCTTACGACATCCCTGGCATCGATCAACTGGTAACCCATGAAACCACTGGTCTGTTAGCACCGCTGGGAGACAGGCAACAGTTATTGCAGCATTGGGAGACGCTCTTATTTGATTCCGAGAAAGCACAACGATTAGCGACTGCTGCAAAACAATTTGTGTACGAACATTACTCTGCTCAGCGGATGGCCAACGAATACACGGCTTTATTCAAGGACCTCACCAGCAACGATTAATCGATCCTGCACTGGCTACCTATGGCAGACCGCGGCAACTT
The DNA here is from genome assembly GCA_002689655.1 of Rhodopirellula sp. Lineage (GTDB taxonomy): Bacteria > Planctomycetota > Planctomycetia > Pirellulales > Pirellulaceae > Rubripirellula. The sequence goes on along the minus strand of NZHC01000044.1, from coordinate 1,238 downwards.
GCGTGCATTCCCCATTCTGCGACCGCGAATCACCAACCGTTTGAATTCAGTTCGGGTGGTCCATGTGTTGCTTCCATGACAACAGGCTATGCATCTACAATCGGGTAAACGAACCACGACATCAGTCTTATTCCAGTCCAGTTATCGGAAAATACGACGCTAGTACCACGGCATGAATTCAATGCGACTCATCCAAATAAGAATATCGTTGATCATGCCGTTCGTGATCATTTCCTGCGGTCGATTGGCAGAGGGAAGCGAAACAAAACCTGACAGACCAAACATTCTATTTCTGTTGGCGGATGATCTGGGCTGGACAGGATTGGGTTGTTTCGGAAGCGACTTGTATGAAACGCCCCACCTCGATCAGCTTGCTGAAACCGGGATGAAATTCACCAATGCCTACTCGGCGTGTACTGTGTGCTCTCCATCCCGTGCGTCGATCATGACAGGGATGTATCCGGCCAGGCTTCGACTAACCGACTTCATAGCGGGTCAAAATCGACCGTTTGCCAAATTGCAAATTCCGGAATGGACGAAAGGGTTGAATCACTCCTATGTGACCATCGCAGAAGCACTGCGAAATGATGGATACCAGACTGCACACGTGGGCAAATGGCACCTGCATCACGCCGGACGCAATCCCGACGACTATGGCCCCACCCAACATGGGTTCGAGGTAGACATTGCAAAACCACAAGGAACACGCGGTTATCGACTGCAAAGTGGCGGGAATCCAAATGGTGAATCGAAAAGCGAGTACCTGACCGATTACCTCACGGACCAAGCCTTGTCCTTCATTGACAAAGCTAAGGAGAATCCATTTTTTCTGTATTTTGCTTATCACGTACCACACACCCCAATTGATGGGCGAGACGATCTGGTTGCCAAATACAGAACAAAAGTGCGTGACGGCGCCGTCCACAAAAACCCCAAATATGCTGCGATGGTGACCAGCATGGACGACAGCGTTGGCCGCCTACTTGGACGATTGGAACACCACGGCATTGCTGATAATACGCTGGTGATCTTTACATCTGACAACGGTGGACTGACACAGCGCTACGGTAAGCTCGACGGGTTCACGGACAACTATCCACTACGTCGCGGCAAAGGTTCAGCCTATGAAGGCGGGATTCGAGTCCCCGCCATCATCCGATGGCCCGGAGTGACACCAGCGGCAAGTCAATGTGATGAACCCATCAGTACGATCGACTACTATCCAACACTCCTTGAGG
>NZHC01000043.1 GCA_002689655.1 Rhodopirellula sp. | reverse complement strand
CTGAGCGTTCCTGAATTACTGAGCGTTCCTGAATTACTGAGCGTTCCTGAATTACTGAGCGTTCCTGAATTACTGAGCGTTCCTGAATTACTGAGCGTTCCTGAATTGCTGAGCGTTCCTGAATTGCTGAGCGTTCCTGAATTACTGAGCGTTCCTGTTCGCGAATCGGTTTGCTGACCCAATGAACTAAAAACAGTGTCGAAATCATTGACGGTGATTTCCCCGTCTTGGTCGGCATCCGTCTGTGGGTTCACCTGAAGCCACGAATGGGAGTCAAGAACATTGATCACTTGCAGGACGTCGACTGGCGACACGACACCGTCTCGATTCACATCGGGCTTCATTGCGAGCGCCGCATCAGGATCAAGGAGACCGAAGTCACCGGCAAGCAAACACCTAGCATCAAGTATCTCTACAAGCAATCGACGCTTACGATCCCTAAGATGCGATTTGCGCGCAAACGAACCTTTCTGCATACCCAATGTAAAACCCCGTAAGTGCGTTCAAGATCAGCAATCGAGAGTGGCAACGCATTCCCTCGAGGCAGACAAGACTAAACGGGAGTATCAGTCAACACAAGTGTTATCAGGCTCCCCCCCCCCGATGGCGTCCGTCAAAGCCCAAATCCCAAAGCCCCGCACTCGAAACGCTTCCTTCTCATTCACACCTCAAACGATTATTCCACCACGGAATTCTTCTTTTCTCGTCGTCTCAATCAAACTTTTCTCGACTCGTGAAAAAAATCGGATGCAGGCCAGCAAAAACTTCGCGGATTGCATCTATCGTGTCACCAATCTCTTGGGCGACGCAGACACAACCAGAGCTATCGCTGGCCAAATCACTGTTGCGTTCTACGGATACCAATCCCCCAGTTCTGTACCGTTGCCAAGACGCATGCTGAAGAACCTGAACCGCTGCGATCCACTTTATGAAATCCGACCGTGAGCGTTGCGATTGGAACCGAAGGAGACCGTAACGAATAGCCGCAATTGCAAACCTCCAATCAACCGGCACGAAACTTCGTGAGCGGGGTTAACTGTGTTACCATGCACGCGGATGGTAGCCATTCCCACACCCTCTCACGTTGCTGCCACCTAACATCCAAAACGGTTACCCATGTCAAAAGCATCAAATGTCAGTCATTGGATCGACTTGGTGAAAAGTGGTGATCCAGACGCTGCGAACCAGATCTGGCAGCATTATTTTGATCGTCTAGTGCGATCGGTCCGTGCTCGATTACAAGGTCAAAATCGAGCGATCCGCGACGAGGAAGATATCGTCCTGAGTGTATTTGACAGTTTCTATGATGCCGCTGAGAAAGGTCGATTTCCGGATTTATCGGATCGAGACGATCTGTGGCAGCTACTGCTGCGCATGGCTGGCAGAAAAGTAATTGACAAACGGCGGCACGATCTCAGACAGCGGCGTGGGGGCGACATCAAGCATCATCCACTTGGGCCAACTGACGATACCCAGGAAGTGCTGGAAGCGATCGCACATGAACCGTCTCCGGAGATGGTGCTAATGATGCAAGAATTCGTCGAATCATTTTTTTCCCATTTAGGTGTCGGGCAGCTACGAGATTTAGCGGGTGCCAAATTGGAAGGGTACTCAAACGCCGAATTGGCAACTCGGTTTGAGTGCTCTGAGCGGACGATTGAGCGTCGTCTGCATTTGATTCGCGAAAAATGTCAGCAGGAAATGATTGACTTCCATGAACATCCGTCACAAACGACTACCGATTGAAACTCTCGAACGCATTGATGATCTTTGTGCTGATTTTGAGCAAAAATGGCAAGCCAATCAGCCTGTCACGATTGAATCCGTCGTTGCGTTAGAAAAGTCAGTCGCGGAACGAGATGTTTTACTGGCCGAACTCATCGCGTTGGACAACGACTACCGACGCCGGCGAGGGGAAACACCTGCGATTCAGGAGTATTTAGAACGATTTCCTGAAAGCCCCCAAGCGGTCAATGACGCTATCGATGACGGCCAAAAAAACACGTCAGGTTTCGAACCACCAACCATCGATCGACTGGCAGAACTATTCCCGGCTCTCGAAATCATCAAGCTGGTTGGTACGGGCGGAATGGCTGCCGTTTACAAAGCCAAGCAACCTGGCCTCGACCGATTTGTAGCCCTTAAAATTCTGCCAGAAGAATTTTCGCACGATGTCAAATTTGCTTTACGCTTTACGCGGGAAGCACGAACACTGGCAAAACTCAGCCACCCCAACATCATTTCTGTTTTTGAGTTTGGGAATATCGGTGACACCTATTACTTTTTAATGGAGTTCATTGATGGAACAACGCTTCGAGAGATCGTCGCTGGCGGCCAATTGGCACCAGAACAAGCATTGAGCATCGTGCCACACCTGTGCGATGCCTTGCAGTATGCGCACGACAAACGGGTCGTCCACCGTGATATCAAACCCGAGAACATCCTCATCTCCTCAGACGGTGTCGTCAAAATCGCTGATTTCGGACTCTCTCGAATCATTGGAAACGAAACTCATCAAACAAAGCTCACTGGCACCCACCAAATCATGGGTACACCGCGGTACATGGCACCTGAACAACTGGAAAGCTCTCGCGGCGTGGACCACCGAGCTGACATCTACTCGCTAGGTGTGGTCTTTTATGAAATGCTAACCGGGGAACTTCCCATGGGTTACTTTGCCGCTCCATCCAAGAAGGTCGAAATTGATGTGCGACTGGATGAAGTCGTTTTGCGAACCCTTGAAAAAGAACCGCAACGCCGCTACCAAACCGCCAGTCAAATCAAGTCGGATGTGCAGTCAATCACCTCAACCCAAAACCCGGCTCTGGAAAAAACACTCGCCTATCATGCTGGGTCCATTAATGATCAGGAAGCCATCCACTCTCGCATGCCAGAACAACAACTGGCGCAGCAGGAAATGGCAAGCCGGTTATTGCTGACCCGTCGTGAACTTCTGGAACGTGTCGCGAGGTCACTACGACCGCTCTTCCTTGGACAAGTGCTGCAAGGCCTCGTTGGCATCGCGTTGATCGCTTTGGGGGCCTATTGCTGGGCTCCCAACACCCACATTCCTTATCGAGTTACCAATGGAGTGATCCTGCATGTGTACGGTGTCCTGGTCCTCGCACAATCAATTCTGGTCTGCACCCGAATCCAAAAAATTGACTACACCCAACCATTGACAGAAATCCGTAGCAGCCTCGACAGCCTGCGTTCGGGTTACTTGCGAGCGGGCGTGCTGATTGGTTTTGTGTGGTGGCTGATGTGGATTCCCGTTGCCGTGTCTCTGGGCAACGACGTCATTCTGCTTCCCAACAGCCTGGTTCCTTCGTTAGTCGTGGGAATGATCGGCTTCACCACCTCACTGGGCTTGTATTGGCTCGCCTTGAAACCAGGCAACCCCTCGGCTGAATCGTGGAAACAGAAATTTTCCGGCAAAAGCATCAGCTCTGCGTATCTGGCTCTCGAAGAAATTGAAAGAACGCAAATCAACTGAGGGCTTGGCAGGACTGAGATGAAGCCTGAGACGTCAAACCGATCAGCTCACCTGCCGGGTTGCCATTTTGGCTTCACGCCAATGCCCACAAAACTGCTGGCAAGAGATCAAATGTCAGGAATGCTAAAACGCACCCTCTCGTACCTGCCCCTTGGTGAGCCCTTTGCGGTACACAACCAGATTGCCGGGGGTTACCGATTCGTTTTCAGGAAGAACAACCTCTCCTTTTTCTGCGCCAAGCTGGGTAACACTTTTCAATTCGGCCAAGGTAGAAGATCCATCAACCGCTGCCATGGAATCATCGTAGTAATCAAACCAGGGCAACCCGGAATCGGTGTACTTTTTGGCAGTTGGCGCTGGATGGGGTGGCATCGAGCCTGTCATCGATTTCCAAACCATGGAGTTGCACAGGTGGACAAAACAACGCCCGCCACCATCAATCTGCCAGTCTCTTAAATCATACGGATCATTGTAAATTTCCTGCTTCATCCGCCCGCCGGGCGCAAGTCCCATATCGGGCGCCGCCTCACATTGCATCGACATACACAACATGTCTCGCATTGGCTCGATCATTGGCTTGGATTTTGGGTAACGCCGCTCAAACACATCCCGCTTCATCGGATAAACCGCTAACTGCAGCCCCCCGTGCTCGGCTTCACCTGTGATCTGCTCTTCGGCGGAATAACCTGAACCCAATGGCATTGCAACGAACTGCCGAACAGAGCCTTTCTCGACAACAAATCCGTCCAACCACGGCTGCTCAGGCGCGACCATGTAATTTTGCGGATTCCGCGTCACGCCCTCTGCCCACGACTCACCGCTGACAGCACATTGCTTGCCAGCCGCGACCTTGATCGCAAAGGGGTAAGACACGTCATGACGATCGACCCACCCTGAATCAAAGTTCAACCACATGGCTTCTGATTGAAACATTGGCAGCATCACACCCCCGTGCTGCAACCACTTCGATGGGACGCTGGCAGCGTGATCATCAACATGCCGAACCGGGAAGGTTCCCAACCCGGGGGGCAGCGGATAACTCTGTCCATCATCAGGGATNCGCAGCGTCCGCTGGAATTCAATCGTCAATTCGGCATCAGGATGAACGTCCGGAAAAGAAAACTTTAGTTGGTTGCTCACTAACTCAATCACTCACTTGACCCTTTATCTGACGGGGAAAAAATGTACTTACCATTCGCCATCTCGAACCTCACGCACCAGACGTAACACAGCGTGGTCAGGCATGTCCTTGAGTTGCCTGATCAAATCAGCAAACAGCTTGGGTCGACGACGGATNATGGACTGCAAATCACCCGATACTTTGCCCGCCAATGCCAACAGCACGTCAGCATCCTCATCCAACTCGCTCGCCAGAGCTGCAATCGTCTTTTCCGAAGGCGGAGGTTGCTGCCCGCGTTCGACTTTACTGAGGTACGACGGCTCCACCCCAACACGCGAAGCCAACTGCCNAACCGAAAAGGTGGCATCACTGGACCGCCGTTGCTCACGAACTTTGCGTAAATAGTCTCCAAAACCTTCCATNCGTGTACNATATACTACACACTACTCACCACAAGCCGAAACAAGCTTGTTTCCTGCAAAATCGAGCAATTTTCACAAATGATCGCCATGAAGCTGCCAGCCTGCGTACCTCTCACAAATCCACGGCATTCAAGACAAAGTTACGGAGCGATGCCCCTAAGTCAGGAACAGGCACACGCGCGACTGATCCAGGACGCACAATCGGGTAACGGGCAACGGGCAAGCCGCCACCAACACCGGACATGCTGCACCATTTCAGGTAACGCAGCGGCATTTCAATGCGTTTCCTAATCATTGCTAACTGGCATCCAGATCAAGATGTTTCTGAATACTTGCGACCATCCACTCGAGATCGTCTTTAGCCAGATGGCTGAACCATTGCCGTTCAGACTCGGAGACAGGTTTTACGCTGATAAAGTGCTCGAAACTGATAGATTCACTCGTTCGATATTCTTCAACCTCGACCCGCACTGACTCAATTGCTTCACGTTTCCATTCTTGATGTTGTTTCCCAAACAATGCATGCTCACGAAAACTGAGTGAATCTGGACGAACCCGGACCGCCCCGCATTGAATTGCTGCATTCACACGATAAAGCAGCATGCCAACCACGACTACGGTAAAGACGGCTACCATGAGCCATCCAGCTGCCGGCTGCCCCCCAACCTTGCCTGCCAACAATGCTGGCACCAACACTGCTAACACAAACAACTCACAAAACAGAAATCCAAAACACACGAAAGCTGAGATTCGTGATGTCGACTTCCTGAATCCCAACGCTGGGATGTTGATCAACAGGTCTTGTCCTTCTGCCTCGACGGAAATTTCACTTCCAATGGGCTTCGCGTTTCTATCCTGAATCCTGAATGGGTCTGCTGCAGAAAGTTCAGCGGTCAGATCGCCTGCCTGAATCGCTCGCGATCCCGGATTGCGGGATTTCCCGGTCACTTGCTCAATCTTATGCGGCAATTCTTCAACAAGCTGGGCAACAATTTCATTTGCAAACATGCGGAGTAAGGGCACCGCCCTACCACCGTGTTGCACCGCCCAAAGATTGGAGTACTCAAAATTTATCTGGTAGCGTTGCCCTTGCGGATCTTCAATTCGAAAACCGCCAAGCTCTGACAATTGACATTTGACAGTTGACCGAAGAGGTCCAAATTGAGTGACAACCCGCAGAGATTGATCATCGATCACAATTCGTTTTGCACCAAGTAGAATCAGCAGTGACTTCCACAATACGTAAGCGATAATCGGCAAAAACAACACCAAAAAAAAACCACCGGCTACCAGGAGCATTGGCATCATTGGCACCTCCGGTGGCAACATGAAGCACAACAAGCCAACAAACCCACACGGCACCAACATCAAGAACAAAGTAAATACCAGACCAATGAAGGCTGGAACTTTAACGAACGGAAAACACAACATTGGGACTTTGCATTGGCTGGAACCCTGCCCGTCCAGCCACACAAATTCCGAAGAGACTTGCATTATTTCCCAATCTCGAAAAGAACGATGAAGTTCGTTGGGCCGCACCGAGCGGCAAACGATGTTTGTATCCCATGGGCATACCGCACATCATACTTAAACTCAAGTCTACTGGATGCAAGCCAAAGAAGTCGCCAGCCAAAGCCCCTGCCAAGAACGGATCCCAAATCAGCCTACCGCGTGTCACTTCTCAAGCTCGCAGGTCGTTCGCACAATCAATCGGCCTGCGAGCCAATGTGGGCTCTGTACTGTATCATGCACCTTGGAAATTCGCATGTCAGATCCGATCCACGCAGCCATTGACTTGAATGACCTCGCACCCCCGCGGGGCAAAGGCACACTGCACACTGCCTGTAAAACATGATCAACCTTGGCACACGGTAACATGCATAAAAGTATTCCCTTTCCACAACCCACATGCGAGCCCACCATGACAAGAGTCCTCCACGCAGATCGTCTGTCTCTGTTCGCCATGCTGCTTGCCTGCCTTGTGCAGTTCGTCAGTGTCCCGGTCGCCAAGTTCTCCGTCGTTAACGCGGAGGATCGAGTCAACTCTGCCCATCCCTCAACCACCCCACAAGTCCGCCTGGCATCATGGTGGTTCACACGCCATGCCGAAAAGATTGCAGAGATTGAAGCGGCCAACGATCCCAAAAAGAACAAGAGCATCGAACTGTTGATGGTGGGCGATTCGATCACCAACAACTTTGATAAAGGCGGCCCCGGCGAGCCTGTCTGGAAACAACATTTTGAACCATTGAATGCTTTGAATCTCGGCTTTGGCGGTGACCGAACCAACCATGTGCTGTGGCGGCTTGATCACCTTCCGCCTCTGAAGACAGCCCCCAAGGCAGCCTCATTGATGATTGGAACCAACAACATTTGCTGGGGCAGCGACAAGCCCAAACAAGCAGCCGATGGAGTTCAGGCAATCGCTAAAAAGCTCAATCAAATGTACCCGGAGATGAAGATTCTGGTTCTGGGTGTATTCCCACGGCGGCAAAATCTCGATCATCCGCACCGCAAACAGATTATCGAATTGAACTCCTACCTCCCAACGCTTCTCAAGAGCATTCCGAATGTCACCTACATGGATATCGGACCAGGATTCCTTGATGACAATGGTTTTCTGTCAAAAGAAATGATGCCCGACACGACACACCCGAGTGAACAAGGTCACAAAATCTGGGCGACTGCAATCGTGCCCTCCCTGAAGGAAATGATGGGCAAGTAACTCTTGACAATNCAGCACAACTGCATGCTGCAATATCCAAACGGACAGCGGTTGACAGACTTTCAATTCCACAAAGTCACCACGTATTCTCAGACCATGATTCCACGAGGCCGTACAGCCTCATACTCTTAAACCACCGGCTTAGTCGGATTCAAACGAGCTGTCCAGCACTGACTGAGTACATGATTCCGGTCAACGTCTAGACTGCACACACCTATCAATTCAAGAGACAAAAATGCTCAATCAAGCGTCAATCTCGCCTCGAGCCTGTATCGCAGCAGTATTTGGGCCGGTTCTCGTTCTCTTCTCTGCAAACCTCTCCCATACCGCCGCCCCACCAAACATTGTCGTGATCATGGTGGACGACCTCGGCTATTCTGACATTGGTTGCTACGGAGGTGAAATAGACACCCCCAACCTTGATGCACTCGCCGCCAAGGGCCTGCGATTCTCTCAGTTCTACAACACAGCGAAATGTCACTCTTCCCGCGTTTCCTTACTGACAGGACAATATTGCATTGCCGCAGGTGACACCAAGCTGGACCATGCCGTAACAACCGCGGAAGTACTTGGGCAAGCAGGTTATTTTACTGCCATGACGGGCAAATGGCATCTAAAACAGGAGCCGACGAACTTTGGTTTCGATCGCTACTTTGGGCATCTCAGTGGCGCCTGCAACTACTTCAAAGGCGATAAAACATTCCGCCTGAATGGCAAACCTTGGACAGTTCCGCCATCCGAATTTTACACAACCGTCGCTAATGTGGATTATGCCCTGAAGTTTCTCAAAGAGGCGCGTACAACAGCAAAACCGTGGTACTTGTACGTTGCCTTCAACGCACCTCACGCCCCGCTGCACGCACTTCCGCAAGACTATGCAAAATACAAAGGAAAGTACTCCCAAGGCTGGGACATCATCAGAAACGCACGCGTTGTAAAGCAAAAAGAGCAGGGTCTGCTACCAAAGACGCTCCAACCGAGTCCACGTCCTGAGCATATTCCGGCGTGGAACGACCTCGAGCCATGGCGACAACAGTATGAAGCCAATCGCATGACAACTCTTGCGGCCATGATTGATCGCGTTGATCAGGAAGTCGGTCGTTTAGTCGATGACCTCAAGGCCAACAACGAATTTGAAAACACGATGATTCTATTCGTTTCTGACAATGGAGCTTGTCCCTATGACCGCAAAGCNCCGNTCCTGGACGTCGANCCNACNAACGGNGACATNGCTCTGCCCGACTCGACAGGTTGGTCCTGGGCTCGAAACACTCCCTTCCGTTATTACAAACAAAATCAATTTGAAGGTGGCATCTCGACTCCCGCAATCGTTCACTGGCCAACAGGTTTAAAAACCAGCTCGGGATCAATTACAGATCAACCCGCCCATTTGATCGACGTGATGCCGACGCTTGTTGAAATCACCCAAAGTGAGTTGCCCGATGAATGGACCAACCGTACCCTGCGACCGATTTCGGGTATCACGCTGACACCCGCTTTTCGCGGTGAATCACTCATCCGCTCGGAGCCGATACACCTGCTGTTCGCCCGCGACCGTGGGTTGCGCGACGGCGATTGGAAGATCGTCAGTTTCAAGAGCGAACCATGGGAACTTTACAACGTTGCGGAAGATCGCACAGAGCTCAATGACCTCGCCACAAAACATCCCGAGCTTGCAGCAACAATGATCGAAAAATGGACCGAAATGTCACGCTCCGTACTTCACGCCCTCCCTGCAAGCTATGCATCAACCACAGCCGCAACCTCGCCAAACACTAAACCGGTTCACAGCAACCGTGAATGGACCAAGTTCGACTCTACCCCACCCAACCGAACAAACCGCAATCGCACTGGTGCAAAGAAACCTATCCGGGCTCGAAAAAACACTGCACTGCAGGTGGCTCAAGGAACCCTTCATCTTTTTTTCTCTGGCGAAGATCCGGGAATTGCAATGGATCTCCGACGCGTTTCCTTGCCACCGGGTCCCTATCGAATCAGCTTTGAACTGAACGGAGGCACCCTAAGTGGCGGTGAATTGTTTTACACAACTGATCAGAAAACGACTCTCCCGAAAGGAAAACGGATATCATTCGAAGTAGCAGCCAATGGTAAGTGGCAAAAGATAGATATCGAGATAGACACCACTAAGTCGATTCAACAGTTGAGACTTGACGTTAGCGATGGCCCGGGAAAGGCTTCTATCCGGAATCTCCGTCTAACCGACCCTTTCGGAAAAGTTCTACGTCAGTGGCCAAGCTAGGCCCTCGATGAGTACACAAAGCCCCACGCAACACAGATCTAACACTCTTATGAAAATCAATTCGCTTGCACTCTCCATCCTCATCGCTACTGCTGCAGTCACGGCATCCGCTCAAGATAAACGCAAGAAAAAACCGCCTGCAAAACAGAAGTGGCGTGTGCAATTACTTCACAAGGACAACAACGAGGGCGTCGCGGTTGGTGACATCGACGGCGATGGGATATTAGACATCACTGCCGGGGAGTTTTGGTATCAAGCACCTGACTTCAAGCAACGCCCAGTGCGTGAATTGACACCGTTTGGAGATGACTACCTATCAAACAATTCAGAACATCTCTACGACATGGACGGCGATGGCGATCTTGATGTCGTCGCTGGCACTTTTAAAGAAACTCCGGTTAACTGGTATGAAAACCCTGGTCCTGGAAACTACGACACCCCAGCATGGGCGGTACACCGACTCGTTGACACGGGGACGGCCCACAACGAAGCGACCTTCCTGCACGACATCGACGGTGATGGCCTGCCTGAGTTCATCGAGAATTCATGGAATGCCAAGAACCCCACACAGCTCTTCAAGTTTGTGAAGAATCCCGTCGGCAGGGTCAATGTCGAGCGCCACGTCGTCGGCGAAAGTAGGAATGGCCATGGCATGGGGTTCGGTGACCTCAATGCTGATGGAAAACAGGACATCGTTTTCCAAGGAGGTTGGTACCAACAACCCGAGGCGGGGGCCTTTTCAGGTCAGTGGATATACCATCACGATTTTGATCTTCCCCATGCAAGTTGCCCGATTTTGATTGTGGACCTCAACAACGATGGCAGAAACGACCTCATCTGGGCCGATGGGCACAGTTACGGTCTCTACTGGCATGAGCAACTGGCCCCTCAGGCTGACGGTACAACCAATTGGCGTCAACACATGATTGACAAGAAGTTTTCCCAGGGGCATGCGTTGGCTTGGGATGATGTCGACAATGATGGTCAACCTGAACTGATCACGGGGAAACGATACTACGCCCACTCCGGTCGCGACGCTGGCGCGCAAGATGATATGACCGTTCAGTTTTACGACTGGAATGCAACGACACAGACTTGGACGAAGCGTCTCATCTCGACTGCCGCTTCAGGTGAGGGACCGGGAATCGGCTTACAAATTCGCGTTGCGGACCTCGACAACAATGGATGGAAAGACCTTATTCTGCCGGGAAAAAGCGGCACATACATCATCTGGAATGATGGAAAGTGACGAGCCTGCCAACTTCGATTCAATCGAAAGCGTTCGAAATTCTCCACCTCGACAAAATCGGCTTTTCTACTCAACCCGCCAACGCACACGCCTCAAGCAACTGCATCACCGCCAGCTTGTAGGCTAACCACGATTCATGTCCACCGCTGCTACAAGCTGATCCATTCTCCCTAGTCCGCGTCTGCACCCGGTCGCCATCCTGACAAAGTCAAGCCGAAAGCGTTCGTCTTTCATTTGTTACTTTCTCTCGATAGCAACCCACGACCACATCATGAACTTCTCGCTTGGCCCCTGCGTTCCGAAGCGACCAACCACGCCGCAAAAAGCGTTTCTCGGAACAGTCTCAAATCTCATTCTGCAGACCAACACCCAGACTCCCAGTGCTCTGAAACCCATCATGGTGAGCTCGCAATTTTACTCAAGACAGATGCACATGAGTCTTCTTACCCTGTATTGATTAAATCTTGTTGATCCTCTCGATCCAGACTGAATTGCCGAAACAATCACTACGACGGGTAAACACGTACAAAGATATTTTTCGTATCCCAATGGAATCACCTGACCGAAATATATTACTCAGCCCGCTGTTTTTCCCCAACCGCATTCGTTTCCCGACAAGACAGACTGACTGTTGTGTTGAGGCATTATTCTTTCCAATCGCCAACGTTTTATTTGCGAGAGATCAATGAAACATTTTCCATTCATGGCACTAGCACTAATCGCTTTCGTCACCGTTGGATGCAACCAAGCAGAGCTAACTCGTTTGCGAGCGGTTACCAACCAGCAGAAGACAGAATTAGCAGCTGCAAGATCCACTGAAATCGACGCGAAAAAGCGCGCAGCGGAAGCCCTTTCAAAATCAAAAAAAGAGCTGGCAGCGGCCACGGACCTGCATGACAACGCAGCAAAGCTGAAGTCTGAAGCTGTCGCAAATCAGAACTCTGCCATGGAATTTGCTCAGAAGGCAAAAGACGACCTATCTGATGCTCAAGCTCTTCATCAAGAATCTCTACAAATGAGACAAACTGCTGATGCGACTGAAGCGGGGGCTCTAAAAATCTTGGACAATGCCCGATCGATGACACTCGCTGCAAAGAGGGACAGGGACGCCGCAGAGGAGATGCGAAAGACTGCAGCACAAGCCCGAACAGCATCGGAGAAGAGCCTGGCCACCGCTGACAAGCAGCGACAAATCGCCAGCGATATGAAAGAGGCTGCAAAGACACAACTGGCGACGGCTACAGAGAAGTTGCAAGCCGCAAAAGCAACTCAACTCGCTGCATCGAAAGATCGCGAGCGAGCGGAGGCAGCACTTCTGGCGGCAAAACAGAATCAAGCCGACGCAGAAGCCAAACTATCCACCATCGCAGCTGCCCAAGCTGAAACAAACCTGAAAGCCGAAACAGCAGCCAAACAACTGGCTGCGACTGAGACGCTAAAGACGGAAATCGCCGGACTACTGGCGGCAACCCGAGCAATGCAAGCTGAAAACACGAAAACCAGCGCTGACTTGGCCCAGCGTCAACGAACCATTCAGCTGCAGATTGCAGACGCACAGGCAACGATTGAACAAGCAGCCAAGGACAGCGCAGAAGCCCAAGCGGCCAAAGCGTTGGCACTTAAAATAAAACAGGAAGTCGACCGAGCAGCAGCAAAATCAAAATCGGAGTTTGCCGCAGCAGAAAAGTCCCGTGAGAAAGCAGAACGCGCACTGCAGGCTGTGATCGCCGAAAAAGAAGCAGCAAACAACGAACAGCTCGCAGCACAAGCATCACAGGCAGCCGCCGAACAGGAAAGGATTGCTGCCACCGAGGCGATGGCAGCAGCAAAATTGGCGAAGAAAATAACCGCTGATACCAAAGCCGAGTTGGCTGCCCAACGGCAAGAGCTCAAGTCTGAAATTGCTCAAGCACAAGAACTCAAAAAAGCAACGGAAGAACGAATTGCTATAGCAAACCAGATGGAGCAGAATGCAAGAATTGCCGAACAGGAAGCCGCCAGGTTCCAAGCATCACTCGCTGACCAAATTGCTTCCCTCGAAGACACTCGAAAAACGATTGAGCTTAACAGAGTCGCGTTGGAAGCCACCAAAACAAGCATTGAAATGGAAAAAGCAACCGTGCTTGCGATCCAAACCTCTGCTCAGCAGACCGAGCACGCAGCCGCTGAGGGCTGGAGCTATGTTTTGAAGGCAGTACGCCAACTGGACGAAGCGAGATCCGAAGCCGAAACCGCTAAGTCAGAAGCCATGGAAGCGACAAGGCAGCTCACAAGTGAGCGGAAAAGAGACAAACAACGTGCGATTAAGACCGGGGGCGTCAAAACCACAATGCAGCTCGGGACACCGGCTGATGTCGAAAGCAAAACCCGATCCAAAGTCGAAATTGCAACAACAAATCGCTAGAGCAACCGAGCTGCAGGTGTTTGTTTTGATTAGCATCGTTACCGATAGGGTAGCCTGAATACTCCCAATTGCTCATGAACCAAAACCCATGCTGCAAAAAACAGCGTCAGCACATGGGTGCCATTGGGCGATGATTCCCCAAGCTGCCAAGCAAAAATCCCGCGGAAGCTTCGTGAATCACAGCACTACATTGTGACGAATGCCTTGTGAGACCAGTCTAAAAACCAACTCTGCTCAACAGTTCATCATGTCATTGAAAAAAACGTTCGCCATCGAAGAATTTTTTTCTTTCGACGACGGCGTCTACCAGACTGCAGCTGGCACCGGATCGTGGTTCTCGCGAAGACTTCCTACCGCGAATTTCTATCGTCAGTTTTTCTGGAATGTTTGCCGTTCAAGTTCCCTCGCAAAACAGGGAAAGTACGACGACCTGGAGTGGAGTCGCACAAGCTTCGAGGTTCTCAAGTCACTTGAGTCCGTTGGCGTACGAGCGAGGATCAGTGGAGTCGAGCATGTCCGCTCACTTGATTCCCCCTGTGTTTTTGTAGGAAATCACATGAGCATGCTAGAAACCATGGTGCTACCGGCCATCATCCAGCCGATCCGCGACGTAACGTTTGTCGTTAAACAAAGCCTGATGGACTACCCAGTTTTTCGACATGTGGTTCGTGCTCGTGACCCCATCGCCGTCACACGGGAGAACCCTCGCGAGGACTTCAAAACAGTGATGCAAGCCGGCCTGGAACGACTTCAAAAAGGAGCCTCGATCGTTGTATTTCCACAGACCACTCGCAGCCTCACCTTCGATTCCGCACAGTTCAATAGCATTGGGCTGAAGCTCGCAACGAGAGCCAAAGTCCCCATGGTGCCAATCGCTTTAAAGACGGACGCGTGGGGCAACGGCAAATGGCTCAAGGACATTGGACGAATCGATCCTACCAAATGGGTCCATTTTGAATTTGGCCGCCCAATATTGATCGAAGGCAGAGGCACGCTTCAGCAAAAAGAAGCCACCGACTTCATTCAAGCAAAGCTGAGTGCTTGGAGCACTGAGTCGGATTGATCGCTTTATCGCCGAATCTTTTTAATCTACACCTGCCCATGGGTCGCAAGTCACTCCAAACGAGCAGAATTTTGCGTTAACTCCCGGGTCAGACGAGTGACACCGTCGCCCATGTTTGCTGCTTAATGAGTTCCCATAGTCGCTGTAACGTATGTTTGAATCTGGCATGCGTGTTGGAACCGTAACGCAGTTCACGAAGTGTCATCTGTACTCACATGAAACCCTCTTTGTTGGCTGCGTAGCCCCCATGATCACCCGAATCACTTTCCCTATCTACGCTACACACTGCCAACCTACACACTGCCAACCTACACACTTCCAACAGCCACAATGCACAAAACCTAGCACCATCAAGTCTGGGAAGTTTGCCCTCACACCGCATGCTTGGGGATCGCGCGAGCGATCCGAATGATCAGACTTGTGCAGCGAATGACAGTAATCAACATGACCAAAAAAGTGATCGCGAGAGCAGCGTTGGAGAGCCAAGTATTGAAGACTAACAGCATGGGAGGAAAGGCCAACGCGAATACTGCCAAGACAATGACCCACCGTATGGATGATGAAGCCGCTGACACCAGATTCAACTCCCCAAGGTACAACGCCAGTTTCTTGAGAAAAACAACAAAGCAGGCCAGCCCCACAACTTCAGGAAGCAACCGCAAACTGGAAAGAAGCTCTCCGCCCAAAAAGTTCAGGCTACCCCTGAATCCTGTCACCTCGGCCATGACCGGAACCCCAATAGCAAGTGCAAGCCAAACGACATGCATCGACAGAACAATCTTCAAACACCCCCTGCAACCACTACCTACCGGCACGGCCAGACACAGAACCTGACCAACGACCACTGCGATAGCTCCACCAATGGAACCAATCCCGACCAAGATCCCAACAACCGCGAGAAGCATGGCGTAGCTCAGGTTTTGCGAATTGACGTTATTAATGCTTAACCCAACGCCAAACCCAATGACAATACCTCCAATGACACCCAACAGCACTACAAAAATTCCATAATAACAGGTCAACAGGCCCGCTCGGGTCATTCCCAGCCCGTTCTCGCCACCATGTGGCAAGGGCACTTGCGTTTCGCCTACCAATGCAGACGGGCGGTAAGGATTGCTCGCCATGTCGTCTGAACCTGGCATCAATGAGTTGGGCATCAATGAGTTGGGCATCAATGAGTTGGGCATCAATGAGTTGGGCGCAACGGAGTCCCCTGAGCCGTCCGCCTGGCCGCTGGTATTCCCCCCACCTTCAGTGCTCCACGCATCATTAGTGGTGAAATCGGCAGAGCCACCTGGGAGGTGCGGCGAATGTTCGCGGGGATACGTTACATCGAACAGTCCTTCCACCGTGCCTGCTTTCATCCATTGACCGTCAGTGCCCAAACGCACTTCCGTTTCCTTGTCGATTCGAGCCTCGGCCACATGCCGTTTCAGTTCCCCGTCAGCGATTGGTGCCAAGATCTCGCCGTTACGTCGGACGTACCATTCTTTCACGTGACACTGCTCCCCTCAAGTAACATTGACTTTTGAGTAACATTGACTTCACCAACCAGCGGATCCAAGAAGTGCGTTCGTGGCGAATCACAGAGGGATCGATGCAGCCAAAATCCACTGCCGAATCACTGCGATATCATTGCTGGGACTAAAGTTGTAGCGAAGCACCTTCCTCTGATAGATGACAGCAAGCAACTTAAGATACAGGAAAAGTTGACAGCGTGCCTGCCGCCCCCCATACAGGCTCAGCTTTATCGCATTGTTTGAACGCTTTGTGAATACAAAAAGGGCACTGCGTGCTGTCAAATCAAATTTAGGCAACAGCTGCAGAACAACAGTACATGCCCTAAGATGGGACAAGTCTTTTGCAACGCGTTTCTCTACTCCCTCGGTCAGGTGCCTTTGACTGTCGATATGCAAACGTGATACCGGCCCCACTTTTTTCAGACTCGGATGAACTCGCATGTTGGTTTTCGATACACAGTAAACCTACAGTGAAATGAACTCATCCAAGATTTTACGAACTTGATCCACAATCCATGTCCATTCACAGCTATTTCCTGGCAAGCCACATCCACCCTTACATTTCCACGGTATAGAAGAAGAAAAGCAAAAGCGTGAACTCATTACCCTCACCCCGCATCGTAGTTCTTGGTTCGATCAATATGGACCTTGTGCTTCGCTGTGACACACTTCCGGTCGCGGGGCAAACGCTGATTGCCCGATCCTCAACTGAGTTCTGTGGCGGCAAAGGTGCCAATCAGGCTGTTGCAGCTTCCTTGGCAGGAGGCAACGTCGCGATGATTGGAGCCGTGGGTGATGATACCTTTGCAGCGAGTTTATTAGGCAACTTGAAAATGCATCAAGTCGATTACAACCTGGTTCAACGGCACATTGGATTTGCCAGTGGACTCGCCGTGATTGCGGTCGATTCAAAAGGACAAAACTCAATCATGGTGGTGCCAGGTGCCAATTCAGCAGTTTCGCAGCAAATGGTGCAGGCGGCCGAAACACAAATCAGTAAATCCGATTGTTTGATGGTGCAACTGGAAACACCAATCGAATCGGTTCTGGAAGCGATCCGCCTTGCTCGACAGCATGGTGTGCGAGTCATTCTTGACCCCGCACCTGCTCCGGCTGAACTGCTCCCTGCTCTACTTCAGGTCGATCTGCTTTGTCCCAATGAAAATGAAGCAGCGGACCTGACGCAGATGCCGGTCACGAACGTGGAAGAAGCCAAGGCTGCATCCAAGCAACTGCAAGCTCTTGGCGCAAAGAACGTTGTGATCACGATGGGATCCGAGGGCGCGATCTTGTGCCAAGAAAATCAGGCAACGCATGTTCCTCCTATTCCCGTGAAAGCCATCGACACAACCGCAGCAGGTGATGCATTTGCCGGGGCGTTAGCCGTTCGCTGGGCGCAAACCGGTGATCTACGCAAGGCCGTCAACTTCGCCAACGTGGCAGGTGCGATCGCCGCATCACGCTCGGGGGCTCAGACCAGCATTGCGACTCAACAGGAAATTGAATCCACGATATGAACCCAATCAAAGTCTTCAGCACGTTACTGATCATCACAGCGGTAACCCAAGCTGCCTCAGCGAAGCGGCCAAACATCATCTTCTTCATCAATGACGATCAGGTCAAAGAAGAAATGGGGTGCTATGGCGGAAAGGTGCTGACTCCAAATCTTGACCGCTTGGCCCGCGAAGGCATGCGATTTGACAACGCCCACACGGTCTCTACTGTCTGCACACCGTCACGGTACTCGATGTTCACAGGGCGTTATCCCGGCAATTCCTCGTTCAAGTCCTACCTGGCGGCGTACCCAAAAGACCGCCACGGCGTCCCCGGATTCAATGTGGGGCTTGAAGACGACAACATGAATGTGGGCAACGTGCTTCGACAGGCAGGTTATGTGACTGGGCACGTTGGCAAACTTCACGTCGGCGTCCATCTGAAAACCGCACAGGAATATGCCCACCACGGACTCTACGATGTCTCCAAGCAGAGCGGATTGCTGGAACCCGATAATCCAAACGTGATTGCCGGCTGGCAAAGGAATGAGAAATGGTACCGACAATGGATCATGGATCGTGGTTTTTCATGGGCAAAGCATGTTTACTGGGGCAACGTGCAAGGTGCCTATCCCCACCACAATCCCGAATGGACGCTTGAAGCGGCCCTTGAATTCATCGAACAGAACCGTGACGGCCCCTTCTACCTGCACTACGCCACCACCATGATGCACGGTGGCCCTCACGGTTGGAGCAGATCACTGGAGAAACCTCTTTCATCAGGCGCAGGAAAACTCGAAAGCCGACCCAATGTCATTCCACTTCGCGACGAACTTTGCAGGCGAGTCGACGAAGCAGGCCTAGAAGAAAACACCTATGGTTTCACTTGGATGGATGCAACAGTCGGAGCGATGCTGAACAAGCTTGATCAACTGAAGATTGCTGACAACACGCTGTTTGTTTTTGTGACCGACCACGGCACGGAAGGAAAATTTTCCCTGCATGATCACAATGGCACCGCCATCCCCTGCATCATTCGCTGGCCCGGTGTGGTCAAGGCGGGATCCGTGTGCAGCAATCTGGTGCAAAACACGGATCTGGTTCCAACCTTCTTTGATGTCGCGGGAGCCACGATCCCGCAGGGATACCGAGTGGATGGCAAGAGCGTCCAGCCAATCCTGACCGATCCAAAAGCTGAAATACACGATCACCTCTATTTCGAATTGGGCTACGCGAGAGGAATCCGCACCGATCATTGGAAGTACATAGCGATTCGTTATAGCGCCGACCGCCTCGATCAAATTAAAAACGCTTCTTTGAGGAAACTGCCTGATTTGCTCGCCTACCAAGGAGGATCCAAAAACGCGTCCAACCACCTGCAGCGGCGTCCCCACTATCTGCAACCAGACCAGCTTTACAATCTCAACGATGACCCGCTTGAGCAGAACAATCTGGCGGGGGTGCCTGAGCATCAAGCTCAACTGAAGACCATGCAGAGACTGTTAACCGAAAAGCTCAAAGCACAGGGCCGACCCTTCGGTGAATTCGTACCGGGTGCGGACTCGGTTCCTGTGGAAAAAATCATGCCGCATCTCAAAAAGCTGGAACAACTTCGTCCCATCAAACGAGGCTTTGAGGCAATCGAGGACAGCCCAGACAACACGAAGCCGTTAACAAGGTCCGAACGAAAAGCAGCGAGAGACGCCAGAAAGGCCAACACGGGTCGAAAAAGTCTGACCAATTAAAAGAGTCAGACCGGTCGATAAGTGGCAGACAATCGCTACCAGATCCCACTGTGGCATTTTCGGGTGATTGTTCTCAATTGCCTGAATCTTCCTACTGTTTTCGCATCCATCAAGGACTCCTCTCCTATCTGGATACAACGAGAGTACTTAGCCGCGTTGCGTCAGGCCTTCAGCAAACGGTGCAGTTTCGTTCCACTTTCGGTAAGCTGATGGTGGCTTTGCCGACAACTTGCAATCCGCTGCTGTGATGAGGCGCAGCAACCGCTCCGAAAACGCCAAGCGAATCCGATGGGCACAACAATGCAAGAGATGGCCAGGTAAAAGACAAACCCCTCAAAAGCCAACAGCTCTCAGAGATCTGAATTGGACTGAGAACGATAAGCTGATATGCATTTGACACCACAACTCACGAAGAACATGAACCACCAATCGATCATCCTACGCGGTTGCCGATTACTGACAACCTTCACGTTACTGAGCTCTTCAGCGTTTGCCGCAGAGCGTCCCAACATCGTGTTCATTTTGGCAGACGACATGGGTTGGAACCAACCAGGCTTTAATGGTGGCAACCCCGCTTTGACGCCGAACATCGATCAGCTCGCCAGCGAAGGAATGCGTCTGAACGAGTTTTACACACACAGCGTTTGCGCCCCCACCCGCGCGGCGTTTCTGACGGGCCGGTATGCATTCCGCACATGGAGTGACTGGCGTTCAGAAGATTTCGGAAAACCCAGCTACCTTGCCAAGCTTGATCTGGAACTGGCTCACAACGACAGGGGTGAACCAACTCGCCGGATCCATGCGCTTGATACAAAGGAACGCACCATCGCGGAAGCACTTCACGACGCGGGTTATTTCACATCGCTAATCGGCAAGTGGCATCTGGGTGAGTGGCTTCCTGAGCACCTTCCGATGGGACAGGGGTTTGACCATCAGTATGGACACTATGGGTGGGGCATCGACTACTACACCAAAACGATTGTCCATAATGCCCCCGCACGTTTTGCTGTGTACGACTGGCACCGCAATCAACAACCTGTTCAGGAAGAGGGCTACGCGACGGACCTGATCGCCGCGGAAGCGGAACGCGTACTCAAGTCACGCCAAGGCAAGAAAAAACCATTCTTCATGTACGTGGCCTTCAATGCTGTGCACGGACCATTGAATCCTCCTCCCGAATTTGAAGGTGACCCAAACGATCCACTGGCAATACGACATGCCATGCTCAAGAGCCTCGACGATGCCGTAGGGCGGATCACCAAAGCGATCGACCAGAATGACCTGCAAAAGAACACATTGCTTGTTTTCACCAATGACAATGGCCCGGTGCTGGAAGAGATGAGCAGCCCCTACCGCGGTACCAAGAACACAACTTTTGAAGGCGGAGTACGTCAGCCAGCCATCATCCGTTGGCCAGGCCGAACCAAGCCGGGCACGACCAAAAACGGCTTGATATTCATTGCCGACTTCTTTCCGACCTTCATCACCGTGGCTGAAGGAAACCATAACCAGCCACGTCAGATTGACGGGATCAACATGACCTCGATGCTATTTGAGGGGAAACCGAGTCCGCGGAACGAGATCATTTACGACGTTGCAGGCAGTGTACGTGTTCCCACCATTCGACAAGGTAACTTCAAGTTGATGGGCGACGCTTTGTATAACATTTTGCTAGATCCCTTTGAAAAAGTAGATGTCGCTGCTCAGCACCCCGCTATTGTGAAAAAACTACGAAGCCGAATCGATGCGGTTGGTAAACAACGCCCACCGCTGGGCGAGAAACTACTCTTAATGGATCCACCACTACCTTACGTGTATGGGCTAAACGAACAGGCTACACCACCTACATGGCTGGTCAAAACAGTTGAGCAAGTTCGCGCTAACCAACCGCAAGAGTGGGCCGTTGGAGAAACTCCGTGGCCCAAGGCCCCCAAAGGCGTTAACGCAAGCAAGATGGACGGACTCAAAGACGAAAGCGCAATTCGATAATGACAGAGCCTTCAGCAGGCTCCTGAAACTGCTTTAGGACTGCGTGCATTGCAAGCGAATGAAATTCGAGTAGATGAATCCCTATAAATGATTCACTGAGGAAAATCGCAAACCAATGGCAGCCTGTATCGCGGTGCACGACCTCGCTGATCACAAGCCACGTAAGTTCGTGGTCCTTGAGTCCTGGTCAGATTGTGAAAAATCCTGCTGCGACAGACAAAAACAGGATGCGCGTACCTCTCCGTAGAATGAACAACGCAAGTTTCCATCACCGAATCTTGTGCTCGAGACCTGCCTTGATCCCATTGCAGTGCATCAAAGAAAGCCAGATATCTAATACAAGACGCTCCCGGCAGCCCATGCTCAACCTTGCACATCGCAGTCTCAGAGGATCGGTATCCGAAAGAGTCGTTAATTCCGGTACAAGCGGCAAGGTTGCACTGAACATGCAAACTTTCAAGCTACATATTCTCCTACGATCACTCGCAGGGACCGTTAGCGCACTATTTCTTTGATGAGGGCTAATCGACATCCCCACCTTTCCACCGAGAGAACCAGCATGCGTCGCCTGCCAACGAAACTCCAGTCACCTTCACGAAAAACGCAGACGTTTTCGCGTTTACTCGGGTCGATTGCCTTGCTTGGGATGATTTCCTGCACAATGCAAACGAGAGCGGAAGCAGAAGAAAATCAATTGACTCAGTTTGGGCTAGTAAACCTCGCCCCCATGGACGCGGCCGAAGTGCAGACAATTCAATGCCGATCGTTATTCACCGAACACTTTGGAATCAGTTTCATCTCCGGCATCCTGTACGATCCAAACACTGGAAGCTCGATCAAGGCTCACTCGATCGAGTTGTCAAATGCTTCTGACTTTGTGAGTGACTCGATTTCAGTTAATGACGTAGCTGTCAGTCAGGTAAGTTGGGACCGAATTGCCGAAGTTGACATCAGCTCAAGCATTGTTGATTTCCAAGCCTCCATGCGAGGTTTGATTCAGGCTACAGGCTTTGCATTGTCAACCTATTAAGACCTTAAGGTGCATTCTCCCTGAAGACGGATCCACTGTCCTACAGACGACGGAAATGAGGTGCTAACGCACCGGCGTTCGTCCGCCCAATTGCTCTCGCCCCTGCACCATGAATATTGAAGTAAAATTCGTTCACTGAGACACTCACGTCTCCAAGTCCAACCGCGAGTTCAGAAAGTATCGTACTGGTACCAGAAGACCAACCTGACTGCTTCGAGTCTTTCACCTGGTTAAATTGAGTGACATTAAAATTCCAGATTGAGCCAGTATTCGGATCCAGAACGGTAGCGGTTAAACCAGCGGAACCCGTGGTTCGTGCTTTGACTTCACCAGCACCGCGGATGGTTTCCGCTTCTGCTGCTGAAATTGACTCGAGACCATTCAAGCCAAAATCCTCGAAATCATTTGCTCTCAATTCGACGGTAACTACCAAAAGCACGAGCAAAGGCAGCAATAAGAATCTCATAGTCAACATCCAACAATAGATTAGGGTTATCAAAAGAGCCTGCTCGCCAGTTGCATGCTCTGATCGGTTTGCCGATGTCCTCACGCTAGTTCGCAATCGCCGACACGGCACATTCCGCCAGCGTTTTTATGGAAAACAAGTCATTGGGGCTTCTTGTTTTCACAGTCCTACCGATTCTCCGCCCTGTGCTGAGGCAGCTGTCCTGAATTGGGTTCCACAGATCACGATCAGGTGCCATTGCTGGCCTGAATATCTGCTATTGCCAGACAATTCGCTACATTCGGCATGCTNCTCCTCNTGCCGATANTCCCCNCGAGTGTCAATCCANACAGGGGCTTCAGCNGAAGAAANNAATGCAAATGCGTACGCCCTACCTNAGTAAAGGNTTCCANCTGCTCGGAATTGCTTTGCTATCTTTGTCATTGATAGCTTTGGGATTCTCGATGTACCGCGGATTACCGCGATCCGCCGTGATCGCATCAGTAAATCCTTCACGTGAGCAAGGTGAAATCGATCGGCCGCAGGATGAGCCCAGAAGAGAGTCACCTCAAAAGCACTTCACACCAAGCGATCTTGAAAAAGAAGTGCTTGGTGGGGCGAGTGAACTGCGTGCGTCCAGCGATGCGGAAGACACAGGTCCGGAAAACACAGCAGATGCCGACGAAAAGAACACCGGCGGCGCTGTTTTGGGACGGGGAAAATCGAACTCGCCTTCGGAAGAAGATCGCGAATCACCTGACCTGACAGAGACGCTCAGTCAACAGGATGCGGAATCTACCTTGCCCATCCTGCCCGCCGATCACGCAGATTTCGCAACCGGTGGCACGGAGCAAGCGACACCGTCCGATGCAGACTCAGGTGATGAAAACAATGCTGACTTGGTAATGCGACCAAGCACACCCAATGCCGCCAAGTGGTCGGATCAGAGTTCTGAAACACAGACAACCTTCAAACGGGATACCCCAGATAGCCGTCAAACATCGCAACAGAGCGAAAGAGGGAGTAAGGGCTCCGAGAGTGTCTCTCACCCCGCAATTGACACCCCATTCGAAACAAAGTCGCCTACCCTCGCACGCCTCGACTTCAATTCCCCACCTTTTCTTTTTGCAAGCGACGACAAATGGACTCTCTCGAATGGTTCATTCCGCCTAGTTTCCGATAGTTTGCGAAAGCAAACGCTTGGCACCGATGAAGCGGGCGGCCTACCCCTGCCATCCGCCAGTGAAACACCAACACCTAGTTTGTTTTCACCAGTGGTGGTGACGGGGCTGCCGCCACGAATGCAAACCGCATCACAGGATGATTTTTCAGACTCAAATCTTGTTACGAAACAAGCAGCAACCGACGTTGGTGTACCAAGTTTTTCCGATCAAGCACCCTTATCGGCTCCAAATCAAACCGCTGAAAATCTTGCAGATTTACCGAATGAACCACCCGCCATTGCAGAAAATGCAGCAAGCAAATCATCCTATGAACTGATTGAGGGCGATGATTCCAGATATGAGCCGCTCGTGAGTCGTCCTGTAGAAAGTTCGTCTTCCTCAACAACTGCTCGTTCAGGAGATCCGCAACCGCGTCTGGCGATGCTACAGACCCCATCCCCATCCTCATCCTCATCTCCAACAACCCCAACATCGGATCCCGCCAAAAAGCCAGAATCTGAAACATCTGAACCCGCCGCTCCAACGCCAACCAAAGAAGCAGAAGATGATGGCGAGCATATGATAAGCGAGCTCGTTGGGAGTTGCTACGGTTGCTTTTCACGTGTATTCGACAGCGGACTTTATGCCTCTAACGAGTTCACTTTTTTGTCAACATCGAGCATTGGTGACGTCCGTGTCGGCATAACGGACATGTTGTCAGAAACGACCGTTTCTGAATCTTCCAAATCAGCCATCGGTTTTGGCAACCGCACCACGATAGGAATCCGTGGTGCCTTTGCCGGTCTAAGAGCAAGGTACTGGACGTTTGGTGCTAATCAAGAGATCACGGACTATGGGGACACTACTCAAGCTATCCCAAAATTTGTTTCCGCCAGTGGTGTTGATGCAGAGACCGTCGATCTCGAAATCACCCAGCCATTTTGCATATTTGGATGCCGATTCGAAAGTAGCGTTGGCGCCCGCTACGCAGATTACCGAGCCAACGATGCAGTACTTCTCGTAGACCAGATGCACAATTCACTGGAACTCACTGGGATTGCAAAGGCCAGTCGTCAAATTACCGGGGCAGGGCCCACACTAGCGTTGGCAGGTCGAAAAAACTTGCGAATCGGCTTCGGCGGACTACCTGGTGGTGAATTCCTCCCTGATTTTGAGTGTTCCGAATGCGGCTCCAGCAGTTGCATGGGAGAGTGTGATACATGGCGAAGTTGCCATGGTTGCTTCCCTTGGAACATCTACTGGAATGGGCGGATCTCATGGCTCTGGGCGGATGAAAGTAGTGCCGCTTTGACAGAGGCATCCGTCTTTCAGCACGACGGAAACTCAAACATTGCCAGTGCCAGATCACGAGATAAGGCAGCCATCACCGATGATTCTGACTCGTCGATCTACACGCTAAGCTTTCAAATTGGGCTCGAATACTGCCGGCCGATTTTATGTCGATCTCAACTTGTCATACGCGCAGGATTCGAATACCAACACTGGGATCTTGGAAAGAATGTTGCTGAGTCGCAATCTTTTGCTTTCCTCACTGATAACAGCAACTTTGGTGGGCGAGTTGACAGCATTGCCCAATCCCACAAAAACTATGTGGACCTCGCGGGTTTCACGCTCATGCTGGGTCTGAATTACTAAACGCCGTGATTCTCGCTTACACTCGTTGTTAGCTATTAAGCTTGACCAAGTCTGCGCGGAACCTCAACGGCTTCTTTGACTATCTTCTTTTTGAAACGAACAACACGCGTTTCAAACAAAACACACAGTGAATTACTTTCGCTATGCCTGTTTTTTTCTAAAAAACGCTTCCATACCGACTAATCGGCAGCATCGTTACAATTCGCCTCACAATGGTGAGGGTCAAAAGCCGAAGATCATGATTGAGTCGGTAGCTAGCTACAAATTTTGGACTAACACCATGACAGAAAACTGCGTTGGCATAGATTTGGGAACTCTTTACACCACAGCGGCCGCCGGGAACGGAGCAAACTATTGTCTGCCGAGTGAAGTTGGCTTTCCTCGCGATATCATCGCGAAACACCTGATTGGGCAGGCTCATGTCCTGGGCTCCGATATTGCAACCCACCGTTCTTCATTGGACGTGATACGTCCCTTCGAGAGAAATGCTCTGAAGTACGCGATCAATGAGCAGCAATGGCGAAGCTTCAAAGCAGAAAGNACTTCGCTGGCACACCGCTCGGCATCATTGCTGGTACAAAAAGTCATCAATTCACTTGACACGCCGAACCCTGAAGCAGTGCGATGCATTGCGGGCGTCCCTGCTGCCGCTTCACCGCACAGCCAACTCCTTATACTCGAGCTTGTTGAAGAGTTTGCTGAGTTTGCTGCTGTGGTTTCGGAGCCTTTTTCGGTCGCTTACGGAATCGGTGAAGAAGCGAAGAATAGCGTGATCATTGATATTGGGGCTGGCACCGTCGACTACTGCTATTACTACGGTGCTCTACCTAAACAAGATGATCAATCGACTCTAGGTTTCGGCGGTGACCATGTAGATGAGGAGCTGCGTAATCAGATTCAAGCTACCTTCCCCTCCGCCAAGGTTTCCATCCAACTTGCAAGAAGATTGAAAGAAAGGTTCGGTTCGGTGGGTGCAAGCCCCAAGTCGGCAATCGTAGAAATACCAACAAAGTCAGGTGATACGCGGGAATTCGATCTCACCAATTTGATACGAGATGTGTGCTTGGGTTTTGCGTCAAGAATAACCAACTCGCTTCTTGAACATCTATCAGCAATCACGTGTGAGGATTTCGTGATTACCGAATCAAGCATTCTTCTAGCGGGCGGTGGCAGTCAGCTCTCTGGTTTGGATGAATACATCGAAAACACTCTAGATCTATCCGGACGTTGCGACGTTCAACGCGTCAATGACTGCAGGTTCGCAGGAGCCTTGGGGGCCCTCAAACTGGCACGCGAGCTTCCTACTGAAGGCTGGGAAGCACTACGTGCCCAGAGTACTCAAAACGACAAAGAAGCTGAACATCGATCAGACGCAGCTTAATGAATCCCTGATCATATCCCCAATCATTACATTAGATCTACGAAGTGGCATCAGTAACCAACACAAATGAAACAACGAAAGAGAACTGGCGGCACTGCCGCCGGTGCTTGAGTGTTTTCATGCTACTGGTTTCATTCATCAACGCACCCTCGGTGATGACGCAGGCTGCTGATTCTGACTTGACCACAATCAAAAATTTTGATCCGACAGTCCATCAAATTGTGGGTGTTCCTTCAAACGCGAATCAAAACACGCTCAGCTTTACTGACGAACAGTTCCGGAATCTCAAGTTTTTTCTGGCAGGCGGCATCCTGACACTCCTGCTCGTGCTCATCTGTGGACTGCTCAGATCCTCATCAACAAATCAGGAAGTTCCCCCTCAGGTTTACGCTTATCAGCAACCTGCACAACATTTCATCTCATCACCTCCGCCAATCCCACTTCCTGCAGCACCGCCAACAACTGCCCAACCAGCGGGACCGATNGCCGAAGGGGAGGCTCATCCTCAAAACCCTGTCATACCGTCCGCACCACATGGAATGTACTATCCGTCCATCCCGCTTAGTTTGAGCATGCCTGTCGCGTTGCAAACACCAGCTTACCCTGCACCAGCTTACCCTGCACCAGCTTACCCTGCACCAGCATCACATCCGCAACCGTTCCCTCAATCAGAGACAACTTCCGCACAACCCGAAACGGCTTCACCAACCCCGCAAAAATCTGTTAACGACCCGATTCGTCCGGAGACATCACTCCCGATCACCGATGAAAAGCGAGGAGCTGAAAAGCCAATCTCCACAAAGGTTGACTCACGAACAAGGCCAGACACTGAGCCTCCAGCGGTAGAAAAAAAGACCGTTTCTCATCGTGATTCATCACCCCAAGGCCATGACGCAGTTGGCGTCAAGGAAGACGAAATCCTGGAGCCAAAGATCTCGCCAATCCTCGGCGACATCATCACTCATACTCGGTACCTAAAAAACTTGACCTAAGCAGTTTCGGGCATGCTGGAAGAATCCAACCTGCGAACGCAGTCATGCCGCGGACACGCGTGAATTTCCTTTGTTCATCCCGTTACGTAGAGACGCATTGACACTTCTGCTTGCTTTTAGACCCAACGTCAGGGCTGGGTAAAAAAAGAGTAATCCGAGTACTCTTAACGATTCTCAAAACCATGCACAATCAAGTAATCCTAGCAGCCATTGGCAGTTTCGCTGTTGCAACGATTGCAGTGCTTCTCGTGGGTGAATCGCAACTCTCTGAAAATGACAGCCACAGTCCGAACGAACTAACCGTCACAACTGCAGCAAAAAGTTCCCTGCAAGCGGGCGATGCAACCAGCGTGCAACCAAAGCTACAGGTGACAGATGCTCAAACAAACAAGTTTGCTGGCAACAAAAACCAGGATACGCAACCACTCGAGATTGAACACGCGAATCGAATTGAGCACGCTGACTCTGAAAATCCAAACGAGCAAAGCACTGCCACCAAAATAGATGCGATGAAGGAAAAATCCACTCAGGTCATAGGTGACATGGAAGTTACATTTGGCTCTTCCCGGGAAATCGAATCTACGCAGAAAGCGGGAAAAACTGATGTGCAGGCTCCACTGCTCGGGACTGAAAATCGCAAGGTGCCACCAAATGCTATCGTTGGCGTCTTGGAAGAAAAAGAGGAAAGGCAGTCCGACACGGGCATCTTAAGTCCGGAACAAATCTCATTGGATTTGCGGACAAATA
Organism: Rhodopirellula sp.; assembly: GCA_002689655.1. GTDB lineage: Bacteria > Planctomycetota > Planctomycetia > Pirellulales > Pirellulaceae > Rubripirellula. Next base: position 14,924 of record NZHC01000043.1, on the reverse strand, counting down.
TGCCTTTGTCGAATCTAGAATCCAAATCTAACGCTCAATTCCCCCCCACGCTTGCGATGGCAGAGAAACCGGAAGGCTCCGCTTTTGGTACTTCCAGCTTTCGCATTTCGTCGCCACAAATAGAGGCACAGTTTGTTCAGAACGGCGGCCCTGCAGGTGCGGCGGGATCTGCAACGGATGGCGGTGAAAATGAAGAGGAAGCAGAAACTTTGGGCGTTCCTCCACCTGAGGAAAAACCAGCCTTCTTGCGTGAACGCTCTATTTTGTTGCCACCCGGTCAATACCAGTTTGAATATGGCGTGCGCTACGGCGTAGACGCGAGCACTTTCCCTGTGGCCGGCGTTTTACAGACTGAATCAAATCAGGTCCAAATCGCTAACGCAAACCAAAAACGCCGACTATTAACAACTCCGATGGAACTCAGATTCGGCGTGAGCGAAAACCTNCAGGCATTTCTCAGCATGCCGCTGGGATGGTCGTCACAAAGTCTATCAGTAGGCAACATCCAACAAGACGACGACAACATTGGAATTGGTGATTTGGGAATTGGGTTAACTCGCGTGCTATGGGCTCCGAAAAAAACGAATCGTCGAATCTTGGGATTCGTACAAACCTCCGCTCCTACGGGTGACTCCAACGTCGCATTGACCCAGCAAGCAAGGGAAGCATCGCTAGGTGCCGGTTACTGGACATTGACGAGTGGCCTGAACATCACCGAAACCTTCGACCCAGTGGTTCTGTTTAGTAGCGTTGGCTACACCTATACATTCGGATCCACACTAGATAATGGTGAGAAGCTCAACGTAGGGAACACCCTTTTCTACCAAACGGGCGTCGGCTATTCAATCAACCCGAACATCACCATCAGTGCATCATTTTCGGGAGCATCTACAGGCAAAGCAGAACTCAATGGCGTGGTTTCAGGAGGCACCCGCACAGAACCATTTACTCTGCGTTTAGCCGGCACGATCTCGGAACCCAAGAAGAAGGGTCAACCTAAATTTTCTCGGACGAAGGAACCGTTTCTCCGATTCGGGTTGACCAGTTTGGCAAATGACGTTGAATTTGGTATGCGTTGGACATACTAGGAAGAAATGGCACGCAAATCAATGAATCGCAAATATTCATTCTCCAACCAACACCAAGATGGCAAACGCTGGCCTATCGTCTCTCGTTGCATCCGTTGCGTGACACTCTGCTGCCTGAGTCTCTGCTACCAGAGTCTATGTTTGACAACCTCGGTCCGTCCGACTTACGGACAGACAACTGCGCGGGAACTCAATCAAAAGCGGTTTGGTTCCAAGGCGCCCGTTCGAGATGACCTTGTCAAAACGCAGGTTTACGTCAAAAACGCCAGGCAATTACGCAACGAAAATATTGTCATGCAGCAACGCGACTTTTCTTGCGGTGCGGCAGCGTTGGCGACGGTCCTGAACTACTACTGGGAAGAGAATGTCTCCGAGACGGCATTACTTGTGCTGGTAGCAAAGTTGCTAACAAAAGACGAACTGCGGGATCGCGTGGCCAATGGTTTGAGTTTGATGGACTTAAAACGTGTTGCACAACTGGGTGGCTACACGGCAATTGTCGGCAAATTCTCCATTGAGCGTCTAGGTGAATCAAAACTCCCACTCATCGTTGCGATCACGGTGAATGAATACGATCACTTTGTGGTCTACCGCGGACGCGATGAAAAATTCATCTATCTGGCCGATCCAATCCGAGGCAAACTTCGGATCCCTGTAGCGACCTTCGTAGAACAATGGCAGAAGAATGCAATTCTTGCCGTCATAAAACCTAAGACGAAACCAAATCAGCAAAGCCCGCTTCTTGTGCAACCATCGGACAAGGATCCAGCGAAATCGAATTCGGTATTTTTACGCACTTACCTGACAGGTCGAGTGAACCCATGAACGCCGCAAGCCTGCCGTAGCTGCCGTTCTCTTTCACCTCTTGTTATTCCGTGAACCTAAATTTGGTCCTACGAAAAGTCATGTCACAAACTGCACGCATCACGGTCGCATTTTTTCTATNGCTTTGCCTTTCCAAGACGAGCTACGCCGCAGACATCCTCGTTTTGCCTGGAAGTTTTCAATTACCAACGCCTTCAAGTGCCACCCCGAACCAAGCCACCCCGAACCAAGCCACCCCGAACCAAGGCCCTGGCAGATTTTCCCGGGCATCGGCAAAGCAAGCCCGAATACTAGATGGACTGATTACAGTTGCATCAACGCCCCTGCAAAACCAATCTCAACCTCTCGGCACTGGAGTGCTTGCACCACCACAGCAAACAACTCAGCAAACACCACCATTGCTNAGGTCACCGGTTAGCGAACTGCCTCCGCCCAACATTCAAAAAATCACGCCACCACGCGCANTGAATCCCGCGACGCCTGCAATCAAACCAGCAACGCCATCGATTGTTGAACCAGTCGAGAATAATCCAGTCGAAAATATTCCAGTCGAAAATATTCCAGTCGAAAATATTCCAGTCGAGGATATTCCAGTCGAGGATCTCACGAACACTGCACCACCGAGTGTTGAGCCCGTGCAAGAAAACATGTACGCGTCTCCTGACTCCGTAGCAGCCTTGAACCAGTCTCTTCCGCGACATCGTCGGTTTCTTCGGGCATGTGGTAATTTCTGCAAGCCACTACGTCCCATCAATCTTTTTGACTCAGGCCTTGTCGCTGCTACCGAGTCGACCTTTCTCTCTGCGAGCACACTTGGCACCACCAAAGTAATCACGACAGATTTACTATCGAACGAAACCGATTCGCGGGAGGTCGAAGGGGGCTTCGGTTTCGGGCAGAGAATCATCTTAGGTCTGCAGAGCAATGTTTTTGGGCTCGAAGTCATTTACTGGAACTTTGCGGACGAGAGCTTTGATAGTGGCGACTGGAAGAATGGTTCCCACACACCCCAATTCGGGTTAGGCCGCCGCCTCGATATCGAAACCCTTGACTTAGGGATCACACAGCGTTTTTGCCTATCTGGATGCCGCATCAAGACCGCACTGGGTTTGAGAATGTTAGAGTTCGGTGCCAGCGAACAGGCTCATGCAATGCGCAGCTATCACCAAAACGTGATCGAGGTTTCTTCAGCAGCAATGCTGAAAAGGGATGTTGACGCAATTGGCCCAACGCTTGCGATCGCAGGCAAGCATTCTGCATGGCCAAGAGGATGCAATTGTGGCTCGACATGCAGGACGGACTGCTTTGCAATCCACCAACGATATCGTTGCAAAGTTTACTGGGACACCCGCATTTCATGGTTGTGGGCAGATCAGTCAACGTCCGCGATGTCAGAGGCAGTTGCAGCAACTGCAACTCTCGACAATCCAGCCGTGGCACGTTCACAAGATTCCGCAATCACAACCACCAACGAATCTGAATTACAAATGCACTTTGGGTTACAAGCGGGTATTGAAGTCTGCAGACGGATGGGGTGCCGCTCAAACTGCGTCCTCCGATGCGGACTGGAATACCAGTATTTTGAAATTGGACGAGACTACACTGCGTCAACTTCGAGCGCCTTTCTGACAGACGGGTCAGAATTTGGTGCCCAAACAGCAGCACTGGCAGAGAACAGCAGCACCGATCTACACATGTTTGGGGTCACATTTCTCGCGGGTGTAAACTATTAAAAGTTTTCAATGGCCCAGCAACCACCAGCAATCGGGTGCTGCGGTGACATTGGATGGTCAGTAAGTGCCACCAGAACGGAGCTGAGCTGAATAGCCAACCAAGGTTAGGTAGCAGCGCATCAAGAAAAAGAGCCGGCTGGCTTTCTCGAGCGTGCAAACCTATCACCCAAGCATACCGGCAAGGATAAGTTGGCTGCATTCGAGTTTAGCTGCATCAGCAATTTTTGTACTGAGCCGCAGACATAGGCAAGTCAGCGTAAACAGTCAGCACGCGGTGATCTGTTGGCTAACGAGCATGTCGTTAGTCCAGTAACGCAGTTCTTACTAATTGGCTAGCAAGACATACCGAGAGCGCCCTAGCGGCGTTTCCCAAAGTCCAATGCGACACAAAAAAGCAGCTCGCCGAGTGAAGGCGAACTGCTTTGGGTAAGTGACAACTCAACAATCCGGGCCTCNTGCCCCGAGAGCCCTGTTAAGGTGACGTATCGTAACTCAGACCGGGACCAAGCCCCTCAGTATCGGCAAGCGCAGCCGGGTCGTCACTTGCTCGCAGAAGAATCGTGGACCCATCAGCCAATGGAAGCGTGAGAGATGGGTGACCATAAGGCCCCTCGCCTTTAGCGATCCGCGGGTCCGTGAGTCGCTCCATCATCTTGATTACCAAACGACGCTCTCGTTTACTCGCATCGAGCTTTCGGACCTGACTGCTTAATTCGTCGAGGTCGTGATTTCCCCCTCGGATATAGAAGTCCAGCATGTCCGGAATCGTCATTTCGCTTCCATCGTGGAAGTAAGGCGCTGTCAGCGGAAGATTGAAGAGGTGACTGGATTTGAAAGATCCAACATCCGGATCTGCCTCGTCATTCGGCACAGTCGAAGCGAGATTGAGGTCAGCGACCGTCACCCCCGGATCCTCTGCTAGCGGAGCCACTCCGGTTACNTCGAATGGGCGACGCCCGAGATCATTTGTGACGGCGTGGCTCCTGCCATCCTCGTAGTGACATTTATTGCAGCGTAGTTCCTTGAACGCTCNCTTCATTTTACGATTCGGCTTCTTGCCCGGGACAGTTGTGAGCGTTTGCTCATACGCTTGGATAGCAAGCCCAAAAAAGAGGGCAAAGTTAGCTTCGGTAATCGTGCAGGGACACNATNCCACAACGCCGGGAGCGACGCACACGCGAGCGGTCACGGTCGTCTCCNCAGATGAAACAAACTCTGCCAGCGGCCCGTCTCCGAATGCCTGTTCGACGAGGTCGATNTACCCTCCCGGCTTGTTTAAACCGCGGGTTTCGAACTCGTCTACGATGTCACCACTTTGAAGACACAATGGTACGACATGGCAAAGCTTGAAACCGACCTCTGCAAACGTCCGCCCGCTAGCCGCCATCTCCACATCGCTGTTGGGAGGGCCAACCGCTTGCGATGCTTGGGAAGACTCGCCGATTGACACGCTTTTCAGTCCGCCCTNGGAAGAGAAAAGCTCAGCCCTTTCCTCCCCCGATGGATCGATCCCGTTGAAAATGAAGTTAGCTCTTCCGTCCCAGAAGTTGTGCACGCTGTTCGAATCCACCGAAGGTGGAGCTTGGCGGTCGGTGATCATGAGCTCNCCACCAGTCGAANAATCGTCCGCGGGCTGTGCGCATAGTCCGNTAGGGGCACCTTCATCCGCAACCACAGCGATCCCGTTAAAGTTGGCAGACTGCACTCCCAGTGACCCCAAAATTCCGTCCGGTAACCGCCCCGCCTCGATCCGCAGCGGGTGCGAGTCGGCGCCGGCTTGGTAGTGACATGACGCACAGGCGTATTGCCCACCATTCCCGCTGCCGAGTTGCACGTCCCAAAACAGTGCTTTCCCAAGCAGAATAGCAGCGTTTTTCGATTCTTCCGTGGAAAACACCGCATCTCCATTGGGGAGNTCAATATCAGCCCCCCAGCCCTGATGCGTGANTCCGCCAANCAGCACCCCGAACATAAANAAGACCTCGCGGGCCCGTGTCACTTTGAACAACATTTAAAAAAACCTCANTTACTTGGTTTGCCTTGCTAGAAAACGTCAACGATCTCGTCGCTGGGTGAATCAGGAGGACCACGCTGCTCAGGTGGATGCCACGGAACATCCCTCTGAAANCGCCTAGNTTNTACATAAACAGCACNANNCCNANACCCCCCAGANTGCCTGCAACTAATATATNNCCTANAACTGTCCTTTTAAAAGCGGTAATAACCAAAATAATGGAAAAAAAAGGAAAATTGCATGNNCATNATTTTTCCTTTATTTTTAAAGCCACAAAAAACCCCTCTATCTCACGCCAAAAACACCNCATAGCTCCCGATCAACGCATGGCCCCTAAATTCTCAAGCAAAACGAAATGCCCTTACTATAACTATGCGTAAAGATATACCCTCAATGTGATGGAGGATCGCGTTTCGCGATGGCTCACGAACGCCTGCGGCCACGGGAAAGATTAAGAAGATGCCAACCCCCCATTCTGACAGGTTGCTGTTTACCAAGCGGCCGGGGTTAGGGCGGTGTTGATGCTCACCCCGGGTGTTTAGAGAGCTCGAATTAGCAAACATTCGAGGCTGGTGTGCAGGCCTCACGAGATCCCTAAAAGCACAGGGAAGAGACTGAACCGGTAATCGGATCGAGCGAGCAGCGACACTGCCTATTTGGGAGCGAGCAATTAGACGAGCGAATTACTAAAACGGCACCAGGTTCTCCAGCCCCGAAAGGCCCAGCCCACGATAACCTAGACCGGATACGACAACCTAGCTGGTCACGATGAGGTTAGCTGGACAAGCGTGAACACCATGCTGCCCAGACACGTGGTCGGCTTCCAGGCACTTGGTTTCCAGGCACTTGGTTTCCAGGCACTTGGTCGCATGCCCACGTGACATGAAGAATTCCTTGATGCCCAAAAATGGAACTGACGACGTGCGTCTAGGGCGTTCCGTTGCCAACCGCCAACCCTGATGCATGGGTATGAACAGGGATGCAATGAGAAACCAGCGCGGGGAATTGGCGAAGGTCAATGACGACCTCCTGACAAAAACTCTCCCCCGTGCTTAAGAGCCGCCCTGTAGACAAAAAGCGAAACGCATTCCCCCTAACTGTCATGTAGGGTGCGTACGTTCGCAGTTGATCCATTGTCAGAACGCCTTCAGATCGAAGCCAATCAATGCTCGAACTCGCCGCAGTCAGCTCCGAGTTATTCGTCAGCCCCAACTTCGTTCGCATTTTTACGATGTGATCAGCCAGACCATCCTCAATTCCGGGAATGGCATTGAGAACTTCAATCGGGGCCAGATTAACGTTCACTTTTACATTGATGGGTGTCGCATCATAGAACGAAAACATCGATTGCAGCGATGGAACAAGCTGCTGGTAATTGCGTGCATTACTTTTCCACGGACTGCTCAACTCTGCAAAGTTATATTCTTTTGGAAGCTGCACAGGCACTCCGATCAACTCATAGATCGAGCGAACCTTGTAATCTCCGGAAGACTTGATTTTCAAGAGGCCGCGTGTTGCCTCATTTTGCTCCTTTTCAGCACCTTCTTTTGCTTGATTCAGGCCTGCCTGTCGCTGCCCGCGACTTTCTGCCGCCGCAACTTCGTCAATCAAAAAATCATCAGAAGGCAGACTTGATTTGTCCTGTGGTCCATACAAACGGTAAGCGACGACGTAAGTGGCGACTTGCTCGCCGAATTTCGTTTCCACGCTATCAAAGAGTGCGATTAGGTCCGGATGGTTGATGATTATTTTTTCATCACCCCCAGCTGTGATGAAAGACGGTCCTCCATAAACAGTCAAAAACTGCTCCAAACAAATCTCATCGGATGCACTCGTTCCCCGTACTCTCTGCCTTTGAGGCTCTGACACTCTCTGCCTTTGAGCGTTTGACGATGGAGATAACGCACGAGGTGGATTCGCCCACACACTCTTTCTGTCGCGTCCAAACAAAATTTCCTCAGTCATACCTCTAACGCCAAGCAAATCACTCAGGTGATCCAGTGGTCGGTTGCGAGCTTGAGCGTCCCTCTGCAGCGAGCTGTAATATGCTGACTCGGCACCCAGAGGACGAGGCTCATCGTCCGTGTCGATCCAGTCCAAAATTGCATCTGCTAACCGTGGCGTGACCATCGGTAAGCAAAGCAGCATCCGGCGGGCCTCTAACGCCTGCTCGATTCCAAGAGGTAGTTCGTTCAGATTCAATTTACAAGTCTCGTCAACACATCCAAAAGACCAAACGCCTGTCGCTGCATTGAAACTTAGAACATCAAACTCACCGCCCCCGGAACCTTGACCCGATGGTAATCGAACACGCCACTCATTCGATGCTCTCGGTACTGCATCATCAGATTCGTGAGGTGTAATACGCGACGTGGCATAAGAGATTCCAGAATCCGACAAAGATACCGCGATCCTGGATTTCTCGCTCGCCACGGAAGCGATATTCTCGACCAGCATCAGCTCCGTAAACGTGTAGGCTTGGAACGTCAGAAAAAGAATAACAATGCACACGACTGGCAAGACAAAGCCTAAGTTGCCAGTTCCTCGATCAGAAACCGCCGCGTTCCGGGGATTACGACCCGGAAATCGAAAGTGCTGCAGCATTGATGAGAACATGGCCTGATTTTCCGTTCGACGTACCCGCAATCGTGTCCCGTGTCGACCACGGATCTCGTACCGATATTTTAATCAGTCACATTCCGCAACCGCATGTAGCGTCAAATATTGTCTTTCCTAAATCAAAACTGACTGTGCATATCCGCCCAAAAAACACGACATTGATTTCACCAACAAGTCGGCTCAATCTCGCCAGATCTAAAAGGTCCCGGCTTCACGAGCAACACGTTGTGCAGCGTTAAGCCCGGCTTACCTGTGTGCATCAAAAAGAACGTCTTTGGATTGAAGCAATACGTAAAAACGGGCATACAACAACCACCCGCCTTCATTCGCAAGCCGACAAGATGTTACCCTGCGTTTTTCAGTCATCAGTGAAAATACCGGAGGTTTGGACACTAAAACGAGCTCATCACGTTTCAATTTAGGCAATCCCACTCCTATCTCAACTGGCAGCGGGAATCGGTCGGGAGTCAACACCTACCGAAACAAAGCGGTCGCTGCTCCCCCTGCCCCTCCAAGAATTGTTGAGAAGTAATCATCGACGGTTAACTCGAGTTCGAGCTGTGCTTGATGTTGATGTACAGGATCGACGATTCGGAATGGATCGTCGAGAGTTAGTGATGCAAAAGCATAGTTTGCATCCAAACCGAAGATATTACTTGTCGTTTCCGCATCTACCAAAATTCCACTCACAAAACTGAAACCACTGGTCTGTGCAGCACCTCCCGCACCCCGCACTCCTAAAACTGCTTTTCGCTCGATAGGCCTGACAGATTGCAAGCCAAAATCATTCAGCAACCGAGCATCCTCTTCAGAAATTCGTTCTGAAGCTGCCATTGGTTCGGTTGCCCCTGCAGTCATATCAACGCCGCAGCTACCGAGAGAAATGGCAATCAAAAATATCCAAGCTGGGTTCTTCATCTACTAGGCTCCAATTCTTGCTGAGCTGCTGGAAGGGTAATCCGTCACATTTTTAGAACTATTCGGACGCCGGCTGAGACGCTCTTCAAAACAAAACTGGAGCGGACCAGATAAAACCAGCAAACAGGGGAACTTTAACGTGATTAACAAGAAGGACATCTGTTCTGAATTTAACGCGCAGAATCAGACTGCAATCGCTCCACCACTGAATCTACAAGAACCACCACTGACATTTTCACGAAGCAGATCCGTGCTGAAAAACCGGTTTCGCAAGCCTTGAGCAGCCAGCTCGGAATTCAGGCTGTTTTTTCTCTGCCTTTGCCAGCCTCCCATGATCAACCCAGCACCGGCATCAACCCAGCACCGGCCTTTTTCTTGTATAGGGATCAGTGCTCTGAAGTCATGCAAAGCACCTATCAGCACCGTATAGGGCTTGCGATTTTGATCTCACGATCGTTTATGCAGCCGGACAACCCGCACAAATGAAGCACACTTCCAATTCGTTACGTCTGTCACTGCAAAAAGGGTTTTCTCCTATCGAACGTTACGCTTAATCCATCACGCAGATTACGCGCATCACACACAATCAAAACAACGCGAAGGCTGGTTAATTGCTCTGTTCCTTCTGTGCGTAAAGTGCGGATTCAAAATTTGGAACTTACGTCACATGACCGCAAATGCAAGAAAGTTTCAGAATTTAATTCCTGTGCTTCTCGCCTTGCTTCCGTGTCAGGGGAAACCCCCATCACTCAATCATTCGATAACACCCCGCTTCAGAGCTGGGCCTTTTCAACTAACTTCGAGGTGCTTTTATGAAACGTATTTTGTTTATTTTCGCCTGTTTGGTCTCTGCTCCATGTATTGCAGCAGACTTTGAGGAATTTGGAATGAGCTCTATGCAACCTCTTACGAATGCAGAAGCAAGTGAAGTCCGCGGTGCTGGTGTAGACACATTCGTCTCATCACTTGCCACACAGTCTTTTAACTTTGCACTTGCTGATCGCGATTCAGGCTCTGTCTTCAATATGAATTCGAATGCACAGATGAGAGCTTACGATGGCGCTCAACTTTACGAAGGCTCATCCGGGGCAACCCAAGCCGTTGGAGCGAGCTCGCAGGGCGGCATCCAGTTTGGTGATGCAACTTTTACCATGGGCGAATTCACTTTTGACTTGTCAGGGTTCACTTCCGTCGGCCAGGCCAACCTGATCGCTGGACCTTCTTCACCACTCAATTTCTCTGGACTGCTTAACAACGCTAACTAAGCACAACCTTCCCCTGATCCCAACCCAAAACCGCACACAACTAAGTACTTGTAGAGAATCCGAACATGAAAATTCAAATCACGGTAGCACTGGCAGCAGCTCTCACTTTAGCCACAACAAATATCCTATCAGCGACAGAGGCTGAGACTTTTGGCCTCGAAGGCATTGAACTGATGGATGATGAATCAGCAACGGCAGTCCGCGGAGCAGGTTTTTCGTCGACAGAATCTGTCGGCATGTCCGCGATGCAAATCTTTCTTTTCGATAGCAATGGTGGTTCTTCGGTGAATCTGTCCAGTAGTTCTGTTAACCACGCGACCGATGTCCATCAGATGGCCGAAGGTGACGAAGGATTCCAGGTTGTCGTGAGTTCCTCCGAATCAGGAGTCGCTCTCGATGCGATGGACATTTACATCGGAGACTTCTGGTTCGGAACGACCGACCTCAATCTAAGTGCCTTCGGAGCAGGAACCGCATACGGCTCACCGCTCGATGTTTACATTGCAGACTAGCTTTACCAGCTGTTTGAAATTTCCGATCATCTTTCAACACAACGATCGGGTTCAAAAATTGTTGTTGACCATGTGTGCAAGAACACCGGTCGACATGTGATCCAAGTGGAAAATGTGGGGAGAGAATTGGATAGACTCTCTCCCCACCGAAGCAATGAGCATCAGCTCATTTCCTCGCTATCGTTCCACATGATTATTCCAACGGCAGCACAACCCCAACACCTGCTGTTCCAAACGCACTGATGTTGAGCGTCTGGGTATCGACAAAGAAGCTGTCGATACCGATCTCAAATGCCGAAATATTCGTCGTAGAGATCGTTGAAATGTGCGATCCGTCTGAATCATCCATTTCTTCCGAAGCGTCAAAATTGACATTCAAATTGCTGTTCAAAGAACTTGCCTGGAAGTTCAGCGATGCCCCACTTACGTAATCAAAGATGAACAGTTGAGTCGCAGCTAATGCGATTGAGTCCATACCTTCGCCTCGAATCTCAGCGGCGTCCGCATGTTCGAGTTTGGTCATACCCGTCAGACCAAATTCCGCCAGATCTTCTCCGTAACTGCTATTTGCCAAGAGTACGGCTGTCATAATTCCAATGATTGATTGCTTTAACATCTTATTTTTCCTTGGTTGATTTTATTTGGTTTTGATTTCGGTTGACTACGGAAGCAGGCTGCTGAAGTCGAGCGGTTTCCCGGCTCCGCCAATTTGATTGGCCTGTCCAATCGAGGAGAAACCTTTCATCGAGAACATGAATTCACCCATACTGAATTCACTATCTCCAAACTGGACACCACCGGTCGAACTGTTACCTACAGCCTGCAAGCCGCTGTCAGCAGTGTCGAAAATCACGGAATCCTTACCAACCAATTGTGAAGTCGCGTTCATGTTGAAAACCGACCCCGAGTCTTTATCAACAATGGAAAATGCCATTGAGTTTGTTGCGATCGACTGAACGATCGTATCTCCACCTTGGCCTCGCACCGACTGAGCTTCGGTTTCGCTTATCGGCTCGACACCAGCCAGCCCAAAGTCCGTTGCATCAGCGCCGAAGCAACTCGAGGCAGCAAGCAGGCAGTAGCCTGCAACTAAAGAAATACGCATTTGATTAAATCTCACTACACGGGTTTTACGATAGCGAGGCGACTGAGATTGACTCTCCCGTCACCCGCAAAAACTGTTGTCCCCCCTATCCGCCAAATGATGCGACAAGCACAAATCGTTTTTCCAGAAAACCATGCCCATTCGCTACGTTTGGCTAACCGGTGAAACCCGAACATTCAAAAAACGCAGTGAATCGCGCGCATCTTGCCCGTTTATTTTTTCTTAACTTTCTCATTGCACCAGGTGAGCCGTTTGGCAAGCTGTACCGATTGTATTGATCGCACCGAATTTCCGCTCCAGCAATCTTGCCTGCCATGAGAACCCTTTAGCTGCGATGTTTAAGCTTTTCGCGGTGGCGGTGCGTTGAGACACGATGACATGTTGTAACGATAAGAACGCCTGTAGGATCTGTAGGCCTCGCTACGTCGCTAAAGCAACCCTGAAAACCAAGCTGCAATGACGCTTCTGACCTTAGAACCCATGCAATTGATCTTTGTGGAAACTTCTCTTCAATTAGAGATTTCCCACGAGTCGATACGAAGAAAACAATCAGTAGCTAACTCAATAGGACACACCTTCTGTTTTGAGTTGGATAGTACGAAGTGATCCTGGAAGAGCGACAACGGATGCTTATTAAAAAACGCAGTCATCTGAAAAAGAAAGGAAGACTCGCACTTGCTGTCGCGAGCAGCATTTGTGTTGCATTCTTCTCCGTCGCAATACCTGCACAGGAAAGCCTTCCCAAAACATCCAGCACAGCCTCGAGTAACGGTTACACGTTCAACTTCACTGCTGCTCCATGGAGCGATGTGCTGGAGCGATTTGCAGAGGAAACGAATTACGCATTACAACTGACCACAGTTCCGAAGGGCACCTTTCACTTTAAAAGTAAAGAAAAATACACTGCGGCTGAAGCTCTCGACATCATGAATGGTCAGTTGATCGATGCGGGATACATCCTCCTGCAGCGGGACAATTTCCTGCTCGTTCATGATTTGGATAAGGATATTCCACCCAGCCTGGTACGTGTCATCAAGGCAGAGGAGTTGGATGACGCCTTAGGAAATGAAATTGCAACTCTGAATATTCGCGTACAAAACGGTGATGCCAACTTATTGGCGGATGAGATTGAGCTTCTAGTCAGCGAGTTTGGTGCTGTGGATGTACTCTCGGAGTCAAATAGCATCATCATTACTGATGTTGTCAGAAATCTCCGAAAGCTCGACGACCTTTTGATGTTGAGTGAACTGGACATTTCCAGACGCCCCGTCGCGGTGATCAAGCTGAATCATGCACCTGCAGATGTCATCGCTGAGGCCATCAACCAATTTTTCGGGGAAGCATCAGCCAACCCCACAGCAACGAGAACCACAGCAACACCGCGAAGAAGTAGTGCGTCATCGTCGCTCGCAGGCGTCAAAGCACTGATTGTGCCGGAGATGAATACCAACTCGTTATTGGTGAATGCCCAGCCTCGCTACATCGATTTGATACGCCAGCTTGTACGAGATCTCGATGCACCGCCATCCCAGGTGGTCATCAAAGCGATCATGGTGGAAGTGGATCTCGACCAAACCGATGAATTCGGAATCGAATTAGGTGTGCAAGACTCTGTACTTTTTGATCGCAGCATTATCAGCGAGATTTTGACACTGACCGAGACTGTTACCAACGGTGAAATTCAAACAACCAACCAGAGCATTATTTCGCAACAGGGCCAACCAGGTTTCGCCTTTAACAACCAATCCCTCGGTAATAACACGGCAATCAACCCGTCCCGCGTTGGCGGACAAGGTATTTCCAACTTTTCAGTTGGCAGAATCAATGGTGACGCAGGATTTGGAGGACTCGTTCTCTCAGGCGGCTCCGACTCCGTGAACTTCTTACTCAGGGCTTTGGCATCAAAACGCAATGTTTCCATACTCAGCCGGCCACAGATAAGAACCGTACACAACAAACCTGCCAAGATTCAGATTGGCCAAGAAGTCCCTGTGGTGGATGGGGTTACCATCACGGCGGTGGGGAATGCCAACCCCGTCATACGCCAATCTGATGCAGGTATTATTCTTGAAGTTACACCGCGGATCAGCCCTGACGGAACAGTTGTGGTTGATGTGAATGCTGAAAAAAGTTCCTACCGATCGGGGCCGGGCTCGGGAGTTCCCATTTTCACTGATGCAACAAGCGGTAGCGTCATTGAAGCACCGATCAAGGATTTGACGAAAGCAGATGGAACCGTGAGCGTACAGGATGGGCAAACCATCGTGCTCGGAGGCATGATTGGCAACCAAACTTTAGTTTCTGAATCCAAGGTTCCGTGGCTCGGCGACATTCCCTACGTTGGCAAACTGTTTCGCCACGATCTCGAAACAACCGTACGCAAAGAACTGCTTATCTTCCTCACCCCAACCGTGCTTCGAACTGCAGAAGACTCGAGAATGCACGATGAAGTCGAAAAAGGGTTCATGCAAATCCCCTGCAAAATCGAGACGCAAATTCAACGCTTCACAGTGCCTCAAACATTTGAGATGATAGAAGCTGACTCGGTATATCTGAACGAAAGTTCCAACTAAATTTTCCGGGCAACCTCTGCTCAGCAGCTAGACAGTCTGCACAGTCGATTAATTATCAATTTGAACACCATGTAGACGCACCCCCTGGCGTGTGTCTACAAGTGATTGAAACTGTGCCAATCAGGCATTCGCGTTCGAAATGCATCTACTTTCGTTTCCGAGCCCTTCCAGTACGGTTTGGGCACGAAAAAAGGGAGACCGGTTTTCACCGATCTCCCAAAGATCTCATCGATATTGCCAGTCTTCGAATCGCGAGGCAATCATAACCAACG
>NZHC01000042.1 GCA_002689655.1 Rhodopirellula sp. | reverse complement strand
CCAAATCTTGTCTGCACCACCTTGAGTGTCATCAATGGAGCGGATCTCAGAAAGGGCTTCGACACCACTGTAGATGGTGAAGAAGGCTTCGCCGTTATCGCCGATGATCACGTCTTTACCAGTGTCTTCACCAATTCGAGGTTCGGGGAGGGTACCGCTGGAATCCCAGTTGACGTAATCGGCCCCGTTGCCGGCAATCACAACATCATTCCCATCGCCGACGGTGATGTCATCATCCCCACCAAGTTGAGGACTGGTGCTGCGTATGCGTTGGAGCAACTCACCACTCCCTATGACGAAGAAGACTTCGCCGTTATCTCCGAGGACGATGTCGCGACTATCGTCGGTACCAGCATCCAAGATGTCACTTCCCGCGCCACCAAGGACCACGTCCGTTCCGCCGTCGGTCCAGATCTTATCGGATCCACCTTGGGTGTCATCGATGGTCCGGATTTCCGAAAGTGCCTCGACCGAAGTGGTGGTGTCAAAGATCGCTTCGCCACTGTCCCCGATGACGATATCGCGTCCGGTATCTTCTCCAAGACGAGGTTCGGGAAGAGTACTGCTAGAGTCCCAGTTGACGTAGTCACTTCCAACACCGGCAATGATGATGTCGTTCCCGTTTCCGACGTTAATATCATCGTCGCCACCGATATGGGGCAGGATGACGACTTCTTCTACCCCTTCGGATTCGAGGCTCGCCATATTGGAGCTGATTTTTTTCAACGTGCCGTCGGGGTTGAACGAGATATGACCATTATCTCCGAGCACTAAATCACGGACCGATCCACCTTGGATATCATCGCCACCGCTGCCACCAATAAGCACATTCGAGGCTGCCCCTGCGATCAGTGTGTCACGTGCTCCAGCAGAGGGTGTTCGGGTCGAGATCAGTGTCAGTTCACCAGTGTTTTCATCGAATCGTGCAAAGCCTTCGTCACCGACGAGGATATCAGCGATGTCATCTCCGGCGGCCACGATGGTGTCTTCCTTCGCACCTCCGAAGACGATCTTTCGTCCCTGATTGGCGTAGACAAAGTCTTGTCCGCCCACATCGGGCTCATCGGTGACCAGTCTGACAGGCCGATTGTTTTGATCGGGGTCGAGTTCCGCGTAACCGTTGTCAGCGATGATGATGTCATCACCAGTCTGTCCGAGGATCGGGGCCGGTTCGGCACCTGCGGTGGTGGGGCGTTCGTAGTTGATGAAGTCGCTGTCACTTCCACCGAAGATGCGATCCGCATCACCATCTCCTGTGATCACGTCACTCGCACCATTATCAGGCGACTTCGTTTCAGCACGCTCGACACGGTCGGTGCTGAGAATCTTCAGAGTCCTGTCGCTTTGAGTGATCTTGCCATGATCCCCAAAAATCACATCGTCACCATCTCCGCCAAGCAAGCGATCCTCCGCGGCGACGAGATCGTCGCTGGTTGCTGTATGATCGGTGTCCGCGATTACAAAAGCCGTATTCAGCAGCAGCTTATGGCTGGTGAGATCACCTCGGACGTTTTCGTAACGCGCGGACAGATCTAGATTGAAGCCAGTGTCCCCATAGATATGATCTGCTCCATCATTCCCTTCGATATGGTCCTGCCCCGAACCACCGGCGAGTTGATCGCCAAAGTTGGATCCATAGATCTCGTCGTTGCCCGGTCCGCCGTAGGCCACCACGCTGCCGTTGGCCAACCTTGCATCGATGACGTCGATCCCCGGGTTTGTGAAGGATCGACCCTCAGCTGTAATCTCTCCTGAACCCGCGGAATAACGGATGCCGTCTTGCAGTGTATCTCCAAGAAGAATCAGAGCGCCTTTGCCATCCTGAGCACTCCCGTGAACTTTAATCTCGTCGTTACCGCCGCCACCGTGTACGACAGTGACCATTGCTTCGGCAGTGCCATAAATCTGGAAACTGTCATCTCCTGATCCGAGAAGAATGTCCATTACCTCAAAGTCATCATAGGCAATTCCACCCGCGTAAGTGGTTTCATTGGGTGTTCCAGCTTCAAAGGTCAGGGAACCTCCCATCGCAAGACCCGATAGATGGTTGGCACTGAGATTGCCAACAAAAGCTGGGTTTGCAGAAGCATTCAAGCGGCTGTCATCGTTAAAGATGTTTAGCGTATCAGTTTGTTCATCTTCATTTGCAGAGACTGCCAAGTCCGGCTTTTCAGCGTCAATTTCATGCGGCAGCATCAACGGTAAAGTAAGTGATCGATCTTTGCCAGGAACGATTCCGCCATGAACAACGAGTGGCCCCCGAATCGAGCTGAGCACGTGACGGTTCGCACTAAAGCTTTGGATGGGCTGATCTCCCGTTGAGTCGACCTCCAGTGCCGTGATGTTGATTGTGATGGGGCGATACCAAGCTTGAGGCCCAGTGGTGATACTTCCGTTGAATCGTACACGTGGTGGATCATCAGCCGTACCGCTAACAAACCGAGGGTCGTCACTTGAAACTGCGGTTTGGCCATCTGTTAGGATTTTAACGAGCACCTCCGTCGGCGTGGATCCATCCTCGAGCAGAGGTTGCGAGTTAAGACGAATCTTGTAGTCGTCATCTTGCTTACCTTCCACTACCCTTGTCGAACCAGCCGACTCTCGAATGAGGACTGTTTTCGCGTCATCGTCCGCGACCTCCACTTGTAGCTCTTCCGCAACTATTGGACTCACCGCAGGCGTAACATCATTGCGCAGGAAGTCCGATGTGGGGACATTGGTCGAAATGGTGTGCCCGATGGTGGTTGTGAGCGTATCTTCGGTCACATCGTCATCAATGGCGGTGACGTTGACTGTTTGCGGCTCATCCCAGTTGTTCGGTGTGAAAGTAAGTGTTTGTGGATCGAGGTCTAATTGTGCGATGGCCACTCTGCTGTCAGGGACAAGCGTGACTTCGACGACTTCGCCGCTGGCCGGCTTTCGCGTCAGAGAAACCGTGTAGCTGTCGTTATCACCGTTTTCTTCGACCTTCGTATCAAGTTCCGTTTCGACAATGATCAATCCTGCGTGATCATCATCCACCAAAACCACTTCCACATTCGGAATATCCAGATGCCGGTAGTTCGGATTGTTACTTAGAATCCCGTGGTTGACCACAACTTTGCGTTCACCTTCGATCACGTTGTCGGATCCGGCCTTGACGTAAATGAACTGCTCTTGGTCCCAGTTCGACGTCGTGTCGAAGCTCAGTTGAATTTGTTCAAACCACTCATTGCCGTCGGTCGAAACAAGAACTGACTGCGCGGAGTTCTCCTCGCCGGGAAGGTCAGAGTCTGCGAGAGGGCGTCGAGGAAGCCGGCGATCTGCAGTGCTCGACCTTGTTGGCACCACTGTCAGAAATGCCGTGGTTTGGCCGTAGGATGAGATCACATCCGAGGCAAACTCGGAAAGCGAAATCGCGTAGCGATCTGTCAAAACGCTTGGCGGATCGTCCGCTGGATCCGTTGAAATTGGATCTTCGTGAATGATGGTCTGGCCATCATCGGTGGTATCACTGGCGCTGATCTCGCGGATCACTACCTTTGCTGTTTCCCCATTTGCAACATTGAGGTCGATTCCCTCGACGAAACGTCCATCATAATCCGGGTCGAGGCTCTCAACAGAATGGTTGATGACGCCACTTTGCCCCTCCACGCTGGAGGCCACAATTTGGTTCATCACATCTCCAGCAACATTTAAGGTGTCACTGCCCAGGCCCCCGATGATGGTCGTCACCACATTGGCATTGGTGCTGAGGATGTAAAAGTTGTCATCGCCCTCCATGCCATCAACTTCAGCGATCTCGATGTTCTCGTATCGGATGGTAAGACCGGCCCCGAAAATACCCTCGTCGGTAATGACGAAGTTGTCTGCCAGTGGTGTGCCCAGTGCGACGACCGTATCGATCCCTTTACCGCCATCGATACTGACGGGGGCGTTGATGTTGTATTCCACTGTATCATCACCGTCGCCAGTGTTGATTTCGACATCATACAAGGCGAAGGCCCGCACCACGAACTCATCGTCCCCATCTTCACCAAACAGCTTCAACTGGGCTTTATTGCTGTAGATGGAGAAGCGGTCATCGTCCTCGCCGCCAAAAATAACCGTGGGCAGACTGACGCCACGGGTCAGGTAGGCCGGCACCGCATCGCCACCCTCGGCCAAGCCCAATAAGACTTCGGTCGTTTCAATACCGTCACCCAAATCAATGCCATTGGTGCCTTCTTTTCGATCGGAGGCGAAGATTTGCCCAATTTGGAACATATCCCTGCCAAGTCCGCCGTCGATGGTTGTCAGGGCACTGTTGTCATCAGATGCGATATAGTCCACCCCGTCGAAAGTGTTCAAACGAAGACGCCCGTTGATCGCGTGGTCATAATTGATCCGCTCTACCTGGTCGGATGTCTGGGTGTAACCGGCGGTAGTGACTGCCGTCCCGTGAGAGTAGATCCCATCTAAACGAGCGACGAAACTCTTACGCATCAGATAGACATCGCCGCTATCATCTCGGCCGTTGATAGTCAATGAATCAATGCCATCGCCCAGTTGCCCTGTATCACTCACATTTAGAATGTAGTCCGCCGCACCTGTCGAATTAATGATGTAGGTATCACTACCACCTTTCCCATCGATATCCACGGAATCCCTGACCGAATCACGATCGAGATCTGCATCGCTCATTGTGGGTAAACGATCGATGATGATTATGTCTTCGCTGCTGTTGCCTCGATCTGAGTTCTGGTCAGTAGCAATGGTGGTGTGTCCTGCCAAGGACGCGGGACTGAAGTAAATGAGGTCATCACCAAGAGCGCTTTGAATTAGCGTATCCTCAGCGGTGATATCACCAAGGATGTGAACATGCACGCCCTCTGCATCACTGTCTTGGAAATCGGCTCGGATCTTAAGTTCGGTGCCCGCCTCGACCNGTGCCGTTTCCGCGATAGATACGTCATCACCGATCAAAAGATCAACCGATGTGCCGGCAGCAATCCTAACGCCCGGTTTCTGTGTGAAGTCTTCATCGTCATTGCTGCCGTCGTCCTGAACAGCGAAGTGATCCTCCGTGCCGGTTGGCAATTCCTCACCTGTTGGAGACACGCTTTCCTGGGCTACTGAGGTGTCGACCGTCCGCAGGGTGACCGACGCGTCGCGGGACACAACGTCTTCTTCTGCAATCAGAAAACCGGTCGTGGTGATCCGAATATCACCGGTCGCCTGAATTCCGTTCGTGTTAGCTGCTGCCAGAATGGTTTTCGCATCGAGTGTCGTATTGATGCCACCAAGCACGAGTCCACCCGAGTCATAGGATGCATGATCGAGGTCATCGATGTAGACGTTTCCTTCCAAGAAGGTAGTGTTGGCTCCGTCGGTGGACGTGACTTCCAGTGCCGCAACAGCAAATTCCATCGGATTAGATGGTTCACCCACGCCTGTCTCGGCGTGCAAGAGGGCTTGGGTGGCGATCAAGTCAAAGCCTTGGTCAGAGTCAGCGTCTGTGATCGATCCAGCGCGACTATCAACCGTAATGTCGGAAGCGGTTTGTACGCGACTCAGGACAATGTCTCCCCAAGTATCGATATCAATCACACCCAAGGTCGCATCGATAAAGGACCCATCCAACATGGTAATCGCACCACTGCTGCTCTCGTCGGCATCAGCCTTGATGGTGACAGGGGCCGCACCTGACTGCGTATCGATCGAACCAATAGGAGTGAAATCGATGCTTCCATCTGCGTTCAGTGTCGCGAATCCACCATCGGTCTGGATCGAGCCATGAATTACCAGATCACCCGCATCAGTCCTTGCGTCGAGGATCACTTCGCTTGGCCCTGTGGCGATGACGGAAGTGGGATCGAGTCCGTCAGCACCGGGATTGACTCGCAAGGGTCCACCGAAGGTCACCAGATGAATGGGCCCGCTGATCGACGTAACCAAATCTTCCCGAGCGGCAGCGGTTCTCTCCTGAGCGGTTGGAAGTGGTTCACTCACTCCAGCAGGTGCCGCGGCTGCTGTGACGGTGACGGTCAGCGGACCGACGCTGTCGACGGTCACTCCGTCAGTTTCGAGCAGATAGGAACCGGTGCCCNAGGTAGCAGCCAAAAAATCTGCCGTGAAATCGAGAGCATTGGGGTTCGCGTCGTAGCTTCGTGCCGCGTCTGTGTCGGCGGCACCAATCGTCCCGGAGACGGCGTTCAGCGACACCCTGGTCGCTGAAATGTTTTCGCTCGACCCATTCTCATCTAAAATGCTAATTCCAGCGTGAATCATCGCAGTGTCGACAATGTCGAGGTCGTCCAAGGTCACCGAACCTGTTTCTGCTTTGGCTTGCAGGTTTTGTCCCTGCACATTCGTATCACCTTCCATGCGCCACGCGTTGCCTGCGTGGATCAGGACATCACCAGTTGTGGTGATGTCGACCGCTGCGTTCTGCAGAATGTCGTTGTCTGCAATCAATCCAATATCACCGAGATTCGTATTCACAGATGAATACAGATCGATCGAGCCACCATTACGTGCTTCGATCAAAACATCACTGTTTCCGGAAGTGTTGAGGCCGAAGTCACCGATCAAGCCTGCGACGACCGTGACACTGCCCTGAGCAATCAGATGAATATTTCCGCTGCTGGCGATCCCATCGACGCTGGCCGCGTCAGGCAGATTGGATGATGTGATTCCGCCGATGATCAACCCGCGATCATTCGAGACACGTATGTCCCCGGCTTGCCCCTGCATTTCGATACGATTGATAGCAGTGTCCACAAACCCTTGAAGGTCAGAGGCTGTTACCAAACCTAATCCGTGAGACTCGATGTAGACATTATCCGCATGCAAGTTGATGCTATCGCTCCCATCATCGCTGATAATTCCTTGGCGAGATCTCATATCGATGTCCGAGGAAGTCCTCAATTCGCCGATTTGGATATTCTCTTCCGCATCGATGTCAATGAATCCGGCATTTGCATTCACAAATGCCTCGCTCGCCATCTCAATGCCACCCGTTCCTGAAAGATCATGGTCTGCCGATATCACGACCGGCTGACTGGAACCTGAGCCCGTGCTCACGGATCCATCGTCGGACATGAGCACATCCTCGTCCGCTTCGATGGTCACGTAACCGGTGCTGGTCGCAACGGCAGCATCAAGCACGATGTTCTCACTGGATGTGAGGATCACATTGCCGGCGCTCGTGCTCACGGATGAGTTGACTGTCAGATTGCCGTTGCGATTTCGGATATCAATCGGCCCTGCAGCCTGCAAGCCCTGACCTCCAAGGGGGGAGATGATGGTGAGCGGATTCAATTGGTTTTCGAGCCAGACAGCACCTCCGGATGCAATTCCACTGAGTCGGCTGATTTCGGTCAGGATCGGCGAGGCCGCCGTTCCGAAGTATTGACTGGCGTAAAACTCCAACTCATTTCCGCGGAAAGTAACATCGTTCGAGTCACGGACAATTCTGCCTGTTTCCACGTCGATCAGAATATCATTTCCGATGATGCTTCCTTGCACCGTCACAGTATCGGTTGCATCAATCGAGATGTCGCCGGTCGTGTCTATCCCGGTCGTGGTGAAGGCTCTATAGGTCCGAATGAAAACGTCGCCGGAACTCGTGGCGTTCGTGCCGCTGGTGGATCGGAAGACAGCAGCATCCGAAGTAGCAATTCCTGTTCGGATGTCGATCGGATTGGAAGCGGTACCGATGTCGCCGCCTACCAATAAGGTGATAGCCCCTGATCCATTCCCGTTCGTTGCNGCCTGGGTGTCGAAGTTGAAGAGTGGCTCCAGCGTGTCTTCAAAGAGATCNAGCAGGTCTCCGGATGCAGTGATGTGAATATCTTGAATGGTTTCCAGAGCACCCATTTTGAGTGTGTCAGCCGTGGCACTGATACGGATCGTACCCGTCGCACCGACGCGACGCAGGTTGATCGTGTCGTTTGCGGCCGTGTCAGGNACGACGATGTTTACATAGATACTCGAGCCTTCAAGAGAAACTGTCAGCCCATTCAGCCCTTCGATGCGGAAAGGGTTATTTCCAATTTGTTCGATTCGATTGGCCGCGCCCGCATTCAGAATCAATCCGACAGCTGCCTGCACGCCGCTGCCATAGGATTGATCGATGATTGCACTGTTGCTTTGCAATCGCGCAATTCCCCCGGAGTTGACTGTAATGACCTTCAAGTCGCTACTGGGGTCCACCGACTCAATCGCCATGCTGCCACTTGCAATGGCATTGAAATAACCACCATCCATCAGGTCGATGACAATCGAATTCACGACTTGGAACGTGATCGCTTGAGGTTGGGATTGATCCTCGACAAGAATAAGGCCATCGCTATTCACATCGGTGAGAGTAACTGTATCGTCGACCGAGGTTCGAAAATCGGGCCGAACTGAAGTCCAAATTGCACTGTCAAGGAAATCTGTCGTGCTGAGCGTGATGTTCGCACTGGAGCCTACGTACCGGTACAGGCCATAAGCGGCATCGTTCTCATCACTGAAGAACTCTTTAAGAACGATATCGGAGGACGTCAGGGAAACTGTAGGTGCAAGCTCTTTCTTGGCACCTGTTCTCTCTGCAATGGTGATCTCAGTCCAACGTGGAGCCTCGAAGTTTTCTTCTCGGATTTCGACCCCTACCGCCGTGTCTACCGCACCATTGAATTGGAAGAATCGATGCTGCACACCGATAACGTCATCTGCGGTGGCGCGTGATAGTTGTTGGTATTGTTGATCCGTCAAGGCTTCTAAGCCATTTGAGAGATCTAACGCGACGATGGCTTCTACCTCACCGATGTTTCCATTGGACCCCGCTGTTTTGAGGTGGATTCCGCGGCCGATGATGACCGGAGCNGATGCTGGTGTGGCAGTTCCGAAGGATTGGAACGCGACCTCGGGATAGATCNNGGTCACAAGGCCGCTGGACAGCANTCGGCCGAGTTTCTCAATCGGGACTTGTCTGTTTTCTATCCGTCTNTTGATTTCACCATCGGAGATGGTATCCACGAATGCACTGTCATAACTGTTGCTGCCATAANTATCGTGTACTTCTTGTGCTTCTGCATCAAGCAACTGGACTTCCAGAGTGGCAAAATCCACGCTAGAGAGGTCCGCATCCTTGAGCATTAGCACGGAGGCATCGATGGTGAAGTTCGCACTGTCGCTGAGATAAATTGTCGCNCCAGCGGCCGTCAAGTCCGACACCTGTGGTGTCTCCAGTTGGCCCAGATTCCGCCAGCGATTGATATCCGTGGGATCTTCGTNGTCCCAGATGATGTTAGCTGACGTGACATTTGCGATGAACTCGTAGAATTCTCCCGATCCCGCCTCTTCAACGATATGACGTTTCTTTACGATCTCGTACGTCTCATCACGGATATGACGCAAGTGAACGGTTTTACCGGGGATGAATCCTTNTTCATGCCACGCGATCGAGTCCGCTCTTTGNATCTCATCGTTTGATCCTGTNACCAAACTTANCNCNGANGTTTTNGTGCCATCCACNAANGCGATGAAGGTGGGGTCGTNGNCTGTNGTGCGTAGTGTCTCNGCACNGAGTGNCGCACTGATCGAGGTGANTNCAGANCCNGGNTTNNNGGANATNANTTNGATNTCGATGGTNACNGCGGGGGCGTTNAGNGCAGNNCGATCNNTTGCATCGAGCCGNCTGGNNCTCAATTTGATTTCNNTGNTNGANACGACATGAGCNAAGTAGGTNGTATCGGNGACCANATTGGTNTGNAGNTNGTTNGTTTGGTTGATACTNAATCGGATTGGTTCACCANTTCTCAANCCATGCGGNCTGNNAAAAGTGATCGTGTCNGTNGANTCCGTCGTNGCATCGATNTTGAANNCGATGGGGGAAGATTCGGATCGACCATCGTCCAGGATACGGACACCAGCGGTTCCATCTGCCACATACACGCGATCACTGTAAGCCAAAACAAAGTTTGCCTGATCCGATGTGCTAAAGGAATCAAGCTCCGTGATCGCTGTTGGATCGCTCACATCGAGGGCCCGCAGTCCCGCGGTTCCATCTGCCACGTAGGCAATCACGCCTTGGATCGAGACGGAATTTGCACTGCCAGTCGTATCGAAGAATCCTTGTTCAGTGATTAAACTTGGATCCGAAATATCGAGCACCCTCAACCCTTCACTCGCATCGGTGACGAAGGCTGTCGTGTCTCGAATCGCCACCGACGTCGCATTCCCGGACGTGGTGAAGGAGCCGAGCTCTGCGATCGCAGCGGGGTCCTCAATGTTGAGCACATGCAGCCCTTTCGTTCCATTGGCGAGATAGGCTTTGGTGCCCGCGATCGCAATGGACTGGGAATCTCCCGTCGGCGTGCTCACGAATCGCGAGATTTGGGTGATGTTGGCCGGATCGGAGACATCGAGTAGGAGCAACCCGTTGGCCCCGTCAGCTACATATGCGGTCGCCCCCTGAATCACCACTGCCTTTGCGTCACCAGCGGTGTCAAAGGACCCAAGTTCGGTGATTGCAGCTGGATTGGTAATGTCGAGCACAAGCAAGCCAGCAGTACCGTTGGCGAGATAGGCAGCATTGCCTTGAATGGCAATCGATTTAGCATTGGTCACCGCGTCATAAGCACCTAGCTCAGTGATCGACAATAAGTCAGTGACATCAAGTACCCGCAGGCCACCGACTCCATCCGCCACATAGGCCGTTGTGCCAGCAACCGCGATCGCCTGCGCATTTCCAGTCGTATCGAAAGAGCCTGCTTCGGACACGGCCGCTGAAAATGTTCGATAATTCTGCCAATATGCGTGGTACGCCTGAGTTTCCGATGTTTCCTCAAGTTGCATTTCTTGCCGAGCCACATTGGCCGCTCTTTCGCCAGTGAGCACTTGTTGCCGATCGGCCTGATCAATTTCCTCTTCACTTAGAAATACTTTGTTGATGTTGCGATTTACGATCGCGCCATCGACCGTTTCCAGTACGATTTCGCCTTGAGCGGATGAGACTTCCACAATCTCGAGATTGCCTGATGTTTCTCGCAGCCAGATGTGACTTTCCGCGCTTACTTCAACCACGCCATCACTGTCGAGATTGATGGCGTGAGAACCCCCAATGGGGCCTTCATTGGCAAGGAGCGTGATTTCTTTGCCACGGATCAACGAATTCGCATCAGCGGCATAGATGCCGTGTGGGGCATTGATGAAAACATCACCCCCTGTGGACTCAATACGGTCTACGAGGATTCGATTATCACGATTGGTGGAGGACACAATGTTCAGCGTGATGGGGCCACTGGTGCTAACGTAAACACCATCTTCACTCCCAAAATTCAGCAGATGGCTGGTATCGGAAAAACTGTACGAGTTGGTAGCCGGGTCATAAGTTACGACGGTCATATCCGCGTACTCACCTTCAGCACCATTGACGATCTGGGTCGTCGCATTTGTACCGCTGTAGTTGCAGCTGTTCGCCACAAATCCGCCAACGTTTTGACTGCCTTGAATGTAAACATTTTCCGAACAGCTGATGGACCCGCTTGTGCCCGTATTCGTCAAGCCAATTTGGGCATCACCTGTTTTGACCATGCCTCCAAAATGGACGTTCGTCCCATTCGTGGTGATTTGGATATCGGTATCATGAGTCGCACTGCCAGGGTCAAACACAATGTTGATCGGTTGTTCTGCTTTGATTGCATGGTTGTAGAAATCCTTGACGCCCTGAACCTGTGTGATTTTCGTGTGGGCCACTTTGTCTTGCATCCATCCGCCGCCGGTCTCCCACTCCTCAACCTCCGTGACCGGACTTCCCATATTCGCATTGTGATACCTGACTCCGTAATTCGCCGTCGGAATCGGATTCGCGTTTGTCGTACCGAATAGCGTGACCATTGAATCACGACCCTCGGTATTTGCAGGGTTTAGCAGTGTTTCCGATTCGAGGAGTGGTTGAGCATCCGTGTAGACGGTATCTCGACTGGTGTACCCGCTGTCATTACTGATGAAATCTTCGAATGAAGTTCCACCACCAAAAAGATTGAATGATTTCTGTTCGTATTTCGTTACCGTCGTTTCCGTCTTACTTTGTCCCTCCGTCCAAGCATAGTAAATCCCGGGGACTGGTGTGTATTGCCCTGTCGATGGCGTATGGGTGGTACTGTCGGCCCATACGATTGTTTGAACAACATTTTGATTGTTGATGTTCGCCGCGCAATTGACAACACTGCCACCCAGTGTGCATTGGAGTGTTCCGATTTCCACAGTCGCGGCGCTTGCGGCGCCTCTCGACGTGACACCGCCCGCGTAGGTGGTACGATGGATCGTTGTGTCGCTTCCTTTCAGAAGGTCAGTGATGACAATACGACCCGGTGAAGCGCCTGAGAGGTCGATCGATTCGAAGTTCAAGTTGTACTTTGACTGATTGTCGACGGTCAGCGACGTTTGGCCGTCGCTGACCCGCAATTCCCCGTTGCCGGTACTTAAAATGCGACCGGTCAGGTTGATCTCTCCTCCCGAGGCCTTGATCTTTCGGACCGTAATCTCGTCTGTTGCCAGATTGTAGAATGCGTCGACAGGAATTTGATCCACTTCACCGAAGTTGACACCCTGAACCGCTTCCCCATCTTCGTTGGCCAAGAAAGTGAATGCCGTTGGATTGAAATCTGATGTGATGTTGAGGACCAGATCGGGAGAACCCGACTGAATCAACCCATTGACGTTGATGAATTGAGCCGTGATGTCAATGGTGCCCAGTGCCCTGATGCTTGACACCGGGTTTTGGATGTTCGGCAGGAACTCCTGCGTCCATTCCGTATCTCCCGCTAGCCGTCGACCACTGTTGGTGTATTGGTTGGCTACCGCCTCGCTGCGCCAGTCAGTGAGGTTGACGTACTGACGCGGATCTGCGTTGGAATGGAACCAAGCATCTGCATTCAGTGTGAAATTACCTGCCGATTCAATCACAGTATTGGCAGATCGCGTGCTTCCTGAAATCGAGATGCCACCCTCTTTATTTCGAATGAGCAGGTTCCCATTCTCATTCAGAACTTCACCGACCACATACAGGTTTTGAGGTGGAGCATCTTGAAACTGGCTCCTCAGGTTTTGGTTCACTTTGGACAGCACATCTTGTTCTTGTCGAATTTCAACGTAAGGAGTGCGGAGCAGTTCCCATTTGCTAGTTTGGGTGTAGTCTTCGGTGTTCGGCGTGAAGGATATCCCAGAAGCAGCCCCAATGTAACGGTAGGTTTGCCCAACTGTAACTCTTGAATCACCAGCGTTTGAGTCGATCAACACTCGATCACTCGTCCTTAAAATCACAGAAGCGGAGACTGACCGATTATGAACCTGCGGTCCTGTTTGATTGACGAAAATGGCACCTGGTGCGAAACTGACATACTTCTTAGTCCCATCATCATTTTCCGTAATAACGACTCGTTCTTTATCTAAAACGCGAACGTCTCCGACATTCAGTCCAAAAGTGGTGCGGTTGTTGATCGAGATATTTGCACCACTGCTTGCCCGCCAATTTGAACTTTCCGGACTGGTGTCACTATCTTGTTCAACAAAAATGGATCCCGGTGATGAGGTGACCGGCGGGAGTTCGACCAACAGCGTAGAGAGGTCATTCTGAGGAACGATTCGTGCTGCCTCGTTGTTCCCCGCAGGAACGGTTTGGGTGAACCCAAGTGACTCCATCTCGCTAAGAATCTGTTGTCTTCGCGCTTCGTAAATGGCGATTTGCTTCAAATCACCGATATGCTCAATCATCCACTCGGCAATTTGATCAAGTTCAGCCTGAAGTAAGTTTTTAAGTTGCACCCACTGAAATTGAATGGGTGCGACCGATGCCGGTCGAATGGCATAGATCTTGTTATTGACCTTATCCTTGAGACCCTTCACGTTTGACTGTTTGTAAACATCAAATGCCGAATTCGCCGGGGCACTCACAGTGAGGCAATTCGCACCGGTGCAGACAGCCGTCCACTTACTAGTGTCGCTGAAGTTTTCGTTCGCAATGACCACGGAGGCATAGTCCGCATCGATATCGGAGAGATGGCTCGAGTTCAGTAGGTAATAGGTGTTTACCTCGGCTCCGGAGGGAAGGCCGCTGGGAACGTCGGTGTAGATGTACGTGTCTCCATACACCTGAATACTGATTTGGTCCGCACTCAGATGCTGATAAACGTATTCCACGTCCGCGCTGAAACTCAGGCTGTGCGTGCTACTGTACGCTGTCCGTTCAGCAGCCGTGAGTGAAGCTCCGTTAACAATGCTTGCACGCTCATCCGGATCATCCGGTAACGGCAGGATCGCCACGTTAGCCTCGCTCGCAGAGCCTGCTTCGACGATGGCCTCGGGCGACACCGTGACCGTGGCGGTCTGATTGAAGCTTCCGGCGTTGCGTTGCGGAGGGATAGGGATCGGAGGTACCGCGAGCACCATCGCGGCGTATTCTTTGACAAGTACCCCGTCTGGTTTTGCACTATTATCAGTAATCAGCAGCACATCACCCCGTGCACGAAGTTGAGCGGCTTCAAGGATCTTCACTAGATTCGATTCATTGATCGAGTTTTCGACGATCGGCACCGGGATCGACGCCATCGTTGAAAACATCGTCAATTGCGATTGAACATATCCATCCATCAAGTTGAC
Source organism: Rhodopirellula sp. (assembly GCA_002689655.1). Classification (GTDB taxonomy): domain Bacteria; phylum Planctomycetota; class Planctomycetia; order Pirellulales; family Pirellulaceae; genus Rubripirellula. The sequence continues at coordinate 16,128 of NZHC01000042.1, read as the reverse complement.
ATTACCTGTCCGATCACGCCCGGCCTGAATATAAATGTCATCGCCAGTGACCTGAGTTCCCGTGAGTTGGATTTCATTATCCACGGTTGCATCACCTCGCACGTCTGACACCGCCAAAGTGCTCAAATAGGACGCAATGATTGATGAGGCGGATCCATTCAGCGAGGAACGCGAGCGAGTGTTGATGTGCACATCGCCGCTATTGTTCGCAATGGTGCTGGCGCCGATGGTCACCGTCGCATCCGTGTCAGAATCAAGGTCTGCTACCGCTACATTGATCGACATGCCGGAGACCGTGGTGATGTTAACTTGGTCGTAGGCCTTCGTTTCTGCGAATGCTTGGATCGACAAAACGCTGGATTCGTCAGAATTTTCAGGTGCCTCGACGGTTAGTTCGACACCGTCAGCAATGTTGACGTCAGCAATCAGTGGATTGCCCGATGTGCCAATGCGAGTTGTGCTGCTCAGCGCACTGATGCCCGCCAGGCTTGCCCCAGCAGTACGTAAGTTGACCCCTTCCTTTTCGGAGACGTGATTTTTTTCATAGCTGTTAATCGCATCAATGAAGAGATTCTCTGCATGAATGCTCGCGTTTGCTCCGATCGAAACGCGAGAGTCGCCATAGGTTTCGTTATTTTGCCCTGCACCCGAACCCGCCAACAACGCGAAGGTGTAAGAGTCAGCTTCCGCATCGATATCACGAAAATGGTTCGCGTTGACGGTAACTGTCGAACCTGTGATTGCTGACCGTTGGCCAATGGAGACTTCGGAGTTGTAGTCTGACCAAACATCGGTCTGTGCACCGAGAGCAGCGATGACGCCGCCACCCGCAGCGGTGGTTTCGGCATAGAGATCATCGTGGCCGGTCGCTTGCACATCGATGTTCCCCTTCGCGAGCAGACTGGTCTGGTCCGCTGCATCCGGATTTCCAATAACCGTCAGCACATCAGCTTTCATCGTCGAGCGGTTGCCCAGTTCGACCTTGGCTGTCATGGCGCCGACTGCAATCCCGCCTAACACCCCACCCGCTCCATTCGCGCGGGCGCGGGTGAATGCATTCGACGAAATGAAGATGTCCGAATCTGCTTCGACGATACTCCCATTGGAGACCTTGGATTCCACCGTTGTTTCAATCAGGCTTTCCGCACGATTGCCGGCTCCAGCAACGAGTCCCGCTGAAATTGCAATGGAGAACGTGTCAGGCAGATTGTTGCGTGCTTCCGCAATGACTGAGACGTTTTCTCCTGTCGTGATTTTCGCGCTCTCGACGTTTGCCTTGATGGTACTGCGAGATGTGTTTCGAGCCAAAGCAACACCCAGTGCACCGCCGATTCCGACGGCTGCCGCCCCGACTCCTGCATCGGCTGTCAGATAGACAAATTCCTTGGCCTCGAGATTGAAGTCCTGCCCCGTATTGACGTGGTAGCTCAACGGGTTCGTCACATCACTCTCACGTGGATTGCCTCTGACAAAGGCTTCCAGCGTGTTGTTGACATCATTGATAATGTCAACGCCCCCACCCGAGGCCGCGGCAATTCCCACCGCAACGGACGCGGTCACGGCTTTCACATCGTCTACGACGGTAAACGCAGAACTTGTTACGGTTACATCGTTCGCTGCATCGATTTTGTAACGATTCGAACCTGATAAATCCTCGCGAATGTATGCCTTGACCGTATTTTGAGTCAGCGTCTCCGACAGTGACACGCCCACGCTGATCCCCCCTCCCCCAAAGGGCGTAAAGGCAGCAGCGATTGCAACCCCTACAGCTTGACTTCGTTCCACTGCAGACTGTGAGTGCGATTTCACTTCAATGTCACCGTGATCGGAAGTGACATCTGAATTCTTGACGTACGCCAAGACCTCCGTCGACATGTAACTTTTTGTCGAGGCACCTGCCCCCGCACCGGCACCACCGACCGCACCAACAGCAACGGCAACGGCCCCTGCGTAGCTCACCGAGTCAACTTGATCCAAGTGGGTGGCAAGGACATCCACTCGTCCCGCTGCATTGATCGTGCTAGCTTCAATGAAGCTATGCACTTGTGCGGAGAGTGGGTTGTTTTTGTCCGAATCAATTCCGATCAAGTTGTGCACCACCGAGGCGCCGATTGCTCCTCCAACCGCGGCCCCAAACGGCGACGCCGCAACGCTGACGGATCCGGCCGTGGCGCCCGTCATCGCGGTAATTCGGTTGGTGGCAAATGCATCGACGTGAAGACGACTATTCCATTGCAAATTATTCCCCAGGAATTCCCAGGTTTCTCGATTGGTGAACGCATTTGTGGAGGGCCCAGAACGGTAGCGGTAAAGATCACCACGACTGCCTCCCTGAATGTCGTTGCTGAGGAACACGACTGGATTCTCCGCTACCGGAACCAGTTTGTGATTGCTTGCGGCTTGCGGGCCGGGGCTTGCCTCAGCAAGCTGGATGGCCGACACGTCATTTGGGACGCGATTGATGTAATATTTTTGATCAGTCGATCCCGGATTTACCTTTGCAACTTGCACGTCGGCGAACTTTTTAAATTCGTTGATCGCGGCTTGGATCCCCGCCGACATATCGCGTGAAAATATGATCGGTGCTGTTGTGGAATTACCAAGTCGCAGGGTGAAGGTGCCTGATCCGATAGTGCCGAAGGTGAGTGTTTGCCGATGGTAGTCTTCGATAAACGGCGGAAGGATTGTTGGAGCAGAAGGGTCAACTGACACATCAACAAGTGTCACAGGCGAATTGCCCGGCTGAATAGAAACTTCATATCCAGAGATGTCATAGAGTCGGACAACGTCTGGAAGGGATGGGTCGACTTGCACCTTGTATTCATTGCCTGAAATTAAGCCGCCAAGATCGAGTCCATCAGTGCCCTGCCGTTCATAAACAACGACATCGTCGTCCTGTAATCCGTGACCGACCGCTGTGATTGCACCATTCGCAATTTGCGAATTGTTGAATGCGACATCGGCTTTGGGTGCTACCGTAAAACCTTCAGTCGCTGCGATAATCCCTCGCCCCTCATAAACCCACTCCGTTCGATCACTGAGATCGGCGGTACTCAAGTCAATGTTGGCAACGTTCGTATCGCCTGCAGTGCGATAGCTAATGACACGGGATGAGGGGTCAATGCCGGTTGGTACACGGAGGGTATTTTGCGGGATGACATTTGTTGTGTACTTCGCGGCACCGATGTACCGATAAAAGTCGCCCTGTTTCGCAATCGTCCCGACATCCTCCGTGAAATAAATCAGCTGGTCGCGTTTATCAGATGAAAGGATTGTTGCAGCATTCGCACCTCGTGCTGAAAGAACGGTCCCCGTGTCTTTGATGAGGGTCCAGTTTGGATTGGCGTGATAATCATAGACCACACCAGCAGCACTCTCGCCGTTTTCTGCGGGGGGACCGGCGTTCAATTGGATGGCAGTTGGATTACCAGCAACAATCTCACCCTGCGTTAAGTTTGGACCGGTATATTGATAGATTTGCCCCGTCAGTGTGGAACTACCCTCGCGGTTGCCGCGAACCACAAGTACCTTTGAATTCGTTGTAAGTTGCTCATTATTCGCGAATACATGGTCGGATTGGTAATCATAATCACGGTTCGTCGTGACCTTGCTGTTAACGATGTACGACCTGACATCATTGCTGATGATGTTCTCCGAACTTGCACCCGCGCCGGAGAGCGAAATATCGAGCGCGGCTACGCTGGCTTGAATGCCAACCGTGAGCGACGCCGCGTGGGAGTGCACATCAATTTCGGCTTCGTTAAACGTCGCAATCGTCAAATCACCCGTGGCCGAGATTCCATCGGTGGCATCATAGCCCTGGATATAGCTATACACTTGATTTCCGATCTCGTTTTTGGCGATCGAAGCGGCAATAGCAATCGTCACTCCGCCCGAAACCAACCCTGATCCGCCGAAAACAACGGATAAAGCAGCAGCGCCCGCATCGGCGTCGATGTCCGTTAAATCCGTGGCCCTCAAATCAATATCTTTCGCACTGACCGTTCGACCACTCCCCCCTGTCAGATTCGCTTCGACAGCCGCGAACACTTGATTCGTGGCCCCCACACCGGAACCACTTGCCGCCAATCCACCACCTGCAATTCCACCGGCTGCGAGAGCGACTCCCATTGCCCCGGCACCGACGCCCGCATTGATTCTTGAGAGCAGATTAGCGTGAACTTCCAGATCACCTGAAATGGTGACGGTCGAATTGTCGATGTATGCCTTGACCTCGTTGCGGTCCGATGCCAATCCAATTTTGTTCTCGGTGATCGCCGCACCGATCGGCACTGACGCGGCGGCCCCCACGCTTCCCGCAGATCCCCCAACTGCCACTGCAATTCCAACGATGGTCGCATCGATATCGGAGGCATTGGTGGCATTGAGAGTCAAGTCGACGTCATTGACCGCCGAACTGCCGCCCGCGCTCATCAGGGTGCTCGTACTGAGGAAGGCTTTGGTGTCCCCCGTGATGGAGTTGATTGAGTTAGCGCCAGCACCGGTCACAGCCAGCGCGACCCCACCGGTTGACAAACCAGCACCGACGGCCACAGCAATTGACAATGCATCGATTTCCGCGTTCTGCTCGGCAACGATCGTTGACTCACCTGCTTCCTTGAGTGTGATGGTCGACGACTCGGCAGAGGCCTCAACATTACTGCTGATCTCGTTATTGGCCAGCGCCACATCAATGGTCAATGCGCCGGCAAAGCCGGGCGCATAACTGAAGCCGATGGAGACCGCACCGACCGTTGCGTCGATTTCGGATTCATCTCTTGCCCACAGATGCATTCGATCCGCTGTAAGGGTCGAAGTTCCGCTATTTCTTTTGACGCGTGCTTTGGTGTCAACATGAATTTGATTATTTGCCGCGACGAGGAAACCGCTCACTGCCCCCGATGCTCCACCCGTGGCGGCTACGGCCAGTCCTCCCGCACCGACTCCAGCATCGATGCCTTGGTTCGTGAGTGCTACCACGGAAACCACACCCGATGCATCCGTATTAGAATCCTCGATCAAGGCCTCCACAAGAAAACGCGGTTTCGTGCCATCCTTTGTTACCCCAACATAATTGCCTACCTGTCCTCCGCCGAGTGCCACACCGACTCCGCCTCCTGATCCGACCGCAGCACCGCCCGAGACGGCGGCGACCGTGGCATCCAGCACCAAAGTATTTTCGGCTTGAACGGAAATATTGGCATTGTCACCCGAATAAGTTGCGTCGGTCCCCGCTGTGACGGCAGACGAGTCGATCAACGCTTTCGTTTCCCCGTTGATGTAGTTGTTGGAGGACGCGCCAGCGCCGCTAAGTGCTATACCGACATTTCCACTAACGGCACCTGACACTGAGACAGCTAACGATTCGGCATCAACTTTCGCCTCCTCTCTGGCAACCACGGTAATGGTGCCACCTGTCGACACAATCGTCGCGTTTTCCACACTGCCGAATACAGTGTTTGCAAGTGTATTTGTCGATGTTGATGCTCCAATGCTTGCACTGCCCCCGAATTGACTTCCGCCTGACAACGCAATCGAAACACCGGCCGTGTATGATTTGATAGTGGAAGTATCCACAGCCTCAACGTCGACTCCACTACCCGCGTTCAATGTGACGTTTCTAATGTACGCCCGAGTGCTTTTTTCAATCGTATTCGCAGCTATAGCCGCGGTCAAAGCACCTGCCAACCCAATGCCGCTTGCGCTGACACCGACAGCCGCCCCACCAGCGTACCCAAGCGCTGTTACGAAGCCATCCGAAGATGCAGCAACGGTAACGCTTTGCTCGGAATCGATAGTTGCACCATCGATGTAAGCTTCTAGGCTGCTGCGAATCTCGTTGGATGCATCTGAAGCCCCCACTGACACAGCTAACCCAAACTCTTTTCCTGCTGCGATTCCCAGGCTCAATCCCCCTGCCTCTGTCACTATGGTGGCAAGGTCAGATGCTTTGACTTTCAGATCACCTTCTGTGTCAACGTCGACTGCTAATGGATTTGTTGTTCTGGTGTCAACGACAGCAGCCGTGATAACATTACTTATCGTGTTGGAAACACCCGTGCCAGCACCGGTGAAACTCAAGCCGACGCCTTTCGAGCCCGATACTCCCCCTGCACCACTTACCGCAAAATTCTCGATAACTGAAATTGATATTGCTTCAACATCCACAGCATTAGTGGCGATGATGTCCACATCGCTAATACGCGATGTAATTTCATTATCGATAGAATTATTTGCAATCGCGACACCCACTGATGCGGCGGCAGCACCACCGTCTTTTGCGATTGCTATCGATAAAGATACAGCACCTGAATCTGCCAATACTGCGCTGGACCGATAAACCTCAATGGTGCTGTCTTTCAGGAGGATCGTGAATACCCAATTATTTTCCGGATCAGTAATGATCCATCTTGTACCTTCTTCAGCAACAGTTACCTCAACAGGGTCCCCAGTGCCTTGTCCGTCACCAGCCAACTGAAAATCCGAATTGGCGAATTCAGTACTGAGTGCGGCAGGGATTGCGCCGGTATCTAGTGAAGATCTTATTGCATCTGTGCCGGACGATAAATTAAACACGCGTTCGCCATCGGAGCTAAAAATACTGAGCGTATCTGCCGCACTAACCCTCGATGGTGAGTCAGCGTTATCACTGTCCAGAATATTTGCTTCGATCTGCGTTCGGATCCGGTTTTCCGCTCCCGTTCCCGCACCGCTGAGAGACAGGCTGTAGGTTCCACTGGTGCCAGCTACCGCCGCCGCACCGGCAAAAGTGAGAGCATCTATTAGCGATGCACAAGTGGCAATCAAATTTACATCCGCTGCAGACTCTACAACCGAATCATCAATTGTGGCCTGCACCTTATGGCCTGAGCCGTAACCAATTTCGTTGTGAGCAATCCCGGCACCAATAGCCAATGACCCTACAAAATCACCCTTTCTCGCCGCGCTAAAGGCGATAGCTACACCACCTGAGTCAGCTTGGATAGTTGAATTATCGAACGCGCTAATAGTGATGTTGCCACGACCTGATGTTGTGACTGAACTATCATTCGCAATGCTCGACTCGGTCTTATTGTTCACCTTGTTGTAGGTGCCAGCCCCCGCGCCGGTAAGAGAAATAGGAAGCCCAAGGCTACCGGACGTGCTGACGGCGGCAGAAGCAGTACCAGACCAAGCTGTCGCATCAATTTTGGCGTCTGATTTGGATTTCAGGTCTATGTCGTTGGCTGCGCTGACGACCCCATTACTAACGAAGGTACGAGATGTATTTTCGATGTGGTTTGCGGAAATAGAGACCCCAACAGAGGTAGCTGCATTTGGGTTATCCTTTCCAATTGCAAAGGCAAGTGCGATGCTACCCGTGTCAGCGATGATGCTACTGCAGTCATCTGCCAGTAGTGTGACCGTGCTGCCATTGCTTTGAACGGTAGCCCCATCGGTAATAATCGCCTCATTTGTATTTTGCGTGCTATTTTCGGAGACTGCCCCCGCACCAGTCAGAGTGAACGTTGCCCCGGGAATTGAGTTCCCGCGTGCTGTTGATGATCCAGCAGAGGCGACAGCAACGGATCCTGCGGCGCTGACCGTTTGAATCTCAGGGCTTGCCAAACTGCTTAGTGATATGGCCCCCGTCGCAGTAACGCTAGTGCTGCCACTTGCAGAACCGATTTGTGTTCGTGTTCGATTGAGAATTTGTGTTTGGGCCCAACTTACACCAGCGGAGATACTCACAGCGCTTCGGCTACCCCGTGAGAGTGACACCGACAATACACCGGCAATTCCAAACGCTTTACTTTCATCTCCCGCAATTACTGATATCGCTCCGGTGCTGTTAATAAGGGTGTTGTCAAGGGGATCATCTGTAATTCCATCGGACCCGATTAAAGACTCGATCCGACCTGAAATATTGGTCAAAGAGGCCGATCCGCACGCCGAAAGAGAAAAGCCATTTGCCAGCGAACCCGTACCTGATTTCGGCGATCCGCCAGCTGATGCCACCGCTATCCCTGCTGAACCACTCAAATTGATGACACTTGCTTTGGAAACCGCCGAAAGGTTTAGATCTTTGATATGGACATCCGCGTCATTCACATAAGTAAGCACATTACTGGTGACGCGGTTGTCCCCGAGCGAGACACCAATGCTCGCCGAATTGGCAGTGGTGTTGGATTTGTTAAACACAGCCTGAACCAATCCGGCGATCGATGTTGTGCGAGATGCGTCACATGCAAAAAGGTTCAAATCACCGCTGCTGCTACCCCAACTGGCATTTGAGGTGTCGTATGAACCAACAATTGCGTCACGTAAAAATGATTCTGTTGAATTGTCAAATGAATTGAACGACAGTGATCCTCCTACTGAAGCTAACGTTCCACTTGAGGTCACGGGTTTCGCTGAGGCACCACTCAGACCCGCAGCGACTCCGAGAACAAAGCTTGTGTTTTCCGAGTCCAAGGTCACTGAGTCATCCGTATCGATTTCAGCCCCGGAAATAAATGACCGCGTTGTGTTGGCAAGATCGTTTTCACTGTAGGCACCGAAAAGCCCTACATTCACAGACTGCCCTGTTTTCAAGGCTTTCGTGAAAGCACCAGTTGCAGCGGTGATGGTCGTATTGTTTTTGCTCGTAGTTTGCAAAGCGCCCTTGCTACCATTTCCAGCGGTCGGGCCTGCTGCTGAAATACGACCGCTATCGTTGATGTAAGCTTGCGCCTTGTCGTCCGACTTCTGAATTGCAACACTTCCAGAAACGCCTAATCCAAATCCTCCAACCGGCGTTGACGTTTCCTGCTTCCTCGTTGTGGAACCTGCGAGGGCGAACGAGATCAAAAATCCTCTATTCTCGGCGTTCAACTCGACAGTTGCGTGCTGCTGAACTCCATCAGACAGCAGTGTATTGTTGCCAATGGCATCAATGTCCGTAGTGGATGATGTATTAAAACTGCTTAACTCAATGCTATCTCCGTTATTAAGGGCCTTGTTTATATTACTCGTCAAGTTGCCTTGATCCGCTGCATCTGCCGTCACTATCTGGTCACCAATCAGTGATTGCGTATCGCGCACAACTTCAACAACCACAACACTCGCACCGACCCCGACGCTTCCCGTTTTTGTTTTTGAGTACAGTAGATTAAGACGATTAAGTTCATTCTCTGAATTGATGCGAAGTGGGCCCCCGCTTAGCTGCACCCCACTTGCCACTTGCGAAATAGTTTGGCTTAACTGATGAATCACTGTTACAGAACCATTAACACCGAACTTGTCAGACTTGCCGCCACCCTGTGACAAAACCAGATTAAAGAGTTTCTCTTCGCTAAGAACGGACAGACCAGAGCCAGCTGTGCCGGTCCGAATCACCGTTCCGCTGCCAACTTTGCTGATGGTCTCATTATGTAAGTCTTGAATGAAAATGCCCGCTCCAATCCCTATCGCATCGTTAGACTTGGCGCCAGTCAAGTCGAATTGCACCATCTCAATTTTGGAGTCTACTGAGACTGATTGCATAGAATTTTGATACGCAACATCCTGATTGATGTTGACAACCCCAACTTCATCCACGATTTGTTGTTGGGCATCTACTGTCAGATTGCCAATCTGGGCCTGCGCTACATTTTCAAAGCCGACATACGTTACAGATACCGCGAACCCCATATTTTCTGGGGCAGGAGGTGGAGCGAACTTCAGCTCACTTGATTTCGTTTTATGGACCTTGTTTTCAGCACCTGAAATCGAAGTCGCGATTGCTTGTTGTCCGCTAAGGAGAATTGGCGGAATCACCTCTAATATTTTTTCAACATTTCGAGTCTTGAAGCCTGAAAGATCCAAGGGCAGTGGATAACTGAGGTCGCTTACAACATTGAGTGCGCTTGTCGCATCTAACACAGCTCCGTTTGTAACAATAGCATTTACATCGTTCTTGTAGATTCCGACAGAAATCCCGACCGCCACCGCAGCTCTTGCCTTGTGATTGACCTTCGTTTTAGCGTCGGATTCAAGGACAACCTGTTGCTCGGTGGTCGACTCGATGTTGATGTCGATACCCGATTTTAGTGTTCCCCCAACGATCGCGTGATTCTTATGGTTCACAACATTGATACAAACCCCGCCTCCGGCTGCAAAAGGATCTTTTGTTCCACCATACCCGTAATGTTTTGCGTCTTGTTTTGCTTGGTCTGGCTTCCATGAATTCCCACTAAAAAGGGCAGCCGGCCACAGGGTTGCATCTTTTAGTAACTTCTTTAAGCTCGGTTTGCCGCCTAATTCAGTCTTGCCAGATGCTTTATCTGAGGCTGTTAAGTTTGAGCTGACAGTGATACCTTCCGATATCACTGGTAGGGGGGAGAGAGTGTGGGCCCCCGTTATGGCTACTGCCAAAGACGCATTATCGCGACTGGTAGCTAACTGGAAGGCGTTGTTGTTCGTCTTGACGACATAAAAATGGCCATCATTTGAAAGATTACTAATGGTCTCATTGATTCCTGTGACACCATCCACGTATCCCGAGTACAGAATACGTTGCCCAGTTTCAAACCCATGATTTGGAATTAGAAACTCATTTGTAGCCGGATTGAGATCAGATGCTTGTGTGGGGTCAAAAGAGACTGGATGTTGCTCAATGGCAAACGACTGTGCACCAGTACCAACTTCTGCCAACGCGATTCCAATTCCATCCAGTGCGTTTTCTTGCGTCTCGGCAAGGCGAAAGCTAGCTGGACCCGTAACGATAGCAAAATATCCAGACCCACTCGTTAAATACTCGTCGTTCCCCAGACCCAACGCTGTTCCGCTGTTTTTGTCGTATGTAACTAATTGCCCGGTGTACAAGCCATGATTTGCAATTGTTATCTCACCAGTACTAGTTGCGACATCATTTGCAGCATCAAAACCTATGTCAGTTGACCCAAAAACATCAAAAGAAATGGTGTGATCGACGCCATCGCCTAGGCTTAAGCCGATTGCATTTCCACGTGCTGCATCATCTTTCGTCAATGCAAATTGAATAGTGTTGTCATCAACTTTGATGATATAGACCGTGTCATCCGTCTGAACCCCAAGGCCAAGCCCTGGATTTGCAGACAAGGGATCTGATTCGTAGGAGATCTTTTGGCCATTAATCAGTCCGTGGCCAGCAATGGTAATCGTGTCAGCGTCGTCACTCACAACATTTGGATCCGAGGCATCAAAGCTCAGGATTTGCGTCGGTGAAAAGTGATGTAAGTTTCCCGCAGTGAGGCCGGTTACATCTACATCAATCTCATTCCCCTGTAGCCCCACCGGCTCTGCAGCAATGGCATACAAACTGTTTTCGCTAAGCATAAAGCGGTTGGCATCGACTCGCACAATGGAATACGACTCTGAACCTCGCAGGTTTCGTAGCGGCGTGTCATCGGAAGATAACGCTTGGAGAGCAGTGAAATTCAGCGTGTGAACGCTATCAGTTGATCCGACCGTGAGGTTTAGCGTTGCGCCGCTAATCGCGTCAGCCTGTGTTAAGGCTAGCTTGATCCGGTTTTCATCAACCACTTTCACAAAGTAGGCTGCGTTCTCTAGGGGTACGCTAGTGCCCCCATTGTCATATTGGATGGGAGTTCCTAAACCGCCCAAAAAATCTACTTGGTATGTTACGGCATCACCATCGGACAGCCCGTGCCCTTGACAATAAATAGTGTCATTCGCGAGATCCAGGTTTGATGCGGATGTAAAGATTAAATTATTTCCAGCATGCGCCTCAGATTCACTTAGTGCCAATTGAAAGCTGTTCGCACCTGTAGAAATCACATAGTAAGTTGGGTTGTTCAATACTGGCTGATCCGCTCTGAAGATTTCCTCAAACAGCGTGGTCTCAGTATTTATAATTGCTGATAGTTGGCTGAGAGAAATGCTTTGGCCCAAAGAGTATCCATGATCAGGCTCTGCAATCGTATCGGTTTCTATATCCACGATAGTGAAGTCAGAACTGTCTATCAAATCGCAATAGATACCAGACAACGCGTCTGCGGAAGTTTTCGCCAGCCTGAAAGAATTAAGCGGGTCGCTTTGATTTGGAATAACAAAATATTCGGCATATGCTGCAACTGGGCTTGCCACCGTTAAGTCAGATTCGTAAAGGGTGCTCCGCGCGATACCCAAGGCAGACGCATCGACACTATCGCCAGTCGCGTAACTGTGACTAATGTTAATGCTGTTAGTATTGACATCAACAATATTGCTGATGTCGGTCGGCTCAAAGGTGAGGTTAACTGCAAAATCAGCTTGGGAGGAAACAGTAGGATCGACGTTATAGAGGACGCTTTGTCCAGTCTCGAATCCATGATTGGGTATCGTCAAAATATTGTTCGTGCTATCAACGACAGTGTCGTCCTCAACCTGCAAGGTCTTAGAGTCGACGCCATATTCGAACAGATGGAGACCTATACCACTAACCAGAGGTATCACATCGCCGATGTCACTCACTGTGTCGTATTCGACCGCGTTGTCGTACGTACTCGCGAGCTTGATCGTATTATCGTCTTCTCGAACAACAAAATAACCACGATTGTTTTGCAATCCACCAATCGCAACGCCTCCCGAAGACACTCGATAAGTGACGTATTGCCCGGAATACAGTCGATGGTTAGGTAGTGTGATTCCATCTCCGACTACACCGGTAGCACTGTCAAACTCTCCGGAACTGGAAAGTGCTTGTTCGTTGAATTCCAGAATGTGACTCGTACCAACGGTTGTGGTCAACTGCACGGGGATTCGGGCTGCAGCGGCCTCAGCGCTTTCTGCGAGCTGGATACTGTTTGGGCCGTCATAGATTACAAAGTAGATCTTATTATTTTCTAGATTGCCTACTTCCTCTTCCGGAGAATCCGCGTCGGCAAGATACGTAACATGTTGACCATCAATGAGACCATGGGATGGCAGCGCAAGTACATCGTTAATCGAATCTACTGCAGTCGAGTCTGTTCCGTCGAAGGATAAAGTCTTGAGCGGGGAAAATCCATGGATAGAACCGCTATTCACAGCGTCGTTGTCAATGTCAACAACACCATCCAGACCACCTTTTTCAACAAGCGCAATGGTCCTTGAGTCGATGACCAGAACCTCGTAGGCTTGGCCGCCAAGTAGCAAGCCGATTGGAGCGTCCACAGTTGATGCATCGTAAACAAGTTCGTCACCTGTTTGGAAACCGTGGTCGGATGTGAATGACAGAGTATTACTATTCACGCGACCATTCTCGATGGTCGTTACATCGGCGATTGTTGCTTGGCCGAGCGCTGTGATCGAACCGTCCACAGTTGACCGAACTTCGGTCGAGTCCAAATTCAACCCAAAAGTCGCACCGGCGATTCCGCTAGCCCAAATCGCAACCTTGGCCTCGGCTTCGCTTGTAACGTCGGCTGTTGCATCAACCAGCACATTCTTCTCGCTATTGATAGATACACCAGCGGCAACCGTTGTTGCGGAAAGTGTTTCCGTCACTGCTATGCCTATGGCTGCGCCTACTCGTGCGCCGTCTTGCTTATTCTTAGCTAACGTTTTGTTGATGTTTGCCATTGCAGCTGCGTTCACAGCAGTCGTATTTGTAACATCCGATGTTACCTTTACATTCCCTGAGGACACGATGCTGGTCGCGTTGTCCAGTGTAGTTTCCGCCGTGCCTGTGCCGACACCCAAGCCTACCGCAAATCTGTACTGGCTAAACTTTTTGCCCGAGCTTGTCCCGCCTGCCTTGCGTGCAAGCAGGTCAAGAGCTCCCGTTTCAATGTTCAGGGCCTCTGCTGACGCATCCACATCGGTAATTGACGAGACCGTCACATCACCGCTGCCGATTAATGTAGTACCGCTGAGAGTTGTCGTCGCTGCAGCACTACGAACCTGTGTACTTACGGGAAGAAGTTTCCCTTGCAAGCTAGACAAAATTGAATTGTCTAGATTCGACATTTCTGAAGAGTACTGAGATACTTTAGACAAGACATCTCCAAAGACATCCAGTTGACCATAGAATTCGGAAAACAGGTCTGAGGTCGTAATGTCATCGGATGTAGCCGTGATGGAGATCTCCGCGCCTTTAACACTAGTCTCGTCTAGAGTGATCTCCGAGGTCTGCCCATCAAACCCAAAAAGCAGGGGAAGGCGTATATCCCTGTCCAACGCAGTGATCGAGATATTCCCTGCATCGTAGCTGCTAGTTTCCTCCACATGTGAAAAGAAACGTGGGCCGGTAGTCGCGGTGGTCGCGGTATCACCAATTTCGATGTGCTTTGCCGTTAAGTCGATTTGGCCCGAGTTCTCGACGGAGTTTGCTTCATAATTACCAGCATCAAATGATGCATCAGCAATTTGTCGAGTTAAAAACACTGCTCCGTCAGATACTTGAATTGTTTTGGCGACTACGTTGACATCCTTCAGACCGTAACCTCCTATTGTCCCACTGAAAACTGCCGTGCCGAGGCCTTCGAGGCCATCGTAATTAAAATCAAAGTCCGCGCCTGTGAACTGGTTATCGTAAAGCGTGATCTTAAGATTGTCTGTCCCGTCACTCGAGCTATTGCCTCTAATTCCACTACCCGCATCCATAGAGAAATCGCCACCGACCTTAATCGTGACACCGGCTTCAGAATTGTTACCATCCACTACGAGTGTTGCACTGGTCAAAGTGAGATTTCCGGTGACAGTCAAAGTTGAACCATTGTTTATGTTCAATATTTGATTGGATAGATCGAGATTCCCATCGACAGTAGTATCCTGATCGATTTGGCCTGACAGCAAATCGCCTTCAAAACCATCAAAAAGTTTGCTTCGTGAGGAGAACCTGATGTCAATCGTTCCAGCGTGCCTTTCAAAATTCAGGTCACCAGCACCCGACACACTAGAAGTCAAATCGGTCGAGGCCGCAACGTCAGCCTTTGTCATGTCCGATAACGACTGAACGAACTGCTTACCTTCCTCCCCCTGCCCAACGTAACACCCGTAAATCAGAATGTCGCCCTCAGCGGATAGTGCATCTCCCCATGCGGATAAGTGCTCTTGATAAGAAGCAAGTGTGTTGGTGTTTAGCGTCAGGTCGCCGATCTCGATCTGGGCTTTGGAACCATGTGTCACAAGATGGATTGCGGATAGATTCTGATAATCCGAGAGCACCTCCGTAATTTGCCGAATACTGTCTCTACCTTCGTCCAATTGCTTGTATTCAATTACAGTGTTTCCACCTTTGCCATGATGCTTGCGACCTTGGAGCAAGACCGTGGAACTGAGAGCAACTTGTCCATCAACAAAGACGATCTCATCTATATGTGGCGCATGCTTACGGGATGACTCAACACGTAATAAGGCGTTGTCTAGGCTCTCATTCTGTTGTGTAGCTTCGCTAGAATCTCTATGACCATCGCCAAAAGCGAGAGAGGTGTTTGTGAGCATCAACTTTTCATGGGCGTGCTCATGCAGGATGTCATCACCTGTCCCCAGACGGAAAACTCTCTCTGAAGACGCGCCCACAACGGTATCGTCCAATCCGGTGCCAATGACACGATCAAAATTGGTTCCACTAAGCTCAAAATCTAAGTCATCTTGGTCGAGATCAACAGTGACACCGGTTGTTATCGAAGAGTAGTCGAGTGTATTGACCCCCGTGCCGGCCATCAGGACTTCGACATTCGTGAACGTAATCGGGGAAACGGTTCCTGCATTGTTGCCTGTGATGACCCATGTCTGATTTGAATCATCTCCCAGAATCGCATCGTCACCTTGTCCACCGTCAAAAGTAATCTCCGGGATGGTGCTTCCAGCTAACGCTATGGTTTTTGGAGTCAATGCGTCGTCAAACTTTGAGCCTGTCAAAGCGATTGGAAAGACTGCGGCCCCATCAAAATTAAAACCAACGTCCGCATCTACGCCGAGCTCAAAACTAGTTGCGCTAGATAAGTCAGCCAGAGAGATTGTTACTGCATCAAACGGTCCGTGCTCGGCCACAGAATACGACTGAAGAAGACTGCCACTGTCTGACAGCAAAATTTCGTCACCGGAACCCGAGTTCGAAAAACTAAGCTGCAAATCCGTCGGTGAATTTGCAAGAACAAATTCTGCCGCCGCGAGAACTTGCCTGATTTCAAGTTGCTCCATGGACGGAAGATGATAGCTGTG
>NZHC01000041.1 GCA_002689655.1 Rhodopirellula sp. | reverse complement strand
TTCAGAAGCAGCTGATTCAACTTGACTACGCCTCGCTTGACCAACCCCAGTTGCGACTTGATGTCCTGCGAGCATTAACACTCAGTCTGACTCGAGGTGGACAACCAGCGGATGATCTCCGCGCCCCCCTGATCGCATGGCTCGATGGAATCTACCCAGCCGCCACTCCTCAGGAAAACCGTGATCTGTCAGCGATCATGCAATTCCTGCAGGCCCCCTCGGCCGTTACCAAGGGAATGGCATTGCTGAATCAGGCATCTGGGCAGGAAGAACAGATCACCTATGCCATGCACCTCAGGCATCTCAAAAACGGATGGACACCTGAACTGCGGGAAAACTACTTTCAGTGGTTTGTGTTGGCAGGTGGATACCATGGCGGCGCCAGACTTGCCAACTATCTGGCAGACTGCAAGAAACAGGCAATGGCTTCGATCCCAAAAGCGGAGATGACGCCGTCGTTGAAAGCGATCGTGGATACTCCTCCAAAGCGTAACCCACTTCAGTTCACAATCGAGCCTCGTAGCTTTGTGAAAGAATGGGGCATGGATGATTTTCATGACACGCTTGCCAAAGGGGTACCTGCAGGGCGTGATTTCAAGAATGGTCGCAAAATGTTTGGTGCGGGAAGCTGTTACGCTTGCCATCGTTTTCAGGGGGAAGGTGGAGCCGTCGGCCCCGACCTGACATCGGCAGGCGGAAAATTCAGCGCCAAGGACCTTTTGGAAACCGTCGTCGACCCCAGCAAAGCGATCAGTGACCAATACAGCGCCAGCCAATTCCTGCTGGATGATGGTACCCTGCTTGTCGGTCGGGTGATGAATCTGAAAGAGACCGAATACTGGGTGAACACGGACATGATGAAGCCGAGCACCATCACCAAAGTCAAGGTAGACACCATCGAGGCGATTCGCCCATCACAGGTATCGATGATGCCCAAAGGTCTGCTCAACACCATGACCGACAAGGACGTTCTTGACTTGCTAGCCTACCTGATCTCGGCAGGTAATCCCGACCACCCTCTGTTTAAAAAATGATAAACTTGGACAGTTGATGCCCAAACGGACTTGGCAGGACGCGCCCCCCACAAGTCGCGTCCTGCGCAATCGAAAGTCCAAGGGTGACCAACGGACCACCGTGCACGCGTTACAGCCCCAGTCAGATCCGATAACTCAACAAATCCAGATACATGATTGTTCAACCACGTCAGAAAAATTTGGCCTTGCCTCAATCATCACTGATGCGATGGGCTTTGGGTTGTGTCTTGTTGGCGTGCTACCTGTCACTGGGCAATATCGCCAACTCGCAATCACCCAACATTGTGATTCTGTTTGCGGACGATCTTGGCTACGGAGAACTTGGCTGTCAGGGCAACCCTGAAATCCCCACGCCGCACATTGATTCCATTGCAGCTAATGGAGTCCGCTTTACATCAGGCTATGTGACGGGTCCCAATTGCAGTCCGTCACGTGCTGGCATGTTGACTGGCCGAATCCCGACACGTTTTGGATACGAATTCAACCCTACTGGCGACCGCAACGAAGAACCCGGTTTTGGCCTCCCACCCGAGCAAGTCACGATNGCTGAAACATTACACGACGCTGGCTACACCACNGGGTTGATCGGCAAGTGGCATCAGGGNGGGCAAGCNAAGTANCACCCNTTTCGNCACGGCTTNGACGAATTNTTTGGATTCACNCACGANGGACACTANTTTGTTCCACCGCCNTACAAAGGCGTGACCACGATGCTTCGTCGCAAAACGCTTCCAGGTGGCAGCCAAGGTCGCTGGATCGGCGACAAGGGATTGATCTACAGCACNCACATGGGTAGCAACGAACCCGATTATGATGCCAACAANCCGATTGTTCGTGGTGGTCAGCCTGTCGTCGAAAACGAGTACCTGACCGACGCGTTGACCCGCGAAGCGGTCGATTTCATTGACCGTCATGACGACAAGCCTTTTCTGCTGTATCTGGCCTACAACGCAGTCCACAGCCCGCTTCAGGGTGCAGACGCTTACATGAAAAAGTTTGCCCACATCGATGATATCCATCGCAGAATCTTCGCCGCCATGCTGGCCAACATGGATGACAGTGTGGGTGCGGTTCTTGCCCAACTGCGCAAATCAGGACTCGAAGACAATACGCTGATCTTTTTCTTGAGCGATAACGGTGGCCCCACGCGGGAGCTGACATCTTCGAATCTCCCCCTCCGCGGCTCAAAGGGGCAAATGTATGAAGGAGCGATTCGGATTCCCTTCATGGTTCAATGGAAAGGCAAATTGCCTGCGGGCAAGATCTATCAAAAGCCGGTCAGCTCCATGGACATCTTTGCGACCGCCGCAGCCATCGCGTCCGCCAAGACTCCCGCGCAAGTCGAAGGCGTCAACCTGATTCCCTACCTGACCGGTGAAGACGACCGTCGACCCCACGAAACGCTGTTCTGGCGTCAAGGTGGCAAGACGGCGATGCGGCACGGCGACTGGAAACTTGTCCGCATGGGCGGTCGGGCACGCGTTGGAAAAGCTGCTTGGGAACTTTACGACCTTTCGAAAGATGTATCCGAAACGAACAATCTGGCAAAGGACCATCCAGATGTGCTGGAACAGCTGATCGAGCGTTGGCAGACGATGAACAACGAAATGGTCGAACCGTTGTTTTAACCCAGAGAACAAAGACGGCTTTCACCCTGCTGCCTGAACATGGCCACTGTTGAGCTTGTTATTCTGAGACGCCTCAGCAAACCGCTTCCTCAGCAAACAGCTTCCCCAGCACAAGGTGACAACCATGGCGGGATTTCCAGCCAGACTGTTCACAGCCATCCTGTTGGCTCTGGCCCTACCCGCCGTTTCAAGCAAAGCCACCTGGTACGGCGAAAATATCGAACCGGGTGCCGACATCATGATGATGGATCTGCGATGGCCGTGGTGGGCCGAATCGACGTACTCAGCCAACTGGAACATTGCCAGCCTGCCTCCCGGAATCACTGCTTATGGTGGCTTCGCGGGATCTGTCGCAACGATCGGCAAGGACCATCGGCCAAATCTTGCGACTGACGTCCAGGATTCATTTCGCCCCGGTTCCGTCTGGTCTTTTTGGGGCAGCAATGCTGATGGCGAACCCGTTCGNGTCGAAGCCGCTTCGCAGCACACCTATGCCTATCAGTACATCGGCGAAGGCGCAAGTGGCGCCCTGTTTGGAACCTGGCCGGTCATCAAGCGGAATCGCTGGTACACGATGATGATGCGGGTCTGGCGCCCGATTGGTGACGACGAAAACAAAATTTCCTACATGGGACGCTGGGTCAAGGATGTGCAAGAGGGTCGATGGTACCTGTACGGGATCATGCGACTTCCCGTCGCGGCAGAAGCCTTTACAGGAAACGCGGGGTTCCTCGAAGATTTNGGAAACGAATGCCGCTCNGCACGATCNATCCATCGCAGGCTCGGCTANTACCGAAAAGACAACCAATGGCGNAAATCGGACACGGTGACCATTGATGTTCAAAAAGGCCTGACACTCAAGAACCATTGGGTCGTCAACAAATTGGACAACGGACAAACACTGGCGATGGAACTCAGTAGTAATCCTGCCATGGTGCCACAATTGCTAACAGGAAATCCGCTTGCTGAAGGCAATAAATACTCTTTCACGATCAAGCAGCCAGAACGTCCTGCTCTTGACTCACCCGAGATCAAAAACATTGACGTTCAAACCAATGGCAAACAGGTGATGGTTTCGTGGACCATCCCTGANACGGCGNCCCCNCAATANGAATTCCAGATCGAAGTNTTCGACAACCCGGAATGCCGGGGTAATCCCGTCACCGTGCATCAGAAACGCATGCCAGTNACACGTCACGCCATCATCGATGCAAACGTCGCTAGCCCCACCATCCGGTTTTCCATGACTGACATTTTTGATCAGAACATCGATCCAATCATCGTCAACGCCCGAACATCGGACCCGCCTTCCCAATCCATCGAATCGCCGACCGCTCCGGGGCTGACTTACGAACTGTGGCACAAAGAAAATGACCGCCACGAAAATATCATCTATCCAGCCTGTGAGGCAGCTGAGCATAGCCGGAATGAACGACACTACTGGCTATCGCTTGATGAAATTGAAAGTGGTCGCCGCGTTCAACAGGGGATATGCAATGGCTTTGACATTGAACTGCGCGGTGAACGACGTGAAGGTTATGCCTTTCGGTTTCGCGGCTTATTACGGGTACCCAAAACTGGATTTTACCTTCTTTGCATGAAAGGAACCGATGGCTACCAAATCCAGATTGATGCGAAGGATGCGATCTTATGGGATGGCCTGCATGGCCCCGAGGACAAGGTGACAGGGGTGCATCTGGCACACGGAGACCACCCGCTGTCGATTGATTACTTTGTTGATCGAAACAAACCTTTTTTTCAACTNGAATGGGAAGGTCCGGGACTGCCACGNCAGGAAATNCCTTCATCNGCATTACTGCACACANNAAANGACCAAATTCCCAAAGTCGAGATCGTGGTTGANACGGACTCCCAAGGCGGCGTCAAGGCAGACGTGAACGTGATCGCAAATGGTCACCAGATGGAGCGTATCCTGTTCTACTTTGACAAGATGCAAATCAGTTCCAGCNAGGGTTCACAGCTTTCCTATCAAGGCGTTTTGCCAGGCGGAAAGCACCGTGTCTGGGCCCGTATTTTTTTCGACGGGAACCACACCATTGATAGCGAGTCGATTCCCATCTCGGTAGCCATGAAACCACCGACGGATTGGGATCTGAGCAACGCGGGAGAATCGGATTCAACCTTCAATCTGCTTCAGGAATCGCCGGACGCATTTTCCTTTGTCGGCGAGGGTGAGCACGTGCTGAGCCGTTCAATCAGCGGTGACTTCACCTTAAGCTGCAAAATTGACCATGTGGCGGGTCTGCAAGGCGAACCGGTCAACGGCAGTTCGTGGGTNGGNCTGACNGTACGCGAACATCCGGAGAAAAACAATTATGGATGGGGACGCGAATTTGGNCTGATGCAGGTGGCCCGTAACGGTCTCCGCACCACACCCGAACATGGTGACGGCGCGGGAACACGACAGAGCTACCAACGTTTACCTGCTGGTCATCCATGGTTGCGGATCACCCGAAAGGAAAATGTATGGACCGCCTGGACCTCGCCAGATGGACAGGACTGGACCTTTGGCNCACGTCACTTCAAACCTTTACCTTCTACGGTTGGTGCTGGAATTGTATTTCGTGCTCTGCCACAGGATGCGCAAATGTACTTCCGGGCTTCCGTCTCGAATATTTCGCTCACGCCGGGCACGCCACCTGAACTTGTCCCCACGGTCGTCGCGGCAACCGGCACCAGCACTGCCCAGCTCACCGGTGTCATCGTTGCCCCATCCGCTCCGGCAGTCGTCGTTTTGCGGACACCCAACCGGGGACTTTTGCGGTCACAGGATGGTGGCAAAACATGGACACCTGCCAACGGCACATTGCAAGGTGCGGCAAACGCTGTTCGCAGCGTCGCCATTCATCCAACGAATCCTGACATCATGCTTCGAGCCGCAGGAAAAACGGACGCAGACGGCGGTNATCGTGGCGGCCTGTTTCGCACCATCGATGGCGGAAAAAGCTGGCAGAAATTGTCATTGGACTGTGATTTTGATGGGGTCGGACCCTCAGCGATTTGCGGTGAAGTACTCGCTTTCCTGCCCATGAATCCGGAAACCATTTTTGCAGGCTGCGAAACACGCGGGCTGTTCCGCAGTGACGATGCTGGAAAAAACTGGGTCAATCTGGGGTTACAAGGGCAACGGGTAACGGCTCTCCACGCCAACCCCTATTTCCAGAATCAATTCGGACAAACCGTGATGGAAGCCGTCACATGCCCGGATCGGTTCATGCCCCTGCTGGGACGCGGCAAACCAAGCATGTCAACGCCGGCGCAACAATCGATGGTGCATGTGTCCCACGATAATGGCAAAACATTCCGACCAACAGCGTCACGTTCTGACCTTGGCTACTTCAACGCCATGTCACTGCGTTGCAATCCACATGTATGGCTTTACGGAACTTCCCATGGGCTACTTTACAGCCTCTCACAAGGCAGGGACAGTTTTCTGTATTCAACCTCACTCGAAGTCGACTCGCTCAGGCCCTACACAGCCCTGGGAGGCAGCATCGCAGGTTCGCAGCTGTGCACACGTAAATTTGTTGCTGCTCTGAATCCCCAGAAACCCGGACACCTTTCGCGCTGTGACCTTGGAGGTGATGTCTGGACTTGGGCCATCAGTAACAAGAAACTTGTCACTGGAACCATCGCCATCACAGCAGCTGATTTGACGACATCATCTTCTGGCAATTCATGGTGGATTCTCGGAACTGACGGTCTTTACCACTCCGACAATAATGGAATCACAGTCAACAAGATTGCCGTCCCCTAATCATCCCTGATCTCACTACAAAATCCAAATCATGTCGCAAAGGCACGAACCGGACAGGTACAGAATCGACCGCTACCGCCACTTTCAGGCCACAGTCGGTTGGAAACAACGCTGGCTATCCGTTTCCCTTTCCGAATCTTGCAATGCGGTGGATTTGCGTTGGGAACGGCCTCACCAGAAAGCAGATCGATTCTCAGCGCGATCACCTCACTCAGCTGATTAGTTCAGCCAGCGGTCCGCGATAGGAACCGCCATTTTGCTTCAGCACGAGGTCTTCATTTCCGTAATGCTCTACCGGATTCCCATAGGCATTCAACAGTGTTGTCCACCAGTTGCCGATGGTGCGACAATCCTTTTCGCCGTACTTGGGGTAGCGAATATAGCGGCCGGGGATGTTCAATTTTCCTGAACAACCACCAACCACCACATAGGGCCACTCAAAGCAATCGCCGTGATGTTTATTGGCAGAGTCACTGAAATAAACAATCATTGTGTTGTCGAGCATGTTCCCGTCACCTTCTGGAACGGCCTTGAGCTTTGCTGCCATCCCAGCCAACAACCCGGAATGGTGAGTCCGGATAATATCGCGGCATTCCTTCTGGGTACGACTACTCTCATCATGCCCGATTCCGTGATTGGGTTTCACCAATCCAAGCTGTTTGTATACCGTTGACAAGTTATCCAAGCGGATGGTGACACAATTGGTCAAACCTGCAATCAAAGCAGCCGAGGCCAAGTCAAAATGCGCCTCCTGACGCACCTCTTCCACCAACGAAGTGAATTTATCGCCAAACTCTGGAGCGTGATTTTTGATATTTCCTTTCATGCCAGTCAAGCGACTGTGCCGCACCTGCAATTCCTCGAATGCGTTCAGGTAGGCATCCAATTTATTTTTCTCGGCTGCAGGGACTGCCCGATTGACCTTCTTGAGATCGTCGACCATGAAGTCAAGTAAATTTTTCTGAACACCGAATCGTGTTTCACCTTTTCCGCTGGCTGATGCTGCGGATCCAAACAGTTGCTCAAAAGCAAGGTCAGGACTGCCCTGGAACGGCAATTCCTTGTTTGCACCTACTGCAGTAATTCCGGGATACAGCACGCCGCCGTATGAGTTCGACAGCGCACTTCCTCGCACCGCCAGCCCGACATGATTGAAGGGTGCTGGACTGAGTGCCGCCAGTTCTGCGTCAGCGGTCGCCCTCAGGATGGCACCCCGTTCGGTTTCGCCACCCGTCATATAGACGCCCATCGCACCAAACCAACTGCTGTGCCCACCACGACACATCTTCCCTGACAATCCCTGCACAATCGACAACTGATCCTTAAACGGTTCCAGAGCTACCATGGAGGGCTGCAGAGGCACATCTTTCAAAGACACATTTTTTGCATCGTCACCCCGTAGTGACTCAGGTGTAATCCCATCGGGGGAAACTCCGCTCGATTTGACGACAAACACAAACCGCTTTGGCAGCGCGGCACCATTACCTTCAGCCTGCAGCCGTANCTGATGCAGCAACGGTGTCAGCAAAGTTCCTCCGGCACCCAAAGAGAGGCCTTTGAGAATGTCTCGTCTTGATCTGGTCATCATCGGCGAGTTTTTCCTGTAATCATTTACGGTAAAGAAATGAATCTGACGTCAAAAGCGAAATCAACAGCGATTTAAAACTGCCTCCGCTTTCCATGTAGGCTTTGTCTGCTGCGATCAGTGTCTGCGAGTCGATCAACATTTCATTGCGTCCCATGAAATATCGAAAAACATGGCGAATCATACTCTGTCTCACTCGGTCAGAATCGGCCAGTTTCTCGATCAACTCAAGTGCATTATCGTACTCTGAGTTCAGGAGTTCATCTCCNGTGTTGTCNAGNANTNCNTTGGCATCNACTGGCTTGCTTGGGAATTCACCGTTGAGTTTCGGNAATTTATCNAGACTTTCCCGCGTCCTGAANCGACCAAAATCATCGTAAATCTCAAACGCATAACCAAGCGGNTTCATTTTTCTGTGACATCGCCAACACTCATNCTGNTCNGTNACANCNAGTCGNTCACGCAGCGTNTTNTNGTGATCNTCNGGAANNGTNGCNTCCACNGTGATNGGNAGNTCNGGAANNGANCCTGCCAACAGNCGTTCGCGGATCCACTTTCCNCGACGAATCGGNTCNGTNCTGTCATTGAGCGAGTGAGCGATTAACCANGCAGGNTGNGTCAGNATNCCNGCACGATTNGGCCTNTTNTAAGGNTGNGGCAGNANA
This sequence comes from Rhodopirellula sp., assembly GCA_002689655.1. Lineage (GTDB taxonomy): Bacteria > Planctomycetota > Planctomycetia > Pirellulales > Pirellulaceae > Rubripirellula. Next base: position 35,672 of record NZHC01000041.1, on the reverse strand, counting down.
AANTCCTGNTCNTCATCAGCTCATGTCNTANACCATTGGATACTTCCGATANAGCGGTTGCATGCTATGCAGAAGTTTCTCTTTNTTCGTTGTNTTTTTCCATTCTTTTATCTCTTTGACAATNTGTTTGATCGCACCTACGCTGCCATTGAAGCCGCGATTGAATTTGTGCAGGTGATATTTCTTGTTCAGCTCGCCCCAATCGCGAAGCTCAAGACGACTAAGCAATTCCTGCTGCTTCTCTTCGGGGAAATCTCCCTGATCCAGTGCAGTCTGATTTTTCAAATAGAAATCATAAACGGTGTTTCGAAACGTCTGTCTGTTAAGGATATAGTACTCGTCTGACGTCAACAGTCTCTTGAATACATCTTTATCGTCTTCAAGAATGTTGATGACAAAAAAGTCTGCTTCTCGTTCATACATATCAGGATAGTTCTCACCGTAGTAAGAAAACCCTCCAGAACGCTTGGCATCCTTAAAAATTTTGTGAGCGTGAGAGTAACCAAAGAACTCTTGGAAAAACCTGAGCAGCCTCGGTTTATCGATCGCATGGTCTTCAAGAATCCGTGCGACCTGATGCTTGACATCAGCCCGTGTTACCAAACTGCCAATAGCTGCTGCCCGCAATAATTCCGGATCCGGTCTTTGATCGGTGATGGCGTACGCAATCGCAAACGCCAACTCTGCTGGGGCAAGCATCCGTCGCCCGTCAGAGTCCGTCTCTCCCAACCCTAGTTCGACACGATACACCGACTCATGATGCAGCATGACCGCCATCAAGGCCACTCGCAACGCTTCCAAATTCCCGGCATCATCGGCCGACTTTCGAAATAAGTCGCTGTACCGTTTTAACTCAACATCGGTCGCTTGCCGATAGACCACACGACGAAAATGTTGCTGAATCGCATCCTGCAAAACACTGGCGTCGGGTGTCTGCTTTGACTTTGCGATTGACATAAACACCGCTTGCGTCTCGATCAGGCGGTCCGCAGACTCGCCAGCATTCGTCAGCAATACACTGACCACTGCAGAGTCAGCAAACAACAGGGAAGCATAATCCTTGATGCCCTGTTTATCATCCACGATGAATGGCTGCCGTAAACTCCGTGAATCTCCACCATATTGTGACTTAACGTTTTCGAATACATGCGGACTCGTCCGCCACAGACGACGTGGGGAATAAGACTTTGCAGTGACCTCACCGCTGAACAGTTTTTCGTGACTAATGTAATTGCCATAACTGGGTGCCTTGAGCTTTTCCCGAAAGACTGAAGCTGTCTCCATGGCATCAAAATTTGACGTCACCAGGACAAGAGTCTCCTCTCTTTCAAATCCATCGAACGCTGGCTCTTCTTCCGGAGGCATACGTCCAAGGTAAACTTGCTCTTCGACTTGAGCGAGCAATTCAGTCATACCCTCGATGCTCAACTCAGAGAGATTATCGAGACGTACTTTCCCCTCCTGAAAATCCTCCGAATGGCAGTCAGTGCAATGCTCTTGCAATTTGTGCTGCAGTTGAGTGATTACAGAATCATTCTCTGCCGCGCAGCAGAAACTACATGACAGGATAAGCAACAAAAAAAGACAGCAAACCCTTCCCTCGACCATTGCTTCTCTCATTTGATTTTCCTTTGACTGTGCTTGCCTCGTAAGCAACTCACGAACGAAGCGTAATCTTGACATGCCAAAGTACGCAAACACAAAGCCAGTTCGCAGTGTGACCAAAATGCAACACTGCAGAAACCCCTTGCCGCATCGCTCCCATGATAACATGCGTGAATCATCTGATAAAAACTTAAGAACGTCCCACTTCCTGATTCGCACGGCACATACCGCACAAATAAATGAAGAGAGCGAAGGGATCCTGAAGTTGCGTACAACCACTTCGACGACCGCGGACGAGACAGGTGCGTCTCAAAGCAATCGCGATCCTCCCCCAAACAATCGAGATTGGCTGAAATTCAGACAGCGTGCCGCTATCTACGTTCCAAACAACACCACCGCGAGAAGATTCTTACGATTGGTACGCATGAATCATCTTGCACCTGCTTTGGAATCATACGATCTGATCGAATCAAAAAAGCAAGTCCCCGATTCCTTTGGCAACGGACTGCCGTTGGACCGAATTTTCACATCGAATCACCGATCACCCGCCCGGGACTCACTGAAAGGCGGCCATTGTGACACGAACCTTCCGTTACAATCACACAGACAATGCGTCCAAGAAATCTCAAGATCAGCAATAAATACTGTGAAACAACATGCCGCGTCCCGACACACTTCTAACTCCAAAAATCATTGACTACTGCAACCGCTGCACGAAGAATGAGAGAAGTGCAATCGTTGCTTACTGTTGTCATCTAGCCTTTTCTGACAAGTCACTTCGCCGACGGGAGGTTGAGTTTGTTGAGGCAATCGCAAATCAGATGGAAGTTCCTGTTCATGAATTACGAAAGATGGCACGCAAAGCTCGGCGTCGGCGTCTCAAAATCAAGACTCCCACATCACGCGGGGCGCGCAACCTGCTTTTTCACTTGGCAATGCGGACAGCAATTTCAGATACCAGAACCGATGCTCGTGAGCAGTCTGCTTTAGAATATTTGGCGCATCAACTTCGAATCCCGTCCGAGGTTGCTGGCCGCGAACTCCACAAACTTCAACAAAAGTTTATGCGCTCACCTGAGACGCCTTCACAGCCAGCACCGTTGGAACGTAATGCCCGAAAAGAAAACAACGCAACGGGCATCATTGAGTCCCTCACGCAGAATATGGTGACCGAAACCCTGATTGCGAGACTCACTTGCCCTGAAGGTTCATCTGCGGCCCAAGAAGCTGCTGACCTCATTTACACAATCACCTCCAATGGTGAGATCGAGTTGGAACTTGGGGGCGATGGATTCCGCCTACCTGCCTGCGAGAAATATTCAGTATTCATTTCTGATACTCACCTATGTGAACTCACTAGCCCGCTAAACCAACACACACAGCCAATCAAAATTGGCAAACCAACTTATCCACAGCAGTTCACGATTGGTGACTCCGTCGTACTCCGGTGCAAGGAGACAACCCTCCTTTCCGGAACTTTGCAGCCGAACGGGTAATGCCCCGCGGTTCCAACATCTCTAAGCCTTGAAGAATGCAATCAGCCGCGAAAGTGTCAACGATCGGGATAATGACGCCCGTGCTACTCTTGACCGACTTGAGACACTCAATCTCACCCAAGGCAACTACGGTAACTGCTTTGATTCAGAGAAAGTGGACGTGAGTGGCCATTCGTTTGGAGCAATCACAACCCAAGCGGTAAGCGGGCAAAACGACGGATCATAAGGGCAGGGTTACACGGACTCGCGAATCAAGACGGCAATTGCAATGAATTCGAGCATGCCGTCGCCAGGCAGAACACCAACAACATTCGCCATCGTCAAATTCCCATGGCTGCTAATGCCTGGCACAGCCGAAGATAATCCGGTGAACCGGCGGGTCGATGCAAAATCATATCGGGAGGTTTTCAAATCCTTGCCCTCCAATGGACACTCCTTCGAATTGGTGCTCAACAAAGATACTCAGTTCTTATTCGGCGGTCGCAGCGATAAACGACGCACTTTCCAAGAGTCGAAGCCACCGGAGTCGATCAAGGTCATCAGCACCACATTTTAGGACAGTTACCTGACGTAAGATTCTGCGGCACTATCGTGGCTCAAGGGTAACAGAGCACAAACAGCTTTTGATAAATAAAACAAGTGATCCATGAAGTAACTAAGCAACTTCTCCACGGATGCTTGCACACCTTGCCACAAACAGCAAGATCGAGGCTACGCGGACAGACGGAGTTAAGTGAAGAAACTTCAGGCCTACAACCGAAACGCTTGCCGCCCTGTGCAAAATCCACAGGGCCTTTGGTTGCAGTTCGTACCAGCCGACCCGCGGTTAAGGGGTAGACAACTCTGGCAAGCGTTCCACTAGTTCAAACAAACGATTTTGCTCATCTGACTCATTCAAAAAACCTGGCAGGCACGCGAGTGTAGGATCCGTGAGTTCACCCAACCCCATTGCCCAATCAGAAAAAAGCCGCGTTTCTGCAAAGACGTCCTCATGAATCTTGAGTTGCCAATGGCGTCTATCACTCTGTAACCTCTGCACAAGATTCTCAATTGCGCTGATGGGCCCCTCGATCACTTGCAAAAAACGCCCCTGATCGTGAATCAACACCCCGGTAATCTGATCAAGCTTGTTGTATCCTCGCGCTGCATGCAGCAAGTCGAGCAACGCCCTCTGATCCAGAGTGACAGATGCAAGACTTGTGTAGGTGATTCGACGCAGCATGATCAGTACCACCGATGAGAATGACAACGAACTTCCCGAGTCTGACGCTGACTGGTCCCTTGCCCCCTGTAGGGACCGAAAAAAAAGACCACAAGCAACTGTCCAATTGACGCACAATCAACGCACAATGGCTGCAGAATATTATGCGTTGGTAGCTCACCCAACGCAGGCGGTATTCGGATGCCGATTCGCCTTCTGGTCTATTCTGGCAGTTGAACGGATATCAAAGTCACTCACAACAACATGTCAACGCATTCAGCACCACCCAAAACTGCGATCAACTCAAGACAACGGGGAATAAACAGCAAGGCACCAACCACCCCAACAGTAGCAGAAAGGTGGTTATCAACGTGATTCGCGGGTAAGTTGTTAGGGGCCGTAGGTTGTTGGGAAGTATGCGCCATCCGATGCTCCACTAACCATTTGTGAAAGAAATCTCTCGCCCGTCACCCTACCGAGACTCGAGCTAACAACATGAAATTCACGATTTCCGTTCTCCTGAGCCTGACTTTTACGTTTTGGATGGGTGCTTCGAACTACACACATGCCGATGACAGAGCAGCAAAGACAAAGAAGGTGCAAGTATTCATTCTTTCAGGTCAATCCAACATGGTTGGTGCAGGAAAAGTGACCGGTGGAGAAAGTCGTTGGGGGGCAGAGTTCATCAGCCCCGTGGTTTCCGTTTACGAAGGTAATTATCGACCAGACGCTGACTACGATTCCCTGGAATCGATCGCGACGGTTGCTTTGGAAAGTTTTGGTGGCAGCGAACCAACGGCGTACCCTGGCGGTGGTACACAGGTGACACGAGGCTTCATTCAAGTCCAAAAATCTGGCATCTACCAATTCCGACCTGGTTACGGTGGATCGATGCACAACATCATGGAAGTTGACGGCAAGGAAGTTCATCGCATGCAGGTTGGACAGGCACCAATTCGCACCGACATAAAACTCATTGGTGGCAAAAAAGTACCATTCAAGATCACTTATCTCACGGCGGACGCCAATGGTTTAGGCTGGATCGATCGTCAAGATATCCCGGGCACCTTGGCCACACTTGTCAAACATGAAGCCAAATATCCGTACTTGATGAACGACCAAGGACAGTGGACCGAGCGAGACGATGTCTGGTACCGAGGGGTAGTCACAGCGACTGGCAGCCATTGGTTGGGAGTAAAATCCGGAAAAATCGGTCCTGAACTGGGATTTGGAAAGGTGCTCGGTGATGCGATCGACGAGCCAGTGCTGATCCTGAAAACGTCCCAGGGAAATCGTTCACTTGGATGGGATTTTTTACCACCAGGCAGCGCGCAGTACGAAGTCGATGGCAAAATCTACGCGGGCTACAAAGACTCCCCGGCATTCTGGGAAAAAGGAACGGAACCGAAGCCGATCAACTGGTACGCGGGCAAACAGTACGATGACTGCTTTCAGGCTGCCCATGAAGTGCTGGACAACTTTGATGAGCAGTTCCCACACTGGAAGGGACGTGGCTACGAGATCGTGGGCTTTAGCTGGTGGCAGGGAGATAAAGATCGGTACAACACGGAACATGCCACACGCTATGAACAAAACCTTGTTCGTCTAATTCAAACCCTACGTACGGAATTCAATGCTCCACAGGCCAAGTTTGTATGCGCGACGCTAGGGCAGACAGAAAAAAGCAGGGCTGAGGGCAACGAAAAACTGATTCTCGAGGCGCAACTGGCAGTCGATGGTTATGCTGGCAAGCACCCTGAATTTGAAGGAAACACCGCGACGGTCTATACGTACCCACTAAGTCAGGGTGGAGCATCCAACAGTCATTACAACGGCAATGCCCAAACGTACATGGATGTTGGAATAGCCATGGGCGAGGCAATGACCAAACTGCTAAAAAGCCACTGACACGTCAACAAAATTCGCGATTGGCCGCGACCCCAGTACCACGCTAGGTCGAAACCGGGCCTTTTCGGCCAATGCAATCCCACCCAAGCACCACGAAAATCTCATGAGTCAACCTTCCTTGCCGCGGCGTTCCTTACTGGCAGGAATTGCCGCGACCTGCGTCGCTGGTTCAATCACCGGTCCCCGAGACGCGCAAGCAGTCAACGATACACCTGCTTCATGGCCGGGAACCGTACGTTACCCCGACCCGCGTGTTGTGAGCTTGGATGAACGATTCGACAAATACAAACTCGGCAACACTTCGGTTCAACGCCTCTACTTCAACCCCAAAGCGTTGTGGCACGAGGGATGCGCATGGAATTCAGTTGGACGTTACTTGGTTTTCAGTGATGTTCCCGCAGATTCACTTCACCGCTGGATCGAAGATGATGACCGCGTTACTGTTTTCAAAAAAACGAGTGGAAATGCAAACGGAAACACCTTCGACTATGACGGTCGACTACTGACCTGCCAACATGGTCCTCGGCGAGTGATTCGTCATGAACACAATGGATCGACCCAGATCATTGCAGAACGCTACGAAGGCAAACGCCTTAATTCGCCAAACGATATCATCGTTCATCGCGAGGACAAATCTATCTGGTTCACAGATCCCGGTTATGGCATTCGCAAAAATTACACAGGAACCCCGACGAAAGCTGAATTGCCTGAATCCGTTTACAGGGTGGATGCACAATCTGGAATCATCAGCAAGGTCACTGACGAAATAGGCACTCCCAATGGCCTGTGTTTCTCACCTGATCTGACCAAACTGTACGTCGCAGACACCGGTGATGGCGCCCACTCCATTCGAGTCTGGGATGTAGACGCCGGTCGCCTGAAGAACGGTCGCCAATTCGCATCAATGAAAATGGATGGATTCGAGAAGGCCGGAAAAGCAGACGGTATACGTGCAGACATCCACGGTAATATCTGGTCGACGGCGGGGTGGGTCGGAGAAGGCTATGACGGCGTCCATATCTTTGCAGCCAACGGTGACAGGATCGGACAAATTGTCCTGCCGGAAATCTGCGCCAACTTGTGCTTCGGAGGCGCTAAACGAAACCGTCTATTCATGGCAGCCAGCCAAAGCCTGTACGCTCTGTATACCGAGGCAATTGGAGCCTATTGAACGAGACGAATCCTACCCTCAAAAAAAGCTGGGGTTCGATACCGCCAGCCTCCATGCCTCATTTAACCGAACACCGCTCATGAATAACGATTCAACTCGTCGCAGGTTCCTGCAAGTCACAACGGGTGGGCTGGTTGTTTCATCAGCACTGACCTCACCTGACACACGAGTTGCGGGTGCGACGGAGAAAGTGAAGCGAGTCACTTCTGGTACGGGGGACGTGCTAAGGACCACAGGTGTACTGTCGGACGACGGAAAAGCAATTTTCGAGTCGGAACGTCCCATCCCCGTAGTCGGCAAGTCGGATGTCCTGATTTGTGGTGCCGGGCCAGCTGGAATTGCCGCAGCTTTAGCTGCCGCACGGGCAGGAGCTTCTGTGCAACTCATTGAAGTGGCAGGATGTCTGGGTGGTATCTGGACGGTTGGATTACTGACCAAGATCCTCGACGCTGGGAACAAGCGGGGGATCATGATGGAACTGCTGAAGAAATTCACTGCCCGCGGCAGCCAAGTTGCCGTCGACTCCAACGGCACTGTCTATGATCCTGAAGTCGCCAAGCTGGTGCTGGAAGAAGTGTGCATCGAGGCGGGCGTAAAAATCAGACTGCATACGCGAGCCGTTGGGGCTGTCCTGAATGACGACCAACGACTGGTCGCAGTGTTGACCGAATCAAAATCAGGCCGTGAAGCTTGGCTGGCAGAACGCTTCATCGACTGCAGTGGAGATGGCGATCTGGCAGCGCATGCCGGCTGCCAATTCGAAGTAGGCACAGGCTCAGAATGCGTCTGCCAGCCGATGTCCATGCTCGCACTGCTAACAGGCCTTGATCCGGATCAGGTGCGGCCATGGATCCGAGAAACGGGATCCACCGCAAAAAAACGCTTGCTTGAACTGATGGAAAAACATGGTATCAATCCCTCGTACCGGGCACCTACACTGAGGCACTTGCACAGCAACATCTTTTCGTTAATGACCAATCACGAATATGGTGTTAGTGCCTTTGATGCAGACGCGATCACTGCAGCAACTCTCCGAGCGCGACGCGAAATCCATGAGATTGTCCAGGGACTACAGCGGGTCGGTGGACCTTGGAAAAACATCACAGTGGTCGCGACCGCCGAACAAATTGGTATCCGTGAAGGTCGTCGCGTACGTGGTCGATATACCCTCACTGCATCCGACCTTGCCAGTGGCTTGAGCCACAAACAAGCCGTTTGCAAAGCTACCTTCCCCATCGATGTGCATGCTCTGAACAATACCGGCAACAAAGAAATCAATCGCGAGTTCAAGACAGATGGTATGCAACCCTACGACATTCCCTACCCTGCACTGGTGGCTGCTGATGTTGACGGGCTGTTGATGGCAGGACGATGCATCAGCGGAGATTTCATCGCCCATTCCAGCTATCGAGTCACTGGAAACGCCGTCCCCATGGGTGAAGCAGCTGGCTTGGCCGCCGCTCTTTCGATCAAGCAACGGGTGATGCCGCACAAACTTACGTGGATGGCACCCGCACCCTAGACCGAATTATCAAATCTTTTAAACACAGCACTTTCAGAAAGACCATTTCAAAACAGAAGCAACCCACCCGTTCACTTGCTGCGGTTTGGCTTGCCGTGTGTGACTCGTCAAGATGCGTCGTTTTTTGTTGTCTTGAATCGGCAATCAATCCACGTCTGATCTGGTTCTGTCCTTCCTCACCCGGGAGTGCGGCAATTCGTCACCCACCGAAATCAACGCTGCAAGCATCTTCCAATCGACGGCAACTGGTATGTCATCCCGCACCACAAACTTTACCTACCGTGCTCGACACGAAATCAAAGCTGGGTTGAATTTCGCTTGACAGCAGGAAGCCCCCCCTAGCACAACCCGCCATTCTGCGTTCGAGAATCTCAGGATCGAAAACACCTCACGTGCCATTAACGGTTAGACTGTACGCAGGCCACTTCGACTTTCTTAAATGCAATTCCATGACAATCCGATTCGAAAATCACCGTTACGAACTGGTGAGCATGCTACGGCGCACAACATCGATCCTGACATGCGTGTGTCTTCTATTGTCGGCCCATGTTTGCACGGCCAAACCAAGCGATGCCCAAGGCACGACAGTCAACTTCAATCGAGACATCCGTCCCCTTTTATCTGATCGCTGTTTTCATTGTCACGGGCCGGATGAAGAAAATCGAAAAGCAGAACTAAGACTCGACCGTCGTGACGGTGAGCAGGGTGCCCTCCATGCACTAAGCCCAAAAGATATTGCTGGTAGTGAGATCTACAAGCGAATCACATCAAATGACCCCGATGTGATGATGCCACCACCCGATGCGAACAAGAAGCCAATTAACCCGCAGGAACAGAAATTATTCAGAACATGGATTGAAGAAGGCGGTAACTATCAAGCTTTCTGGGCATTCACAACTCTGGAACGACCATCTCTTCCCCCCATGCCTGACAATGCGTGGGGCACAGGCCCCATTGACCAGCTTGTGAAGCGAAAACTCGACGACAATGGCATTTCGCCTCAACCCAGAGCTGACCGAAGGACATTGCTGCGTCGCCTTTCACTCGATTTAACAGGACTGCCACCAAGTCGAAGTGAGATTTCAGAGTTCCTGGCTGACCAGTCACGAAACGGATACGAGAAAGCTGTCGATCGCTTACTGAAGTCACCCAAGTTCGGCGAGCACATGGGCCGACACTGGCTGGATCTCGTTCGCTTTGCTGACACCAATGGTATTCACCACGATCATTACCGTGACCTGTCACCCTACCGTGACTGGGTGATTCGGTCATTCAACCAGAACCTGCCATACGACGACTTTGTCCGATACCAGCTTGCAGGTGATCTATACGATACACCATCGAATGACCAACTGACTGCTTCTGGCTTTAATCGACTGCACATGATTATCGATCGAGGCACAATGCTGCCCGAAGAAAGTCATGCAAGAAACGTGATTGACCGAGTAACATCAGTTGGTACAGCCTTCATGGGTCTGACTGTGGGATGCGCGGTCTGCCATTACCACAAATATGACCCCATCTCCTCACGCGAATTCTATCAACTGTACGCATTCTTCAATAATATTGATGCGACTCCTGAGACAGGGGGGCGTTCAGGAAACGACTTCAAACGCGGACTGCAGAAACCGTACATTGAATTACCCAGTCCTGAACAGCAAAGCTCTCGGAATCATTTACAAACTCAAACTGCTGAGTTAGACAAGCAGATTGCAGAACTGAAGTCAGCGGCGGGGAAACTGGCGAAGGCAAATGCGGCAGAAGCAAGCACCTCTGACGAAAGTTCAGTGGAAGAGAAGGCGGCCGAGCAGAAGGCGGCCGAGCAGAAGGCAGTAGAGCACCAACACAAGATCAAACAACTTGAAATCAAGCGTAACGAACTCCGAGGTGAATTGAGCAAGCTCGAAATGCTGATTCCGGCAGCAATGATCATGAAAGAACGGTCAGACATTCGGCCTGCACACATGATGATCCGAGGTGCCTACGACAATCTTGGGGAGCAGGTCGAACGGGGCACTCCTGCGTTCCTGCCGCCGATGGCTGAAATCTCTGGTCGCCCAAAAAGCAGAATGGATCTTGCGAATTGGTTGGTATCCGACGAGCATCCCCTGACAGCGCGTGTTGCTGTCAATCGTTTTTGGCAGCAACTGTTCGGTGTGGGCATTGTGAAAACCGCCGAGGACATCGGTGCTCAAGGTGAGTGGCCGAGTCACCCTGACCTTCTCAACTATCTGGCTGCACAACTCGTCCGCTCGAACTGGGACGTAAAGTCTCTGATAAAGGAGATGGTCATGTCAGAAACTTATCGACAGAGTTCACAGGCAGCACCAGAGCAGTACCAAACGGATCCAGAAAATCGGTTGTTGGCCAGAGGCTCCAGATACCGCTTGGATGCTGAGGTAATTCGCGATCAGATTCTGGCCACCAGCGGCATCCTGAGTTCGAAAATGGGTGGAAAGAGTGTCAAACCACCTCAGCCCGAAGGACTTTGGAAAGCTGTCTCACTACCAAGTTCCTATCCAAGTCGTTATGTGCCCGACTCGGGTGAACAGGTTGTGCGAAGGAGCGTTTACACCTTCTGGAAGCGTGGACTGCCACCTCCCCAAATGACAATTCTGAATGCTCCAACGCGAGAAGACTGCACTGCACGACGCGAACGCACCAACACTCCCCTGCAGGCTCTCTTGTTGATGAACGAACAGCAGTACATGAAAGCAGCACAGCAACTCGCAAGGCAAGTACTCAACTGGGAAGACGAGGGTCGCCTGTCTGCCGTGTATGAGACCATCACTGGAAAAGTCCCAGACACCCGCGAACAGGAAATTTTACAGGAAGCATTCGACGACTTCGAGGCTTTTTATCGAGAGCGACCTGCACTAACCGAAGCGTTTACGAAAACAACCAAGGACGGCAATCATTCACCCCACGCAACCGCAGCATGGGCGATGATCATCAATACCATTTACAACCTGGACATCACGAAAACACGCTCGTGATGGGTTCGACTCAGTCAAACTTTACGTTGAGAACAACAGTGATGGATCAAAACAGCCCCCTTTCACAAGCTCGCCGACAATTCCTGAAGACTTCAGGCATGGGCCTTGGGGTAACAGCACTCGGCTCTTTGCTACCGCAAAATTCAGTCGCACATACCAAGACCAAAGCTGCGGCAAAGCATGTCATTTTTTTGTTCATGGCAGGAGCCCCAAGCCAGGTTGATCTATTTGACTACAAACCAGACCTGAAAAAACAATTCAAAAAACCACTCCCGGAAAGCGTTAGTCAGGGGCAGCGTGTTACAGCCATGACGCGAGGCAAGGAACAGTTCGTTGTTCCTTCAATGTTCCAGTTCAATCAAGCGGGTGAAAGCGGCCTTTGGATGAGCGAACTATTGCCGCATCTTTCCAAACAGGCCGACCGTCTCTGTATCTTGAAATCGCTGAACACCAATGCGATTAACCATGACCCAGCCAAGACATTTGTCTGCACAGGGTCCGAGCAGCCAGGCAAAGCGAGCATGGGTGCGTGGTTGAGTTACGGTCTAGGGGCTATCAATAAAGATCTGCCAGACTTTATCGTTCTAACATCCGCGTTTTGGACTGGCGGAACAAGAAATGTCCAAGGCCTCTACAGCCGACTTTGGGGAAGTGGCTTTCTTCCTTCCAAGCATCAGGGAGTCGCTTTCCAAACCAATGGCGATCCTGTTCTGTTTTTGTCGAATCCCAAAGGGGTTGATTCCGATGTTCGCCGACGCATGTTGGATGCCACCGGTGCACTCAACCGCAAACATCTGGTTGAAATAGGTGACAGTGAAATTGAAACCACTATTTCCCAGCAGGAGATGGCTTTCAGAATGCAATCTTCGGTTCCTGAGCTGACCGACTTGTCACAGGAATCCAAGGAGGTGGTGGACAGCTACGGACCGGAGGTCCACAAGAATGGGTCCTTTGCCAGAAACTGCCTGCAGGCGCGCCGAATGGTAGAACGCGGCGTCCGATTCATTCAACTTTTCCACCGCGGTTGGGACCATCACTCGATCCTTCCCAAACAACTGCGGGGTCAGGCGTACGATGTCGACCAAGCCTGTTCCGCCTTGATCGCAGATCTTGAACAACGTGGCTTGCTGGACGACACCCTGATTGTTTTCGCAGGGGAATTCGGACGCACCGTTTACGGCCAAGGAAAACTTGCGAGAGATGACTATGGTCGCGATCACCATCCACGTTGCTTCTCAGGCTGGCTTGCCGGAGGTGGTATCAAGGGTGGAATGTCGTATGGGGAAACCGATGACTTCAGCTACAACGTTGCGGAGAACCCGGTCGCTGTCAGAGACTTGCACGCCACACTCTTGCACCAACTGGGAATCGACCACGAAAAGCTGAACTTTCCATTCCAGGGTTTGGACCAAAAACTGACAGGCGTTGAACCGGCGAGAGTTGTCACAGAAATACTGATCTAACCCTGCTCAGACAAAATAAAACCTCTGCCTCTTTTCCGAATCAGGCATTCACTCTNNGTGATTGCCAATCTTTCTTTCAGGCCTGAGGGCATAATGTGCAGCATTCATTGCTGGTGGAATGGCGCCATTCACATTTAACAAACCTGCAAATTACTACAAGACAGGTACTGCGGACTGGCTCAGATCCCCAAGGTCAGCAGTTTCAGCCAGGACATAGAAAAATCACAACGGCCGCGTGATGTCCACAATGGCAGGATCCATTGAGCAATATCAAAATCGTTCTGAAAGGTAACGAGTATTTTCCCTTCGGACTTAACCGCGTAAGAATCGGCGATAAACAATAAAGGAGGGAAGACAGCGAAAAACCACAACGCGGTCAATGCCACGGCATTCGAGTCTCCACTGTGCTGCAATCATCACAACTTTGAAATCCTATTGCCTTCCATTCGCCATCCAGAAAATGAGCTCTTGCCTGATCTTGTTGACTTCCATTTTCCCAATCATGCAGCTGACAAAAGCATCAGCCCAATGAGAGAACATCTCGCTGCCGGGTAGTTACCCCAAGGTTTTGCTCTGGCCACCCACGACGAGAAGGGCTTGGTGAGCGGTACCGGCGGATTGCCCATCACTCAAACCAATGCTACAGGAAGCCTGTGGCCTGGTAACCACGGAGCCAAAGTTGTGCCACGCAGCAAAGGCATCGGATCGACACGCTTTGACCAGCGATTCGGTTCTCTGCGCCGCAATAATGGATAACTCTTCGCCTCCAGTGCTGCTGGTGTTTACTTCTCCGAAGACGACGGCAAGACATGAAACAAGCGGTCCAGCGGTTTGCCTGTCATCCCTCAGACATGCAAAAAGAGTTCGAACGCATTGACCTCTCTCAAAAGCACAATCTTTTGTGGAACACCATCAGGCATATTCAAAACAGACGACCAAGGAAAAAGCTGGCGTGATTGCAGCTCAGATTTGACCAATCTTTATGCCCGTACCCTGGCAACTCTCGACAGCCTGATGTTTGCGTCGACCGATGGTGGCAACTCGTAATCCGCGACGAACACGGGCATGCCGCCCAGTTCACAATCACGGGCCTTGATTGCCCATCGGGGTGGACTATTTGCTGGCACGCCCTAAGGCACTTTCAGAAGCACCGACAGTGGCCTCTCATGGACCGTTACCATTGGTATAGCGAATGCAAGAGCCTTTGCCGGTAACAAGAAAATGGTCGCTTTGGGTACATTCCGCGGAAGTGATTCCGTGTAGGTCAGCTTTTACAACGAAGAGCACTCGAAAAATGTCAGTGCCAACTTACCTCTTGGTGGGATTGGTGTTTGGCCAATTGCGGTGGACAACCAATACCTGTCTGCCGCAATCAACCGATAGGGCTTATGGCGTGTCAAACTTAATGAATTGAAGAAAATCAAAGGCGTGTTGACTCCCAGACAACCAGGCATGACCAGTGTCAGCAAATTGCTTTCCCCACCCCCCTGATGTTAGCGTTTGATCCAGATGGTCATGGTGAGATTTCTGCGGAAGAAATACAGAAGGAAAAGCACAATTAAACGGTGTGAAAAGAACGCGGATGGAAAGATTTCTAAGTCAAAAGGGGACGCACCGAAAAGCAAACTCAAAGCATAGCCCCTCCCATCGCCGATCGGGTCAATGGTCCGAACGCAGCACTCGCGAGACTCCGAAGTCTCGATTCCGCCAAAGATGACAAGGTCATGCGAAACGAGATACCAATCCGAATGAAGCGAATCCTCGATCGTGCGGATAGCAACGAGACGGCCCATTGGACAGGTAAGGAATCGAGAGTTTTGGGAACACATTGGGAGGCGTTCGGCCCAACTGAGATTCGTGCATCTTCGGGCAACACTTCCAAAGATCGCTCAGCTGCATGAATCAGCCTCTACCGGCCCCCGGTAGCAGTGTGTAAGCATTTCTCATCCATTCCCACCTCGCTGACCAGCCCCGCATCACACTCAAGCATGATTGTGATGAAATATCAAAAAGTTGACGAGAAACACAATCTTGCGTCCAGCAAAAGCGATGTCTTCCTCGCACTGCTGGATACTAGCGAGCCTCCCATCACAATGAAATCGCGGAGGCTTTTCACAATATCTAGCACCACAGGAACGCACCATGAGTTTTGCGTCAAGAAAAGTCGACGGCCACACGCTTATCAAGACACATATGCCAGCCATCGCCATTATCACGGCGTTATTGCTTTGCGGCATGCCAAAAATGGCAAATGCTGAGGACAAGAAATCTNCTGAAAAGAGATCTGCCGATCAGGACTTTGCTGAACTGATTGAGTTGCTGCAAGGCTCATGGAGGCTCGAAAACACAGCCATTCGAGATGACTCGGAGCACGGCCAGACAAAAGGCGACCTGGTAATTGCCTATGCAACAATCACTCCCAATCCAGCAGGCACTGTGCTGCAATGGGATGTCCAATTCGGGTCGGACGGAACCCGTGGACTGGTCTCCGTCACACGCGGTACCAATCAAATCCGAAGCTTCCACACCGCACCCGACGGTGGTCACTGGGAACTGATCATTTCTCGATCAAAAAAGAACAAGAACAACTGGAAGTGGAGATTGGCAAATGCAAGTTTCCCGACAGGTGACACCATTACCGGGAATGGAACTTGGAACTTCAGCAAAGACGGAAAGCTGCTCACCACAAAAGCAACTCTCAAGTCGGCAGACGGTAGCACAATGGAACTAAACAACCGCATGGTTCGACTCTCGACATCGACCGATGCAGAGAAACTTGCCTCCGCCAGCATCCGACGTTTCTTGAGAAACTTCAACACCAGAAACGTTTCTGGATTGGCAGACGAATTTATAGAAAACAGCGTTCGAGTGATCAGCCTGTACCAACTACCACTGGAAGGCCGAGAAGCAATCGCTAAGTCATTCGAAGAACGTTTTGCTGCTGAAGATACCCCCGACGCAGGCAGCCTCGATGCCGTTGTCGCCAATGCCCGTTACATCAGCGAAAACGTAATACTGGCAGATGGCACCTGGCAAATCATGGATGCCGAGGGAAATACCGTCCGCGCTGGCAAATGGGGAAATGTGCTGCAAGTGGTTGATGGACAATGCAAGCTCTTGATGGAATCGGCGCACTCCGAAATCACTAATGAGGAAGTCAGTGTAGAGAAGTCAGCCAGTCGCTTGCCTGTGCCTGAGGCCTTGACCGCCAAAGATGATCCCGTCGTTCCACTACTTGAACGCAGCATCATGCGATACACAAATGGGATGCGCACATCAAACTTTGAAGCATTGGCACGCGAATTCACTTCTGACGGTGTCCAACTGGTTGGTAACGTGGCGGGCCCAAGCCGTGGCTACCAAGAGATCGCCAAAGCATTTTCAGTCGGAGTAGGAGACGGTAGTCCCTACGAGAAAACGGTTCTCGAAGCAAAAATCATGGGGCTCAGGAGAATCGACGATCAACTTGTCGCAGCTTACGGAGTCTGGAGTGCCCACACCACTGACGGTGAGCTCATCGACTTTGGCCAATGGGGAAATGTTTTCCGCCAGTCTGACGGAGAAGTAAAAATGATAATTGAATCTGCCGGCAGCTTTGAATAGCAAGTTTGCTGGCGGATCTATTTGCCGGCCGATCTATTTGCCGGCCGATCACTGCAAAGTGGAATCCACAGAAACCAGTCAAACCACTGACACTTCGGCCCAACCCGCAACCACAATCCCAGGAACAGCATCAGGGCCGCCCGTTTGGGCGGCCCTCATTTTTTGCGCGTCACATTTCATTTCCATCAGAGATTCACGCTCAAGGTCAGCGAAATGCGGGGCGTATACCGGTGAACCAACCGCAAATGGCCGAACCGCAGAGGAAAATTTCTATTTTTGAAATGCATGACCAGCCGTGGTACAACTCAGAGGCTTCTTCACCGGCGATTTCGAAACGACGATCAAACGTGCGCATGTTCCATCTAGTTTCCGGCCACCTTGCCCAAAACTTTGGGCTTGTTTGATTCGATGAACTGCAGACGGATCCGCGCAACAGCCATCAGGGCTACCCAGAACGAAGCTTTGGATTTTCGCATGAAGACCGTCAGCAAACGCGGCCAAGCCTGTATCTGCAGCGCAGTGAGTATTCAGGAATCTTCATGGGCGAATCAACCATGAACGTCTATTTTCCTACAACCCTGATGCGGCCCCCCCCTGAAAAGAGCCATGCTCTGCGAAGAACATCATAATCTAAGTCTGAAGTTCCCACTGATGCTTTGGCCAGACTCAAACGTGAAAATCCTGACGAATTAATGACATGAAGGGTGGTGCGAGAAACCCGGGGAATAAACTTGAGTGGCCTTCTACACGCTCATCACCCAACACAGGGTGCCTTGGTTCTGGCATGCATGGTTCTGGCAAGCAAGGTTCTGGCATGCATGGTTCTGGCAAGCAAGGTTCTGGCAAGCAAGGTTCTGGCAAGCAAGGTTCTGGCAAGCTTTGAAACGATTGATCAGTTACAATGGGGAGCATGCAAAAGCTAGTCATTACGCTCGTTATTTTCACCAACTGCGTTACCAGCGCGGTCGGTGCGAATGAAGCCGGGCAAGTTGAGTTCTTCGAGTCCAGGATCCGCCCTGTTTTGGTCGAACATTGCTATCGCTGCCATTCAACCAAGGCCGGAAAGTCCAAAGGCGGGTTGCTACTCGACTCGCGGACGGGTTGGCAAGTGGGCGGCGATTCGGGACCAGCAGTCATCCCATTCAAGCCTAAGGAAAGCCTGGTCCTGTTGGCAATCAACCAAAGCGGAGAGAGCTCGGAAATGCCACCTGACGGACGACTGTCCAAGGCAATCGTGCAAGACTTTGAAGCTTGGATCACCGCCGGTGCCGTCGACCCGCGTGGCGGTGAGAAACCAGTCACTGCGGAACTGATGGACATCTCGGCAGGGAAGCAGTTTTGGTCCTTCCAACCTCTTCAAGCCTCGTTTGATCATCGCTCCATAGACGCATTCATTCAGCCACGGGCATCTGTTGCCCCAGCAAAGACCTTGGCGAGGCGTCTGTTCCTCGATTTGATCGGTCTCCCGCCAACTCCCAACGAGCTGCATGAATTTGTGCAGACCTATTCTGAAATTTCACCAAACAGAGCAGTAGAGATTTTCACCGACAAGCTACTCTCACGAAAAGAGTTCGGGGAAAAGTGGGCAAGACACTGGATGGATATAGCACGTTACGCTGATTCCAATGGCGGGGACTTCAATCTGACGTTCCCCGAATCATGGCGTTACCGCAACTATCTGATCGACGCCTTCAACAGCGACATGCCATACGACCAATTTATCCGCGAACAGATCGCGGGCGACCTGCTGCCAGCCTCAGGAACGGAAGAGCGGAACCGCCAGCTAATCGCAACTGGATTTTTGATGGTTGCTCCCAAAATGCTCACGGAACGCAACAAAGCCAAAATGCATCTGGACATTGCCGACGAGCAGGTGGATACCATCGGCAGAGCAATCTTGGGTTTAACGCTCGGATGCGCTCGCTGCCACGATCACAAATTCGATCCGATACCAACTGCAGATTACTACGCGATGCTGGGAATCCTGCACAGCACCCGCACTGCTGACGGCATCCTGATGGGCAATGTCAACGTGACGGGATGGAAAGAAACCGAGCTGAAAGTCAGCGATGAGGTTCGCCAACTGCTAGCACAGCAACAGCACCGAAAAACGATCCTCGAAAATGACCTCAAGCAGAAACAAGACGAACTGAAAAATCTGCAAGCGAAAAACGCTGTGACGATTGATGATCCCGCTGCAAAAACAACAGGTAAATGGCGGAAATCTACGTTCCGCCCCAATCACATTGGTTCGCACTATCTGGTCGCCGATAAGGACAACAATAATTCTCTTTCCATCAGTTGGAAGATTCCCCTTCCCAAGCCGGGCCAATATGAAGTCCGCGTGAGCTTTGGCGGCGGCCAGGGACTGGAAAAAAAAGCACCCTACATCGTGACCCACGCCAAAGGAAAAACCAAGCTGATCATTGACCAAACCGCAAAGCCCACGATTGATGGCCTATGGCACCCCATTGGAAACTTTACATTTGCCTCCAGCCCGAACGAAAAGTCTTCTGACACAGCAAAACGTGGATCTGTTTTTGCAACCATTGAACTAAGCAACAGTGACACAAATGCCCCTGTCATTGCGGATGCTGTACAAATCGTCCCAACCGAGTCCATACAGACCGCTGATCAAGCCGGTAGATCAAAGCGACTGCTGGCAGAAACGGAACGCCTACAAAAACAGCTCCAAGAGCTCGAAAACAACAAACCCAAAATCGCAAAAGCGATGGCGGCAGCTGATCACACAGGAGAGCGACTAGGCGATGTACAAATTCGTATTCGTGGAGAGGCGAACAACCGAGGCACCGTAGCAGCCCGTGGTTTTCTTCAGGTCGCAAGCGGCACTGATGACGACAAACCGAGTATCCCTGCGGGTCAGTCGGGCCGAATTGAACTAGCCAATTGGCTGACGATGCCCGAAAACCCTCTGACCTCACGTGTGATGGCAAACCGAATATGGCAGCAATTATTCGGTCGAGGAATTGTCAGCACCACCGACAACTTTGGACGCCGTGGGACTTCCCCCACTCATCCAGCCTTGCTTGACTTTCTTGCCAAAAACTTCATCGACGGAAGGTGGTCTGTAAAATCGCTTATCCGCAAAATCGTCCAATCAAACACCTACCAGCAAAACTCGACGCTGGTTTCGTCAAGCGATCCGGAAAATCGATACCTGCGTCATCAAAATTGTCGTCCAGTCCGCGCCGAAACGCTCCGCGACTCAATTCTTGCTATTGCGGGTGAACTGCACAGGGAACCACAAGAATCCGCTGTCGACTCACTGGGAATGTACGCCATTCAAACAAGCGGGAAACGCGATCCATCACTTGCTAAGACAGGCGACCTTCGTCAACGCAGTGTTTACATGCCCGTCATCCGCGGTGCGGTTCCACCGTCGCTCGCTATCTTTGACCTGCCCAATCCTGACCTGGTCACCGGAACTCGATCTGAAACCACGGTACCCGCTCAGGCTCTATTCATGATGAACTCAAAATTCATGCAGGACATGTCCCAGGCAATGAGCGCAAAGCTTTGCAAAGACCATGAAGAGATGAATCGACTGATTGAAGATATGTATCAACGAATCCTCATCCGCAGTGCCGATCAAGACGACATTACCCGAGCCAGAACTTACATTGACGGGCTGACCAAAGATGGGAAATCAGAACAGCAAGCAGTTGCATCATTTGTCCAAATCCTGTTCAGCTCAACCGAGTTTCGATTTGTTGATTGACAAGATTAGCTGATTATCTTCAGAAAGTACCACGCCATGAAACAATGCGAAAATTTTTCGATTCCACACACACGTCGCCACTGGCTGCACACCGCAGGCTGCGGTTTTGGCGCTGTAGCTTTTCATGCGTTGTCCCAGCAAATTGCTGCGGCTGCTGATCCGACATTGTCCAGCCAAACTCTACACCACACTCCCAAAGCGAAACGGGTCATCTTCCTATTCATGCATGGTGGGGTATCGCAAGTTGATTCATTCGATCCCAAACCGATGCTAAAGCAATACGATGGCAAGGACCTGCCATTCAAAGGTCTGGACACGCTTGACATCGCACTCAAAGACAAACTGAAAGAGAACAAAAGAAACGGTCGCGTCCTCGACACCACCTGGAAGTTTCAACAACACGGCGAAAGTGGTGCGTGGATAAGCGACCTGTGGCCACACCTTACCAAGCACGCCGACGACCTGTGCTTCATCAAGTCAATGCACACTCGGGGCACATCGCATGGACAGGCCGTTGCCATGATCCATACGGGAAATGACAATCTGCTACGGCCGTCACTGGGTTCTTGGGTCAGCTATGGACTGGGCACCGAGAATGAGAACCTTCCCGGCTTTGTCAGCATCACTCCACCCGCAGGCCACGGTGGTACAAGAAACTACGGGTCTGCATTTTTGCCGGCTCACCATCAGGCAACCACCCTGGGGCATTCCGGTAGCAAGACCGCCGATGCAACCATCCGCTTCCTCAAAAATCCAACCGTCAAACTCAGTGAACAACAGCAACAACTACAAACGTTGCAAGAGCTCAACAGAAAACACTTTACCCAAAACCAGCATCCCCAAATTGATGCCGTGATCCGCAGCTATGAGATGGCATTCCGAATGCAAAACCTCGCGCCGGACTTGATCGACATCAGCAACGAATCCAAGGCGACCCGCGAACTGTATGGATTGGACCAAAAACCAACATCCGACTTCGCACACCGCTGTCTGCTGGCACGCCGCTTTTGTGAAGCCGGTGTTCGCTACCTGCAAGTCAGCACCCCGTATGTCTGGGACCAGCATGGTGGCCTGGTGAAAGGACATACAAAAAATGCATTGTCCGTAGATCAGCCAATTTCGGGATTGCTAACTGATCTCAAACAACGCGGGCTACTCGAGGATACTCTCGTGGTATGGGGTACGGAGTTCGGCCGCACTCCCGTTGCCCAGGGGACCGATGGACGCGATCACAACCCTGCCGGCTTTACCGTCTGGCTCAGCGGAGCTGGAATTAAGGCTGGTTATAGCCATGGTACGACTGACGAATTCGGTTACTACGCTCAGGAAAACAAAGTGCACATGCATGATCTGCATGCCACAATTCTGCACATTCTTGGAATCGACCACGAACGTCTGACCTATCGCTACGCAGGCCGCGATTTCCGACTCACCGACATTTACGGTGAAGTCGTTAACGACGTGCTCGCTTGAAACGCATCGCACGAATCAGTTCAAGAGAATACGACGGGTGGGCTGCTCACCGTCGGGTAGAGCCGCGATCCAGAGCTGGCAAACTGCCCTATGGATCGACAACGCTTCGCGAGCAGCATCGCCAGTATTGCCAGGGTCACCCCATGGTGGTCCCGCCACTCGTTTGGTAACGGGACCAGAGCCGAAGCAGCGCCCATGTGCTGGATCACTTACTTTGCATCAGTTTGACCATGGCCTTGCCCATCGCCTCACCAATGTTCATGTAGGTTTCTGCATTCCCACCGTAATGACTTCCCGAGCTACTTCCCTTAGACAGCGGGTGCGTATAGACGCCAGCAACATTGCCTTTGAATTCGGGATATTTCCCTGATGTTCCATCGATCGCTAGGACCGCATCGAGAATTTTCCCACCACCATTGGTGTCACCTTTTTCCGACTGCCCCAACGATGCACAAACAAACTTTGCATTCGGAGCATCGAATTCTTTCCTCAACTGCTTGACCAAGTGAACAAGATTTTTTTCATAGCGACTGGATAACGCTTCACTGCGACTATCCCGATCACCCTGCCACCAGAAGAAGCCTGCAACCTCATAGCCGTTGGCACCCGGATAATACTTATCGATTTCACTGAGCACTTTCTTTGCCCGGGCGACGTCACCATCATATTGCATTCCGGCATACCAACCGATCTTCTTGGGCTCAGTTCCCTTCTCCCAACGCTCTGGTGATCCCTTGTAACCCGGATGTACCCAGGTCTTTCCTTTGGAATCAGTGAACTCAAATCCTTCGCTACCTGGTGGCAGCAAGTCCCATCCCAATGCACGGTTTCCAATCGCACTTTTCAAAACCATCACAGGTGCATCGGTTGCATCTCCAACAGCATGCCCAATACCAATTTCGACCCCAACATTCCCACTGATGGTCATCCACTCGTTGTTGAACTCTCGCATCCCACCCGTTCCGCTGCCCATCACGCGAACGTTACGAACATCGCCACGCACGGTCCAGTTGTCTTCATCGTCAATCAAATAGGGATAAAGCTTTTTTTCTTTGACAGCGGTTTCAAGCGATCCGTCACCGCCTTTGACCTTCCCAAAATTAAGCATGTTGGACTGGCCCATCAAAATGTAGACCTGCACCGGCTTGGACATGTCAGCAGCCTTACCCTGAGATGCTGTATCATCAGCCTCGGCAGCAGAGCGACTGGCAAATGCCGAACAGACCGCAAGTAAAATCGCCAGCACGGCAGGTATCGATAATCGTTTCGTTGTCATCATGCAGTTTCTTGAATCGCGGAAAGGAAAACACGAGAAGCCGTAGAACATAACAAAGAAAAATCACGATTTCAGGAAAACAATCACCGCTTTCGTGCAACCCTGTTTCACACGACCGCGCACCTGAATACACAATGCCGATCCGCTCGCTTGCCCGTATCACTGCCTCGATTCCCGAGCCACGGAAAGCGAAGATCTGCGATGACCTACCCTTCGCGTTGAAGGAAGATTGTTTGCACAGAATGCCTGCCCCATGCGTTCGCCAATGACTACGATGCTCCCACTGACTGCTATGATTAACGCGAAAAATGGCATCTAGGTTAACTTCGGCTACTGCGGAAAAACCATCGCCGGGCTTTCTTGACGCCAGATAAATCGCCACACTGCCGGCTGGATCCTCGACCAATCGCAACCTGCGATTCCCCGCATCGCCTACATCCTTTGCTACCTGCCATTTCCCGCGTGTGTGAGAATGGCCCATCCACCAAATACGGGCAACAGATTGCAGTCAACTACGAAATCCGTGGATCCAATCCAAAGCTGACCAACACATTGAATCGCGCGTTCCAAACCACGAACTGCCTCACCCCAGCCCGGGTTTTCAAACAATGAAATCACTGCACTTCCTACTTTTCTCCCTCCTCTTGTTGTTTACCTCACTGGATTCTTCCAATACATCGCAGGCGGATGAAGCGGGAGTTTCGGCTAAAGGGAAAAAGCCCAATGTCGTCCTGATCTATATCGATGATTTAGGCTACGGCGACATTGGTTCTTATGGTTGCAAAGACATCCCCACTCCGAACATCGACCAGTTGGCCGCCGAGGGTGTGCGATGCACGGCGTCGTACATCACGAATCCACCGTGTTGCCCCAGTCGCTGCAGCCTGATGATGGGCCAGTATGGACAACGTTTTGGCAAATACGGCATGTCTCGAGGTCTACCGATTCCGTCGGACCGGCCTACGATTGCCAACTTCCTGCAGGGCGAAGGTTACGTGACCGGACAAATCGGCAAATGGGATATCGGGACTCGCAAGCAGGGTCCCCTCGTCACTGGATTCACCAAGGTTGCTCGCAACCCTCCGAAAAAAACATACACAAAGCAAGAGCTTTCCGAGCTGCCACCCACTTTGGCGGCAGCGGTCAAACGCAAAGGTCGCAAGTCCAAGTATTTCTGCGTCAACAAATCAGGTGAAACCATGTGGTTGACTGATTACGACGGCGACATGATGACGGAGTTCGTTGAAACTTACAAAAACGAGCCTTTCTTTCTCTACTGGTCACCAGAGGCGGTGCACTCTCCAAGCATCGAATCGCCAGAAAGCTTCATGAAAAGAACAACGGCCAAAGGCAAGAGACGCAAACTAGCCGGCGCGATTGTTTCAGTGGATGACCAAGTTGGCAAACTCATCAAGGCATTGAAGAAAAACAACCTGCGAGAGAGCACCCTTGTAATTTTCTCGAGTGACAATGGCGCTAACGGTAGCGAGGGAGGATCTTCTGCCCCGTACACAGGCGGAAAAGGGGCTGGAACACAAAAAGAAGGTTGGGTCCGCGTGCCGACAATATTCTCAATGCCAGGAACGTTGCCTGAGGGTAAACAATTTAACGGTCTTGTTGCCAACTTTGACTTTTATTCGACAGCCGCCTCACTCGTCGGCGCAAAAAAACCAGACCACTGCGATGGTGTCGACCTGATTCCGTACCTGCGTGGCGACGCAACGGGTGATCCTCATGAGTACTTATTCTGGCTCAACAATGAACCAGGTGATGCGGAACGCAGACACTTGATTGCGACCCGATGGAAAGATTGGCGACTTTACAAGAAGTACGAGAAAGATGCGTGGCAACTTTTCAACCTAGTTTCTGATCCCCGTGAAGAGACCAACGTTGCAGAGGGATACCCACAGATCGTGCGTGAGATGGCGGCCCAACATGCGGCTTGGAAAAAAACGCTCGCACCGCTTGGAAAAATCTCCCAAGTCAGCGGTCAAACAAAGGTCATTCCCACGGGCCATGGCTGGGCCAGCGACACAAAGGCGTCCAAACAACAACCTGCTCAGTAATCGGCAAAATTGCTCAGTAATCAGCAAAACATTGAAATCTCCCGAGAACCTCATGCAACTGCTCCGAATCGGCTTATTCATCAACCTGCTCGGCCTGTCCCTTTGTGGGAATGAAACGTTCCAGCCCTACAAGACAGCGAGTGACGTTCCCCAAGATGCACTGGCCCTGTGGGCCGAGTACGACGCCCGCGTCGAACCGCTGGATGTAAAGGTCATCAAAGAATGGAAAGCGGATGGGATAGTGACTCGATACGTGACGTTTCGAGTCGGGACGTTCAAGGGAACTGAGTCCCGAATCGCCGCGTATTATTCATTCCCAGACAACGGAAAAAAGGACGCCGGCTTTGTATGGAGCCATGGTGGTGGACAACGAGCCGAACGTAACCGTGGTCGATACTTCGCTAGCCAAGGCTTCGCAACGGTCGACATCAATTGGCTGGGCCGACCGATGGAAAGCGATATCGACACCAACACCGACTGGGGAAAGGTTGATCCAACACAAGGGCCTCGATTCTACTCAAAGGCGTTGCGTAAAGGATGGAAACGCAATTTACAGCCGGATGAGTTTTCGATCGACCCAGTTCCCAGTCCCCGGAACGCAAACTGGTTTTTGTTGGCAGTCGCGGCACGCCGAGCCATTACTTTCCTGGAGCAACAACCCGAAGTCGACGCATCAAAACTTGGTTTTTCAGGTTTCTCGATGGGTGGGATGATCACAGCGTTGACAGCCATAGACACAAGGCTCAAAGCGGTGGTTCCTTTTGTTGGAGGCACCGGGTTCAAACACATTGACTTTCCCGGTGGTGTCCGCGGCAGCAGCATCAAAGCTCATTTCAAAGACACGGATCTCTACAGCAAAACCATCGATGCAAGTGCCTATTGGCCGTTTGTCAAATGCCCTGTTCTTTTCATCAGTTCATCGAACGATTTCCACTCCGCATTCGATCGCATCTACCAATCCATGGATCTTCTGAAGCACCCCAACTGGCGCGTCAGCACCAACATGCACCAGAACCATGGCCCCGGACCAGAGCAGTGGGTGTTGCTGAATCAGTGGTTTGACCAGTACCTCACGAAAATCGATCAGAACATTCCCATCACGCCCCCATCTACTTTCACCCTCCATGGTGACGCTGCGATCTTCACAGTCACGCCAGCGGACTCGGTAAGATTATTAGCAACAGAGATTTACTACAGCTACGATCCAAACAGCCGCACACGGTTCTGGAACCGCTCCGATGCGGAACCCAAGGATGGCACATGGTCAGTCGAGCTACCTGTCCATGAAAACCTGCCGGTATACGTGTTCGCACTATGTCGATACCGACTACAAATTCCTGTGCCACTTGAACGGGAAGAAGCCTCAACCT
Organism: Rhodopirellula sp.; assembly: GCA_002689655.1. GTDB lineage: Bacteria > Planctomycetota > Planctomycetia > Pirellulales > Pirellulaceae > Rubripirellula. The sequence continues at coordinate 8,783 of NZHC01000041.1, read as the reverse complement.
TTGCCTTGAACTCGCTGGAACATTCTCTGGTCCCGGAAACAGTGGATCTGAAGCAACTGTCTCAACTTCCGAAAACGCGTGTTGTATTCGAGGACTTCAAACTGGGCACTGGAGACTGGTCCAGTCGGGATCAACGCAGCATCAAAACTTACAAGTTCCAGACTCCAGATCTTGATCGCTCGAATAACAATCAACTGTCAATCAGAATCAATCCCCAAGGTAAACGATTGGTATTACGCCTGAATGCCGGAAGCAAATTCCTAAGTCAGGAAAACAACTTGGGTGACTTTGTTTACACAAAGGGAATCGAGGGCGAGCAACCTCAGGAGATCCTGATCACCCGTCGTGACTTCAAAAATCAGGAGGGCAAAACACTGGAATGGGCCAAGATTGCAACGTTTGAGATCACATTGATTGATCGCGACACAAACCAGAAGGTCATCCTGACTTCGAAACCGGGGCAGGAGTTCATTGATTCGATCAATCTGACCCGGATCGACCCTCACTGAAGCACCCTTGTTCAGCTTGAAACCCACAAGCCCCGGGCGTCTAATGCGTATCAAGGATCGGTTATCTCCCTCCTGAACGCTTCACCAGATACCTAGAATCGGTCCCTTAAGACATGCACCGTCTACGCCTTGTACTGCCGCTGCTGTTGTTTTGTTGGCTTGACGAAAGTCCTGGTATTTGCGTTGCGCAATCCCCTAATTCTATCGCCGGCAAAGCCCCGCTAACAAAACCACTCGTCACCAGACTGCTCAAGGCCCACTGCTCTGACTGTCATTCAGGGTCAGAATCGTCTGGCAATTTCACTCTTGAGAGCCTGAACAGCAACGAAACGGAAAGTGGACGCGAACACTGGGAAAATGTTTTCCATGTTCTGGCGACCAATCAAATGCCTCCGAGCCAAGCCGAGGCATTCAGCGTTACCGAAAAAAAATCCTTACTTACTTGGCTTCAGAACAAACTTCAGAGCTCAGACATTATCCGGGAATGGCGTCAAAAGATGCTCTATCCGGAATACGGTAACTATGTTGAACACACAACCTTGTTCGATGGATCAGTCAGCGAAGTCGCTTGGTCACCGTCAAGACTTTGGAAAAAAAGCCCCCCCATGTTTGATTCGATGGCGAATCGTGGCATGGGTTTCCGAGCCGGGCAGAATGGGGGCCCGAGCAATGAGCTGATCAAACTAAAGCAACCTTTCACGCTCGAGGACAAAGCTGGACTGAAAGATTTCGCCGCGATCACAATGGCTGATTCTGCAACACTTTCGACGATGCTTCGCAATGCCGAAACCCTTGTTGATCGTCACCTCGCACAAGTGTTGCACGAAATGCGTGTCGCTCGCGAGGGGCCAATCCCGGAGGAGCAAGTACCCAAGGACAAAAAGGGGAATCCCATCAGGCCTCGCTTTCCAGCGACTCCGCCTGAATTCAAAGAGATCCTGTTGAGCAGTACTGACCCTACGGAACAACAAATGCAAGCCGCGATCATTCGCATGTTCCAGTGGGTCATCGAGCGTGATCCGACGCAAGTGGAGATCGAGAAATACAGCCAACTCTGCCGGGATTGTACCGAAAAAGGTGGCAACGCAGAGGGTCTGCGTACGACGCTACTCGCGATCGCCGTAAGTCCTCCTGCTGTCTATCGCACAGAACTGGGGCAAGGTCCAACTGATGAACATGGTCGTCGCATCCTGTCCCCAGCGAATCTTGCATTTTCAATTGCTTACGCATTGACGGACCAAAAACCGGATGAAGCACTTCTCTTATCGGCGATCAATGGCAAACTCAAGACATCGAAAGATGCGAGGCGGGAGGTGGAACGCTACTGGGACGATCCAACGATTCCGAAACCGCGTATCCTGCGATTCTTCCACGAGTTCTTCGGATACAACGCTGCACCGGCAGTGTTCAAAGACACGGCGCGATTTGGAAAGGACTACCGCAAAGTTCCTGAGCGACTGGTCGAAGATGCAGACACGTTAGTGATGCATCATGTGAAAAAGGACAAGAATGTCCTCGCTGCACTTTTAACGACCGATCAGTACTTTGTCTCTCACTCAGGCGACAATGACCACGAACACGAAATTCACGATGCGTTGCAGGAATTCTACGACTACTACAAGGACAAACCATGGCGTGAATTTCCATACAAAGTCCCTGAAGAACACATGTCGCACGTCCGAACCATTCACAAGATTTTCCGGCATGCCAATGGAAACGTTACAAAACGGTGGATGAAGTATCTGGAGCAATGCGACGTGGTTGGCATTAGCCCCATGCCACTTGGCGGCACACGGTCGAGTGGCCGCGATTACATCCACACCTACAATCTCGATGAAAAATCCTTCAGTTTCCCCGTCACACAGCCGTTTTCACTTGCGTCAGAAAAACGAATCGGGATTCTGATGCATCCAGCGTGGTTAATCGCACACTCGTTGAACCTTGACAACGACCCGGTGCGGCGCGGCAAGTGGATCCGCGAACGATTACTTGCTGACACCGTCCCCGAGTTACCCATCACGGTAGATGCCTCCATCCCCGAAGACCATCACAAGACGCTTCGTGAACGATTCACTGTCACACGTCATGAAGAGTGTTGGCGGTGCCATGTCAAGATGAACCCACTCGGAATGCCGTTTGAATCGTTCGATGATTTTGGAAGACATCGCGAGAACGAGAAACTGCTTGCCAAAGGAGAAAGCAAGCCCGTTGATTCATCAGGAGCACTGCTGGGAACAGGTAACGAGGAACTCGATGGCGACGTTTCAGACCCACTGGACCTGATGCATCGGTTGGCCAAGTCGACTCGTGTTCGACAATCGTTTGTGCGACACGCATTCCGCTACTGGATGGGTCGCAATGAGATGCCAAGTGACTCCCAAACACTGATCGCCGCAGACAGGGCATACGAACAGTCTGGTGGCAGTTTTCGTGCATTGGTAATCTCGCTGCTGACGTCTGACTCATTCCTGTATCGCAAATCACTACTTCAACAGCAAACTGCGACAGCGTCGTCTACAGCCGCTCCGACTCTGACATCGCAATCACGTAAGCTACAGCAATAAATCATGAACAGCACACGAAGACAGTTCCTGAGAACAACAGCAGTCGGCTCAAGCAGTCTGTTACTGCAACCGATGCTGCAACGTTTCCAGCTCGAAGCAGCAGGAATCGAGCGTTCAAAAATGCCACACCGATTCGTGTTTGTGATGAAATCAAGCGGGATCATTCCAGAACGGCTTGAACCGCCAACGCTAAAACCTGCGATCGCTGACAAATCTTTCATAGTCAACGAATCACTGGCTCAGCACGCACTTCCCGCTACATTGAAGCCACTTGAACCTTTCAAAGATCAAGTGGCGATCGTTCAAGGCCTTTCTGGAAAGATGTGCCGTCCAGGTCACTCCAGTTGGTTCGGCGCGATGGGTGTCTACAAGACTGGTGGCGAGCACAACTCGGGTGTATTGTTGAGAGCCACCGCTGATGCGGAATTGGCTCGATTATTTCCATCACCGTTTCAACATGTTGGCCTCGCACTTCGTGGCAAAGTGATGAGCAAGGAAATCGAAGGTACACTTTACCCGGGAATCACAGCGGTCGCTCCCGGACGTGAATTACCATTTCAAGCGAGCCCAGACATTGCCTATCAGCAGCTTTTCGGCAGCGTTCTGTCAGCTGATGCGAGAGCTCAACTGCAATACGACCTCAAGTCGAATCTGCTGGACTTCATGGTCCGCGACATTGGCAACCTGAATCAGAGTCTGCCTGCAAATGAACGCGAGAAGATGGGCCACTACCTCAGTGCGTTCGAGGAACTGAAACTCCGCCGACAACGGCTCGCGTCGATGTCCGACCAAATCCGTAATTCAGCACCAGAATACAGCGAACGTTTTTCTGCAAAACAGAACACCATACGCCAACAGGCACACATCGACCTTACTGCAGCAGCATTGATTTCCGGCATCACCAATGTCGTCACCCTGAGACTCGACAATATCAGCACCAGCTACGCCCAATTGGGGTTGTCAGAAAAGACAGTGCATGGAATCGGCCATAAAGAAACATGCAACGGAAAATCTCCTGAAGAAGCCCGCGACATCATCCGTTTGCACCACATGGAATTACTGGCTGACCTTGCAGCTCAACTGAAAGCTGTGCCGGAGGCAGACGGCACGCTGTTAGACAACACTTCCATCATCTACCTGAGTGACTCAGGGAACGAACACCACGGCAATCTAAGCGAGTGGCCTTACGTCGTGATAGGTGGAAACGGCGGACGGCTCAACATCGCGGGACGCTACCTGCAGTACCCCAGTTACGGGAACGATGGCCATCGCACGATCGGCAATTGGTGGACAACGTGGCTGAATGCGTTCGGAAATCCCATTGATCACTACGGCAATCTTGATCTGACTCTGCAGAAAAACGGCATGTCGCAAACTGGCCCCCTGGAACATCTGTTAGCCTGATTGCTTCAAAACAGAGCAATTACCATCAGCCAGCACCAAAGTGCGACTGGCCAAGCAAGCCTGTCCGTTGCCGACGCAAGCGTGCCACGCATCAGAGCGAGGCACTACTTCTTGATATCGAAACAGTAGACGATTTCCTGGTCACGCAAATACAGTTTACCATTGGCAATCGTTGGGTGAGTCCAGATCTTTCCACGTGGGCTACGGTACTCTGACTGAGGATCCAATTTAAACCTTCCCTTTTCATTCCAACCTTGGGGGCTTGCTTCAATCAAGACCACTTCACCGCTGCCTTCCTCGACGCAATAGAACATTCCATCAGCACAAGCGATCGCTCCTTTCCCAAACGCTTTTTTCTCTGCCCAAACCTGCTCGCCAGTCTCAAAGTTCTGGCAAACCCAACCCAAGCCATCGGAATAACCATACAAATGGTCGCCAACAAGGATCACACCTCCGTGATGATTCTTCATGACTTTATTTTCGTAGACTTCCTCAGCTTCACCATCGGTCAGCTTCACCAGAGCACACCCAACTCCATACCCGCAAGCGATATAAACTTTTCCGTCCCGAAAGATCGGGGTGGGTACAACTGCTATGCGGCCAGGCCAAGGATAGCTCCACAGAAGACGACCATCGTCGGCGGCTATGCCCACCAACGTCTTTTGCGTCAATTGAATGTATTGCCTCACACCATCATGCTCAGCAACGATGACCGACGAGTAGTCCGCCTGATCAGTAAAATCTTTTGATTGCCAAATCTTTTTGCCAGTAATTTTATCGAGCGCCACCAGTGCGCCATCAGCACCACCTGGCGTGCAAATCAGCTGATCACCATCAACCAACACCGATTCTGAATAACCCCAGTTAGGAACTTTGCCTCCCAAATCCTGCATGCTGCTTTTCCAAATCAAATCACCGCTAGCCGCGTTGGCACAAACGACCGTTCCATTTCCCGCCATTGCATAGACGAAGTCTCCATCAACCGTGGGTGTACCTCTTGGACCATCCCCCCATCCATTCTCAAGGACGGCTTCGGTCATCACCGTCCTCCAACGAATATCCCCAGTTGCTGCGTCGAGGCAAACCAGACGCTCGTCATTCTTGTAAGCACCCATCGTGTACACACTGTCATCGACTACAGCAAAACCTGCGTAGCCAACTCCACACTTCTTCGATAGCCAATCCAACTTCGGCCCCTGTTCAGGCCATTCACTGAGAAGCCCAGTTTCAGTTGACACATCAGTACGATCGGCACCCCGCCAGGCAGGCCAATTCTCAGCCCAACTACTGCCGCCGCAGACAAAACAGGTAAACAGACCGATGCAGAGGAGTCTTAATATCATTCGAGCGTCTCAATTCTGGGGAAAATGCCACTACATCCATGGACCCTTCTAGTGTGTGGGAAGTTTCGCTTTCCCGCAACTCAGCTCAACGCCCGCAGAGATTTTTTACTTGGATCAAGACTCTTTTCACTTTTGCCCACAACCAACGGGGGGCCGTGCAATTGCCGTAAAACACCCAAACATCGCACTGAAGGCTTGCCGATCAGAAGTGGACGATGCTTGAACCGCTGGATAAACTGGGGTACAGCGGTTCTGGTAGCGGACAGCAGTGCACAAAGGTTACTTCTATTTCTCATTCATTAGCCCCATGTGGCCCTCTTGTTGAGCTCCATGTTTGAATTCACCTCAGATGCCCTTTTCATGCTGCAGAATACAAGACATTTTATCGCAATTCTTCTCGGCTTGATTCCTTTCACTCCGACGAGCTACGCGGTTGCCCCCGGGAACGCTGAATCTCATCGAGTGCCTTGGAATGACTCCACCGTGGTTGGGTTCCCTGATTCGCCACCCCCATTCGAAGTGGCCCAACTGCATCCGAACCTGGGCATTCCGAAACCGATGGGAGTGACCGCTTTGCCGGGAACGAGTGACCTGCTCGTCCATGTGCATCAAGGCGGCTACGGGGGTCCGGGACGCCTGCTGCGATTCACACCGGGTGTCGCAATGAACCAAGACGCGAGTGGGGAATTGGAAGAGTTCCTTGTGCTCAAAGACATCATTTACGGCATAGCGTTCCACCCCAATTTCAAAGAGAACGGGTGGATGTACGTTGGCTGCAACGGCAAATCGGAAGCACTTAACAAGGTGTGCACCCGTGTGCTTCGCTTCCATGTTCAACGGGAAGCACCTTTCCGATGCGACCCGGCATCGGAAATGACGATCATCGAATGGCCCTCGAACGGCCACAATGGCGGCGACTTGGTCTTTGGACACGATGGAATGCTTTATGTATCTGCTGGTGATGGCACTTCAGATTCAGATGCCAATCATGCGGGTCAAGACCTTTCGACATTGCCGGGAAGCATGTTAAGGATCGATATTGATCACCCTACGAATAAACTGAACTACTCAGTACCAACGGATAATCCATTCCTCCACGTTGACGGAGCACGATCGGAAATCTGGGCGTATGGACTTCGAAACCCATGGCGGATTTCAGTGGATGCTGGAACTGGCGACTTGTGGGCCGGCATCAATGGACAGGACCTTTGGGAAACCGCGCAAGTCGTTCGCCGCGGTGAGAACTATGGCTGGAGCATCACCGAGGGCAGCCACCCTTTCCAGGCTCATCGAAAACGCGGGCCAACCCCCATCGTGCCACCAACCATTGAACATCCACATTCAGAGGCCCGTTCTTTGACTGGTGGGCATGTTTACTATGGAAGCAAGTACCCGACGCTACGAGGGCACTATGTGTATGGGGATTATGCAACGGGAATGATCTGGGCCGCAAAGTATAGAGATGGCTCTGTGGTATCACATTTTCCAGTTGCCAGAACGTCTCTGCAAATTGCAGGATTCGGAATCGATCACGAAGGTGAGTTGATCGTTGTTGACCACGGCAGTGGCTTGTATTCATTGGTGCCTACCCGACGGGAGCAGTCGAGCGACTTTCCCCGACTTCTGAGTCAAACCGGCATCTATGAATCGATCACTGAAAACCTTATTCACCCAGGCCTGATTCCCTACCGGGTCAATTCTCCCCTATGGTCAGACGGTGCAATCAAAGAGCGGTTCATTGGTATTCCCGGTAACCAAACGATCGAATTTCAAACAGCCAAGAGCTGGGACTTTCCTGATGGAACCGTCTTGGTCAAAACGTTTTCACTTCCACTAGCGGATACGCCAAGGAAAGGTGACAGGCAAACCAGCAAGCCACCGTTGACTCGAATTGAAACAAGATTGATGACGCGTCAGAGTGGTGAATGGCACGGTTACAGCTACCAATGGAAAGCTGATCAAACTGATGCTGTGTTGGTAAAAGCGTCAGGGCACGACCAGATGTTTGAAATCGCCTCAAGCGACAGGAAAGATGGCTTTACCAAACAGACTTGGCATTACCCAAGTCGTTCAGAGTGTATGGTCTGCCATAGTCGGGCCAGTAATTTCGTCCTTGGTCTTTCAGTGCGGCAGACAAACCTCACATTCACTGACAAAGAACAGCCAGTCTCACAACTGGAACAATTCAAACAACTGGGTTTGTTTCATGCTCCCGAATCAAAAGACAAGAACCAATCAACGCTAGATACCGCATTCAAATTTCCTTCCGCGGTAGAAGATTTACCCAAGCTGACAGATCCAGCCGATACAAGCGCGGCTTTGGAAAGCCGTGTGCGATCCTACTTGCATTCCAACTGCGCGAATTGCCACGTGAAAGAAGGGGGTGGTAATTCCAAAATCATCCTCGCCATCAATCGGCCCTTGGACAAGGCAGGCATTGTCAATGTCGCTCCATCCCACGAATCCTTTGGCATCACCGATGCCAAGTTAATCAAACCCGCGGACCCACTGACGTCCCTACTTCTACAACGTATGAAACGCCGTGGTCGCGGTCAAATGCCGCCATTGGGCACATTGCTGATCGATGAGGATGCCGTCCACATGATCACGCAGTGGATCAAACAACTGCCGGTTGATGAGGCTACCAGCAATCCGAACACGCCGCCCAAGCCTTGACGCAACGCTTACTCTGTACCTGCAACTAAAAAACCAGGTATTCAACTAGATCGACATTGGTCCACCCAGAGCGATGCCCTGGCCACGCCTATCAGTCACCCTTGAACGCCCTGCTCACGACAACCGCTTTGAATAGCTTATACTTGACGTAGGCAGGATGGCGATCGCACCTTGTTTGCACCGCTTGAAGTGCTGCCCAATCTCGCAACACCAATCTCGCAACACCAATCTCGCAACACCAATCTCGCAACACCAATCTCGCAACACCAATCTCGCAACACCAATCT
>NZHC01000040.1 GCA_002689655.1 Rhodopirellula sp. | reverse complement strand
ATCGCTAATCGTGATTCTCACCGTTTGGTGTGCAGCAGGTGTGAGTTCGTCTTCTGCGGCCGGACCGGAGCAGCCGAACGTCTTGTTGATACTTTCTGATGATCACAGCATTCCGCATGTCAGTTGTTACGATGATGAAAACACAAAGCGTTTCAACATCACTCCAAACCTTGAGCGGTTNGCGGAACAGGGGATGCGGTTTGATCGTGCTTACACATCTGCTCCACAGTGTGCGCCATCACGCATTTCGATTTTTACAGGGCGATCGCCTGTTGACCTCGGTGTGACTCGCTTCGCGCAACCACCACGCGGCGATGTTCGCTTTTTCACAGATGTGCTGCGTGAGGGTGGTTATTGGGTGGGGTTGGATGGCAGGCATCAGCACCTCGATGGACGTATTCGGGAAGCNGAGCACATCGATCGCACCCTCCGTGAAGCTGGGATGCAGAGTCTTGATCAGCGGTTCGATCACTTCGTCCGATCGGCAAGTACCAAGGGTGAAGGCTTGCCTGAGGTGGCTGATCGTGTTGCCGCTGCGTTGGATAAAGTGCCAGAAAACAAACCATTCTTTCTCTATTTCGGCTTCAATCAGCCGCATCGGAAGTTTGCAGTGAATTATGACGGGATTGATCCAAACCAGTTAGAGCTTCCTGACGACTGGCCTGATTTACCTGAGGTACGCGTCGATTATGCCAGGTATCTCGCGTCGGTTCGCGAGCTCGANCANGGGGTCGGCCAGATCATGCAACTCGTGNAGACTCGTGGTATCGAAGACAATACCCTTGTCATCTTCATGGGNGACAATGGTGANGCNTTGTTGCGAGGGAAAGGTTGTCTGTTGGACCGCGGTACTCATGTTCCCCTCNTGATCCGATGGCCGGGCCGGGTTGAGCCAGGTTCCGATTGTTCTTCACTCGTGTGTGGCACCGACCTCGGCCNNANGATTCTTGCCGNTTGCGGTATGAAGCCATTGGAAAAGATGACTGGAGTCANTTTTCTGCCACAGTTGCTTGGGGAGAAGNCGGCAGGACAGCAATATGTATTTGCTGAACGGGGCTGGCACTGGGGGCCGATCACNCGTACCGATGGATTGGATCTTTCGCGTTCTGTTACTTCGGANCGGTACCGNTACATCTACAACGCATTGCCCAANCGCAGTTACACACCCGTCGACATGTCAGGCAAAGATGCCTGGAAAGCGATTCAGGCNGCGCANGCAGCGAAACAGTTGTCGCCGTTGCACGAGCGATTGTATTTTGCGAATCCTCGGCCAATCGTTGAACTCTATGACTTGCGCAACGACCCATTGGAGCTCAATAATCTGGCAGGGAAAAACAGGGTCGCCGAAATCGAGCGGATTCTGCGCGAGGAGCTTGAAAGCTGGATGATTCGTGAGCACGATTTTCTGCCGTTGCCAACACATGCCCTGCAGAATGCAAGGTAGCCGAATGAAAGGTACGGCTTCCGCATTTTCCCGTTTTTGTAAAGAGAACGCGGCGGCGATTTGTGATCATTGGTTGCCGTGTTCGGCGGTCAGCGAAACGACCAACATTACCGACTGCTGATTTGATCATGTAAACTGCCAGCACGCATTCTATTCGAGATAAGCTGGATCGTTGGTGATGCTGGTATCAGAAGTTGGGAGCAAGAGTTGACTAGACGAGAAATCGACCAAAAAGCGGCAATCATGATTGTCATCGAACAGCTTGGTAACATCCCGCCGGGCACGAAATGTTCTGCTGTATTTTTCGATGCGCAGAGGATTGGTCGNGAAAAAGAGTTCTACGCAAAGCTATACAGCGAGAACGGGGTGCATGATCTGGAAGTCCTTCGTGCGATGGTTGCTGCGAATGTCCCCGACGACCCCTATTGGCTGGTCTCTTTGAAGTCCAGTGGTGGCCCCCTTGGTGAGGTCACTCATCTACACAGAGTCGACGATCGAACCGGCAAGATGCTTCCAGATCCTGCGTAGCCAATCGCACGGTCGGGTTCGTACTAGAACTCGGGCGTACTAGAACTCGGGCGTACTAGAACTCGGGCGTACTAGAACTCGGGGGATGCATCGCGCATGCNGTTTCACCGTGGCAGGACGGTCAGACTGTTGCATCAATGAGTTGNGAAACGTGCGACGGTTGTGCAGTGATCCTGACTGTGTTTCCTGTGTTTCAGGAAANCGCTACGATACGGTCGTCANNCATTGCTACGATCAGGGATCATTCGCTTGTTGAGTGAAACATCATGAAAGCCGCCAGAATCAGCGAATTGAAAAAAGANCTTGCTAAGCTTGATCACGATGACCTGTTCGATGTTTGCGTCCGGNTGGCAAAGTTCAAAGTTGAGAGTAAGGAACTGCTGACTTACTTGTTGATGAAGGCTGACGATGAAATTGGTTACGCTGACGAGTTGTGTGATGAGATTGATGCGAATTTGGATACANCGGGCCGAATCCACAAGAAGACTTTGCGGAAAATCGTTCGTTGGATGGATAAGTCACTGCGGTTNTCGGGTGACAAAGAGACTGAGTTGCAGGTNCGNATCCACTTTTGCCGGCGGATTNAAGACAAANGAATCCGATTCNGTGGTTGTCGCGTGAGTGAGAATATGTANGCCACGCAACTGAGGAAGATTGACAAGGCGATTGAAAAAGTTCATCCCGATCTGCAGTTTGATTACAATCAGCAACTCTCGGAAATCACCACGCCGGNTTATCATTGATGNTTTTCAANNGGAGANGGGNCGCGACTNTNGGTTTTGTTGCGGNGGAATTNCNNGCTCTTCNCAGGGCANNNGTTNAANTTNTGATCANNGGNNATCGTGTTAACGNGCCATCGTATTAACGTGGATTGGAATGGCGATGAACGTANGGNCCNCGTCAAGGATCNGACCNCTAGATGAATGAATGTCAGCACGCATGATTCGTCAGTTTTTTATTCCAGTGCTTGAGCAACAACATGAATAAGAATGGATTCAGGCAATTTTCCACCCTGCTGGTTGGGCTGCTAATCGTGACCTCGATTTGCGTTGCACCGGCATACGCGAAAAAGGGAGAAACCGATTGGAGTCTTGGGCCAACCGGGGCAAGAGGCTTGATCGATGCGTGGAAGCANACGTCCGATGCTCGGCNCATCGTGATCACTCGAGTTGCGACCGGATCCCCTGCTGCTGATGTCCTGAAGGTGGGGGACGTGATCGTTGGTGTCGNGGGCCGGGAGTTTGACGATGATGCACGTATCGCATTCGCTAACGCGATCACGCGAGCCGAGNAAGAAGAGGCTCGCGGTGTNTTAAGTNTGGTNTGTCTGCGTGATGGTGTGCAAAGCACGATCAAACTTCGGCTTCCCGTGATGGGGAACTACAGCAAGACAGCACCGTATGCGTGCAACAAGTCAGAAGCGATTTTTGAGCGTGGTTGTGAAGTGATTGCCAGCCGAGGCATGCGAAGTGTCTCAATACCCAACAGCATCAATGCACTCGTGCTGCTGGCAAGTGGTGACGCAAAATATCAATCACTGCTTTCTGGTTACGCCAAGAAAGTTGCCAGCTATCAGGTGGGCCCAATGGCAACGTGGCACTACGGCTACGCAATCACATTTCTTGCGGAGTATGCCCTTGCGACCGGTGACTTGTCGATCATGCCGGGGCTGCAACGTCTGGCTCTGGAAGCGGCGCGCGGTCAGAGCAAAGTGGGGACTTGGGGACATCGATTTGCGATGCCGGATGGACGTGTGGGTGGCTACGGGTGCATGAATTCTCCGGGAATCCCTTTGACGATTTCATTGAATCCCTTTGACGATTTCGTTGGTGCTGTCTCGTGAAGCCGGTGTGAAAGACCCGGCCATTGATCAAGCGATTTCAAAATCGGCTCGGTTTCTAAGGTGGTATGTGGACAAGGGGGCCATTCCCTATGGCGATCACGCACCCTGGCCCGGGCATGAAGACAATGGAAAGTGCTCGATGGCCGCCGTACTCTTTGACTTGCTTGAAGATCGTGAAGCAGCAGAGTTCTTCGCCAAAATGAGTACCGCTGGGTACGACGAGCGAGAACGCGGTCACACCGGAAACTTCTTCAATATCCTGTGGGCCATGCCCGCTGTGTCTCGCTGTGGGGCGTTGGCCACCGCGGCCTACTGGAGTGAGCAAGGTTGGTACTACGACCTTGCACGTCAGCCTGATGGCAGCTTTCGTTATCAAGGTTCACCGGCTGGTGAAGAGGAGCATGGTTCGTACAAGAATTGGGACAATACGGGAACCTACCTGCTGGCGTACGCTTTGCCGTTAAGAAGTCTTTATCTCACAGGAAAGAAGCGGTGTTGCGTGCCGGTCTTGGGAAAAGCTGAAGTGGAAGAAGTGATTTCCGCCGGGCGTGGCTATTTTTCGACAAAAGAAAAAGATCGCTTTCGGTACAAGGCCCGCGCTGAGAGTGTTTTGATCGAGGGTTTGTCCAGTTGGTCACCGGCGGTTCGGAAACGCTCGGCCGTGGAACTTGCGAGTCGTCGCGGCAATGTCCAGTCAACCTTACTCAAGCTGCTCGCATCCAACGATCGCTATTCTCGCTACGGCGCAGCCGAGGCGGTGGGGCATGTTGGACAAAATGGTGATTCTGCTGATTGTGTAGCGGCCTTGCTTGAAGCCTTTGAATCGGAGGATTTGACCCTGCGAATCATCGTGGCGGAGGCTTTGGCGCGAATTGGTCAACCAGCCCAGTCGGCCGTTCCGGCAATGTTGGAACGTTTGGCAAGTCCAGACCGGGAGCAGGATCCACGAGGCATGGAGCAACGATTTCTCTGCTTCAGTCTGTTCAACCGCCGCGGGGGGCTGATCGGAAGATCGCTTGATGGGGTTGATCGTGAGTTGCTGCTTCGAGCGATTTGCGTCGGACTTCAGAATGAGGATGGCCGAGCACGCGGAAGTCTTGGAACTGTTTATGCAAATCTCAACTACGATGAAATCAAGCCGTTTCTACCTGCCATTCATCAGGCAATCGTCGAGCCCGCACCGAGCGGAATCATGTTCGCAAGTGGAATTCGGCTCAGTGGTGTCGAGCTGCTCGCCAAGCATCGAATCCGGGAGGGCATGCCGCTCTGCATTCAGATCATGGAAATCAACAAGTGGGGCAAGAAGGACCGAATCAAAAGATGTTTGAAAACTCTGGAATCGTACGGATCGGCAGCAAAGTCGATCCTGCCGGAACTTCGACAACTTGAGAAAGACTTGCAAGCACATAGCGAGGCCCGGATGCTAACGCCCGTGACTCAGCAAGTCACAGCGCTGATCCAAAAGATCGACAATGGCACAGATTCTGTAGAACTGCGGAGTATTACGGATGCGTGATTGGGAACGAATTCATCAATCAAACAGGAACATGGAAATGTTGCAATTTGGATATCGCGTTTTACTGGCTTTGTTCGTCAGCTTGGGGGTTATTTGTGTGCCTGCGTCTGCACAGAAATCTGATGCGGGCGCGAAAACACCAAACATTGTCTTGATCATGGCGGATGATCTCGGCTGGAAAGATTTGCATTGCTACGGCAACGAGAAACTTGACACCCCCAACATTGATCGGCTGGCACAGCAGGGATTGCTTTTTACCGATGCCTATTCGGCGGCTCCCGTCTGCACACCAACGCGGGCCGCACTGATGACCGGGGAATCACCGGCTCGACTGAACATTACCAATCACGCTGCGGGACACCCGCCGAATTTTCAAAAGCCGGGAACAAATCTGATCACGCCGATTTGGCTGCGTCACCTGCCGCTGGAACGCGTGACTTTGGCTGAGCAACTCAAAGGAGCTGGGTATGCGACGGGATTCGTTGGTAAGTGGCATCTCTCGCATCGCAGTCGATCTGAATCTGATGGGAATCTTCCCACGGAAGCAGAGTTGCGACCTGAGCACCAAGGCTTTGATGTCAACATTGGGGGTTGCAATTATGGCGGGCCACCAAGTTATTTCAGCCCTTATCGAATTCCCAATCTGACAGGCAAGACAGACGGTGAGTATCTGCCTAGCCGGTCGGCGGATGAATGCATTGACTTCATCAGGTCAACGCAGGCCGACGGAAACCGGCCGTTTTTTCTTTGTTGGTGGAATTACTCCGTGCACTATCCGTTTCAGGCTCCCGCCGATTTAGTCGCGAAGTATGAAGCAAGAAAAGGCCCCGGCATCGAGAATCCGACTTATGCAGCAATGATTGAGGGAATGGATACATCGATCGGAAAACTGCTCAAGGCAATCAAGGAACAGGGACTGGAAAAAAATACTATCGTGATCTTTACATCCGATAATGGGCCGTTTGCTGCAAACGTGAAGCCGCTTCGGGAAGAGAAAGGTCACGTCTACGAGGGCGGTATCCGAGTCCCAATGATTGTTCGATGGCCCGGCCATGTAAAGGCTGCGACAAGGACAGCGACTCCTGTGATCACCATGGACCTTCACGCCACGATTCTCGAAGCGACTCATCTAAAACCTGACCCGTCCAACACACCGGATGGTATTTCCCTGTTGCCGCTGCTCAGGGGTGAGTCAGCTTTGGCAAGGGAGGCGATTTATTTCCACTATCCCAATTACGCATTTCACAAAGCGAATCGATTCGCGAGCGTGATTCGTTCTGGTGATCACAAATTGCTGTGGTTTTATGATGATGATTCTGTCGAACTATACGATCTGAAAAAAGACATTGGTGAGTCTCGTAATCTTGCTGGCATGATGCCGAAAAAAGCAACTCAATTACATTCGCAACTCAAGGCATGGCTAAAGAGTTGTAACGCCAGTTGTCCCAAGACAGCCGATTGATCATAACGGCAAAGTTAACGCTGAAACTCAACTGCCACAGTTCTCGTGGAATTCGCTATGGACCGTGCTTACGCGTATTTTTTTCCGGCTGTTAGCTTGTCGCATGCGGGGATGTTTAATAGTTGACCGTCTCAACTTCCAAACCGCTTGGAACACTTGTGGGTAGCGTCGCTTCCAACCTTGAAAGAAGTTTTGGTGCAGTCAATGTCTCAAGAAAATCAACAACATGTCGCGTCTCTTTTTTTGACAGCTTAGTAGGGAGTTGCGCTAGATCAATCGTCTCGTACAGCAACGGACTGCTCTCGACGTAGTAAAAGGATCCAACCTGTTCTTGATCGACGTAGTCGTCAACTTCATAGCGGTCCAAGAGATAATTTGGGTTAACATGATGCTCGATGGCGTCTTCAAGTTCCATGTATGCCCCATTGTGCATGTAGGGACCTGTGACTTCGCAGTTTCGAAGTGGTGGAGTGCGAAATCGAAAGTAATCTTCGTGAATGCCTGTTTCTCTTCCCCGACCATGGTCTCGTGGAGCTTCTTCTCCTTTTCCTGGGCCAAATTGGGCAACCCCGATGTTGTGAAATTTTTGGTCGGTAAGTAGAGGGCCTGAATGGCATTTGGAACAAAGTGCTTTTCCAAAGAACAGAAGTGCGCCCGTTTTTTGGCGGGTAGAGATAGCTCTGTTATCTCCAGCGACATATCTGTCCCAAGGGCTATCTAGAAAGGTGTAGGCTTCTGCCTCAAATGCTGCGATCGCAATGGCTGCGTTCTGAAAACTGATTTTTTCGTTAGGAAATGCTTCGGCAAACATTGTCCGATATTCCGGGATTGCTTCCAGTCGAGCGGCTATCGCACCCCAAATGCCTGTGAAATCTGTGTCTGCAATATCAGCGAGTTCATTGTGATTACCGTGAATGTCGAGATCGCCTTCTGAACCTCTCATTTCCACACGCGATGTCACAGGAAACATTGCCTGCACGGCGACAACATTGGGAAATCCCTGTGGTAAGGCGTGACCCGCAGGACTTACAAACTGTCCTTCACGCAAGGCGATCCGAGCGTCCCAATATTGTGTACGCCATTCCCGTGAACCAAGGTTGAAGATTGCTGGAGCGTTGCGAGGTGCGAAAATTCCCAGCGTGCTGGTTTGACGCTCCGGCCCCAACCGATTGGGGGTTTCCGGCGAGGTGCCTACGGACAAAGCAATGCCATCGCTTGTACCCAGCGAGGGATGATGGCACGTGGCGCAAGATGTATCCCGATTCCCGCTGAGTTCTCGATCGAAGAATAGTGCCTGGCCAAGCTTAGCCTTTGCGGGCGGTAGGCTTGGCCCAGCATCGAGTGGAGAAATCCCTTGCTCTGAAAGTAGTGCCCGTAAACGTTCGTCTGTTGATAATTTGGTTGTCGGAGTGGAACTCGGCAAAGTGGTCGCCGAGGAGTTCACACTTACGCTCGCAAGTTTTGTTTGACTTNTGTTTTTAGTCCTACGTTTATTCCCGTTCTTAAGTTTGCGTGATTTTTTTTTGCTTTGGTTTTCTGAAGAAATACCGTCCAATTTATCAGTGCCGAAGGAAGAGCGGTTTACTGGACCTGCTACGAAGCTTAGGAACACCAATGCACTTNCGCATGTTAATAACAGACGCTTTAAAAACTTCTTACTTTCCTTTGTTAGCATCTCTATCTCTTAATCCTTGGAAGGGTTCTATGCAAGGCAATCAATAAACTGACCTAGGTAATTTAGGTNGCTTGAGTGGTTTATCCACTGTATNAAGATGTGCGTTCGGACTGACTGCAGCATACAGTCAAATCTCTTGATTTTACGCGAATTTAACCCTGGGAAGGANGGCGAATCTGGGTAGCTTTTTACGCCTTTGGTGGCCTGGGGCAAATGCGTTGCCGGGCGGGCCGCTGGTGGCAGCAGTTGTGTGATTTTCTCGGCGCACTCTAAGTTAGTCACGCCTAGTTGAACATCTGTTTTTTCCATTCCGCTCGAAAATCGTGGACATATTTTTTTCTCGCTACTTGTTGCTTGGGATCGGAGTTGCGGTTCGATTACGTCTGTGCATGGTTGCATGCCTCAGGGTGAACTCTCGACGCTTTTTAGAGCTGGATTTCCTGATCATTTTGAAGTCGCAGCAATGTCAGCCGCGATGTTCGGTTTTCGCGGGAAAGTAGAAAAGACGTATGCTGCCAGCCACACGTTGGCTGAAGATGCACCACTGTGATCACAAGCATGGTGCTGCGTTCTTAGCAATCTGCTTTCCCGGACAGCTTTGCAAGCAGCGACGCTGTGCTGGCATTTGATGCTGCTTTTCAGTATTGCGAATAAGAGATTGCGAATAAGAGATTGCGAATAAGAGATTGCGAATACGAGATTGCGAATACGAGATTGCGAATACGATTGCTTTGACTTGGGTACCAACAAACCTCACCAGCGATTCTCTGCGGCTTCTTTAGCTCACTATTTTGCACGAAGGATACCGCGACTTTCTCTGGTGCGTGCCGCCGCCAACCGAGTTGGCACATGTTGATCGAAGCTGTCAGAAATTTTTGTTACTGGTGATACAAAACAAGTCCTCTTGGGCAGCATCTCTGAGGGATACAGCGGCAATCCCTTCTGGCGACTGGTTTATTGTTTAAAACCCAGCTCTCCCGTAAACGTTCCAGCAGCTACTCACTCTGACGTAGTCAGGCACACTCGAAAGCCTAGGTATTGGTTAAAAACCGATGGATCAAGACGACCTCGGTGTGCCGATTGACAGCTAATGGGAAGACGCCCCCAACTGCCACCGCGTATGACCCGCGATGATCCGGTTGGAGGGCCAGCGGGATCGGTAATTGCGCTGCTCGTGTATGGGCCGGTATAATTTTGGCACCACTCCCAGAGGTTGCCGTGCAAGTCATGCAGCCCCCAGTCATTGGGTTGCTTGCTACCTATGGGGTGCGATGTGCCACCTGAATTTTTTCGGTACCAAGCGTAATTGTCTAATTGCGTGAGGTCGTCACCAAAACTGTAGGCTGTCGTTGTTCCCGCTCGGCAGGCATACTCCCACTCAGCTTCCGTTGGTAAGCGATAAACATTCCCCGCTGTCTGCTCTGCGGTGAGTGCTGAAAGTCGTTGGCAGAACTCAACTGCATCTTCCCAGCTTACGTTGTCGACGGGATTGTCTTTAGCGTTGAAGATGCTCGGGTTGTAACCCATGATTCGTTGATACTGTTGTTGAGTGACTTCATGTACACCCATGTTAATAGGCTTCGAAAAAGTAACCTCGTGTTGGGTATCACCATGCCCCATGTTGAAGGTGCCGGCTGGCAATTGTTCGAATTTCATGCCAAGTGCGTCTGCAGACTCGGGCAGTTTCAGTGGTCCGGCAGTCAACGCCACCCGAAAGCCGCCATCATCGAAACTTTTGGATGGTACACCGATTACCTCGATGGCCGATCGACAGTGTTCAGCCTGGGAGAAAATACTGCCACCTCGGACCACTCGTCCAGGCCCGAATACCGGGCCACTTGGGTCGCTTACCGCACTGCCGGTGTAATGTGCTCTCCATGCTGACGACTCGTGCCAATCGCGAGTCCACTCCGAGGCGTTTCCATGCATGTCATAAAGCCCCCAGGCATTGGCTTGCTTGCTACCTACGGAGTGAGTCGTGGCATTTGACTTACTTTTGTACCAGGCGTAAGTCGCCAAGTCCGAGTGAGCGTCACCGAAACTGTAGTCTGTCTTTGTTCCTGCTCGACAAGCATATTCCCATTCAGCTGCCGTCGGCAAACGATAAATGTTCCCTGCTGCCTTCTCGGCAGGTAAGGCCGACAACTTGCGGCAGAACTCAAATGCGTCAAACCAACTCACGTTGGTAACAGGTTTGTTTGCACCCTTAAACCGACTCGGGTTAATCCCCATCAATCTCTCGTACTGATCTTGGGTGACTTCATGAACCCCTAAACTGAACGGTCTTGTAAGAGTAATCTCGGTCGGCTTATTGCCAAGCCATCCAGTGAACGTACCAGGTTGGATTGGCTTGAACTCCATCTCTAGTGAAGCTGCTGATTCAAGTAATTGGATAGAAAGGGGGCTGTCAGGCGTGATCTGAGGATCGGTTTGTTTTTCACCGGTGAGTGGTGAATGTGAAGTAACCAGTGGTATTGGTGGTATATCGCCAGCCCGGGGTTTCAACTCGGGCAACTTTGAGCGTTCAACGTGATCCACCGATGCTTCCGAAGCGAGTTTCTTCGATTTCGCGAGGCGTGATGGACGTTGTGTTTTCCCAACTTCGGCTCTGAAATGAGAGTTGCCGAAAAGTGATGCTACAACGGTAGCCAGCAGGCAGGCGGTGGACATGATCGCTGCTGCATACCGCATTCGTTCTAATGTGAATTTGTTGCGGCTCTGCGAGCCGGCGGTCGGCATGCCGGCGAGGTAGTCGCCAAGATCGTCTTTCACCGCTGTAACATTTGGGTAACGTCTGGAATATTGTTTCTCAAGCATTCGTGAAACAATGTGATCTAACTCTGGCGCGATTTCATCTCTAAGACTGTCCGCTGTCGTTCCCCGTTTTCTTGCAATTTCCACAGCATCCGGGAGAGCAGCAAACGTGTCGCTTACCGGCTTAGGAACCGTATCACGGATGCACTTGAGGTGTTCCTCGAGCGTGCTTGCCGATTTGAACTCTGCTGCAAGTGGAATTCGGTCGATTAACAGTTCATGCAGTATCACGCCCAATGCAAAAATATCTGATGGGAACCTCACCTTGCTGCTGGCACCCGCTGCTTGTTCCGGACTCATGTAGTGCAGGGTGCCCATGATCTGCGATTCTTGGGTTAGTTCGACGCCGTCATCAAAGGCCAGCAATTG
>NZHC01000039.1 GCA_002689655.1 Rhodopirellula sp. | reverse complement strand
AAGCCGGACGGCGAGTTCACGATCACTCAGTTCGCGTCGCTCGCTTTCATCTGCCGGTTCGTTGAGATACAGGAACCCGGGTGAAGCGAGAATGACACTTAGCGGTGTGCGAATTGCCAGATCAAAAGTGTCTCCTGCAGCACGTCTGGTCTGAAAGATGCTCATCAGACGATTAATGTAATCGGGCTCTGGAGACACATCCCGAAACGCTTGCTCCGCAAACTCGGTGAGGATGGCACGTGCATGTTCGGCTTCCACTTGTGTTCTAGCGACAGCATGAGACTTGTCCGTCCCTGGAGCCGTCTCGACGTTTGAGGCGCTTGCATGCTTCGCAAGAATTGTCTGCAAAGGTGAGCCTGTTGCGGGACTGTTGTAAGGACCTTCCCATTCGACCCAGTCAATCCAGAGGGCCGGAACTGGCCCCAGTCCGGTTGCCTGCTTGGCGGCCTTGTCGCGCTGGTTGTCATTTTTGGGATCTCGCTTTTCACGCAAAGCGAACTTGCGTGGACCGTTGACCGCAAGCTGTACCGGTACTTCGATGGTCTGTGGCTCGTCCGTTGAGCCCGTGATCTGAAAGGTCGCCAACTGCTTGAACTGGTCCTTCCCCAACACGGTACCAAGATCCACAAAGTGACGTTCGCTCGGCGTGCCCTTGATGGCACCGATGCGAAATCTCAGTTTGTAGTCACCGGCAGGCAGAGTTTCGACGACATGCTCGGTTTTTTGCCAACCGGTGGGATGTTCCGGTGGCAACGCAATGAATTCTTCTTGATTGACGTTTGANATCGTCAGGAAAGATCCCGTTTTTGTCAGCGGATCATCAAGGTACCGGCGGAAGGTTGGNNCCTGTTCTTCAAATTNACGAATGCGGAATTTTGCTTCCTGNTCNTCAGTGATACCTTTNTGTCGCTTTCCGGTTTCCAAAAATGNTTTCGCATTGTCNTGGCCACCTTTGAAGTAGCCGTTGTACGTNCCACNGACTTTTGCATTGGCGTGNAGTTCTACTTCGCGGCGTTGCTTCCATNGTTNNCGGGTNGCACTGTTACGGATGGCNCTNCGNGGGCCTTCCAACTCCACCCAGTCGATCCAGATGGCGGGCGGGTGACCGTAGCCGTTTTCTGCCTTNNGTCTGTTGTGCGCATCCCANANNGCTTTGAGGTTNCCGTTGTTNGGCTGTTTNTCCTGCACCGCNAACTCGCGNNTNGTATTGTGAGNTNANNTCAAGNGGNATTTCNATCGTNTCNGGNTTNTCGATGGTTCCCGTNACTTGATGAGTGCTGATGGCTNGNCCNTCNAGTCCCCAGTTTCTGCTCTCGATCTGGCGTTGAGGATGCCCTACCTGAATGAACCTTCGCTCGGCGGGTGTGCCAGCCACCGCACCAACACGGATTCGCATGACATAGTTTCCGGGCGNAAGCTCTTTGGGTGAGACGATGATGCGACCGGTGCCGTGAGCAAGCTTCAGGTAAGTGCCGCGGTCGCGGTGTGGCAAGNTGACATAGTGCTTGTGAAGAGCCAGACTTCGGCTTCGTGANGGATCAGATGCNGCAGCCTTTTTCGCGTCGGTAAACCCGAAGTCCTCTGGATTTGGAGTGCCCTTGAACCGGTCGGCAAACGTATAAAATCGGTTGGGATGATCGATCAGGCGATCCGTCTTTCGAATCTCGGCAATGATTGCTTGATTCTCAGGAGTCTTTGCTGCTTCATCGACTCCCTTCTTCCATTGCGCNAAACGTTCCTGTCGTTCTTCGATCTCTGCGATTTCTTTTTCGTTATCCGGATTGATNGTCTTCTCCGGCTCGACGCGGACAANCGTGGATTCCGTNGCCGNANCCTCAGTGATNGGACCTTTCAGCTCGATCCAATCGACCCAGATGGCGGGCGGTGTGCCGTATCCGTTCTCCTTCTTGTGGCGGCCAAAATCCTGTCTGATGAGTTTCTCCGACTTTCGCTCGCGTTCCTGTATGCCGAATTCGCGAGGCGTGTTTGCGCCGATNTCGACATTGAGNTCAATGATTTCGGGGTTCTCAATGGTGCCGGATATCGGTTGCGTGCTGAGCAGTTTGGCGAAGCCGCGTGACGCTCCTTTGGTCGTTTGGGGATGACCGATTGCGATGAAATGGCGTGAAGGATCGGAGCCTTTCACCACGCCGGCCCGGATCCTGAGTTTGTAGGTGCCCGAAGGAACGTCTTTCGGATCGGGGCGAATGTCAAAGCGTTGAACCCCCCGTGAAAGTTTCAGGTAGGCACCCCGATCGTTGTGAGGAAGCTCAGCGTAGTGCTTCATGTAGCTGTGATAGCGCTGATAGGGGCTGTATAAGGCCGCAATGGCATTGATTGGATCGCTGCCGCCATAGTCGCGAGGATCGGGTGCTCCTTTGAGAAGTCCAGCCTTTTGATACTTAAGAACAGGACTGGAATCATAATCCGGGTGTTTCTTGCGAAGCGCGGCCACGAGTTCCTGGTTTTCAGCAGCTGCGACTGCCTTGTCGACCCCTTCTTTCCAGGGGAGCCATTTCTTCTCGTAGTTGTCTTCCAATCTCTTGGTAATTTCCGCGTTCTTTACGTTGACCGTATTTTCTGGCTCTACCCGATGGGCCCTCGGTGCCACCACCCCTGCAGTGGACAAGGGGCCTTCCAGTTCGATCCAATCGACCCAGATGGCGGGCGGCGTGCCGTAACCGTTTTCCCGTTTGTAGGCGTAAAACTCTCTGCTGAGGGCCTTCTGCTTGCCCTCGGGTCGGCGTTCCTGGATGCCGAATTCGCGTGGGGTCTTCGAGCCAATCACGAGCGTCGTCTCGATGATTTCCGGGTTATGTTCTGTACCTGTGACCTGAAGGCTGGCAAGCGGCTTGCCCGAGAAACCAGCTGGCACCTGGTTGACCCGCTGCGGGTGACCAACCTCAACGAAATGACGGGAAGGATCGGAACCTTCAACTGTGCCGGCACGAATTCTGAGTTTGTAGGTCCCCGGTGGAAGATCTGCGGGATCTGGCAAGACATCGATGCGCTGGATAGCCCAGGCCAGCTTCAAATAAGTGCCGCGATCACTATTGGGCAGCTCAAGGTAGTGTTTCATGTAAGCATGAGTGCGACCGTATCCACCCTGAAAAGAAAAGGAGGCGGCATTGGCGTCTCTGAAGCCAAATTTCTGAGCAGCGGGAACTCCCTTGAGCAGGTTGGCGTTCTGATACAGCCTGATGCTGTCAGTGAGATCGTCGAGTTTGTATTTCTCGCGAAGTTGCTCCATGACCGCTCTGTTTTCAGGCAGGAGAGCGGCTTTATCTACCTCCGCCTTCCACTGCAGGTAACGCTTCTGAGTCTCCGCCTGCGTCGCCAAGTTCTTGCGGCTTTGCACATTGACGGTGTTTTCCGGCTCAACTCGGAATGCTTTGCTTGCCTGTCCTGCTGCTGCTCGGCGCTCGAAGGCTTCATCAATCGCACTGCGTCCAAGCTTGAGATATTGCTGAATCTGATCGCTAGAGATGAACTGTGCAGCACCCACCGTATCGAACGTGCCAGACCCACCATCGTTTGGCAGACTGCTGGCATCCACTTTGACGCCGGTCAGTCGTTCGATAGTGTTCAAATATTCCCGACGGTTGAGCCGTCGCATGGTGATCTTACCGCCTGAGTCTGACAACGCTCGTCGCGCGACAACCATGGTCTTGGCAAGGTCATCAAGAAAGTCTGCCTTCTCTGTGTTGTCGGGTTGCTCGGATTCTTCTGGCGGCATTTCACCGGAGTTCAACACGTTCAGTACCTTCTGCCACCATTCTGCCTCTTCGATGTTGGTAATACGGAACGGCAGTTTCTCAAGATCGACTTTCCCTTCCTGCGTACTGGAATCGTGGCAGTCGAGGCAGTGTGCTTGGATGAAGGCTTGGTGCTTGTTTGGAAAAACAGCTTCCGGTGGAGCAGCCCGCGAGAGAGAACAAAGCGAGAACGCTGTGATGCAAGTGAGGGTCTTGAGGTAATTCATGTTTTAATTTCGTGAGTGCGCTTGGTAACCCGACGCGTCAGCGAGGGACTGTGTTGGCGATCGTCGCAAAGGTCTGTCCCTCGCTTGCGCTTCGGGTTCTCTGTCTGGTCTGTTTGCTTGTAATCCCTCGCTTACGCTTCGGGTTACCTGTCTTGTCTGTCAATGACATAGATGGCTGCCGCTTCGAGGTCGTTGTCGGTGTGTACCCATCGGATGCTTCCTCTTTCTGCCCACCAATTGTCTCTGCTTGGGTCGAGTGCATTCAGGCATCGTGTTGCGTAAGCTTTCAGATCAATGCGTACCTTTTTTGGCGGTGTATTACCGGCAGATACCAGTACATGAACATGATTCGATCTGCAGTTGACCGCGTGTAGAACCCAGTCTCGATGCCGGCATGTTTCTTTGATTTGGGCTTCAACAGCGCGACGTTGGTCGTTCCTGAGACGAATTGAATCTTCACTCATTCGCGATTCGCAATCGGCTTCAAGATTCCCACTGGGGCGTTGCCAGCCATGCTTGTATTCCACCCAGCCGCGAGCATCGCCCGGCAGCCAAGTGCCGTACGTCACCCACGTCAGAAAGAATGCGATCGGAGAATCGGAGGTCATGGAATGGTAACCCGACGCGTGAGCGAGGGACTATTTGCTTGTTTTGACTATTTGCTTGTTTTGACTATTTGCTTGTTTTGACTATTTGCTTGTTTTGACTATTTGCTTGTTTTGTCCCTCGCTTACGCTTCGGGTTTTCTTGCTTTGTGCTTGGCTTACGCTTCGGGTTACCTTGAGTCTGTTAGGCTTGAAGTTCTTTGACGATGCCGGTGCTGTCGCCGTGTCTTGGAGTGTCGATGCCAAGCCCCTGCAGCATCGTCAGCCACACATTGCACAGGGGTGTGTCCTTAGGCAGGACAAGATGCTGG
This sequence comes from Rhodopirellula sp., assembly GCA_002689655.1. Taxonomy (GTDB): domain Bacteria; phylum Planctomycetota; class Planctomycetia; order Pirellulales; family Pirellulaceae; genus Rubripirellula. The sequence continues at coordinate 3,493 of NZHC01000039.1, read as the reverse complement.
CCAAGCTTCAGGTTGGCTCCGCCACCGGTCAGAANNGTNGGGCAATTGGTCAAGTAATGGATNGANCTNATGTTNGATCCAAANGCGACAGNCGTGTGGTCGAACAGNNTNGATCCATCCGCTTCNTTNGNNGNNTTGAGTTTGTCGATNAGGCGNGCCAGTAATTCGCTNTGGGTNTTGTCNCGNANCTTCGAGGCNTCCATCCGTTCGCCGGGTGANTAATGGCTCACATTGTGGGAACTTGGTTTGAGATCGAGNCTCTGCAGCANGGTTTGGCCGGGCAANCGATANCTCAGTACNCGNGTGCTGTCTGTCTGCAANGCGGCGACNATGAGATCCTGCATGATCTCGATNTCNGCNTTNCCNTTCANNCCGGGNTCNGGTTCNTNGAGGGGAGCNNNNGCNTTGGGCACNTCGAGCCAGGATTCGTCTTTGTTNAGACGCGTTTCGATGTCACGGATTCCTTGAAAGTATTCGTNGAGTTTNTCGGTGTCATTTTTGGACAGGCCACGCTGTACGCGTTTACCTTGNGTGAGGACNGCNTCNAGAACNCTGCGGTTTTCGGCGATGGCGGCCTGACGCTGTTCCAGCGGCATGTCACTGGGCGAGAACAGCTTGTGGAAAACCTGAACTGGATCGTCCTGACCGCCCACGGGTTTGCCACGTTGATCCCAACTCAGAGAAAGTCCCGGACCGTGACCTTGGAGATCCGACCCGTTGATTTGGATCGAGGAAAAGCGAGTGTCTCTGCCCAGTTGCTGCGCGACGACCTGGTCGGCCGAGATACTGTTGGCCATGTTCTGGCCAGGCACGGAATAGCGATTTGCGCCGGTGAGCCAAAAGGTGCTGCCCCAGTGAGCTTCATTGGTGAATTGATTTGAGCAGCCCTGCACTACGGTGATATCGGGCTGGTGGCGGGCGAGCGGAGCAAGGCCTTCGGAAAGCTTGTAGTCCGCACCCGTCCGAGCCACATCGGGAAACCAGGTTTCCTTGGTCACACCGAAGCCCATGCCCAAGAAGACGCAGCGTTTGGACGGAACGCCGGGAGCCGTGGAGGCTGCCGAAGCGAAGCGTTGAAAGCCCAATGATTCTAACGCTGGTAATGCGATCAATGCTCCCGTTCCGCGAAGAAAATGGCGGCGGCTTGTTTGCAAATGCTTTAATCTACTCACGTGATTGTTCACTTGTAATTGACGGCTTTTGGTTTTGTACCTTCCAGATTGCGTCTTCGGCAATCGAAAAGGAACCCATTGTTTTTTCTTCCATATGTTCTCGAAGGCGATTCAGTTCCGTCGTCTCCTCGTCACCAAGTGACTCGGTCAGAAACAGAGGCCACTTGGGTTGTCCCCAGAACGTTTCCTCATAGTTTTTACCTTCCTGTTCGATCAGCAGCAGGCCTGATGTTATCCTGCCTCCCACTTCTCCAAACAGGATATCGAGTTGCAGCGGTTCGTCTGTTACCTCAATCCAGTCACTGCAGGCGAAACCTGCCGGCGCAATCAGACAAGGCAGTGCCGGGTTGTCGGTTCTGGAAATGCCCAGTTTTTTGAATGATGAATCTCGACGCGAGCCTTCGAACACGGGCATGCCATTGATGGCAACCATCAAATGATTGTCGGCATAACCCCAAAACCGGTAGCGGCCAGAATGAGGTGGCACGACGTTGCCGTGGTACCAGGACAGCCAGCCGCCTGATTCTGCATAGGGCTCCAAGCCCGTTCGCTGGGGGAAATCATGATAGGCTCCNGCGATGCCCCGAAAACTGAGCGNTTNACTCTTCNGGANCGNTNGCAANCAACCGGTGTCCTGAAAGCCCGACTGAATCAGTGGCAATAACTGGCTGCCAATCAAGTCTTCCTTGATGTGNTTTTTGTTCAGTTCAGCGGATGGNCTATAGCCAACAGCGAATCCAGCGAGTGACNTNGTGTTGACGTTCGTTGCAGCGGTCGACACCTCGGGCAAGGCAAGTGACAAACGCGAAGCAGTCCGCTTCTTGGTCCTTCCGTTCTGATCAAACTTCGCGAATTCGCCTTCGTTCATCAAGGAAGCAGGTTCGTGATCCGTCGACTCGACGCTGATTTTACCGTCGAGTACCAGTACCTCCGAACCGAGCGAGTTGGCTGTGACGACAAAACTGGTTCCCAAATCGATGAATCTACGCTTCTCTGTGTCAACGACAAATCCAATACCTTGGGGTGGTACCACTAACTTGACTTGTCCGTTCGCCAGACTCATGCGTCTATCACTGTCCAGCTTTACTTTCAGCGGGGCTGTGGCGATCACATGCACGCCGCTGTCTCGGAACGCCAGTTCGATCAGTCCATTTGACATGGAAAGTACTTCGCCAGAAAACAAGTCGCCGCCCTGTGAAAGTGGGCGACCCCCGTCGACGGTTGCTTGCCCTTCTACTCGTATCACTCTTGCAATGCCGGTTTCGATTTGGGCTGTCGAATCATTGCCCGGTAAAAACCAACCAAATGCGGCGAGGGCCAGTGAGGCAGCGATGGCTGTCAGGCTTGCCCACAGTGGGATCGAACGTCTGCGTTGGCGGGTGGTGGCAGATCGATCTTGAGTTCCAGAGCAAGCATCACTGATAAGTGTGGTGCTTTCATCCATCGCAAGTTGTTGCCACTTGGCGTCAATGGTTGCGAGGGAACGCAGTTGAGCACGAGCGTCTGCGTCGCTTCGAAGTAATTGCTCCAGCGATTCATGTTCTGAACGAGTAAGGACGCCGTCAAGGTATCGGTGCAGCAAGTCTTCGTCGTTCTCAGTCAGGTTGTTTGAGGTCATGCTGAGGCTCCGGGTATTTTGCGACTGACACAACGGTGTAATTCCGTNCGGATTCTCGCCAGCATTTGATACAGTGATCCTTCNGTCTTTTTCATTCGTCTTGCCATCTCGCGTATGGTTGTCCCGGNAGAGTANGCTGTGATCGCGAGTTCGCGTCGATCNGGAGTCAGCTTTTTGATNCACTGGTCCAACGCTTGCAATTGCTCCTTGCGCAGTTCCAGTTCGCACGCGCCCTCATCAGCAAGCATTGCGACGAGATCCTCCGACAGGACGAGCCGATCACGAGCATGGCGTCGTCGGGCCGTCAGTAACTCGTAGCGGGCAATGAGGCAGGCCCACGCTCCGAAGGCCGAGTGGTCATCCAACGTCGAGAATTTTCGCAATGCTGCCACGCTGACTTCCTGCATCACGTCATCAACTTCTTGGGCTTTTGGGCAACAGGAACGAACGAAAGCCCGTAATCCAGGCTCGTGCTGTATCCAGAGACGCAAGAAAGTCTCGTGCGGATTCAATGTCTCGTGCGGATTCGCGGTGTCGTTGCCCAAATTACTGCCTCATTGCTGGATTTGTCACGTAGGAACGCTACCGCATCGCATGTGATTTAACGCAAGTTTATCCCGGAATTCAAAATTTCCGAGATGTTGGAGGAAACTGCCCCGCGTGCCGTAGGACGCTGAGAGCCGTAGGGCGCTGCGTGCCGTAG
>NZHC01000038.1 GCA_002689655.1 Rhodopirellula sp. | reverse complement strand
TGATCGGGCCAAGACCTGGCTCCACGTCAACACACTGCCCATCGCAGAATTCTATGACATCTCAGTAGACGGAAGTGAGCCGTACAGGATCTGGGGTGGCACCCAGGACAACGGCGTGCTTGGAGGTGAGGCGAAGCCCATGACCCTCGGTCTGGAACACTGGCAGTGGGACCACGGTGGCGACAACTACGTGACGCTGATTGATCCAAACAACTTGGAAACGATGTATCTTGAGGGCATGTTTGGCTCGATGGCACGGAAAAACTTGAACACCGGTGAGCGTCATAACATCCGGCCAGGCCCAGCACCAGACGGAACGAAACTACGATTCAACTGGATGACTCCCTTCATTCTGTCTCATTACAACTCCAAGACGCTCTACGCCGGCGCCAACCTGCTATTCAAAAGCGACAATCGCGGCGACGACTGGAAATGTATCAGCCCCGATCTGTCCAGCAATCCAGGTCCGGAAAGGCAGGGGAACGTACCCTTTGGAACCATCACCGATATCTCCGAATCCCCACTGAGAAAGGGCCTGCTCTATGCAGGCACGGATGACGGACAACTGCATGTGACGCGGGACGATGGTGGTACCTGGACAAAAATCAGCCAAGGTCTCCCGAACAGATGGGTCAGTCGCGTTGTCGCGTCAAAGTATGATGAGGCAACTGTGTTCGCTTCACTCACCGGGTACCGCAAGGATGATTTTGAGGCTTATCTGTTCATGTCAACCGACTTCGGTAAGACTTGGAATTCAATCGTCAACAACCTGCCATCAGAATCAATCAATGTGATACGCGAAGACCCGACCGACAAGGACATTCTCTATATCGGCACCGAACTGGGTGCCTATTGTTCCATTGACAAGGGCGAAACATGGCACTCGCTCTGCAGCACTCTTCCAACCTGCGCGGTGCATGACCTGGCAGTCCATGCAGGGACCGGTGACCTTGTTGCAGGCACCCATGGGCGAAGTGTTTTTGTCCTACATGCTAAGGAGATTCAGAAGATAAAGCAGGAAATGGCCAAGTAGCACTCAACATGCAATCACCAAAGGTCAGTTGCCCCCGTCGCAATGCTGGAAAGCAAAAGATCGTTATCATCATTTCAGAATCGCGTCGATGTAGCCGGACAGTTCGATCACCGAGATATCGCCGGAATGATCCTGATCCGCCTTCTTGAAAAACGTATCCAGATGGGCGGTGGAGCCCAGGAAAGTTACGAATTCCTGCTTGCTGAGCACCCCATCGGAATCAGCATCGGCATCGGCGTGAAATTCCGCGGGGGTCTTTCGAGATATTCGATACCACTTGATACCTTCCAGCTTGGATGCGAATTCCTTCACGTTCAGTGTGCCCGACTTGTCCCTGTCCGACTTCATAAAACCGACGGGACCGTGCTTAGGCGAACGGTAAATGGCGTTAGCGTATTCAACATAGGAAAGCCCACCGTCGCCATTGCGATCAGCCATCTTGTGCAACTCAGCGGGAGTCATTTTGAGCATCGCAGCGGTGGGCTTGAGGTCATCCTCCGGGATCAGCAGCGTGACCCAGAGTTGACCACACTGGCTATGCCAAAAATGAGGCCAAGGCAGCAGCCTGTGCCCTCTCTGCCCAGAAGTCCCACTGGTCGAGTCTCGTTAGTACGGGACGCAATCAAAAGAATGATCAGAAAAACATCACCAAAGCTGTGCCCGCGTGAAAACGTGAACACCATGATCACCCTAGCCAAGCTACTCCGGTCACAACTCAGCCACCACCCTGATAGTTGTCGTTGTCCATTGCTGGCACTACAAACAAGCCAATGCCCACCAGACATACAAAGAAACCCGTCCAAATATACTCCTGGGAAATGATCCAACTCCCTCCAGCTATCACACCAACACCCGCGAGACACAGCAACGCTTTGATTTCCGGTTTAAGTTTAATCGGGTTGAACAAGAACTCTTTAAATTTCACTCCTGCGCCTCTACTCAACTGAACGAGAAATTCAGACATTCTTTTTCGAGTACGATGAATCTACCACAGCATCAAGCTTCCAACACTGAACTGCCGTTATGAAACATCACCATTCATACCTTAAATCAAATTTCACGCACTCATTACCGCCACCAAGCAACAGAACATTGCAAGCCGATTCATACAGGACCTCAAATAGATAAGTATGCGACAAACCACAACGCAACTTCGGCCCACACTTCGCATCAACTTTTGGTGGGCCTTTGCCTGAACCGATTCCAATCAAATTTGTTAGTGGTCGTGTTCATCACTGGTGGATTTTGGCAGGCGTATACTCGGTCCAAGATAGACAGCATTCGTGAAGAACGGCTCTGTCGCCCGCATATACCCTCGAAAGACTGGATTATCCGCCAACACAATCACTCGTCCTCTGCCAACCGGCACCACAAACACAGCGGCTGTCCCTTGTAACTCCTTCGCATTCTCGTCATTGACGTAACCGGCGATCACGTCTCCGTAAATCGCGGCGGTTTGATAACTGTTCTCCGGTCGTTGATAGTGATACGTTCCGCGGCGAAAAACAGGCACAGTGTCACTCGGAAACCCATAGGCGAGAGGGTGCGTGGAATCGATCTTCACTTCGAGCATCGCTCCAGCAATTGATTTCAGGGCAGCATCTTCGCGAGCGTCACCGAAACGCTTTTCCGAGAAACGCGTTCGCTCCGGTTTTTCTGCGTCTTTCTCTGCTTTCCCTTCTGACTCAGCCTCACCCAAATCAACCACCCCATTCGCTGTCAACCAGGACAGTGAGTTGCACACCGCAACAACCACACCACCCTCCTCAAGATAACGCGTCAGCTTTTTCGCTTGTGACTCACCCCAAAGGCTGTAACTTCCATCAGGAAGGATCAGCACGGTGTAGGCGTCCAAATCAACCTTGCCCAGGGTCGTCGTCTTGAGCAACGTAGTTGGCTGGTTCATGCGTACGTCCATGTGATGCCAAAGCGAGCCCGCTGTATAGGCGTTCGTTCCAGCTCCAACAACCAGCGCAGGATTTGCAATGGGCAAGTCCAGACTTGTATCGCTTCCAAGATCAGGGCCCGCCAGTGTCTGACTTGAATTGAGAGGATACACCTGCAACTCTGAACTGGCAGCAGTCTGTTTGAGGCATTCTTGGATCTCGTCCCATGAGTCGAGATTGGGTGGTCGCAAAACCAACAACGTACCTTGTGGCAATTTCACAGCACCATTCGAGCCCCTGACCGAGACTGGCTTCGTGATCACCCGTAACTTTGCATCCTTTGTTTGCAACAATGCAATCAGCTTCGGAAACTGCAGCGTATCAGGCGGCACGGCATACCCCAGAGCTTTAGCATCGAATGCAATTCCGGTTCGTTTTTGAGCTTGCTCTCCTTTTTTGGACGCCGCAACCAATTCACCCGCTTCCTGCGCGTCAATCTCTTCGACTTCGAGACCGAAAGCCGACGGAAGATGCCAGGTCGACACATCATAAAAAATGTTCTCTTGAAACGTTTTATCCCGAGACATCAACGATTTGATAAACGTGTACTGCGGTTGTTCACTGGGAATGAGCAACACCTCGGAAGACGCACGTACTGAGTTATTCACGACGGCAACATTNCGCGGCTGNTANGTNTTGATATCNTGCAATCCCAGCAATTCCTTTGCCGCCGCAATCCTCGAAGCTTCCCCGGACAGGAGGAANGATTTGCTGTTGCGGCCTGTTGTCAGAGCATCGTTAAAAAACTCGCATTGCAGCTGCAGAACGGANTCAGAATACTGAGCCAATGCTTCGACACTCGCCAGACTCGTCCTCACCTGATTAGCGACACAATCAGAGAAACTCCGCTCAAAGCGATCGTTTTTCATGCGAAGCCCACGGGTGCTACCTTGTTCAAAAAGGATCCCCACGGCCCCATTCACATCGGGGTAGGTGCTGCCCTTACCAATGTAAAAATCGTCGAACTTCTCCTCGGTGAAGAATAGTTCCCCGGCGGAATCCATCTGCTTGGCATAGAACCCGGCAAACAGCTTTGTCAGCTCAACATTTCGTGCGGGTGTCAGTGGATTGGTACGGGCGGGTATGCCTGGCTGAAAGAAATAGCTGCTCGAAGAACCCATCTCGTGAAAATCCAGAACAACATTCGGCTTCCATTCATGAAACAACTGTATTCGACCGCGCGACTCCGGATGCGTCGCGGGCAACCAGTCACGATTTAGATCAAACCAGTAATAATTGGTACGTCCGCCAGGCCAATCCTGTTGATGCTCACGATCCGACGGGTCCTGACTCGCATTCCTGCCACGATTTTCATTGGCCCAATGTGCAAAACGACTGCCCCCATCAGGGTTGAGCGAAGGGTCCAGCAAAAACACTGATCTCTCAAGTGAATCGACCACTGAGTCGGCAAGCGACGAAGCCAAGTGNTAGGCCACCAAAGGTGAAGCATTCATCGCACTTGCCTCGTCCCCATGCACGCCGTATCCAAGGTACATGACTGAGTGGTCTTCTTTGCGAGCAACCTTCCGCAAGCCACTTGCAAGTTCTTGGTGCGTTTTTTTGATCTTCGCAAGGTCGGCGTGATTCTTGGGAGACGTAATGACAAGCACAAACAGTGGTCGTCCTCCGTGCGAGGTTGCATAGGGAACCAACGCAACCCTGTCAGACTCCGATGCAAGAAGCTTCATATAATCGCACACCTGCTCGTGGCGAAGATGCCGGCTACCCAGTCGAAACCCGAAAAAATCCGCCGGAGACGTAATCATCGCGTCGCGCTTGTCCCNAGGCAGCACAGACGCGGGATCCTCCGACTTGGCAATGACCTGCATGCAGCATGTCAAGTGAAACACGACTAAGAGACAGGCTTTTGCTAANCTACCAAAATCAAATTTTAGAGGTGAATGCATGACTTAGACGGTACGAAAACGGGGCGAGAACAAGCAGTCGCATGATTGCCGTGACAAAAGAAGATAAATCCACTTTCGCAGCATACTCACTGAGTTGTGAGAGACGCCGAAAAATGAGCTAAATCTGCGATTATCAAGCGCGGCAGCACAAACGCGTTCCTATGCCTGATCCCAACCGCACCCCGCATCTTGCGACGGTGACCTGACTTCCCCCCCGTCTTTACTCCACGTTGAGTGGGAGAATNGGGTGCGGTAATGCAACTGTGGTCAGAACTCTGAGACGTAGCCGAACCCGGAAGAATACAGCGTGCCGCATAGGCGGCAGNGGTTTGATAACCCAATGAACCGTGGATGCGGGGATGATTTGTAGTCGAATCGCCAGCGTCCAGCAGGCTTCACCGCAACTCAGGAAACTTTCACGGTTTAGCAACGCATCACCCACCGTTCCAATGATCGCTGGATGATTGCCATTTTNCCTGGGACAGCCCTCGGCAATCAACAGCGTTTTGCCATTCGGTTGTGTGAACCGACACCACATTATCTTGATAATGAAATCACGGTACTTGTCACTGCAACCGGTACTGCGGCGTGTCCCGCACAGAGTTCGCAGCCAGAATGGTATAGCGCACCACGCCGATGGGACGAACAGAGGGACAACGTCCTCAACGCTGCAGGCGTAGACATTCCACACGACTCTCATGATCATCCAATGCTGTTGGGACTTCCTGCGAAGGTCTCTTTAGCCCTAAATGTTGCTGGTGCATCCTACGGTGACATCGACGCCGTCGGTGGCTGCTTGCGAGCANCGGCTTNCTACGAGCATCACAGCATGGTAGTTGCGAAGCTTGACGAAGTTGACTCCATTAAAGACANGACTNTTGTNCAGTTCACGCTTCGGGGAACACTGACGCTTCATCAGACTCAACACTTAACGCAAGTGGTACTCGCCTAAACAGATCACGCTTTGTGCTCTCTCAGCGTAGCACGGNGGTTTCCTGAAATCGTTTATGCCTGTGCATAGTGCCNGACGTGGNNCAAGCTACTTCCTGAATAGCCACTGGGGGTAGACTTCTTTGTGTCACAGAACGAACCGTTTGCCTTGAATATGTGGCTTGTACAGTTCGCCAAGCACATCCTGCATCACAATGAGCTCACCATTCAAATGACGGAACTTTCGCCATCGGAGGCAGTCGCGGCCAAATGCGACGTGTTATCCTGCAGCACGTGGTCAGCTAACCAGCCTCCCGATACAGAAAAATTCGGAAGCTGAACCAGAGTTGATCTGTCTAACGCATTATGGATAACACGAATGCTTGACTGAGCCGACAGTGACTAAACCACCAACACGAATCTGCAACGCTCACTGGTCGGCAGCAATTCGTACGACTCGAAAGCCCCATCGATCATCGTGGTAATTTGGGCGTCCTTTCTGCGAGACTCCTGTTTTGCATAGCCCAGATCCCGACGCCCAACTTCCCCCAAGACAGATCGTCCCTGTCACATTGGTCAGACCAGTGACTGTGGGACCTTCAAGATGCTCACCCTGTTCTTGGTCAAGCACATTGCACCACTCCCAAACATTTCCATACATGTCATGGATACCCCAAGCATTCTGCTCTTTCTTGCCAACTGGATGCGTGACCCCATCAGCATTGTCGGAGAACCAGGCATAAGATCCCAGGTCTGACAAATGATGNTCAAATCGATTTGGTAACTCTGCACCTGCCCGGCACGCATACTCCCACTCGTCCTGGGTCGGAAGTCGATAGACGTTACCCGCCGCTTTCTCTTCAGGCAAATGACTTAACCTTCGACAAAACTCAGCAATATCTTCCCATCTCACGTTTTCCACGGGATTGGAATCGCCCTTGAACTTACTGGGGTTAGCATTCATCACGGCTGTGTACTGAGCTTGAGTTACCTCATGCACTCCGAACTGAATCGGTTTCGCAACTTCAATGGTCTCCGTCGATCCGGTGATGTTAGACGTGTAGCTACCCGCCGGTAAGGAATTGAACCTCATACCGATACTGTTGGTGAACCCGGATAATACGGTTGGAACATCCCGTGTTTTGAGAGAAGATCTCTCTTCACTTGCACATCCAATGAGGCCAGAAAGTCCAGCGATAAAAACACAATTCAAAAACTTCACTTTCGTCTCACTGATGTATGGCTAGAGCTTTCCGAGCAGCAGGATTGATCAATCAACGACCCGGGAAACGATTTCCGAGCAGGGGTACTGGTGATGAAACTGATTTCACTACGTCTCCTAGCGGTAATCAACGCGAAATCGGTCGCAAAAAACGAAACANTTGTGTTTCCACCNATATTAGTTATCAACACCACGTGATGAATGGGTCCGGACAAAGTGANTNGNACAACGAGTATCCGATCAACGCCCTAGGGAGCACATCTGTGCCGNTCCGCGAAAAGAGTGCCAGNNGCGATGAAACCTGAATTCCTAGATCGTGACATTNGTACCTGCAGTTTGNTTTCCTTGTTTTGAGGTGCCTCGCAGCANGTCNAAGTCATGCTNGAGGGCGCGTTGAAANAGCGTGATATCAGCGCTATGGATCAACATATTNGCACCNAGTTCCANGAATCTGGCTTGTTGCTTCAAGTCACCCCAAAAATGAATCCCAGCACCTACCTTCGCTNATCGAGCCTGCCGAAAAATATGTTCGCAAGCATCACTGAATTTTGGATTGTCATACTCTTCAGGGATGCCCAAACTGCANGACAAATCATGCGGGCCGATAAGTANACCGTCCAAATCCGGAACACGTAAAATCTCCGCTAGATTATCGANCGCTGGCGTGCTCTCCACATTCACAATCAAAAGAGTTTGATTGGCTGCCTGACTAAGATATTGCTCCAGTTTCGGCTCCAATCCTTTACCAACAAGCGCCTCCTGTAAGCGTTCCCCCTTTAGGGGACGTTTCTTAACGGCTCCGCGCAACGCCTGAACCTGTTCCTGAGTTTCAACATAAGGCGCGATAATCCCTGCAGCACCGCCATCTAATGCCATCGTCGCGGCGTTTGGGTCAACACTTGGTATCCGAACCAAGGGCGGAATACCGAAGGCTGAGTAGGTCTGGCACATCCAGCTCAGTTCAAATCGATCAATCGCGATGTGTTCCGTATCAATGAACACAAAGTCTAGCCCGGCTTGCGACACAACCTGCGGCCATTTGGGCGATGGGGAAACGATCAGTGTCCCCAGCACCAACGCACCCTGTTTCAGCCGTTCGCGAAATTGTTGATTGGTTGATGGGGTAGGCTTCATGGTTCAATCTTAAATTTTGCGAATCGTATATGCGTACGAGCTTTCTCTGCGGTTCCACTGTCCCAAACTGCCCGAAAATCACAAGGTGAAACTTCAACAAGGCTCGGATAAGAATTCTTGATTCCAGCATCAAAAAAGGTTCTTTCTTCCAGCCAATTGCCGCGCGGCATCTGAATCTTGTATCGCAATGATGTCCGACCGCCAAACGGAAACCCTGGTGCCACACTCCGTTGAGCTGGACCGTCGTTATAAACGTAAAGATAGTGACCAAGCTCTGCCTTGCAATAAAAGCCTTTCGACTTTGCGTTATGCAGTTCCCGTTCAGGAACGGCAACCGACCATGTTTTGCCACCGTCCTGACTGAGGCTGGAATAGGCTCGCGGAGGATTCACCGTCAAGCTCGTATCGTCATAGTTCGCCGTACGCATCACAATTCTCAATTCACCTTCCTGATCACCAAGGGCAAGATTTCCTTCGTGCAAGAAAACGTTAGGTTCATCCGGCTGCGGAATAAATGCCTCAAGCTTCCACTCAAGCAGGCTAGTGCTGCTAAGAATCATCTGATCACGGGAACCACGTGGGTCCGACGCCAATGTGTTTCGGTGTGCCGGTAACAGGAAAGTGCGAACTCCGTCACGATCGACCTCCACAGGAGGGGCGTTCAAGATGAGTGGGCCGGTGTAGTGCATCGCTAACTCCACCGATGTCCAGGATCTTCCACCGTCGGCAGTGAACGCTCCGACCAGATGCGACTCCTCGCTATTTCTTTGCTGAATGGGGCATCTCATTGCAAAGCACCAGATGACCGCCTGCCCCTGCACCCGATACAGAACAGGATTTGCATACGCAAACTGCAAATCGCCTTGCAACACCTCATTGCTGAAGATGGTATTCGGCTCACTCCAGCTCAAGCCGTCATCCTTTGAAAGAGTGACATGGACATCTCCCATGTCTTTTTTTCCATGCAACATACTCCCATAAGCCACGATTAAATGCTGCTTCTTCAAGCCCTGCACGATCACTGGTTGCCAGATCCGCCACGCCTGCCGATGCTGTTCAACTTTACGGATTACTTGTACATCCCTGACATCACCCTCATAGGATGCTTTCTGGGCTACCACCGACCCGTGTAGTGCAAAAAATCCTAAACAACCGACTACGGTAGATCTCAGAATACCGCCAAACATTTCACAACCACATCTTTCCAATTATCAACGAAGCCCTTTCAATGGACGCCATTGTATCATCCCACGGGTTGATTGTTTGTCGTTCCAAACAATTACTTTATTACCACCATCAGTGATACCGGAAGCATCACTGACGCACAGGCGGAAACGTTGGCTTTGATTGCTACGATGAACCCAACCATTGTGAAATTCCCTGCAGGCGGAGAAAATACCGGGCTTATCCTAAATGGATTTCAGAACTGACTAATCCAAACGGAAAAATCTTGGTTCACATTCGCATGTTGATTTTTTTGAATGGCCTTGCCGCCCTTACTGATGCCCAGTCCCCAAGCCTGAGCACCGTGGAACCTCTCAAACTATACGAGCTGACCTCACACCATCACGTGTAGGCGTATAGCTTGGCAAAAGTCAAAAGCCTGCGATTGCATAGCTTGACCTCCACAACCGCCCCACAAGCTAAAAGCCTGAGCAAGGCCAGAAAAAGATGGTCTCCGCGCCGATCCAATTACAGATCGACGAATACAACGATACATGACCGGACATTCCCTCGTGCTCATCGATGTGGAAGCNCNNNCACCCTNAGCAGCGTTTACACTTAAGAGATGGGNNTACNGANGGTGTGCCAACAAAAACCCTGCTTTAGACACAACACGCATGAACCGCCCTGCAACCCCAACCTCCCNACACCAATCAAGTCCCTGATGATGTCCATCATCCAAANTTGGAGAACCTGGCCACGACAGGAGAGTCACTGCCGCCGGTGAGAATCCGGTTGATGGCAACACGCTGTGCGCGTTAGCCACCCGACGCAAGCCGCGCACGAATTTTCCTCGGATTTCACACGCCCTCCTTGGCCGCGGTGGGCTTTAGATTACCGCCGTCTGGATACGCGAACCTAAGGAACTGACATGAACCATTTGAACTTGCAGGCACCCAACGAGGGCAGGGCGTGGTGTGCAAAGTGCCAAGCACATACTAGCGAAGGTCGTAAGAGCATTACTTCAACTGAGCCCGGCACAAGCTTGACCAGAAGAACCAATATTTCAGTTTGCAAAGAATGCGAAAGCGCCTTTATGATGNATGTGCCACGTGATGTTCTAGGTGCCCCTATGCTTTGTTTCAAGTGTTCAGTAGTGCTAACATTGCTCATCGCGATTTGCTTGATAGGGGCGAACTACCGCCAGCCGTCGGATATCGACGGCGTTAGATTTGTCGTGGCGAGTGTACTGACATTTTTCTTAGTCATTGCGTTCGGGTGTATGGCGTGGTTTGCGTATTGGTGTTCGCTGTGGCGCAACTGGATTAAACGCCAAAATGAATAATGTCCATGGAATNCCAATTGNGTAGAACCTCTTTATACACATTTGTAGTCAAGTTCGTCCTGACCTTCATCACTCACGAGAACATCAGTCGGGCCAGAAATACCGATAGGGGTCAGGCCGCTTTGACTTTTGTGTTGAAGAACAAATATCCCTGCCCTTTTGTTTACTAAACGCGTTGTTTACTGGGTGCTTTGTTAACTCTCATCGCGAAAGGGTGGGCCTACACTCGGCAGAGGGGAGGTTTTGCAGCTGAAGCTTGACAGTGATTGCATTTCAGAACGTAACAATGTGCGCGCAAGACACAGGCCAATCAACGCTAGGCTCATTAGGATAATCATCCTCCATGGAATTCCTCTCCGCNAAGATAGCAGCCTCTTAATAACCCAGGGTCAGGCAAGGCGTTTAAGTCAGGTTCATTTAATCAGGGCCTCCAAGATCGTGGAAACACAGACCAACAACAAAAGAGAGTAAGATTTTAAGCAACGTTTAGTCGTGTGCGTGTAGTCGTCTCAACATCAGGCACGATTGAAATCCGGAGTTCTAGCACACCAAGACTTTTCAGGGACAAGTTTAGGCAACCATCAAGGAAGGCGTTGAAAACCGCGGTCCAAGTCACCAGAGGTAAGCAGTCTCCGATGTCACCANCTCTTGAATGACGTACAATCGGTTGACCCTAAAATTAATTTCTCTTTCCCCTCAAAACCTATCCACCGAGAAAACGATTTTGACATGCCTTACCTCAACACCCATTCCTCCCAAACCATGAAACAGATTTTGCCAATTCTCGGGTTCTTCTTTTTGCTATCCTGCAAACCGGTTTTTGCCCAAACTCTGGAACTTCGCTTAAACTCAGAAGAAAATGAGATCCAGATTTTCGAAAAAGCCAGCTCCCAACCCGTTCTCACTCAAAACGCCAAGGCTGACTTTCGCCCCTACCTGCACCCAATTGTTGCCCCCGATGGAAACGGTGTGTTAACTCAATACAGCCCCGGGCACCACAAGCATCAAACTGGGCTCTACTGGGGATTCACTCGCGTCAATGGCCGAGATTATTTTCATCACCCGAAGGGTGACTATTGGAAACGCGTTTCTTTGAACATTATTAAAAAAGAATCAAACGGTCAAAACGGAGCAGTCCAATGGCAAACTGTTTACAACCTCCTGGATGCCAACGGAAACCCGTCTCTCCGTGAAACCCAAGACTGGACCTTAGCTCTTAACAGCGGAATGTATTTTCTGGATCTCGTCTGGAGCGGAAAGGCGAACACCGATGTTAAGATTGGAGAGTACCCTTATGGTGGCCTGTTCCTGAGAATGCCCTGGACCCCAAAGACCGAAGGACAGGCTATGAACTCAGCTCTGCAGAAAAACCGACTCGCCGAGGGACAACGCGCTCGCTGGACGGACGTCGGCATGGGGATCCCGGGACGGGATGACAAGGCCCACATCACAATCTTTGATCACCCAGAAAACCAAAACTTCCCCAATGCTTGGCGTGTCGATGGCCAACTTGGAATCGGCCCAGCCCCTAGCCGCCTGGGTGATCTCCGCATTAAAAAAGGGGAGACATTGGTTTATCGGCACCGCTTGGTCGTTCATACCGGCAAGCTCAACCCGAACAAAATCAACGAAATCTGGTCTGAATACACCGGTCAAAAGCCAGCAAACCGTTGAAAAACCTGTCAGCATCACTGCTCACAGCCCTGCTTGGTAATCACCCAATCAAGGACGTTAGCAAATTCTTGGTGAACAACGCACAGGTTGCGATGAAGCTTGATGAAATGGCTGGAAACGAGAACACGCCCCGGCCCAGCGGGGCTACAAGGACCCGAAAGGGCATCTTTCCCATTTACGACATCCGTTCTGACCTACGGATGTGGAGCATCGTTCCGATTCTGAACTAAGTGAGCTAGCTGCTCCCAAGATGACTTGCAAACACCTTTTTCACGTGGGACGCAAAACCAACGTCACGGTTGTATCGAACGTTGTACCACGTACGCTAAGTAGCAGATGACTCCACACATCGCATAAACGATAATAACGACGGCCAGCGCATGAACCTATAAAACACATCGCGGACTTTCTAAAAACACCATTTCAACATTGGTGACTAGGCTGAACGTTCAACACCTAACACCTAACACCTAACACCTAACACCTAACACCTAACACCTAACACCTAACACTCAAAGCTCGATAAAAGCTGCCGCATCTTCCCAACAAAAAGATGGAAGTGGCCGATATCAAAGCGGTGCTTTGATATTATGCAAACAAGGTGTATGCAAACTTAGGTGCAAAGGATTCAGAAACAGATAGCTATGAACAAATCGCAAGGGAGTAACTCGAAAGACTCACGTGAAGGATTCCCAATTGATTCAAACGATCCACTCATGAAATGGCTAGAAGAGCCTGAAACAAGAAAACAAATGACAAAGCAGCTGATCGAAAAGCTAAAGGCAGACAGGGCAAAGCAGGAGTCAGAGGAGTGAGGTATCACAGCCAAGGTGCGAACCTAACCGGTCGCCGGCAGGTTTAACAAAAAGGGAATTTTCGAAAACGGAAAGAGACTTAGAACATTGTCTCTCAGGCAGTGACCCCAAAGGTTAAGCGGGACTGCTTATGCAAATGGCAACATTGCTGCTCTGAACTAAAGTGCATCTGCGTGTCAATTCAGGTCGATTCGATTGTCTGTGGAACACACTCCGAAACACAACGATTGTCGCAGTTTTCGCTACCCCGCAGCGTTCATCGGGTGAACATCAAAGGGGTCGGGCCAACTCGGTTCTTCAGGCCACTTTGATTCTTGTGTGCGTGAACAAAGAGATCTGGTCACTTGGGGGGCTAACTCAGACGCTCATATCCCGCAGATTAAAAGACGCCCAACTCACAACAACAACTGACGCTTGCCCGATAAGTACAAGCGGCACAACGCGATCCATAAAGAGCCAGAACCAAATCCTTCACTGAGCCCCACGCATCCCGTCCATACCTCTCGGCTGTCTTGCGTCTGAATGGTGGCGTCCGGGTTCGGTTGATCAGTCATTGATGACTTGGGACGGCAGGAATTGAATACTTTGTTTTTCTTGCACATCGCATGTCCAAATGCTCCAACGTTGGGAGTGACTGGGCATGAGATCGGTTCAAACAGTGAAGGGTGCTCTTATGAAGCGGTGTAAATAAGGCCAACTGCGATTTTTGGACAAAGATCAACGGCATGCCCAAAGATTGGGTGCGACCGGGACTGGTACCGCAAAGGCCAGGCCGGGCCGGCTGGTGCGAACCTCAACTGTCTTCAAATCTTTTCACGTCATTGATCTAAAGATACGCTCAAGTTACATCGCATCCAGATTGTTCGGGTCCATCATTGTCACGTAGTTGTCGCCGCCGTGGCTCCATACCGGAATCGACGTG
>NZHC01000156.1 GCA_002689655.1 Rhodopirellula sp. | reverse complement strand
GTGAAAACGCAGCAGATTAATGTAGCTAGATATAAGATCGGCTTCATTTGATTTCGCGTAGTTTACGGAGTTGAACCTGAGATGTTGAAATCCACGCATCCATTAACGTGATCGATCGCTGTCCGGTCGTTGTGACAGAATAAAAAACGTTTCATGGTAAAGCAGTATGTTTAGTGCTGTTGATAATGGGGTCTCGTTGGCCTTGCGATTGACATTCAACATTGTTTGCAGACCGCTGAACGTCATTGAGTTATTTGTAAGTGATTTTGCAGTGTGTGTGGGCAAGCATGTCGTGCTTCGGGAATCATGTGAATTGCCATTTTGATCGTGGTTTTGCTGTTCAATGGTAACATTTTTGCCGTTGCAGTTCGGTGGCCCTGGAGTAAGTTCCCTGCCATCAATAGAGGTGGTTAGTTGCTTCGGCGGAAGGTATGGTTTTTCTGGGGTGTTGACATTAAGGTGATCGAATCCACTAAAATCAGGGCTGGGTAACTGAAAACGTACGGTGGCTGGGCAAATTCTGAGATCATGTATCAAAACGCACCTTGTCTTCGTTACGCTGATGCCTTTCGTGAAATCTGTCAGGCTCGTGTTGTTGAAAGTGAAAAAGAAGCACTGAACGCATCGCTTGTCGACTCTTTGTCGAACGCCACAAAGCTCTCCGAACTCATTGATGTATGGAGGATGATCGGGAGCGAGTGTCGTGCCGGGGGGGCGACAGAATTAATGGATTGCGGCCAGGACTACAAGCGACTTGCTGAAATGCCGCTGAAAGACATGATGAAGGCAAGGGCCATCGATGTGATGTGCAGCCAGTGGAGCGGTGATCCCGATGCATTTACACCGCTGTTTAAAAGGCTTTTTAAGACGGCGGATGTTAGTGAGCAACAGTTAATCGTGTTGGTGCTGCCTCTGCTGAATTCTCCCGAGCGGTTTCTCCACGTCGCGGCTGAAGCGACGCGAACCAACATCGTCCCTGTGTTTTCAGCCATGGCACTTTGTAATCCATTTCCACAGGTTTACTTTGACGAAAACCAGTGGAACCAGATGGTCCTGAAGGCTATCTTTCTTGGATGTGATGTCAATGAGATAGATGGGTTGCACGAACGGCATAATTCTGCACTCTCGGAAACGATTTTTCAGTATATAAGTGAGAGGCATAGTGCGAGTCGATCCGTACCAGCTGCGGTTGTCGCGTTGTGCGAAAGAGCTCTTTGTAAGACTTCTCATACCCAACTTGATGCGATCAAACCTGAACTACGGCAAGAATAAGTAATGCGATATATCGATCCCCATATTCATGTGAGTTCCCGTACCACTGACGATTATCAGCGGATGCGCAAAGCAGGCATCGTAGCNGTNGTTGAGCCNGCATTNTGGATGGGCCAANCNNGNACTTCGGTTGGAACNTTTCAAGANTATTTNTCNTCNCTCGTTGGATGGGAGAGATTNCGCGCNTCNCAGTTTGGNATTCGTCATTATTGCACGATCGGANTGAATTCCAANGAAGCGAANAATGANCNNTTGGCTGAAGANGTNATGGAAATATTGCCGCTNTTTCTTAGGNAANNAAGGNGTCGTNGCNGTTGGNGAGATNGGTTANGACGANCANAGTGANGCAGANGACAAATACTTCAGGCTGCAGATCGAACTTGGCAAGAAATTTGAGAAGCCGATTCTTGTTCATACTCCCCATCGAGCGAAAAAAGAGGGTACTCTGAGAAGCATGGATGTCTTGGAAGAGCATGATGTTCCACCTCATATGGCGATTGTTGATCACAATAATGAGGAAACGGTCAAGGAGGTTCTTGATAGAGGGTACTGGGCCGGTTTCACTATCTATCCTGACACCAAGATGGGTAAGGAGCGTATGGCAAAAGTGGTTCAACAATTCGGTTCCGAACGGATTATCGTCAACAGTTCAGCGGACTGGGGTGTTAGCAATCCACTTTCGGTTCCAGATTGTGCGGCTGTTATGCGAGAAAGGGGAATCGACGAAGCGGATATCAGTTTAGTGACCTACCAAAACGCTATCGATTCTTATGCTGCGAGTGGGGAATTCAACCCATCCGACTGGGAAGAGGCGTTCACCTATGATCAGGCCGATTTGCTGGAGGGCAACAGTGTCTTGAGGGGCCAGGCCCCAAAGGCTGGGAATTCGCAGGTGCCTTCCTAGGTAGGATGTCCTCTCCGTGAACTTGCTTGCCAGCTGGTTAAGTAGTCGCTAGATCCCAGAGTCGACGATCGAAGTCATTTTGGTTGAAAACTGCGCGCAGCGAACAGGTTGCATTTTGTTGTCGCTGTATTCAGCGATGGCTGATCGGTGCTAATCCATATTTGTCGGGTTCTCGATTGCATCGTCCGGTAGCGATTTAATTCAACGCCTCAGACGCCTGCAAGAGCGTGGAAAAAAATACGTAGCCGATCAGTTAAAACGGCCTTCATTTCGCAAGCACTTGTCTGCTAGACAATTGCTCGAATTCACTGCTGGGTAGCGGCGTTAACAGGTGTCCGAAAAACTCTGGCGAGGACGCCATGTGAAAATTCTTTCGCATTAAGTAACAGCATTGTTTGCGTTGTTCATTGAACGCCCGTGTTTCCCCGGTGTAGGTGAGTTTCGGCTCATTTTACATGAGCGAATTGCAGGCTGTATATGCTTGTTAATTAGAGCACCTTCAGTGGGTTACGTGTCGCATGTATTGGTAGTATGAAGCCTGATGCACATGGCTTCTTGGTATCATCACAGCGATTGACTAGCAGCGTCATGGGTGCCACCACCGACATTATTTGGTTTCTGTGAATTTTTGCACTTCCTCGCCTTAAGTTTGTTTGCTCATTGAGTGAAGCCTGGGTTTTGATCGTGTGTGCTTTCGATTGATTTGATCACCAATGCCTCTCTTTCGCTTGGTTTTGACCGTTCTGGGTGATGCAGTGGGCGTGGGGGGGTATGTAGTGACACTGAATTGATTCTTTTCACTTTTCCGGCGATACATACTCTGCAGGAATTACTTTTATGTGATTTATGAAATCCGCTTGTTNATCAACGTTGGTAATGTGTCGTGTTAAGAATCAAGCTTGTATTTCGTAACGGCATTCATGAAGGCAAGCATGTTGTCTTAAGCAAAGAAAAGTTCGTGATCGGTAGGTCCACGAAAGCTGATCTTCTCTTGAATTCAAATCGTGTCAGCCGACATCATTGTCTGATTTGGTGCCGTGAAAATAGCGTTGCCGTCGAAGACCTAGGCAGTCGGAACGGTGTTCGGCTTAATGGTAAGGTAATGGAACCACATCAACCCTATCGAGTCGCCCACGGCGATAATATCGATGTGGCACAGTGGCGTTTCACAATGTCTATCCGGGACAAAGCAAGTAATGCGTCTCTGGAATATCGTAGCCCTGCAATTCAGGCGTTGCGTCCCACTGCGGAGTCTACTGATGCAGCGCCGAACGAGTCCATCATGCTCAGTGATGTGTCAGGCCGAATGAGTGAAGTCGATCTATGGTTGAATGAGTTAGAACAATTGGCGGTCGATGCGCCACCCTTGCACCAGAAAATCAAATCTCCGGTATCAGAGCAACGGCGAGCAGAGAGCATGGATACGAAAGAAGAGGTGGGCTCAACTAGTGAAACTCTGCTTGATCCGGTGATGATCCCCGATGCAAGCGAAAAAACGAATGGGGCATCGGGCGAAGTCAGTAAATCTGGCGAGGGTGCCGCAGTGGCAATGCGAGAGACGCAGAGCATCGAGGATGACAACGAAGAAAGTGATGAAAACAAAGTTAAAACGCCGGGAAAGTTACCGAGTCATCTTAGACCTGCAGGGCCGGTGGATTCCGTTGAAGCAGCCGACCAGGCATTGAAACGCTTATTTGGCTAACCACGTTGGGCTCATTCGGAGTTCCTGGACTTACGCGTGCAGGGGGGGAACGTTCTGAATTTTCTCGTTTTCCTCTGAACTCTGAACTCTGAACTCTGAACTCTGAACTCTGAACTCTGATAACCAACATTGCCTTGGTAACTGAGCTTTATCGCGGGCGTATGAGTTTCTCCAGGTACTCATCTGCATCACGACTGATCTGCTCGGTTGGAGTAATCAGGTTCGAATCGTCGCTTGACTCTATGATTGGTGATTCATCTGATTTGGCATGGATATCGCGGTAGATAAGCACAAAGCGACTACCACAAGTAAGTACCAGTGCAGGCATGGATGCGGCGAGGCCCACGAACAGAGGAGTGGCGTGCATGAGGAGTCGTGTTGTTGTTGATATCTGCAGGTCGCTCTGGTTGGTTTGCAATTGGATTGAGATACCGGTCATCACGCTGTTGAGAGTGGCTAGCAAGGCGATCACGCTCGGCAGGAAACAAACCGGCGCAAATGCTGCCAGAAGCTTCTCCTGCCGTACTTGAAAGCTTAAGAAGCAGGCAACTCCTGTAGCCAGCACTCCAGTAACCAAAATTGTCCCGAGGGTCGCTGAACCGACCAGATCAAACAAGAGTTGCAAATCCATAATCTGTTCTCGTTTTCTGAAGGAGGATGACGCATTGCCGCTGTTCCATCAACAGAGCTGAAGATCTCTTCGCCTGTCGATGGCCGATTTGCTCGGACAGAGGGTCTTTTTCAAATCTTCATTTCAGGCCGTGTTGTTTCCAATCTGATCGGTAATTCTTTACATGCAATTGCCAGCTAGATTTGGCGACCAGCGATTTGCTGGGTGAGCCAGCGGGGTGAAACTGATAATGGATCTACTTGGGCTAGTCTTACCGAATATCTCGTTGTTGGCTGCTTGTAACTCAGGTGTACGGTCTCCCTCGGTCTGCTTAGAAAATGGGTCTGCTGAGAAAATGGAGACGTATGACCGGTGGATGTTAGCCCACCTCGAAGGTGTTTGAACTGAGTGGACTCAATATAGTGAATCAGGGGATGTTGTCACATCAGGTTGTGTCGTGGAAGCTATGCACATACTTTTTTACTGTGATTGGTTTCCCTACGAAAGGACTGAATCGAATGCCACAACTTGCTCATCACGTCTACTTCACGCTCAAGGACCGAAGCGATGCGGCTGCCCAGGCATTGCTGAACGCTTGTCACAAGTATCTGGATGACCACGAAGGTCTAGTCGGGTTTTCGGTCGGCACGCGAGATCGCGAACTTGATCGGGAAGTCAATCGGGACTTTGATGTTTCATTGCACTGCATTTTTGCTGATCGTGCGGCTCACGATGTCTATCAGACAGCAGAGCGACATCTGCAATTCATTGCAGAAAATAAAGACAGCTGGGCTAGTGTTCAGGTATTGGATTCTCTTATCCATAACGCGTAGACGNAAAAATGAGTAAGGCCAGGCGGAACCGTTCCGGTTGAATGTCCCGGATGCTGTTGACAGCATCTGATTGTGATATTCATCCAAAATGACGGGGTTTCTGTGCAAACCAACGCCCAGAGTATGGATATCATAGGGAAGGTCGCTCGTAATTCACTCCTGCCACTCTTTGCTCGCCTTCGATGCTCTATTTCATCAATCCTCAACTGATCCGTGGCGTTTTTTTGGGAATGTTGTTTTTGCTCGGGCCTTTGTGGTGTCGTACCGTGTTGGCTGAAGTGGATGGTGAGCTGGAGAATCGCAAGGTCGACTTTTCTGAGCAAATTCAACCACTGCTTCGTCGGCACTGTCAACGTTGTCATGGCCCAAAGCACGATGAAGGTGGATTGCGTTTGAACCGCCGCGTTGACGCGATTGGTGAAGCGGACTCTGATTTGCCGATTGTGGTTCCGGGGCATGCAGAGAAGAGTCTACTGATCAGTCGACTTGTCGATACGGATGCTGGAGAGTTGATGCCGCTTGATGGTGAACCTCTCTCTTTGCAGGAGGTCGACTTGTTGCGTCAGTGGATTGATGAAGGTGCCGCATGGCCGGAGGCCAAATCAAAGGTTAAACACTGGGCGTATGAAGCAATCAGACGTCCTGATGTTCCTGCGCATCTGACGACCGAGAGAGTAATTGATCATTTCATTGATCAAAAAATTGCTACCCACGGGTTGGTGGCGAATCCAAGAATGCAGCCTGCTTCGGTCGCTCGGCGGGCATCTTTGGCGCTGATAGGATTGCCACCCAAGCCCAGTGATCCCAAGCCCAGTGATACTGAGCAACTTTTGGTCGGCAGTGATGCGGTTCCCGGAAAAGCATATTCATCACTGGTTGATCGTCTGTTGGCGAGTCCCCGGTATGGTGAGCGGTGGGCGGTTCCCTGGTTGGACCTCGCGAGGTACGCCGACAGTAATGGATTTCAAGCCGATCAGATTCGTGATAACTGGGCCTATCGTGATTGGGTCATTCGCGCTTTCAATCAGGGCATGCCATTCGATGAATTTGTGACCGATCAATTGGCGGGTGATTTGCGTCCCGACGCCACTTTGGATCAGCGTATCGCGACGGGATTCCATCGGATGACTACCTGCAACGTTGAGGCTGGCGTGCATCCCGAGGCAAACCGTGTCAATCAGGTGGTGGATCGTGTCAACACCACCGCAACGGTATTCTTGGGAACAACACTTGAGTGTGCTCAGTGCCATGATCACAAGTACGATCCCTTTTCACAGAAGGACTATTACCGATTCTTTGCATACTTCAATAATACTCCGTTGGAAGTGAAGCAGACGGCTGGTGTGACTTGGGATTTTTACGGTCCTAAATTGGATTTGCCCCTCGAAGAAGATCAAGAACAGAAGCTCGCAGATCAGAATGCGAAGCTGCGCAAATTGCGTTTGGAGCGTGCCAAAGTTGCCACTGAGTTGGATGCCTCGTTTGAGGATTGGCTGACAAGGTTGGGTGATCAGGCGGCACCGTTGTGGGAGCCAGTGCAATTATTGGATTTCAAGACGTCGGGAAATGAAGTTGTCAGTCGGTTGCCCGGTGGTGCTGTTCTGTTGACGGGTGATGTTCCCCCCACCGTCGATCATGCCTTTACTTTGAAACCACCCGTCAAACCAGTCACTGCAATTCGAGTTGAGCTGTTGACCGATGATGCGATTCCAGGATCTGGTCCGGGACGTGGTGAAGCAGCACGACCTAACGTGATTCTCAGTGAAGTGACTTGTGAGGTCATCAGCGGTAACGAGAAAACAAAGGTGGCACTGTCGACTGCGGCGGCAGATTATTCTCAGCCCAAATGGGATGTCGCCAGAGCGATCGATGGTGATCGTAAAACAGGGTGGGCGATTGGTGGCCAGTTTGGGAAACCGCATTGGGCGACATTCATGCTCGCCAAGCCAATGTTGCTGGATCCCGATTCCCAGAGTTTAAGAGTGAGCCTGGGGCAGTATTTTGGTTCTGGACGCGTCGCTGGCAAACCAAGAGTCTCCGTCACTACACAATCAGTGGATATTTTGCTTCTGCCTGATGCCTTGCGGAACATGTTGAAAGGCAAGAAGCTGTCGAAGCAGCAGCGAAACAAGTTGCGAACCGAATTCGAGAAAGTTGACGAGCGGCTGGTGGAGTTGGATCAGTCGATTACCCGCGTTGAGAATGAACTTAAGAAGTTGGTTCCAGAGACGACATTAGTCATGCAGGAAATGGCGAGTCCCCGAGAGACTTTTGTCATGCTTCGTGGCGACTACGAAGCTCGCGGAGATGTCGTGGAGGCAATGACGCCTAGTGCTTTACCTCGAGGCAAGGCGGTCGTTGGCAGTGGCGATCGGATGGAGTTGGCTCGTTGGCTGACGTCGGCTGAAAATCCTTTGTTGGCGCGTGTGACAGTAAATCGGTGGTGGGCGGAAATCTTTGGCGCGGGACTCGTTCCGACACTGGAGGATTTTGGAACCCAATCTGACACGCCCAGTCATCCCGAGTTGCTGGATTGGTTGGCGAGTGAGTTGATCGAATCGGGATGGTCAATGAAGCATATCCATAAATTGATGGTGATTTCTGATGCTTTCCAGCGGTCGGCAGCACTGACCGAGGTCATGGTGGCCAAAGATCCTGTCAATCGATATTTGGCCCGTGGGCCACGATTTCGATTGCCTGCCGAAATGATTCGTGATAACGCTTTGGCAATCAGTGGATTACTGTCAGAAAAAATGTATGGTCCACCGATCATGCCGTATCAGCCAGACAAGATCTGGCGCAGTGTCGGGCGTAATCAACCAAAATGGGTCGCTGCGAAAGACGAGGATCGCTTCCGGCGTGGCGCCTATGTTGTCTGGAAGCGAGCAGCACCTTACCCCAGCTTTATCAACTTTGATGCGCCAGATCGTGGTACATGTACTGTCAGTCGTGGACGGAGCAATACTCCGTTGCAGGCGCTCACGCTTTTGAATGATCCAGCCTACATTGAGATGGCTTTGGCCTTGGCTGATAGAGTCATCAGTGAATCACCTTCATCCGATGATCGTGAGCGACTAAGGTATGCAATCAGGTTGGCTGTTTCACGCGACGCAGAGGAGCATGAGATTGGCATTCTTATGAGCTTGTTGTCGAGAGAACGAGATGATCTGAAAAGCAAGCCACAGCTCGTCAAAGCAAGAACGACAGTCTCCGTGCCCGCTTTGGAATTGCGCACAACTGATATGCAGGAATTGGCAGCCTGGTTGGCTGTCGCGAATGCGATTTTAAATCTCGATGAAACCATGAATCAGTGAGCTCCCTTCGAGTCATGAATGTATTGCCAACCTCATTGGGAAGAAGAGCTCTGTTTCAGCGAGCGGGGTTTGGGCTGGGTGGAGTCGCACTCACTCAGTTGTTGCGACAAGCGGGGGCGGATTCCCCGTTGGCCAGCAATGGGCAGCAGGCAGGCTCGGTTGGTAATCAGCCACATTTTCCCGCCAAGATTAAAAGTGTTATCTATCTACATATGGTGGGGGCTCCCAGCCACCTTGATCTATTCGATTTGAAGCCTGAATTGCAGAAACGATCTGGTGAAGACTGTCCCAAGGAATTATTCGAAGCCGGGAAATTCGCTTTTGTGCGGGATCTTCCGACGCTTCTGGGAACGCCCGACAATGCGAAGCACCGATTCACGCGTTCGGGTGATTCTGGTTTGCCAATTTCAAATCTGCTGCCGAATTTGCAAGGGGTTGCTGATGAATTGACACTCATCAAATCGCTGCACACCAATGAGTTCAACCATGGCCCGGCACAGATGTTCATGCTGAGTGGTTTTAGTCAGTTTGGACGCCCCAGTCTCGGCTCATGGGTGAATTATGGGCTCGGGTCTGAGAACGAAAATTTGCCAGGGTTTGTCGTTCTGATCACAGGAAACGTGTTGGGTGCCGGTAGCCCGGCATGGGGTAGCGGATTTTTGCCGAGTGTTTATCAGGGTGTCGAGTTTCGCTCTCAAGGCGATCCGGTGCTGTTCCTGTCGAACCCCAAGGGTGTTGAACCGAGTTCACGCAAACGAATCATTGACACGGTCAACGCAATGAATCAGGCCCAGTTGGCAGACGTGGGGGATCCCGAGATCGCCACTCGCATCAGTCAGTACGAGTTGGCTTATCGAATGCAGACATCTGTGCCAGAATTGATGGATATTTCTTCGGAGTCCAAGGCGGTGCATGAGTCCTATGGAACCCAGCCCGGTAAGAACAGCTTTGCCAATAATTGCCTGCTAGCGAGACGATTGGTCGAACGTGGGGTGCGATTTGTGCAACTGTTCGATCAGGGTTGGGATTCGCACAACTCCGTCTTTTCAAATGTTGCCAAGAAAGCTAAGCAAGTTGATCAACCAGTTGCCGCGTTGATTCGTGATTTACGCCAGAGAGGTTTACTGGATTCAACTTTAGTAGTGTGGTCGTCCGAGTTCGGCAGGACGCCGTTCGCTCAGGGAAGCAAAAAAGCAGATAACGCTGGCCGTGATCATCACAAAGATGCTTTCACGGTATGGGTGGCAGGCGGTGGCACCAAAGGCGGGATGAGCTTTGGCGAAACCGATGATCTGGGGTATACGATTACTGAGAATCCAGTGCATGTGCACGACTTCAATGCCACTTTGCTGCATTTGATGGGAATGAATCACGAGAGATTGACATTCCGATATCAAGGACGCCAGTATCGCTTGACCGATGTTGAGGGCAACGTGGTGCAGCAGATCCTGAGTTAAGTGATCACGCTTGCAGGCCTCAAAGAGCCGTTTTTTGGGCGACGCTACCTCAGGACTTCAGCAACGCTTGCCAGCATCTCACGACTCACCTCGTCGGGGGATTGGTCTGCGTCGATGATTGCAGTTGATGGGCTGCTGTGTGGTAACTGTTCCAGAAATCCTTGGCGCACGGCCTCCATGTAGTCGACTCCTCGACTTTCCATGCGGTCTGTTTCGTTACCGATACGCCCCATTGAGTGTTGGGCAGGCATGTCGAGCAGGATTGTCAGATTAGGAACCAATCCACCGTTAGCCAGGCGTCCCATTTGCCATAGCAAGTCAGGCGAGACTTGGCTTCCTACGCTTTGGTAGACCACGTTGGCCAGCAGGAATCGGTCTGAAACAACCGTCTTGCCATCGGCGAGTGCTGGGCGAAGGATCGTTTCCACCATTTCACAGCGACTGGCCATGAACAACATCGCTTCGGTCCGTCGATGAAGTTTCAGGTCACTCTCGAGCAGAATTTGTCGCAGTCTCACGCCAATTTCCGTTGTGCCTGGATCACGAACCAGAAGAGTTTCATGGCCCTGTTGTTCGAGGTAGCTGATGAGTCGCTCGATTTGAGTTGACTTTCCAACACCGTCAATGCCGTCGAGTGTGATGAACATGCCGCAGTTTCAAAATGAGCAATGGAATGGTATGTGGAGTTTTGGTTGGTAGCGACGAGTTGTAGCGACATTCCGCGGTGGTGAGCCACTCAATCACAATTTGAACACGAAATCATCCAAGGGTGTGGTTTTGGGGCTCTATGTGAGGCTTCAGTTTCCCTGTGCTGGCCGACCACCACCGTACGTGCTGTACTTGTCGGGGCCACCAATGATTGGCAGGTGTTGATATTCGGTGATCAGCCAATCATCCCCAGCTTTTTCCATGGTCAGCAAAAGCTTTCGGGGTATTTGAACATTTTGGATGGCATTGGTTCCTTTTCCACTCACCTTGACCTTCACCATCATCTCAATGTCAGCTTGCGGTGGATAGGTGTCTTCGATCACACGGATCTTATTGATCTGCGTAACTTTGGCTAAGCCAAATGTCCAGTTCTGTAGCTCGATGCGGGCGCGGGCTTCGAGTTCAGGATCCGCAATGACAGTGACGGCGCTGTCATGGTCGTTGCGTTCCACCGCGTCAGCAAGCGTGTAGATCAAAACCTGAATTTGCTCGCGGTCTGTTTCCACCTGATTTGCGATGAACCAGGCAAGAGGAATCAAGGCAACGAATACCAGCCCGGCGAGGGCGATCGACTTGTTGCCACTGCGTAGCCAACCGTAAAGCAATCCGAAGCCCATCGCCCCCAGCATCAGTGAGACGATGAGCGGTTCTTCGGCAAGCAGTCGAAACATTGGCGTTTAGCTCTCCGGTCGCGGCTCGGGACTATCAACGCTGGTAACGCCATCTGAAAAACTTCCGACTTGATCGATCACTTTTGAGGGAAAAGTGGTCCGCCATAAAGTGCGGTGTCACCGAGCATCTCTTCGATTCTCAAGAGCTGATTGTACTTTGCCATGCGGTCGCTGCGGCTCGCGGAGCCAGTTTTTATTTGACCGGTGGACATGGCTACGGCAAGGTCTGCAATCGTCGAGTCTTCGGTTTCACCGCTACGATGACTGGATACGGAAGTGTAGTTGTGGCGGGCTGCCAATTGGATTGAGTCAATCGTCTCGGTCAGCGTGCCGATCTGATTCACTTTGATGAGAATGCTGTTCGCAATCCCTTCATCGATTCCACGCTGCAAGCGTTCCACATTAGTGACGAAAAGGTCGTCACCCACCAATTGGACCTTATCGCCCAATTTGTCTGTCAGCTTTTTCCATGTATCCCAGTCATCTTCGGCACAGCCATCTTCGATGCTGCAGATCGGGTATTTGGAGCACCAGTCAGCCATGAAGTCGACCATTTCATCGCCGGAAAGTTGTTGTCCGTCGATCGAGTATTTGGCCGAATCGGCATCATAAAACTCGGTGGAAGCCGCATCCAAGGCGATCCAAATCTGCTCGCCAGCTTTGTAGCCTGCCTGATCGATCGCTTGCAGAATCACATCAAGAGCTTCCTGATTGCTTTTCAGGTCAGGAGCAAAGCCCCCCTCGTCACCCACCGAAGTATTGTAGCCCTTGCCTGAAAGTACCTTCTTAAGATTGTGAAATACTTCCGTGCCCGCTCGCAACGCGTCACTGAAACGCTCGAAGCCGAGTGGCATGACCATGAATTCCTGAATGTCGACGGAATTGTCGGCATGTTCCCCACCATTAATGATGTTCATCATCGGGGCAGGTAGCAGCCGAGCACCCGCGCCCCCAAGGTAGCGGTACAGCGGTTGGCCGGTGCAATGAGCTGCAGCGTGTGCCGTGGCAAGCGAGACGCTGAGAATGGCATTAGCTCCCAGCTCTTTCTTGTTGGGCGTGCCATCGAGTTCGATCATGGCTGCGTCGATCCCAGCTTGGTCCGTTGCATCCATTCCCTGCAAAGCATCGGCGATCTTATCGTTGACGTTGCTGATTGCGGTTTGAACACCTTTGCCCATGTAAATGGACTTGTCCCCGTCGCGAAGTTCCCAAGCCTCGTGAACGCCTGTGCTGGCTCCGCTGGGAACAGCGGCTCGGCCGTGACTGCCGTCGCTGAGCAGGACTTCCGCTTCAACGGTGGGATTGCCTCGGCTATCAAGGATTTGACGGGCGTGAATGGCTTCGATCAGAGTCATGAGAACCTCTTCGAGATAACGAATTGACTGTTGGTTACGTTGTGTTGGTGGGCGGCATTTTGTTCAATGCACGTTTCAGTGGCTACCCGCCAACCGTTTTCAGGTGCCCCCATCTGCTCTTAAATGCTTTTGTGCTGTAATTTAGTCCGCTATTGGGCTTTTTTGCCGGATCTTTTACCCCTAGGTGGTTGTGAATGTTTACAGGATTGGTCGAAGCGATGGGAGAAATAGCGGCGGTGACCGAACAACCGCCCGGCCGGCGCTTCACGATTGAGGCGGGCAAATTGGCCGAAGACGCATCGATCGGCGACAGTATTTCCATCAATGGATGCTGTTTGACAGTGATTGCGATTGATGGAACCAAGCTCGATTTTGAAGCAGGGGAAGAAACGCTCTCGCGAACCAACTTGGGTAGCCTGGGCGTTCACTCCGGTGTTAATCTGGAAAGGTCGTTGGCTGTCGGGGATCGCCTGGGCGGGCATTACGTAACCGGGCATATCGATGGCCTCGGTCAATTGTTGGAAAGGCGGGAAGATCCCCCATGGGCTCATCTCCGGTTTCAGATGCCCAAGCGTCTTGCTTCGCAAGTGGCGTCCAAAGGCAGTATTGCGATTGATGGGATCAGTTTGACCGTCGTCGACGCCGATCAAGATTCCTTCACAGTAGCGTTGATTCCGCACACGCTGGAAGTCACCACGTTGGGTCTGAGAAAAATAGGCGATGCAGTCAATCTGGAAACGGATGTGCTCGCCAAGTACGTTGAGCGTTCGCTGGGATTTGCCAGCGATTCCTGAACCAGTGGTATCACTAAACAACTCATTTCACCGATTCTCTTTTCTCTCACCGGCATCTCGCTTGAACCAACCTCGTCAAACCGCCACGTATCTTTCCAAACGTCTTGCTGCTGCCGGTCTCAGGCCCGTTTCAAGATTTGGGCAGAATTTCCTGATCGACTTGAATCTGATCGACTTGATCGCTGATTCTGCAACTCTTTGTAAAACAGATGTGGTGCTGGAGGTTGGAACGGGCGTTGGTTCGCTGACCAGTCGTTTATCCGATCGTGCCGGTGCTGTACTCAGCGTCGAGATCGATGCTAACTTGCACCAACTGGCAAGCGAGGAGCTTGAGGGACGAGCCAACGTGCGTTTGATTCATGGTGATGCGCTAAGAAATAAGAATGCGCTCCGTGATGATTTGATGGGGCAGATTCGTGGTGCCATGGAGGCCATTGGGGATGATGCACGTTTTCTGCTGGTGGCAAATCTGCCGTACAACGTCGCCACACCGATCATCAGCAATCTGCTGCACGAGACGCCAACGCCCGACTCGATGGTGGTCACCATTCAAAAGGAATTGGGCGACCGGATCGTTGCTGCGCCCGGCAATAAAGATTACGGCGCCCTGAGTGTCTGGATTCAGTCGATTTGCGATTGCGAAATTGTTCGTGTACTTCCGCCCACGGTTTTTTGGCCCAGGCCAAAAGTACATTCGGCCGTCTTGCGGATTGACCTCGCGCGAGAACGTTTGGCCGCGTTTGCGGATTTGAAATACTTCCACCAAACCGTACGAGCGTTGTTCTTTCATCGTCGCAAATTTCTCCGTAGCGTGGTGATCAGTGCCATGAAAGATCGGCTTGATAAGTCGCAGGTGGATCAAGTACTGACGGGTCTCGGGCACGATGCCAATCAGCGAGCGGAGCAACTGACAGTCGAGCAGATTCAGAAACTCGTCGAAGCGTTGCGGGTGGCTGAACTGCAAAAGGGGCAGGCGTGAATGCTTGCCGAGGGGTTTCTGATGCCAGCGGATCGCATCAACGGAAAAATTGTCAAAACAGTTTTGATTCATTTAGAAAAAACAATATCTGGAAACGAGGAAGCGTTTGCAGTTGTCGGATCGACATTGTTTTGCCGTATCGATATATCGCTGGTTTGACGGAGAATTTCTAATGGCTTTGGTTCAGTTTGCTGGGAAAAAAATTTGTTGCTCACGAGCTGAGAATTTGCGTTCTGTACTGATGCGACACAAACCTTCCATGAGGGCCAATCTTTATAATGGCGCTGCTCGCGTTACGCATTGCCGAGGATTAGGAACGTGTGGTACCTGTGCCGTAGAAGTGCAAGGTGAGTTGAGTCCCATGACGAAGATCGAAAGGTGGCGACTTGGGTTCCCACCTCACCAATTGGATTCTGGCTTGCGTCTGGCATGTCAGGTTTGCGTGATGGGTGATTTGGTCGTCACAAAACATCGAGGATTGTGGGGGCAACGTTTCGACGACTGAGGAGTTCGATTTCAGTATTTTTCATCAGAAGAACGCTTGGTTGGTTTTGGAGTTGAGCCCTAGAGTGCGGGTAGCAAAAATAACGTAGCATCCGAATAGATTGGTACAATTTCAAAAAGTACATGGCATGAGGGTTATGAACATTCGACGAAGAGAAGCGTTAGTCGTGCTGACTGGGGTGCTGTGCGTGCCCGGTTGCAACCGCAATCCGGTGAGCACCGCGGTGACCGATGCCGTGCAGGAAATTCCAACTGAGACACTCGAAAGCGTCCATGTTGGCCTGAGAGGCTTTCAATTGGTGGCATTCATTGTGGGTAAGCGAGTGGTACGACTGCCCCATCCTGCCGTTCGAATTCTTGGCGTTGCTCTGGTGTCGACGGCCTTGGTTAGCCTTTTGGCAATCGAGTATTTGGACGACGAGTTGAAACGCAGGCAGATTCGCGAGGAATTGTCCGAGCAAGAGCGGTCATCGATTGAAGCGCAGTTGGCGGTTGTGTTCACGACCGAAAATGGTTTGGATGAGCAGGTCCACTTGGGGCCGAATCGTTACGAGGCGGCTTGAAGAAACGAGGCTCTCCCGCGTTCTGCCTATCGGTAAGCGGGTTTTCTCTGAGAGTGCTTTTTCGCCAGAAAAGCTGAGACAAGGAAGCTCCGTTGAATCAAAGCTGTCGCTTGGAACCATTGCTACTCTGCTGACACCACTGCGCCGTCAGTTGCTGCTCGCAGCGTCAATGGCGTTGCAGGTCGATTATCTCCACCCGATATTTCTATTGGGGGGGCCAAGTTCGTGCAACGGCGCCGGGGGCTTGTTGAAGTTGGCAGCACAGTCTGCTCGAGGTGTTCTCCTCGAGGTGTTGGTCTGCCCGCTTGGTGTTGGTCGCAGTTGGGAGAATCAGTCGAGGGGCGCTCGCAGGTTGTCCTCTCGCCGCTCGGTCGTGTCTGTGTTCTTGATGAACAAGTCTCAGATAACAGGAGGAAATTCATGCCTCGCAGTTATAATTGGGAACACGCGGGTTTGTCGCTGCGTCTGATTTCTCGAGTGATTAGGCCGCGTCCTCGTCCAAAATTACCGTTTTTTTAGCGATGTCGTCTTAATCATCGGGTTTCCTGCGGTGTCAGAGCGTCATTCACGCTTGTTAAAGCGTAGGGGTCGTGAGGGATTTGTTTGTCCTGAGACCTGTGCGATGCCGACTCAAAACCGATGACAACGCGTTGCAAGCGTGCGTGGGCCCCAAATGTCCACGTTAGTTGATTCCTTTTCCTGTCTCTTTCTGGCTTCTTTTGAGACCGATCATGCACTTTTCGACCAATTCTTCGTCGCCCTCATCCCGTCGCCAGCGATTTCTGAAGCAACTTTGGGACAGGTTATCGGGCTCTGGCACGCATCAGCTTGATAACAGTCGTAACCGATTGCAGTTGGAACCGCTTGAGAAACGTCAATTACTCGCCGGTGACATGGAGTTGTTGTTCACTGAGCCCACCGACGAGTTGGGCATTGGGAGCGATGCTACCCAGGTCGCAGCTGCGGGTTTGCAGGTGGCTGGTGTTGGAGAGGGAGAGGCTGCCGACGACCTGGTTCAATTTGCAAAGGACTTGGCTGCAGCTGACGTCAAGTATTACGGGGCTGCGTGGTGTCCTGCCTGCACTCAGCAAAAGCAGTTGTTTGAGGATGGTGGAGCCTTTTTGCCGTTTTTTGAAGTCACGAATCCTGATCGAACACTGAATTCTGTTGGCGTTGCTAACTCGATCAGCAGCTTCCCTACTTGGGTTTTTCCGGATGGCTCTCGGGTGGAGCAGGTGATGACGCTGGCTGAGCTTAGCAGTGCCAGTGGCGTCGCGATTCCGCAGAGTGAGAGTCCGTCCTTTGTGACGATCGGGGATCAAACAGTCAGCATCGGTGCTCCACTTCATGTGGGAGTTGATGCTTATTCGCCTCTAGGGGAGGCGTTGACGGTCACCGTCTCTGTATCTGACCCCAGCTTGCTCGAAGCACAAGTGCTGACAGGGAACCGGTCCATCCAGATTGATATGGAAGGATATAGTGACATGGTGTTCGAGCTCTTTGAGCAAAGAGCGCCCCGTCCAGCCGAAAGGGTGATTCAACTCGCCGAAGAGAACTTTTATGACGGAATCATTTTTCATCGAGTCATCGATAATTTCATGATTCAGGGTGGAGATCCCACGGGGACCGGAACGAGTGGCTCCAGTTTGGGAACGTTTGACGATCAGTTCAATTCCGAACTGTTGCATGTGAGGGATGGAGCGCTTTCGTTTGCCAAGTCTAGCGATGATACCAACAACTCACAGTTTTTTATTACCGAAGTCCCGACCCGCTACTTGGACGGAAATCACTCCGTTTTCGGACAAATCGTGGAGGGATCTGATGTTCGTGAAGCGATTAGCGAAACCAGTACGGGAGCAGCTGATCGACCTGACATCGATATCGAAATGACCACGATCAATGTTTTCACTGATAGCGAGAACTCGGTTGTCATGCTCAAGCCAACCGGTGCTGGAACGGGACAGGTTACTGTCACCTACACGGTGACAGATCAAGCGGGTAACAGTGTCTCAGAAACGACGCAGGTGAGCGTGGAAACCGACTCTTCCAATACGCAGCCTTGGCTGAACGACATTGCGACTCCGGAGCCATCGCCGGTCAATACCAACGCTCAGCTTCAGCTCAGTAGCATAGATGTTGAAGGCGATGCTGTTACTTATTTTGCTCAGTCGTTGTCATCAGGAGCCAACGGTTCCGTTTCCATTGATGCAACGAGTGGCTTGATGACGGTGACGCCAGCAGCCGACTTCGTGGGAGTGATCAATGTCCGCGCAGGCGTTCGGCCTGGATCAGGTGTGGTCGGCAACTCTGGCAGTGACAGCGACACGCAGACGGTCGCGTTCACGTTCGAAAGCGAAGGCATCCTTGCGCCAACTTCGATTGACTTGGCTGCGTCCAGTGATAGCGGAGTGAGTGACATCGACAACGTGACCAGCAATGGATCGATGACTTTTGAGATTGATGGTGTCGATGGTGGATCGACAGTGGAACTGGTGGACTTGGGCACCAACGCAGTCGTCGGTACAGGGGTTGCATCTGGGACGAGTGTCCTGATCACGACCAGTAACATTGCCGCACTGGGTGATGGCACCTATCAGCTGGCCGCGAGGCAGAGTGCCGCAGGACAAACCAGTACCTTTTCGCCAACACTCACGGTGATTTACGACACAACTGAACCTGGGATTGTGTCCGACACCGCTAACACCGATGCCAATATTGGGGCGATCTATAGTACTGATTTGATCAGTGACGAAGAGGGCAGTGGGCTTGTTTACAGTCTTGTCAGCGGGCCCGCTGGTGCAACACTCGACAGCACCTCCGGGATCGTCGATTGGACGCCCACAAGCGAGCAGGTTGGAGAACAGACCTTCTCGATAGAACTCACTGACTTGGCGGGCAATGTCCGTACGGATTCTTTCACCGTCACCGTTGCTGAGGCACCCGTGGCTGCGATCCGCATCGACCTGACAGACTTGGAAGGAAATCCAATCACAGGAATCGCAGCCGGGCAGGAATTCCTCCTGAAAATGGTGGCGGAAGATAATCGAGCCTTCCTTGATCGGGATGGCGTCTACGGCGCATTTGCAGATATCACTTTTGATGAATCACTCATTCGTCCCAAACCGGGGACGCCGATCGAGTTCAGTCCTGCTTTTCCGGTTACCCGGACTGGTACCGTGCAGTCGGGTCTGGTTGACGAGCTGGGGGCAGTGTCGGGTGCGACCGCTGCAACCAATCTTGCTGAAAGTCTGATCGCCACGATTCGAATGGAGGCACTTGAAACTGGCAATGTCAACATTAACAGTAACCCGGCAGACAACGTATCCAGTGAGTTTCTGCTTTTTGGTTTAGATAACACTGTGCCAGCCTCGGCTGTCTCTTATGGCAGCACAAGCCTTGCCATTGGTCAGTCTTTTACGCTCAACGATGATAGTTATTCGGTCCTCGAGGACTCTGGTGAATCGGTGCTAGACGTGCTCAGCAACGATGTGGTCGACGTAGGAGGTGAGTCGTTGACCTTGGTCTCGGCTAGTCAGCCCACCGAAGGCGGTACCGTTACCGTGGATGGTGGTGTTCTCTCGTTCCGTCCCAGCGCCGATTATACCGGATTGGTTAATTTCACTTATCGAGTGACAGATAACGCAGGAGTGCAGCAGAACGCTAACGTCAGTGTTGATGTGACAAACGTTAATGACGCACCCACCGCAGTGGATGATGCCTTCAGTGTCGAGCAGGATTCTGCTGATAACCCCCTGAATGTCTTGCAAAACGACGAAATCACGCCAGACGTTGATGAAGCCTTGGTGATCAGTTCGGTCAGCACGCCAGATAGCGGTGGCGCTGTCGTAATTGCAGGGGATGGCTCCTCCGTCTCTTACACGCCTGCTGCTGACTTCGTGGGGGTTGAAACCTTCACCTATGTCCTCAGTGATGGAGATCTTGAGGATGTAGCTACCGTCACCGTTACAGTTGCTCCCTCTGACAATGCACCCACGGCATTGAACGATTCTTATGAACTCGCAGAGGATTCTGCGGCCGCGGACTTTGTTGTGCTCAGTAATGATACTCGGGATATCGATGATCAGGAGTTCGTTCTCGATTCGGTTGGTGTGCCTGACCAAGGTGGACAAGCCAGTGTCAGTGCCGATGGAACTCAGTTGACCTACACACCAGCACCCAATTTCAACGGCGTTGAACATGTTCCTTACACCATTCGGGATACCGGAGGTGGAATAGCCATTGGTACCGTGATATTCACTGTGACGCCAGAGAACGATGTTCCGCCGATCGTCGACACGGACGTTAACTTGAATCGTGCTTCATCAGAAAACACCGTTTTTGAATTGACCGATCTACCCGCAAACGTGGACGCGGGAGAAACGCTGACCGTTACTGTTGTCAGTGCGACTGAGCAGGGGGGGACAGCGACCGTTGATCCCGCAACCCAAGCTGTTCTGTACACTCCCCCGACTGCGGATTTTGTCGGCACAGATACGATCACCTACACTGTCAGCGATGGAGTCGAGTCCAGTACCGGTACGATTACTGTCGACGTGACTGATTTTGAGACACGAAAAATTACACTCGCCATGGAGAGCACAGCGGGGGCAGCACAGCTTGATGGAATCGTGCTTCGTGGTACCAACCTGCTTGGAGAGACGGTTGAAATTCCACTCGATATGAATAGCGGCAATTCAGATTTTGGTGAAGTGATGCCGGGCGAATACAATATCGAAATTCCTGCAAATCCCTTTTTGCAAGGAGCAGAGGAACCGCAGCAGCTGCCGGTCACAAGTCTACCCGAAGATGGGGATGTCACCATCGCCTCCAACGTTGGTCCCTTGAAAGCGAAGTATGTTTCTATTCGTGACATGTTTGGATCCGCCAGTAAGAAATCACTGCTTGTTGCGATTAAACCCGGGCAAACCAGTGTGCTGAAAATCGCGTCTGCCGAGGTCGATGTCGAAGTTACCGATGTTCAACTCGATGCCAATACTGGGGCGGTCACGGTGCAAGCCACTCGGACCGAAACAGATGAAAATGGTGTTGAGACGCAGCAGAACGTTGAAGCCCTGGCGTCAACGGATGACGAAAGCCGCGTAGAGACACGAGGGGTTGCAGGCGACTACAAGCTGCTCAAGCTGAAGCTCGATGATGATGGTTTGAATTTTAATCCCGTCACGGAAACATCCGGCGGACAAGAAGACGAAGCGTTACCGGCGGGAGATGGCGAAGGTGAAGCAGTGACCACTGCCCCAAGTGTACTGATGGTTGGCAGTATGCAGGCGGAAGGAGAATCAGCGGCGGCGCTGTCTGTGACACAGACCGATCTTTTTGTACCCGTTGCGGATGATCAAAGTACGCGTTCGGATGCCGTCGTTTTACCAACAGAGCGTGGTGATCTTTGGTTCGGTGAAGACAACCACACCGCGGACAACCACACCGCGGACGGCGACAGCAAGGGGCGAACCCGTGCCATCCAAACCTCGGGAGAAAACTCGCAGGTTGTTGACGAGGTGATGCAAAACGTGACCGAGGAACTTACCATTATCAAGTCTGCCGGTGATGGATTGATTGATGCTGAGGCGTCTGTTCCTTCCCTTGAAGAGGACAGCATCGACGCTGTTTTGGGTAGCGAAATTTAGGTTGCCTATTAACCAAGGTGCGGTGGAAAACGTTCACGAAGTCGCAGAAAAGGCTGATCGCTGGAACGCGATTCTCGTTGCAAGTCGCGGCTCAAAAAGCCGCTCGCAGTGGTGCTGAAACGCCCTTTTTGCCTGTTCGGATGGCCAGGAATCGGGCACCCTGGAACATCGTCAGTCAAGACCCCCTCTGAAAAACCCCAGAAAACGTTGGTTTTTTTGGCCAAAGCCGGGTTGCATGGATGGCGGCAGGGACATAACACTTTGCCCATAGGAATCACGGGCATGCGTTCATCACGCCCTAATCGACCCAAAATACTCAACACTTAAGGTTCTTCCCCATGGCTAAAGCTGCATTGAAGGCGCCAACCAAAACCCAGATTCTCGCCAACATCGCTGAAGAGACCGAGCTGTCCAAGAAGGACGTGGCAGCTGTTTTTGATGCTCTCGCCGGTGAGATTGAGAAGGCTATCTCAAAGGGTGGTCCTGGCCAGTTTGCGATCCCTGGACTTTGCAAAATCGTTCTCAAGGACGTTCCTGCAAAGCCAAAGCGAAAAGGCCGCAACCCAGCCGATGGCACTGAGATCTGGCTCAAGCCAAAGCCAGCAAGCAAGAAACTGACCATTCGTCCTCTCAAGGGCCTCAAGGAAATGATCTAAGCCCGTTTGGCTTGAATCCCTACCTCTCTCCTTGTTTTACCGTTAAGAGCCGGTCTCAGTCGCTCTGGGGCCGCTCCGGATGCTCGGCGTTGAAATTCGAGTCAGCCTACGGAAGCTTGCTCAACACCTCCGTCAGGTGGCAAAGTCGTCCAAGGCCGGGTAACCCCTGGTCGTCTTGCGGCACGAGATCGTTGCCTTTCTTCGCAAACGCTTTGACCAGCGTGTCGCGACGAAGACGCCATCACTTTCAGGGTCTGCGCCTCTTTGCCTTGTTTGGCCCTTTCGACCGCTGTCGACGACCAAGCCCATGGTTGGGAACCGCATGCCAAGCGACCGACTCCGCGGGACTGATCCCAGTTAATTGGGGTACTGTTGGCCCGCTCAGCAGCCGGTTTGTTTTCTTGGGAGAGCCGTAAAGCGACAATCGTTTGCTAGCATGCTTTGGTGGTTTTTCAGCGGTTTCGGCAGGCGAACACGAAGTTTTTCTCGTGTTTTTTTTCTTAAATTTCCCGCTTCGTTCCTGCTCGGAAGTCTTTGCGGAGGATTTTCATGCGAATCTGATCATGGATTGGTGTTGGGGCTGTTTCTTTCGATGGTAGATTTGATCTGGACGGCTTTCTTGCCTTTGAAGGCGCCGGCCGTTGCGTTGTACTTGGGAACATTCTGGACAGCGAGTTCAAGCGGCGCTTTGACTTCTTGCTCTGTTGTGATGATGTCGCCAACAGAAAGGTCCAACAGATCACCGGTGCGAATCTTTGAGCGGGCGAGGGTAACCACGACATCCACAGGGGCTTGATCAACGCTACTGGTGATTTTGGTTTTTGTTGCTTGGGTTGGGGCGGCTTTTCCGTAGCCAACCCATCCGTTGCGCGATAATTTTGAATTGTAGTTTTCGATCGTATTGAAAGGGATGCACAGGTTCAGCATTCCGCGATTCTGTGCCAGCATGAGTTCAAAGCCTACGAGAATCACGACTTCGTTGGGCGGTACGATCTGCACCAACTGCGGGTTGCTTTCGACGCTTTCGACTTTGACGTCCAATTCAACGATGTTTTCCCACGATCCTTTGAGTTGGTTCAGGAAAGTATCGACGACTCGACCGATCAATCGATTTTCGATTTCGGTCAGTGGTCGGCGGAGAGTGTCGCTGGGTTTGGGGTCACCGCCCAGCATCCGGTCAATGATTGCGTACGACAGTGTCGGTGCAATGTCGAGAATCCAATTACCATCCAGCGGATCGGGCTTTAGTACGGTGAAGCAACTAGGGTTGTCCAAACTAAAGATAAACTCGCTATAGGTAAGCTGGTCAACGCTCACCAATTTGACGTCGATCATGGTGCGGAGCATGCCTGAGATCGCTGCTCCGAAGTTTCTCGCTAACGATTCATGCAGCGAGTGCATCGCTCGCATTTGATCTTTTCCCACCCGCTCCGGACGTTTGAAGTCGTAGGCCGTGATTCTTGCATTGGGTCCATGAGTGGAGTCCGGGATGCTGCCCACAACGGGGCCGTTTTGAGCTGTGGCTCCAGCTGCGGTTGGGTCTGACGGAGAACCGCCGACTGTTTCCATGGCCTTGAGCAGATTTTCAACCTGGTTTTGACTGAGCGATTCTTCGGACATGTGGTTCGTCCC
Source organism: Rhodopirellula sp. (assembly GCA_002689655.1). Classification (GTDB taxonomy): domain Bacteria; phylum Planctomycetota; class Planctomycetia; order Pirellulales; family Pirellulaceae; genus Rubripirellula. The sequence continues at coordinate 3,311 of NZHC01000156.1, read as the reverse complement.
GTGGGGATTGCTGCTGATGCGATTGTTGCTATTCGGGCTGTTTCGGAGAGCTTGCCAAAATAGCAGCTGATTTGTTTTTTTCTGCTTCGTCCGCAACGCTCACTGCGTTGATGAGGATTTCATTACTGCCTGATCTGTCCGCTGCCTTGAACGATGTATTTGTAGGTGGTCAGTTCACGGAGTCCACACGGACCACGAGCGTGAAATTTATCGGTTGATATGCCAATTTCGGCACCCAATCCAAATACGCCGCCGTCATTGAATCGTGTGCTGGCGTTCACCATGACGGCTGAGCTGTCAACCAAGGTGGTGAAAGCGTTGGCACAACGAAGGTCATCGGTGATGATGGCGTCGGTGTGGTGTGAACCATATTGGTTGATGTGCGAGGCAGCTTGTTCGACGGAGTCAACGAGCGCGACGCTTATGGTTGGACCGAGGTATTCAGCAGACCAGTCGTCATCGGTGGCTGCAATCGCATTCGGGAGAAAGGGCAAGGCTCTTTGACCCGCCCGAATCTCGACATTGTGCGGTGCCAAGCGTTTGGCGATTAATGGCAGCACCTGTTCCGCCACGTCAGCATGAATCAACAGTGACTCGCAGGCATTGCAGACACCCATTCGCTGACATTTCGAATTCTCAATGATGTTCACTGCCATCGACAGATCTGCCGATTGATCGACATAAACGTGGCAATTGCCATCGTAATGCTTAATCACTGGCATGGTTGCTTCCTTGGCAACGCGGCGAATCAGACTTTCACCACCGCGCGGAATGGTGACGTCAATCAGCTCATGTAACCCAAGGAAATGACCTACCGCTGCTCGATCTGTCGTTCCCACCAGTTGCACAGCTGTTTCAGGAATACCAAAACGCTTTGCCGTTTCCGCTAAAGTATTCACGATTGCCTGACTGCTGTGAATTGCTTCTTTGCCGCCACGGAGGACGACTGCGTTGCCACTCTTCACGCAGATGCCAGCGGCGTCCGCGGTCACATTGGGTCGGCTTTCGTAAATGAAAAAAACAACGCCCAAGGGAACTCGTTTTTTCTGGATCTGCAGGCCGCCGGGACGGCTGAAACCATCGATGACCTCGCCAACGGGGTCGGGAAGCATTGCTATTTCTCGCAATCCTGTCGCGATCGCGCCAATACGTTCCGTGTCCAAACGTAATCGATCAATCGCGGCCGACGTTAATCCGTACTCGGGAGCTGCTGAAAGGTCTTGCTGGTTAGCTGCCATAATCAGATCAGCCGATGCAAGTAGTGCATCTGCAGACTCTATCAGCCAATCATTTTTTACCGATGCATCGAGCGATGCCAATTGGTACGAGGCTGCTTTGGCAGCCTCTGCTGTTTGCTGGCAGTATTGGGCTAAATCGGAGGAGGGTATAGCTGACATGAATGCAGAGGTAAGAAGGCAATTTCCATATTAAAATGAGACCGTTGATTGTCCGAAATGGTCTCTCCAGGGTCAACGGCGATCGGCCAGATGAAGGCAGCAGCGGCCCAAACTGCAACTAATAAGCAGCCCGGGGCAGCAATGACGCTCGAGGTTCGCTTGGAAATTGAAAGGGCTTGTTATGCTTGCAAAGGCGGGGCGTGCGGCTTGGTGATTTCGCGGAAGCTACTCATTTGAGGCTCAAAGCCCAGTTTTGCATTGTGTCACCTTGCCGGGGTGCTGTTGCAGCGGAGGCCGTCGTAGCACAGTGCTGGTTCGGTACTTCGCTGGCGACTGTTAAATATTTGCCGAGCCGTGATGCGGTTTGCGTGAGTTGATGACGACGCGGTTTCGTCCGCTGGTCTTCGCATCGTAGAGAGCTTCATCGCAGGCGACGTAGGCTGAGCCCCATGATTCATCGTCTTTGACAGCAATCAGTCCAGCGCTGGCGGTGACTGTGATGGTCAGTGAGTCAAGCGTCATTGGTTCGTTTGCAAGCTTGCCCAAAATGCTTTCGACAAGGGATGTGGCTTGTTCGATATCTGACCCGGGCATCAACAAGGCAAACTCTTCACCCCCGAAGCGAGAAGCGAGCATGCCTTCTTCAATTGAACCCAAGAGTACGTTCGCAATTTCTTTTAGCACGGCGTCACCGATGAAATGGCCGTGCTCGTCATTGACGAGTTTGAAGTGGTCAACATCAAACAAGGCAATGCTCATCGCTTGGTTCTTTTGCTGAGCAAGAGTGTGCATTTCGACAAATTGCGATTCCAGATGCCTTCGGTTAGGCATTCCCGTCAGTGGGTCTGTATTGGCGTCGGCTTTAAAACCCATCACCTTGAGTTGCCGAGCGATCGCGAACCGTATGGCTCGGAACAGCATTTGCCCTGTCACATGGCCTTTTGCCATCACATCTTGGGCACCACTTTCAATCGCTTTTAACGCTAGGCTCTCGTCGTCGGATCCTGTGAATACCACAATTGGGATTCGGGCATCCAATGCCCGGATTTGCTCAAACGCCTCCAGTTCAACCGCGTCTGGCAAATGCAGGTCAACTAGGCTGGCATCAAAATCAATTTCCCGAAGCAAAATCAGCGCGTCAGCCAATGTCGTCGCGTGATCAATCTTGAACGCAAGCTTCGGATTCGACTGCAGGAGACGGGTCACGAACATCGCGTCGATGTCGCTGTCCTCGATCAGCAAGAGTCGGATAGGACTTGGGTCAGCCATTAACTTAAAGTGCTGAGGGGCCGTCAAAACAACGGTCCGCAATTAACGCAGGATACAATAAACGTTCAGTGAAGCGTACGTCGAGCATTGAGGCTGGGATGCGAGTGCACCCTGGGTGGTACAGACTCAAGCAAGTCTACTGTGACGTGTAGCAGTTGTACTGATTAAAACATTCTTACGGATAGAGGCAGAGTGAGGGACATGAGAGTTGTACGTGAAAAAACGTCTTAAGCGAATGTGTTTTCAGCACAGAAACGTCTCGGTCTGAAAAGTCTCGGTGTGAAAAGTCTTTCAGGTACTCTTTTTTTAGTCAGCCAAAATTAATGGTATGGGAATCGAGTGTCGGGCTGGGATTTAGTTGGTTGTCGGTAATGCGGTAGGACCTTGATCCACCGGGACTGTGTGCTTCAAAAAAAGGCATGTGATTGAAAAGGGGCGTTGACTAAAGGGCAGATTCTGTCGAAACTCTTTCTCAAGCTAGTTAAGCGAGCGGACGTGGCGGAATTGGCAGACGCGCCAGACTAAGGATCTGGTGCCCGATTAAGGGCGTGGAGGTTCAAATCCTCTCGTCCGCACTCGCAAATGACGGCGTTTTTGGCAACCGAAAGGTGCGACCGGAAACGCCGTTTTTTTATGGGGCCACCT
>NZHC01000155.1 GCA_002689655.1 Rhodopirellula sp. | reverse complement strand
CACGCGATTCATTGCTGAACACCAGGTAGGCAGCCACAAGAATGCTGAAGAACGTCAGCGAACTGAGCACGACCAACAGGATCACACCCTTGCGGTTGGTCGTTCGTTTTTCGTGATGATGCATGACAGTAATCTCGGTGAGGTGATAAGAAGAAAAGAGAGATTGAGTCAGTTCAATGTTACAGGTCACTCAGTTTGACGATTCTTTCAGTGACTGAGACAACACCCTCGACCATCGTGGCGTAGGTGTTGCTTGAAAATGGTATGGTGGCAGGGTTGCCGGGGGCGTCTGCAATGATGTACGGGGTCCATTTGTTGTACACGGACGAATCACTGGTACTGTAAGGATTCACCTCTGGTGTCGTGGCGTAACCGCCCGGAAAGCTGAATTCCCAGTCGGGACCTTCGAGAGTGAGCTTTTGCAGCCAAACGTTATTGGTGAACGCGCTACCGGTCGCACTGTCATAAACCCTGCCCGCTGCGTATCGTTCTTCCGTGCCGTCAACGCTGACGACGCGATACCAGCGGTGGTAATCAATCAGTTTGTCGCTCGCGATTTGCGAAAATCGGGAAAGCATGATCCAACTGCCTGGCAAGATTTTGGGCACCGTGTTGGCATTGGACGCCAAGTGAACGACGCCACCGGCACCACCTTTGAATCCACTGGCATAGGTGACATAGGCCAGACGTTCACCCAACGCATTGCCCTCCGCAGTGGGCGGTGGAATCGTGTTGCCGGAAGCATCGAAGGATCTGAGGCGACGGCGGATCACGGCAACGGACACTGATGCATACACACCTCCGGGCAAAGGATTGACTGTCGCGATCCAGCTGTACTCGCCGCTGGGGATGCGTTTGCCGTATTCCAGTCCTCCGTTTATCGGAGCTACCTGTCCATTTTTGAACGTCGCGGGCAGCGACTTGTCTTTCCCACGGGTAATGATCAGGTCATCCTGATTCTCGGTGAGTCGTAGTGCTTCCGTTACATTGATGAATCGAGTGAAGGTCGAAGATGAATCTTCTTTGACTCCGACGCGAAACATGCGTGGCTGTCGTGTTTGCCACGTGCTGGAACTAGCCGATGAAGGATCTTTCATCGGATCGTGGTTCTGTTTGTAGTAGGGGAAGCAACCAACGTAATAACTGTTGGGGGTCGCCGCGTTATACGGTGCTGCCATCAACGATGCGCACATCGGGTCAATGCAGAAGGACGGGGTGACGCCCGCAGGTGGATCCAAGCCTGCAACGGCCTGTTGGTAATATCCAAGTGGAAAGGTTTCGGGAAATGATGGGCCTCCCAGCAGATCGGGATTACTTTCACCGACAGACGAAGGATCGATGGCTCCAAAGGTAATGGCTCCCAAGCGATCATCCGATAAATACTTGCTCGCCAGTAATTCTGCTTGAACGTTGTTGGCGATCACAGGGGCAACGCTCAGGCTAATGGAGTCCTGTGCTCGCTTCCCTGCCAGCGGCAAAATCGATAGTAAGCCGAGCAATCCGATTAGCACCACACCGATCGAGAAAATGACCTCAACCAGCGTGACCGCTTTGCGGACCGATCGTTTTAAGTATGAGCTGCTCATTCGATGTCCACCGTGTCAGCGAAATTAGCCAGTAGACGTGCCTCGGCGATCGCTGGATCAAGGGAGGCGTCGTAGGGGTCGACGACGGCTGCAGTTGGCAACGTCGAAACCGACGAGAAAGGCGAGGAGACGACACGGCCAGTGCCGCTATTGATTACGATCCACTTTGATTCCAGGTTCACCAGGTTGGCCGGTGCCTTCTTGTCAGGGGTGAACAGGTTATCTGGCCGGATGCCGTCTGAGTCACCAAGGCAGATGAAGACTTGCCCTTGGGGGAACGACGGCACGTCGCTGTAGGCGCTGGTGATCGATGCGACACCACCGTCTGGGCCAAACACGATGTCAATGGGCTTGGCGTTTGCGCCGGTCTGTATGTCTGTGTTCATCGGTGATGGAGCAAACTCATTACCGCTCATGCCAGTGCCTGAATAGTTCAGATCAATCGCGACACCTCTGGGCAGAGAATACGGTGCTGAGGTCGAAACCACAGGTCGTCGATGAATCTTGTATTTGATTCGACGACCTCCGGAAGGGAAAATCGGGTTACCTGCTGGAAACGACTTCGTGCCTGCCGTTTTCATTTCACTGAGATCAAAAAACAGTTTCACAGGAATCCCTGCTCCTGCATTCAATGCCCGATACTGGATTTTAAAAGGTACAAGACGCCCACCTGGAAGCTCGATGTAATCACCGCTTCGAATGGGAGCACTGGAGTCATCGTTGGGCTCGGACTTCGGTGTCAGAACGTAGCCCGGTTGTGTTGCGTCGTTGATTTGCAAGGCTGCGTTGGGATCGACCATGCTGGCACTCAACGCAAGCAAGGCATTGTCAAAAGGGTTGAACTCGGCAATCGTCAGGTACGACAGGTTTGCGTTGGTGTATCCCGTATTGGTCTTGAGAATCGCGAAGGCGTTGGAAGCGTCTCCGGTGTACGGTGGCACACTGGTCAACTCGCGGATGCGAATCGATTGGGCCCGGCTTACAGGGTCGACCGTATTCAATCTTTCCAGTCGGACTCCAACAAACTTTCCCTCCGCGATGGCCCTACTGCGAGCTTTGTCCATGAAGGCCGAGATGTTTCGAGCTGTCTTGGAAACCTGTTGGTTAGCAAGCAGGTCTTTGACCGTGGGCAATGCGACTGCCGCCAACAGTACCATGATCGCAAGAACGATCAGCAGTTCCACCAGTGTGTATGCTGCTCGGCGGCGATCTGTGGTTTGATTCACTTTTGTGTTTACAGGGATCATCGTGGCGACACCTGCAGCTGATAATTGTTGATGTTGTCAGTCAGTTCGTTGACGGAGGTTGTGGTCGGAAGCGGCTGCCCCGGAAGCCGTCCGGCGAATTGACCATTGTTCAGATTCGAGTTGACGAAGACGCGTAGATAAGGATCCGGAAACGGACGAGTGGAATTGCCAGTCCGACTGGGAAGTTCCTGCCCGTAGTAATCGACAGTTGTTGGCCACCACCAATTGGATGCCTGATAGTTATAGTTCGCCATCGGGACTCCCGCTGCGGTGATCGGGTTAGTCGTGATCCCATATTCGCCATCAGCGCCAGCGGAAAAGACGAGTGGACGCATCGACCATGGTTTGATTGTGCCGTTGTTAAAGTTGACATTTGTGAATACGTCGTATGCTCCGGCTGAAGAACTGGTGCTGCCGGGTACCATCGTGTAGGCATAGTCGGATCGAAACAGATCGAACTCATCGGGGATGGTTTTGTCAATCGACAAATCCGGATCGAAGTATCCCACGGGCCAGCGAATGAAGCCGAGCGGATTTCCCCAGCCATCCAGAATTTCCCGCAGGCCATCATTGTCGGTGTCGCCAATGTTTGCAGCTGGAATGGCCTCCAAGGCCGGTGAGCCACCCACGAACGAAGTCGCCATGATCAGATAAAGGCACTCTGCTCCCTGATTCGCGAGTGCCTCGGGACTGTTGAGTGTGAGCCCGGTTGGCATTCGATTGCGATAGGCTGCCAGACGCGAGGGGATGTTGTCACCACCATTCAGGAACGTGGCGTTAGGTGAATACCACGAAACCGACATGATGTTACGTTGATTCTTTTGGTCGCGTGTGTTGATCACATTGCCGCTGTTGTCGATCAGTACCTGATTGGTGGCCGCGTACATCTGAGATGGAGCGGTGGTGATGTCAGACAGTCGATCCGGGATCTCCATTCGCTGCAGGTCTCGGATCATCATCAAACGGACTCGTGCTGCTTCCGAAGCGAGTACTTCGTAACCAACTTCGTTTGCATTTCCAGACGGAAGAAACAGGTCGGGAATTTCCACCGGAAGTTGGCGGTACTTCAAGTTGGCGTAGTGTTCTGCCAGCACGCTATCGACAATGGAAATGATCGTTTTTGTGCGTGAACGCTTCGCCGTGGTTGTCACTCCTGAAACAGCAGTCGTGACCATCGCTCCCATGATCGAAAGGATCACGATCACAACGAGAACCTCGACGAGGGTGAATGCGGTTTTCGATCTTTGCTGATTCATGCTGAGATGCCTCTTGTTTCTTTCGGATAGCGACTCAACGGCGCCTATTCCTGCAACTCGTCGATCATTTTTCCATCTGCGAAGTTGGTCAGATTGTCCTGCTGGAAGTTGTCGACCTTGTTTGCTGCAACTGGCTCCTGGTAACGGTTGACGTCATTGCGTAACACTCGTGTTCGTACACCGTTGTTGTCAATCACAACCTGCCCGGCTTTACCAGTTGGGTATTGATAGTAGACAGCGGAAGTTGTGTCATTGTCGTTAGGACCGGTAGTGCCACTCTGCTTACTCAGCCAACCAAAGCTGCCGTCAATGCCCGGAGCAATGATCTGAAACGAATTGGGTTTCATGAACTGCCAGGTTTGGTCGGTTTGAACGATATCGGAAATGTAAGGGCGAATGGGACCGGCATCAGGACGCCAGAAACCATTGAATCCCTTGGAAGACGCAGATGGGTTGCGATACTCATAGGTGCGTGAGTCGAAATATACAAATGGTGTTTGCGTTTTGGTTGAAGCTGCATAGCTCAGAAAGAGATCGCCATCACTGGAAACGTGGTAGTTGCTCATGTTGATTGGCGAATTCTTTGCTGGAATGGTCAGGTCCAGCTGTCCCGGTGTAAAATCAAACAGACTGTTTTCCTTGGAAGTGTTGATTTGATAAACGGCGATGTCGCCGGCTTGACCGCCCATCCCAACCAATTCAAGTGGCCCACCAGAGCCCGTGAACGGACGCAGGGGATCACTGCTATATCCCCCCAACACCCAGGCAAGAACTTCACCCCGGTCCATGATTGTCGGGTTGTAACCGTTTCCGTCAGTAAGCAGTGTTTTGAGCAGAAGCAAATCGCCTGAAATCCGAGGAAAGATTTTTCGGTAGTGACGTTCGACGACTGCCCAGTCAGAGAAGTCTGGTGGGTAGTCACCATACTTCTCCTGATATTTCTGTACCGCAGTATCGAGCGAATTGAGTTCCATCTTCATTGCTGTTGATCTTGCGGTGCTGACTGCTGAGAAGATGGCGGGTACTGCGACGCCGGCAAGGATTCCTATGATGGTAATCACCACCAGAAGCTCAACGAGCGTAAAACCGGTTGACCGACGGGGGCACGCGGTGGGGCGTGTTTGAACACTTGGCTTGCGCGATGAAAGGCGTCGTTTTGCGTTCATGATGGATTTTGAAGGGGTTGGGATTTCGTTAGGGAAAAACGTTGGCGGGCAACCCTTCGGGTTACACGCCGGTTGCCGCCCGTCGCTGCGGTGAAACCCGGCAGCAAAGAGCGGCTTGTTTGTTGGCAGGCGGATCAAGTCAATCCACTGATCAGCGACACCAACGGCATGAAGAGACTGATCACGATGAATCCAACCGCCAGCCCAAGGAACACAATCATTAGTGGTTCCATCAAGGCTGTCAGACCGTCGGTCATTGTTCGAACCTCTTCGTCATACGTATCTGCAACTTTGTAAAGCATGGTGTCTAGTTCGCCGGTTTCTTCACCGACGTCGACCATGTTGACGACCAGATCATCAACCACGCGTGATTTGACTTTGGTCACACCCCATAGGGCCGCCAAGACGCCGCCGCCCACAATGCCTTGCGTCGCTAGCATCGTCAGAGTTTGGACCATGTCTCCCTCATCCAGCTTTGTTCCTTTTGCGGTCAAAGCGATGGACATCAGGATGCAACCTGGAAATGCTCCGAATAACGCCCAAAACGCGATGGCCATCGGGTGGAATCCCATGACGCTGTACTCGCGGAGCGGCTTGCTGATCACTTCACCTTCGCGGATTGATTCATTCACGCGTGTGAACATCCGCTCAAACATTCCGTTGCCGGATGTCTCCCGGGTAATGTTGATCGCCTCAAGAATCGGAACACCGCTGGATATCAAGGTTCCTAAAGTACGTGTGGTCCGCGCAAGGATGTTCTTTTCAATCAAGCCTCCGAAAATAGGCACCTTGATGATGAACATGTCAAAGCCCATGCGACCATGTCTGAACTTCCGCATCAGTTTGACGAGAATCAACAGACAAATTGGCATGGCGATCAACAGGAACCAATAGCCTGAGATGTAGTTGCTCATCGCGATCAGTAACAACGTTGGTGTTGGCAAGGTCAGGCCGAACTCTTCAAACATCGTTTCGAAGGTGGGAACGATGAACAACATGATGAAGGTCAAAATCAACGCAGCCACGGTCACCACGATCACCGGATAGATCAATGCACCTTTGACTTTCCGCTTNAGTGATTCNGCACGTTCAAGGAAATCGGCAAGGCGTTGCAGGATNGTTTCAAGTGCACCACCAGCTTCACCCGCCTTGATCATGTTCACATANAGACGGCTGAACACCTTNGGTGANTTCGCCATCGCTTCGCTGAGTGTNGCTCCACCTTCAATTTCTTCNCAAACATCCATCAGNGCAAATTTGAGTTTGCCACCTTTCTGGTTGTTTTCGAGAATTTTCAGNCTCCGCAAAATGGGCAAACCNGCGTCCTGAAGNATGGANAGCTGTCGGGTGAAAGCACAGATTTGCTTNGTCTTGACTTTNCCAATNGCGAANCCACGCTTCTTGCCTGCNTGNCCGGCNGCGGNNGCTGCCTGTTTCTTGACGGAGATCTTCGTGACGAAGTACCCCATCTGGCGAATNGTGGTTTGCGCCTCTTCTTCGTTGGCTGCATCGATTTCATCGCGGATCTCTTGTCCCGCGGCATCCATCGCTTCGAATTGATAAACAGGCATGGCTGGCCCAGTAAGTCAGTTGACAGGGTAAATGATGTAAATGAAAAGTATTCAGCTTAGTGTCAGGTGTTGCACTTCATCGATTCTAAAGTGAATTGAACGTCCTGACCTCTATGTTTTTGTGCGTAACTCCGCAACGGTGTAACTCCGCAACGTTGTAACTCCGCCACGTTGTTACTCCGCCACGGTTTCCCGGATCACTTCGTCGAGTGTTGTGATGCCGTCGACAGCGACTGCGATTCCAAATTCTCGCAGTGGTAACATGCCATTGCTTCGAGCTTCTTCCCGCAATTCATCTGTTGATGCATTGCCCAGCACCATGTCACGAATTTTGTCGTTCAGAATCATCAACTCAAACAGAGCGATACGGCCCTTGTAGCCGGTGTTGTTGCAATTGTCGCAACCTGTTCCCTTGAAGAATTTTTTGTCGACAATGTCTTCGGGTTTGAGGCCCAGGTCGGTGAGCATCGAGCTGCTTACTTTGGTTTCTTCACGGCACTTGGTGCAAATGCGTCGGACCAGTCGCTGGGCAAGAATTGCTTCGACCGTGGCACAGATCATGAAGGGCTGGATGCCCATGTCCTTCAGACGAGTTACCGTTGCCGGGGCATCGTTGGTGTGTAGGGTGCTGAACACAAGGTGTCCCGTTAACGCTGCTTGAATCGCAATTTCTGCGGTCTCGAGGTCGCGGATTTCACCTACCAGAATCGTGTCTGGGTCCTGACGCAGGATGGCTCGCAGGCAACCTGCGAATGTCACACCAACATCGGTGTCGATTGGAATCTGAATGATGCCGTCAATGTCGTACTCGACGGGATCCTCCGTAGTGATCAGTTTGTCTGCGATATCATTGAGTTCCGTCAGTGACGAGTANAGCGTGGTGGTTTTGCCGCTTCCGGTTGGACCGGTTACCAGCACAATTCCATTGGGGCGGTCGATCGCCGCGCGGAACTTAGACATCATGTCCTCGTCCATGCCCACGTTCTCGAGGCTCAGGTTGACAACACTGCGGTCCAAAATTCGCATGACAACGCTCTCACCGAAAATCGTCGGGAGAACACTGACGCGAAGGTCAACCGGGTGACCACCCACCATCAGTTCGATTCGACCATCTTGCGGCATCCGCCGCTCGGCGATATCAAGGCTTGCCATCACTTTGATTCGTGTTGTGATCGCAAATGCCAGGTGACGGGGTGGTGGCACCATTTCATAAAGGACACCCTCTGCTTTGATGCGAATCCGGAACTCGTCCTCAAATGGCTCAAAGTGGATATCGCTGGCGTGGTCTTTGATGGCAAGCAACAGCACCATGTTCAGCAGTTTTCGAACAGGCGCCGAATCTGCCAACGCCTCTGCGTCGGTGATGTTGAATTTTTCGGTTTCCAGAGCTGAAATCGCTGCTTTCAGTTCTTCATCATCAGCGAGTTGTTGAACGAGTTTTTCAACGCTTTCGGTTTCGCTGTCATAGTGTCTGCCGATGGTTTGCAGAACATCTCGCTCAGTCGCGATGACCATCGAAATGTCGTGGCCAAGAAAAGTTCGCAATTCGTCCTGGATGGTCAGGTTCTGTGGATCGCATGTGGCGACAGTCAGTANATTATTTTCAAATGACAGCGGGACCACGCGGTAGAGCTGTGCCATGGTTTCAGTGATTTTGGCGATCACCTCCTCGTTGAACTCGGCGTCTTCGAGTGACACCGTCTGCATTCCCATCTGCTCAGCAAGCCCTTGAATCAACTGTTCATCAGTGATCAGTTGCATGTCTTCCGCAATTCTGCCCAGCAACGCACCTGGCTGTTGCTCCTGCTCTTCAAGCACGATCTCAAGCTGCTCGTCGGTTAGAAAACCAAGGTCAACGAGGATCTGTCCGATGCGACGTGGTGCCATTTGTCAGTGACCAATCAAAACTTTAGGTGGTTGCGGATTTGTTGTTAACATTGTTTGCAGTCCGGAAGACTGCGGGCGACTGCCTGCAGGTCTGTCTTCGCGGGGCAAGCGGTTGGGCGATTCGTCGGTTTATTCGTCTTGGGGAACTGGGACCGCGTCGTCGCCTTCACCACGACGGGATTGCACAATTCGCTTGGCAAGGTCATCCGGACGATGTGCTTTTGCCAAAACTTCTTCCACTGAGACTGTTTCGTTTTTCCAGTGGTGGAACAGTGCATCATCCATCAGCTGCATTCCAAACTTGGCACCCGTTTGCATGGCGCTGTTGATTCGGAATGTCTTGTTTTCGCGGATCAGGTTGGCAACACCCGGTGTCACATTCAGGACTTCGTAGGAAGCACAGCGACCGCCGCCAATTCTCGGTAATAGGGTTTGAGCAACCACACCAATGAGCGTGCTGGCCAGTTGAGTCCGAATCTGATCCTGCAGGTTGCCGGGAAACGCGTCGATGATTCGGTTGACCGTGCCCTGAGCACTGTTGGTGTGAAGCGTGCCGAACACGATGTGGCCTGTCTCGGCNGCGCTGATCGCAGCTTCGATTGTTTCAAGGTCTCGAAGTTCGCCCACGAGAATCACATCGGGATCCTGACGCAAAGCTCGTCGGATTGCTTCTGAGAAACTAGGGACATCAACGCCCACCTCGCGCTGGTTGATCGTGCTTTCAATATGGTCGTGATAAAACTCGATCGGGTCTTCAATCGTGATGATGTGGTGGTCAAGCGTCTCGTTGAGCAGGTTGATCAGGCTTGCCAGCGTCGTACTCTTTCCGGATCCGGTCGGTCCGGTCACAAGGAACAGTCCGCGGGGGCGGTGAACCATTTTGACCACTGCCTCGGGTAGTCCCAGTTGCTCCGGTGTCAATTTGTCATTGGGGATCTGACGCAGCACCATTGAGATAAAGCCACGTTGCTTGAACACCGATACGCGGAATCTTGCTGCCTCGCCAAACGCAAAGCCAAAGTCAGTGCTACCGCTCTCCTGCAGTTCCCGTTGGCATCGCTCAGGCGTGATGCTCTTCATCAGTGCCACGGCGTCCTCTGCCTCCAGCGTCTTGGTTTCCAGTTTTCGCATTCGCCCATGCAGACGGAATACCGGAGGTTGCCCCACCACAATGTGAATGTCACTCACACCTTGTTTGATGGCTGCTTGAAGCAGTTTGTCAATCAGAACGGTAGCCAAGAGTCGCTCCCCAGAGCACCTCGCATAGACACAACTGACACGCGGCATGCGTTTGGAGGGTCATCCGCCAGGAATGCAATGTCGTTTAAATGGAAAAGGATTTTGAAATTTTGATCGTGATCGTCGCAGGCCTGCCGGGAAAAGACTTTTAGCAGGTACTGCTGCTCAAGGCTGGTTGGATCTCGTATCTCCCCCGCCTCGATGAAGTCATTATTGTCTGTTTCCCTCAAAAAACAAAAAAAGTCGTCCATATTGTAATGGTTTTGGGCGCGACGAATGCGGGTCGTGAGGGCGACGTTCGCTGCATTGAGCGTGGTATTGGTGTCAGCTGGTCATCCGAAACAGGAGAGCTTTCTGTGGTTGAAGTTGGAGGTCTGGCCTCCGATTTCCTAGGCCGTTCAATCGCGATGGGTGATCGGGTTTTCAGGCTCAAGGCAGCAAGAATGGATTCAACGCTAGAGCGAATCGAGGTCGGCCACGATGTGCCGGAAGGCAAGTTTCTCCTGCTCCGTTTTCTTTGCAACTCGATAGACTTCTTCGAAGGTCGTGATGCCGCGAATAACCTTCAGCATTCCGTCGGTGTAAAGTGTTGACATGCCATTACTTATGGCCTCTTCCCGGATCTTCTGCGTTGTTGTGCCTTTGAACATAAGTTCACGCAGCCTGTTGTTCACCAGCATCAGTTCGTAAATGCCGATCCGACCCCGGTAGCCCTTCCTGCCGCAGTACGCGCATCCCTTACCCCGAGAGAACTCTGCCTGCTTCACCATCTCCGGTGGTAATCCGGATTCTTCGATCGTGCTTTCGGGGGGCGTATAACGAACCTTGCAGCGTGGGCAGATGGTTCTGACCAAGCGTTGCGCGAGCACCGCAATGACGCTACTTGCCACCATATAGGATGGTACACCGATGTCCACCATTCGTGATATGGCACTGGGCGCATCGTTCGTGTGCAGTGTACTAAAAACCAAGTGTCCAGTCAGTGAGGCCTGGATTCCCATCGACGCGGTCTCGTGATCTCGCATTTCACCAACGAGGATGATGTTCGGAGCCTGTCGCAACATCGCGCGAATGATCAATGCAAAGTCGAGTCCAATCTTGTGCCGAACCTCGACCTGATTGATGCCCGGAAGGTAGTACTCGACCGGATCCTCAGCAGTGATCACTTTTCGGTCAGGACGGTTCAGTGCGTTGAGGGCGGCGTACAAGGTGGTTGTTTTGCCGGATCCCGTTGGGCCGGTGACGAGAATAATGCCGTTGGGCCGACGGATCAGGGAGTTGAAGTTTCGGAAGTCTCTTTCCGAGAGTCCGAGCTGGCGTACACCCACCTTGATATTGTCTTTATCCAGCAGACGCATCACGCAGGATTGACCGTGGTTGGTCGGAATAATGCTAACTCGAAGGTCGAGTTGCTTGTCCCCAACAGTGATTTTGATCCTTCCGTCGGTCGGACGCCGCTTCTCAGAGATATCGATTTTTGACAGGATTTTGATCCTGGCGATGATCGCTGAAAGCATTCTTCGCGGGGCATTTTCACGTTCAACGCAAACACCATCGATTCGGTATCGAATCCGCACACGATCCTCGAAAGGTTCGACGTGAATGTCGCTGGCTCGCAACTGGACCGCTTCCTGGATCATCAGGTTCACCAACCGGATCACCGGCGCGGAACTGTCATCGACGTCTTCCTCGGCCTGCTCACTATCGGCGTCTGTTTCGGTGAAGTCGATTGCCGTGTCGGTGAATTCCTGCAGCATCGAGTCAGCAGACTCACCCTCGACCTGTCCGTAATAACGATTGATGGCACCGATGATCGCCCCTTTCGAGGCGAGTGCTGTTTCGATCTTTCGATTCAGAATGAAACGCAGTTTTTCAATGGTTTCGAGGTCAAACGGGTCCGCGATCAGAATTCGCAGGGCGCCGTCCTCTTCGCTGAAAGGGAGAACGGTGTTCTCGCGAGCGACGGACTCGGGCACCAATTCGACCACCTCATCACTGATTTGGGCGGATCTGAGATCGACATAGGGGATTTTGTGATGTTTTGCTAATGCTTCAGCCACCTCTTCAGCGGTGGCATATTCCATTTGCACCAGGACATCACCAACATCCGCATTGGTCGTCTTGGCAACCTCTTCAGCCTCTGTCAGTTGGTCGAGGCTAATCACGCCCTTCTTGAGCAGTAAGTCGGTAAAGTCCTGAACCACTCGGCTCATAACGGCGTTCCTGGAAGCATGCGGATGAGAGAATAGTGCGAGCATCGAACCACGCTGGTGCTACGCCTATTTTCTCCTAGGATACCAAACAGGCCGGTGATTCGCATTACAAATTAAGCATTCTGTGCTTTCATCGCACGCGAAAAAGTGAGCGGATGTATTAGGGTTGTCGGTAATACCAGCCATCCACCTTGGGTCTGATCGGGAGATTTTGCTCCGCTCGCCATCCTCATTGTGAATTTGGGGCGAGCAGACGGAGCAACTCCGATCACCCTGCAATCGCCCGTTTCCCGCGGTGCCCGAGCCACGCATCGGCTGCAGGCTCAATGGTTGCAGGCTCAATAATGACGCACTCCGCTACTAGGTGCTCAACACGGCGTGAGTGCAGCATTCAGAGTCTCGGCTGCGACGCTGACCGGGTGGGAGAAGGAATGTTCCTTGAGACAGACCCGTGGTTGAGGGCGGAGTCGCGATATAGCAGGAGCTGTAAACTAAACCCTTTTTCTCGTGTTTTCCCAGTTTGGGTCAGGTTTTGGGTGAGGTTTTGGGTGAGGTTT
>NZHC01000154.1 GCA_002689655.1 Rhodopirellula sp. | reverse complement strand
CCAATCTCGCAACACCAATCTCGCAACACCAATCTCGCAACACCAATCTCGCAACACCAATCTCGCAACACCAATCTCGCAACACCAATCTCGCAACACCAGAATCGCACCCGTGGACAACAACATGATCAGACGATACTTGCTAGCCGCTACTGCCGGACTTTTTCTTCTTTGCACGCACGCGACTGCAGCCGATCATGTCGTTTACGAAGGTGACTCGGGTCCCGGCAAGGGCAAACACATCCTTTTCATCGCATCAGATCACGAGTATCGAGGCGAGGAGACAAGCCCAGCAATTGCCCGCATCCTGGCCAAACGGTACGGCTTCAAATGCACCGTTCTTTTCGGGCAGACGCCCGAGGGACTGATCAAGCCCGGCTCAAGCCTGATCCCGGGTATTGATGCGATCGATGATGCCGACATGCTATTTCTGTTCCTCCGCTTTGTTCATCCAGAAGATCCTTGGATGGCCAAATTCGAGCAATATCTGAAGCGTGGCGGCCCTGTCCTGGGCCTGCGCACGACCACCCATGCCTTCAATGGACTCAAAGGCAAATACGCTTATCAAAACTTCAACTCGAAAAAGGAAGATTACATCGGCGGGTTTGGGCGACAAATCCTTGGCGAAACATGGAATCCTGGCTTGGGAGCTGGACACTACGGACGCAACCATCAATTCGCCACTGCCATGAATGTCGTTCCTGATCAGGGCATGCATCCGGTCATGCGAGGAGTGAAAGACATGCATGCGATGGCGGGTGCCTATTCAGCACGCCCGATGCCGAACTCGACGATCCTGGCGACGAATCAAGTGCTTGAGTCGATGGAAGTCGGTGCCAAGCCCATCACCGACAAAGCACCCCAGCCCGCTGCATGGGTTCGCACGTACCAATTTCAGGATGGAAAAGAGGGACGCGCGTTCTGTAGTACTCAGGGTGCATCCGAGGACATTCTCAGCGAGGGCGTGCGTCGCATGATCATCAATGCAACACTTTGGTGCATGAACATGGAAGACGAAATCGAGCCAGATGCAGACATTTCATTTGTTGGACCTTACAACCCAACGACTTTCAACTTCAAACCTTCCATCACAGATGCCAGCCCAGATGAAATTCAAGGTTGGGACACGCCGATCCTGAAGGCAAGGAAGTAACCATCACCTGACCGATGCCAAACGGGCAACCAAACATTCCAACACGCTGATTCAGTGGCACAACACCAAGCTGTTCTTTCCATCGCCACTTGCAATGACAGGTGGCGGGCTTCGTTGGTTGGTACGCTCGTCACCCTATACAAGCTCAAAAAGGCGGCCCCATGCCAATCACTCCCTGTCAGGCGACACGGGACTCAGTCAAGCAATGCAAAGTCATTGCCACCCTGGTGTAATCGTCTACCTGACTTTCATTCACGCCGAAGTTTCGTTTGCAAAAAATCAGTGAACGCCCGCAGAGCACTCCTGTTTTTCAATAGATTGTTGATCTCTTCATCAGACATCTCACCGTCCTGGTTTTTGTCGATCTTCTCAAATTCGACATCCATCTCAGGATCAAGGTCTTTTCCCTTTTCCTGATCTTCATCCAATGGCTTTTGCTTGGCAACCGGATCGTCGAGATCGAAATACTCCTCGGAAGGCTGCATCCCTTCTTCATATCGCATCACCGAAGTTGATGGTGGTTGGCTGCGCGGATAACAGGCGTCTTTTCCACAACGTCCCAGCGGTCCAATTGAGCGAAAACGTTCTTCAAAGAACACGACATTGTGCTCCTGCAAAATGGTCCCCGTCTGCAATTCAAGTCTGGCGAGTTCGGTGTTGTACTGGGTGAGCGACTGGGCTTCAGAACTGACACTGTTCCCCCAATCAACAATCGCCTGCAAAACAACAATGAACTGAATGATTCCCTCGTTGTATTGTGCAAGTTGCTGTTCCAAATTTCGGCGAGCCGCAGCGCGAACAGCTTTGTATCGCTCGTACTGAGCGTAGAACTGTTCGAGGTTACGCAGACTTAACGCCAGCAGCTGCTGCATGTTGTGCAGCCCCTGATCCAAATTGGCTCGGTCGCGTTGAATGATCAGCTGCCGCTGACGCAGGGTTGCCCGCTCGGTTCGCATGCCCAACGGCACGGAGAAATTGACACCGAGTGACCAGTCCTGGAAATCTCCCGCATTACTTCGCACACGGTTGCCGGCTGGTGCAATCCCTTCAAGTCCATTCCAACGATACAACGCAACGCCGTTTAGCTGTGGCCGTGCCTGATTTTGCGCAACTAGAATGCGTTGCTGATCAGCTTCCAGAATCAGCTTCAATTCAATGATGTCCGGACGCTCGCGTTGTGCTAGTTCATTGATCCGATTCCAATCCACAGCAATCAGTTCTTCAAGCATTGGCGTGACGGGAACAGTGCGTTCTGCCTCATAGGGAGGCAATCCCAGAATATTCAGCAGAGCAGCCTGTCGCTGCAGAACACTGGCTTGTGAAGCCAACAGACTGGCTCGAAAATTTTCCAGCGCCAATTCAGTTTGGGCAAGATCTCCTGCATTGGCATCTCCACTTTCCACTCGGGCCACAGTGCGATCATTGGCAAACCTTGCCTGCTCGACCTGCTGCGTCCGCGCCCAAAGGTCAGTGCGAGCAAAAACGAGAGCCCAATAAGCTTCGATCACACCTTGAACCGATCGCTGCACAGCCTGCTTGTACTGAAAATAGGAACGCTCTGTATCAATGCGAGCCAAAACGATAGGAGCCTGATTGACCGCTTTCCCGCCACCCCGCAACAGTGGCTGTGTGTAACTGAATTCTGTGGCGGAGCGATCCGACGGATCGAGCGGGAAAATACCGGGCGTGACGTGATTACGGTTACTCACGACTCCCAAGTTGGTCGTTCCACCGAGCAGATTCTTCTTGGCCAAACCGAAATCGATCCCAAACGCCTCACTTTGAGTTCCACCAATCAAGGTGTTTCCCGGGTTTAGCGGATCGGGGATTCCAATGGGGTTTTCGACCTGGTTCCAGATATTGTTCAAACGCAGTGTTGGATCAAAAACCCCCCTTTGTTGGTCGATCGTGGTATTGGTGATGGCCACGTCATAAATGGTTCGTCCGCTGGTCGATGCCGTCACTCCACTGAGCACCCGCACCACCTCACTGTTTGCCAGTGTGATGTTGATAGCCTCGTTGAGCGTGAGATTACGAGGCTTTGCATCAAACTGGGGATCTGCAACGGTAGGTGGCCGGGGTGTCTGGGGAACCGCAACCTGCAACAACTGACTGGGGGATCGAAGCTGCAAAAAACGTTGCTCGGGCAAGATCCGATAGCAGGGCTCCTCCGCGATGACGTAATGCGACGCCAAGACGGTGTAAATCATCCAACTGCAAAAAGTACAGCGGAGACTCAAATTGTGATCAGTAAATACAATAGCCATAGAGTTCGGATTCGACCGACCACGACGGATGCGCCAGTTTTTCCACGTGTGACGTTGGTTCCACCCAGTTTCCCTCGCAAGCAACAGCAAACTGGCATCGACCTTAACGGTTACGAAGGATAGCGAAACACGGCAACGAACTGGCGATGCACTGCCCGTCAACAAGGCGTGCGCATTGGATCATCACACGCTGGCCTCCTGGAAGCCTGTTAACTTTGAAAACAGCCAGTTCTCTCGTCATTCTTCCAATGCGGGGTCATATTCGAGCGCAGCTTTCGCCAGTTTGAAATCCACCGTGTCCTGGACGATCTCACCATCCCGCAGAACCAAGGTTCGCTTCGCATTACGGGCCACATTCTGATCGTGCGTCACGAGAATCACCGTGATGTCCTGCAGTTCATTCAACTCACGAAACAACTCGATAACTTCGCGACTGGTTTTTGAATCGAGGTTACCGGTCGGCTCGTCTCCCATCAGGATTGAGGGACGATTCACAAGTGCTCTGGCGATGGCAACCCGCTGTTGCTGGCCACCGGATAACTGGCTGGGATGGTGATGGTAACGATCAGCCAGGCCAACTTTCCCAAGCATCTCCATAGCACGATCGCGGCGTTCACGAGCAGACACGCGAGGCCCGTACATGAGCGGAAGTTCGACATTCTCCAAAGCCGACGTGCGATTCAGCAAATTGAAATTCTGGAAAACAAAACCGAGCTGTTTGTTTCTTATTTTGGCTCTCTGATCACGATTCATCGTCACCACTTCTTCGCCATCCAGCAGATAGCTACCATGGGTTGGGCGATCAAGACACCCCAGTGTGTTCATCAGCGTTGACTTCCCACTGCCCGAGGGCCCGATCAGGGCGATGTATTCCCCAAGCTCAATTTGTCTCGTCACCGTGCGAAGAGCGTGCACCTTGACTTCGCCCAAGTCGTAAACTCTGCGAACATCATCAAGCTCAATCAAAGCCATCTACTCGTACCTCAATGCATCAATTGGGTCGAGTTTGCTTGCGCGTCGTGCAGGATAGTAACCAAAAAAAACTCCCACGGCGGCTGCAAATCCCATCGCCACGACAGCTGCCGGGATGGAAACGATCATAGGCCAATCTGTCCCCGGTTTGTAAATGTTAATCAGCACGTTAGCACACATCGACGCACCGGTGCCAAGCAACAGCCCAATCGCACCGCCGATGCACGACAGCACCACCGACTCAATCAGGAATTGCCGCAGGATATCTTTGCCCCGCGCTCCCAATGCCATTCGAATACCGATTTCCCTTGTTCTCTCAGTGACCGAAACCAGCATGATGTTCATGATTCCGACGCCACCCACAAGTAGCGAAATTCCTGCAATGGCAGACAGCATCAGAGTCAATGTTCCGGTAATGATTCCGAGCGTAGCAGCGATCTCCGTCGTATCCTGCACACTGAAATCTGGTTCTTCCGACGGCCCGATTTCGTGTCGTTCGTAAAGCAGTGTTTCGATTTGCTTTGCAGCTTCCCCCATTTGATTGGTTCCTCGTGCCGAAACCATGATGATCCCGACATTATCGAGCGGTGAACCGTTGAGTCTTTTTCGAACGGTGGTGTGAGGCATCAAGACCACATCATCTTGATCATCACCCACCATGTTTGCACCCTTCTTTCCTAGAATCCCAATGACACGGAAGGGAACATTGTTGATCCTGATCATCTCGTCCATCGGATTGACGGTGCGAAACAGCTTGGGAATTAAGGTTTGGCCAATCACACAGACCTTGGCATTGGATTCAATATCGCTGGTGGAAAAGAAACCACCAGCTTCGAGATCCCAGTTTCTTACAGTCAGGTAGTCTTGCCCTACGCCCTGCAGCTGTTTCGGATTCCAGTTCTCATTTCCATAAATGACTTGGCCGGCCGTCCCAACGATTGGAGACGCAGCGAGTACTGCTGGGCATTCTGTCCCAATTGAATCTGCATCTGCCGTGGTTAGCGTCGGCGCCCCTGACTGCCTTGCCCCGCCGCGCCTCGTCTGTCCCGGAAATACGAGAATCACATTCGTACCCAAGGCTTCAAACTCACCGCTTACCAGCTTGCTTGCTCCCTGTCCGATCGAAACAATCGTCGTCACCGCCGCGATTCCAATCACGACACCAATGATGGTCAAAATCGCACGCATTTTATTTTTCAATAACGCGAGAAACGCAATGCGAACCGTATCAAAGAAGGACATGCTTGATTTAGTCTTTCTTGCCAATGACCAGCTTGTCACCCACCTCAAGATCACCCGAGACCATCTCGGTAAACTTATTTTCCATCAAGCCGGTCGTGACTTCGACAGCACGAAGCAGTTCACCATCGACCACCCACACGTGACGTTGGTTTTTTTTTCGCTGAGCTTCCGCACTCTCGCTCGCTGTCTGATTTGCAGCCTCATCTTTTTCTGCATCGGTTTTCTGGGATCTCCAAGTCGACCCATCAATCAATTGCCTATCCGCTTCACGAACCAATTTCACATTGTCTGGGAAAAATCGCAAAGCGGCGTTTGGAATTTTGGGCACATCATCTGTTGAATCTACCTCAAAGGATATGCTGGCCGTCATTCCGGGCAACAACTTCAAGTCAGGATTACTGGCAGCAATCACAACGGGATAAGTTACGACATTCTGAGTTGCCACACTGCTGACCCGAATCTGCTCAATCTCGCCGTCGAACACTTCATCAGGATGAGCATCGACCGTGAAATCAACTGGCTTGCCTGACTCTTTTGCAGTTTGAATGAGTCCAATGTCAGCCTCATCTACCGAAGCAAATACATGGACTTTTTCTCGCAGATCAGGAGCCACCACGAACAACTCCGGGGTTTGGAATTGTGCCGCCAATGTCTGCCCCGGATTGATCAGTCGATTGATAACCACTCCGTCGACGGGTGAAGTCACCTCGCAATACTTCAAATTAGCCTGCGACGTTTCCAAAGAAGCCTTGGCCTGCAAGATTGCTGCTTTGGCAAGTTTCCGCTGCGCTTGCAATGACTTGACATCAAACACCAGAGCGTCCATCTCACGGTCAGACATGAAATCTTCGTTCTTATCACGAAGTCGCTTGCCACGAAGGTAGTTGTTCAACGCTTGCTGCAACTGCGCTTCAATCCGTTCCAAATCAGCTTCCCGCGTCGAGAGCGTTGCATTGTCTCGATCCACCCCCGCCTTGAAGAGTCGCGGATCAACTCGGGCAAGTACATCACCTTGCTTCACTTCGTCATTAAAGTCGACATTTAGCTCAACAATCGGGCCCGAGACAAACGAACCAATGGAGACCGATAGAACTGGTTGCACCGTCCCAGTCGAATTGACAAAGCGTGTGATATCACCAGATTCGATCTCCGCCGTGTCCCATGTGATCTTATTGCGTTCACGCCAATATTTCAGCGCAGGCTGATACCCCAAAGCCCCCACGGCCCCCAACAGGGCCACAACGATCAATGATTTAAAAAGAGTTCTCATGCCGGCAGGCAGTTAGCCTTCTCGATCGTGGAAAGTTCAAACAGAACCTGTTGTGTTCAGGGCTGTCTACGCCAGAAATTCCATCCACACAACTCGCCCCATTTGCCCCAACAATATGTCAGCTTCCCTGAGAAACGCCATCTGTCAATGGCAACGCTTGATTCGTGGATGAATCGCACATCATAGGAGAAAAGATGACGGAACACAGCACGAAATTTTCAGTAGGACAATACAACCGGTATTCGCAACCCACCGTCACGATTCCCCACCTTCACGCCACCTCACTAAAATGCCGGCAAAAGAATCAGCATACCCACGGACGGGGACAATCAGCCTGTAATTTGTTGTCAGCAGAGAGGGCTGGTACGCTACAGCGCTGGGCGATCGGACCAATTCAGGGTTCGCAATTGTGAACACCCCATACGACGCGAGGGAATCCGATCCAGCTCTCACATCCGGTGAGCCAATGACTCTACCGGTAATTCCATCGTGCTTCTATCTTACCATCGCTTCCTGAACCCTTGTTAACTCCACCACCTATCGAGAATCACGAAATACCGTCTCCGCTCCCAGCTACCTGTTCCGATACAAAGACGGATGCTGTGACGACGATTAAAAACGATGAAGAAAATAGCCAGAGCAGCCAGGACCGACACCTTCGGCAGGCTTCCGGATTCCTGTGTTCGCTCATCGTTCACTTGATCATCCTCATCACCTTGGCATTGGTGCTGATACCAACCAATCGCTCCGATCACTTAGTCATCTCAATTGCAGCTGCTAATCATCAGGATCCTTGGGTCAACACTGAAGCCTTGGAGATCATCACGAGCGTCGATATCGCTGCCCCCCTTCACGAGGCTATGGCCGCTGATCCGGTGTTGTCAGAAATGGTAGCGGTCGACTTGATAGAACTTGCGGAACTGGAATCAAATCCAGCGCCCGGCACGAGTGCTGCGACAGCCGATTCTCCCACTGCGGCCGTTACCGAGGCCCACACTGATTCTAGTGACACAAACAAGAACAAGAGCATCAAGTTTTTCGGTGCGGAAGCTTATGGAAATCGTTTTGTGTTCGTGCTGGACATCTCCTCCAGTATGGCTGCTCGTAATGGGCAACGACTCGAGCGTGCCACCAGGGAACTGGTTGGATCGATCAATCAACTCAATAGCGAGCAAGATTTTTCGGTCATCCTTTACAGCAATCACGCATTACCAATGTTCGTGAAGAAAAACGAAGCTGTGATGAGACAAGCAACTCCTGCTAACAAACAAGCCGCGATTAATTGGCTGAGGCACCAAGTTCGCCCCCAAGGTGGCACCATGCCTGCACGAGCTCTGCAAATAGCAGGCAATTTGAAACCAGATGCTGTTTTCTTTCTGTCCGATGGTGAGTTTCTGTACGGTCATGGAGCGAATCTGGATTCACCACTCAATTCTTTTTTCCAAAGCTTCGGGACGGCAAGAAAAGTAATGCCACCGTCAGGTGGTGTGATGCTGGACCCGAAAGCTGTCCTAGCCGAATACCCTCAAGAGACCATCGTTCACACCATCGCATTCGAGAGCGTCAGCAGCGGTCCCTTGATGGAACGGATTGCAAAACAAAAAGGTGGCCAGTACCGATTCATCCCGACACCATGAAGTCCGAACTCTCAAAATTCGACATATAGTTTGAGAGAAATTCAATGGTATTGCCTACGCCAATGGATAGCCTGACCCATCAAATCACCGACCACCAAATGGTTGGCAGAACCCACGACATACAATGCATCAAACTGCATGTGACGGAAGCAATTTTCCCAAAGCGGTACGCCTCTTGCATCGTTCAGTGAACTCGACGTGCTGATAAGCGATTAAACTGCACACAGCTCAAGTGGTAAACCTTTGATACAAGGATCAGTCATGACACTCAATCGAAACGTCACGCGTTGCTTACTCGTAGTGTTAAGCTGTGCCATGCATCTGCACAGCAGTGTGGCTGCCGAGCGTCCCAATATCGTGTTTATTCTGGCTGACGATCTTGGCTACGGTGATGTGAAGGCATTTGGTGGTGACAAGTGCAAGGTGGACACACCGCATTTTGACCAACTCTGTGCCGAGGGCATGAAGTTCACAGATGCGCATGTGACCGATTCAGTTTGTGTTCCCAGTCGCACCTCAATCATGACAGGTCGCTATGCCTTTCGTTTTGGTAAGGCCGAACAAGGCGGACCGTGGGGATTTACGGGATTGCGATTCCCTGAATCACAACACACTCTAGGTGACATGTTTCGGTCGGGCGGTTACGCCACGGGCTACGTCGGCAAATGGCACCTCGGCACCCGGATGACAACTCGGGATGGTAAAATTCAGGGTCCTGAAAATACCGATTTCACCCAACCCATCCAAATCGGCCCCAGTGACTATGGCTTTGACAAATGTTTTTTTCTTCCCGGATCGCTCGACATGTTTCCCTATGCCTACATTCGGGGCAAACAATGGCAGGGGAAAGTGACGGCCCAGAAAGGCTGGAGTGCGTTCAATCGAGTGGGACCAGCCGCGGAGGACTTCGTCGACACGGAAGTTCTTTCCACCTTCTGCAAAGAGGCGGGCAGCTTCATCCACAGTCAGGCCAAACACCCCAAGCCCTTCTTTCTTTTCGTTGCTCTCACAGCACCGCACACTCCAACCTCACCCGAATCTGAGTTCAGAGGAAAAAGTCGCATCGGAATTTATGGCGATTTTGTCATGAATGCCGATGCGTGTATTGGCAGAATTCGCAAACAACTGGCCGATGCCGGCATTGCCGAAAACACCTTGGTCATGGTCGCTTCTGATCACGGCCCCGGACATTATTCGGGCCGTCGACTCCAAGCCACTGCCAATCAAATGCAGGAGATGGAAAAGGACGGGCACTTTTCTGCTGGCCCGTGGCGGGGCTACAAATTCTCTGCCTTTGAAGGCGGGCTTCGAATCCCCTTCGCGACGGTTTGGCCTGGTGTCATCAATCCAGGTGGCGTCAGTGATGCCCTGATCGGCCTAAATGACCTGATGGCGACATGGGCTGACATTGCGGGAATCCAACTGTCCTCAAGCCAAGGCCCCGATTCCTCCAGTTTTCTATCTGTCTTGCAGCAACCTGACCAGTCACATCGCAGGAGCCTCGTGATTCGCGGGACGCGTTCCGATGCCTTTCGTGATGGTGACTGGAAACTGATCCTTGGTCCTGGAAGTGGCAGTTCCGGACAATTCTTTACGGAACCAAGATCCGAGGACGCGTGGAAAAAGGCAATCAAAGTATTTGGTCGCAATCCCAAGAATCACAAGGAGCTCGAGGATGCAACCTTCGTTCAACTTTACAACCTCAAAAACGATCCGGCTGAAACGACCGATGTATCTGTTGGCAATCAGAACCGTATGAAAAGCATGCTGGCGGACTACCAAAAACTCATTCGTGATGGTCGATCCACGCCCGGGGCCCCCCTGAGCAACGATCGTGACGTCAAGGCGTTTCGCCCACCAGCCTTTGTCTGGAAACAGTAGGACCTCGGTAGCACCACCCAAAATGCAGGCCTGCTTGCAATCGAGCACCCATGGTCCCCACTCAGTGACCTGATGAATGCCTGCCTACGGCAACTCACGCAGTTTCAAACCTCGAAACTCAATGGGTGAGCCTTCGGATTCCAGACACAGGTACCCCGTGCTGGGCGAACACGCGGTGCCACCAGATACTTCTTCACCATTGACCCACAAGCGGACCTCGCCATTGATGGCACGGACGTAATAGTGATTCCACTCACCAGTATCAAGCGTCAATTCTTTTGAGGGAAAGCTTCTGCGTCCGTTGGGCGCGACAGGTGCAAAAGGCTTCATCTTTGCGGCCCCCACAGGGAACACATCGCCATGACAGGTGAACCAGTCAGCCTTACGTTTTCCACCTTGTTCAAACGCATCCTTGTAGCCAAGATCCAGCACTTGCACCTCGATGCCGTGAGGCAGGCCCGGTCCTTTGAGGCTTTCCAGTGACGCAGGAATGGTCCACACAAAAATCCCCGAATTACCTGCATCCTTCATATGTCGCCATTCACAGACGAGCTCAAAGTTCGTGTACTGTTTTTGAGTTCGCATGACACTGACAGGTTTCCCTGTGCAATGGATTTCGTCACCCTTGAACGACCATGTGTCATCAGCACTGTTCACTTTTGCNAANTCGGCCTTGCCGAGCGAAACCCACCCNGGACCAGANCCNTCAATTNTCGCNACGGANTTTGNTTCATCAGCNNGCAGNTGNGNGANGCCNNNNAGTCCNAGAAATAAAANGGGGNCCAGCATGCTGCGATATTTTGTAACCACGNTGTGTTTGCCTTCTGCAGTTTCGAGTTGCATGTCTTAACTTGTTGCGTGCTTTNGCTTGAGGACCAGANNTCACCGAATGAATACCCCGACTGNCATTTGNCCCGCAGCCCAACCTGGAATCCAAAANGGAGCCCANGAGGCCATCATCNCAGACGGGACNNTNANNNCAGACGGGACNAGNATCGCGTGTGAGCNACTGCCCCAGAGGAANAGGTTAACCTGTAACCCTTTCGTGTTCCACTTCACNCTGAGCCGAAAGCGTNTGGGGGNCACAGAAAAGCTTTGCAAACGCACCAAGCCTTCGCATCAGTCCGGGAGTGGGCATGCAAAAATGACGCCAGCACATGGTCTAACGAGCCAGTTTGCTGAGGCCTTGGATCTCATCCTGATCAAGCAGGCGTTGCCAAATCGCAATTTCATCGATCCAGCCATCAAAATTCCTGCCGGTTCCTGCGCGGTGGCCGCCGATCACCAATCCCCCAAATTCCGCTGCTGGACCTTTGACGGGCAACAAATGGGACGCCGCCACGTTTCCATTGAGAAACAAACGAAGCGATTCAGAATCAAAAGTGAATGCCACGTGGTTCCATCGATCCCGCAACTGTTCACGGTTAACCAGAAAGTCAAAGGGTCCTTGGGAAATCTGCTTGGGTGCCGCACCGGGACTGCCTGCAGGCTGCAAAGTCACGGTATATAATTGCAAATTGACTTTGCTTGGGTCAGCGGTGGCTCTTAAACCAAGAGACAAATGCCATGCCTGCTTATCGCTGGCTTCACCCTGAGCGGTGCTTTCGAGCAAGAAGCAGCGATCACCCGTCCCATGCTTTGGCAAGCTAGCGGGCTTGAACCACATCGAAACGGTATGAGCGGGAGAGTTGTCGTCAAGAAAACTCTGCGTCACATTCAGATACTGACCTTTCGATCGTCGGAAACGGACAGCTCCCCCGCGAGCTTGCTGTGTTTGATCGATCGATGCACCACCATAGGACTGTGCATCAATCCGGCCAGCAAGCAACGATTTGTTTTGCAGCCCCTCGTTAAACTCCCAGTGCGCCCGCATCTCTTTTGACAGATCCTCCCTGCGTGCTTTGGGTGTCAATTCATCGAGGTTCAAAACGACACGGCGATTCACCCGCCCCTCAGGCTGTCGGAACTCGATTGTGAGCGAGGGTTTGTCTCCGCCGGTATCTGCCGTCAACATCAGGAACTGCCGCCCTTCCACCAATGACCACAGCAACGAGGGATGATAGACATCAAGCCCTGTGATGGTGCGTTCATGGCCTGGTGAAATGATAAAATCATGCAAGTCATAACCGACTCGTTCGGGATGTTTCAGGTGCCGTGCAACATGGATATCACCACCAAGCAAAGTGACGCCAGAAATCTGTTCTTCTTTGATGAAGTCCAACAGTGCGTCACGTTCGTACCAATAAGTGAACATGTCGTCGGTTTCGGAGTTTTTCTTATCCTGCCAGATCGCGCCCATTGCGAGCACCTTGAACTTGGCTTTGGAATCTCGCAATCCTTGAAGCAACCAATCCCACTGCTGGCGTCCGAAACAGGTAGGCTGAGTACCATCAATCGGCGAGGGTTCGGTCTGGGAAAAATAGCGAGGATCAAGGAAGAATATCTCCAAACCNCCCAGATCCATTTTGTGATAGACACCTTCCCGACCATCGCCATAACGATCATGTGCCCGATAGTCGACGAATGCTTGGCGTGTTCGCGACTTTCCTTCACGGAGATTTAAACCGTTACCGTTATTCTTGCCAAAATCATGGTCATCCCAGATGCCAACCACCGAAGTGGTTTGTCCTAATCGAGCAAGATCCGGCATCTGCAGAAACAGGCGATGTTTCTTTCTGGCAACCTCAAGATCAGAACTATCAATGTACGGCGTGTCGCCCATCAAGCAGACCGCATCGACCTTGAGCTTCTCCATCTCGTTCCAGATTCCCGTAGGCTCAACATCAACGCAGGACACAAAACTGACCACCACACGTTCTCCAGTGCGTTGCTGAGTCGCTGTTGTGAACTGATGTCCGGGACCTGCCTTGACCAGCACCTTTGGTGAATCACCGATTTTCTCAATCTGGTATCCATAAGTCGTCGCTGGCTGAAGCCCGCTGACGACGAAGTGAGCCACAAAGTCCTGCTTCGCTTCGCAGTCATCCGCGACGACTTTCACCAACTGCTCATTGGCATCAAACACCTGCAGACGCAGCGTTTGAGCTTTTGCCGATGGACGATACAGCATCTGCACACTGCTGGACGAAACCGAACCCACCAAAGGCCCNACAACCTCATCGGCCTTCAGTAGTGACNCTATGGCAAGCATGCCAAAAACACAAATCAGACNCATCCGCATAGNATCAATCTCTCTGGGAACGAAAGTTNGAANTNAGAANTGTCGACGCNCGTCCTACCGTCAACAACTCTGNNCTCCGACANGNGNTGCGTCNNAAATCGGCNATGNCATTGTGCTACATTTGACTTNGTGAGACCTGCCAACTGAAAGATATCCTGATCCAAACGAGTTGATCNGGGAACACCACCAGAATACATCGCAACATGAAAACATCAGCCCGCCGCCATCGCNGGATNNCTATTCTAATCCTGTTGTGGTTCCTCTGTACCCATGGAAGCATNGCTGCTGCNCAGGACAGGAANANACGAGCCACNCCAAACATTGTTCTGTTTCTGGTAGACGACATGGGGTGGCAGGACACTTCAGTGGANTTTGGAGCCNAAGTGACCCCACTGAACCGGCGATATAAAACGCCNAATATGGAACGNCTGGCAGCTTCCGGATTNAAATTCACGCAAGCNTATGCATGCAGCGTCTGTTCACCGACTCGCGTCAGCCTGATGACAGGNCTGAATGCAGCACGACACCGGGTGACCAATTGGACGCTNAAAAAGAACGCAACCAATGACCGTCCGCATCCCACATTGAAATTTCCAAAATGGAACATGAACGGACTTTGTCCCGACCCGGGTGTCGAGGGCACAATACATGCTAAAGCTTTGCCCGCGTTCCTGAACGAGGCAGGCTATCACACCA
The DNA here is from genome assembly GCA_002689655.1 of Rhodopirellula sp. GTDB lineage: Bacteria > Planctomycetota > Planctomycetia > Pirellulales > Pirellulaceae > Rubripirellula. The sequence goes on along the minus strand of NZHC01000154.1, from coordinate 36,831 downwards.
TTCATGCAGGAAAAGCCCATTTCGGGGCCACTGGAACTGCCGGAGCTGATCCGCGAGGCATTGGCTTTGATGTCAATATTGGCGGGCATGCCGCGGGTGGACCGGGCAGCTTTTTGGGCAAGCAGAATTTCAGTGCCGCATGGCGCAAGGGTGACCGGATATGGGATGTCCCCGGCCTTGAAAAATACCATGGCCAGGACATCTTCCTGACAGAAGCTCTCACAATCGAATCGATGACGGCCATGGATCAAGCCATCGATCGGGAAGAACCCTTTTTTCTATACATGTCGCACTACGCCGTTCATGTTCCGTTTGCAGTCGACACTCGCTTTTATCAGGCATACCGGGAACGGAGCTTGGAGCACACCGAATCGATGTACGCTGCAATGGTAGAAGGCATGGACAAATCACTCGGTGACATTCTGGATCACCTTGAAAGTCGGAAGGTCAGCAAAAACACCGTTGTCCTGTTCATGTCAGACAATGGCGGACTGAGCGCCAACGGACGAGGTGGAAAAAAACATACTCACAACAAACCGTTGTCCAGTGGAAAAGGGTCCGCACATGAAGGCGGAGTCCGGGTTCCCATGATTGCGTCCTGGCCCGGCGTCACGAGACCTGGATCAACAACAGATCACCTCGTCATCATCGAAGATTTTTTTTCAACGATCCTTGAAATTGCCGGCATCCAGAATGCCCAACAGATCGGTGGCGTGATCGATGGAATCAGCTTTGCCGATGTTTTGCGAGGCAATCCTGAACCACCCTCATCCCAGCGTGCGTTGCATTGGCACTTTCCCAACCACTGGGGGCCCAAAGGTCCAGGCATCGGACCCTCAAGTGCCATTCGCCGCGGCAACTGGAAATTGATTCATTATTACGATGGTCGCCCGACAGAATTATTCAACCTTGCGACGGACATTGGCGAGTCAAAAAATCTAGCGACCCAGAATCCTGAAATTGCACAGGGCCTTGCCGATGATTTGCGTGAATTCCTAACGGATGCCGAGGCACAATACCCGTTGGACAAACGCACAGGTAAATCGAAAACCATTGCGCTGCTGCGAAAATAAACCTCGAAAAACCAAAACCCCATCACGCAAAGATGACGCCTGCAACCTGACATTCCGAAAATCACATCAAATGGCAGTGGAAGTGTTACTGCTAGTCTCAGTTTTCACCGACTATACTCGACGTACAGCCTCAACCTTGCCCCAACCGATAACAACGAATTCATGTCGCCATTTATTTCCCAGCAAGGGACACGCCGATCATTTTTGCGTACAGGTGGTTCCCTGCTTGCCATTCCATTCCTGGAAACATTCGCCCATTCCAAGGATTTGGCAGCAACTCCCCCCAAACGCGTCCTCTTTCTGGGAGGTGGATTCGGGTTTACCAAAGATACGTTTTACCCCACCCAACAAGGGCGTTTCTCTGAAATCGGAATGACAGAGGGCCTCAGTCCGCTGAAGCGTCACCAAGACGATATCTCCATGGTCACCAATTTGACCAACTTGGGAGCCACGAATCCTCATGGTGGCAGCCTTTCTTATTTGACCGGAGCCAATGTTGCCGGCACCCCTGGCAAGAGGTTCCACAACTCGGTTTCATGCGACCAAGTGCTGGCAGGTCAACTGGGAACTGACACTCGTTTCGCGTCACTGACTCTTTCAGCAAATGAAGCAGATGGCAATTCGAACTCGGGCCATGGCGGAGGCCTCTCGCTGGCATGGGATGATTCCGGAAACCCGATCCCCGGGATCGAGCGTCCCCTTGACCTTTACTACACGTTGTTTGCCAACCCGAGAGATTCCAAGGAAGAACTCAACACGCGTTTGAAGAAACGACAAAGTGTCCTCGACATCGTGCGTCTCGACGCCAAGGGAATCAAACGCACTCTCAGCAAAGGTGACAAGCTCAAACTGGACGAATACTTCACGGGTATCCGGCAGGTAGAAAAAGGACTTGAACGTCAGGCGCAATGGGCAGACATCCCCAAACCGCAGGCCCCCATGAACGCACCACCGGAAGGCATCGCTGGCGAAGAAGCGATTCAACTGATGTACGACATGATGGTTGTCGCCCTGCAAACGGACGCCACGCGTGTGATCACTTACCGGCAGCCAGTCAGTTCCGTTTTGACGGGCATGGGAATTACACTCAAGGCGCACTCACTGAGCCACTATGGATTTTCAGAACCCCGGACTCAAGCCTCCCGCCAGCGGGACAAGAAGTGCATGTCGCTGTTTGCACACTTTCTGGATCGCCTCAAAGAAGCGACCGACAGTGACGGCAGTCGGCTCTTTGACAATTGCATTGTCAGTTACGGAACCAACCTGCGTTCAGGTCATGAACTGAAGAACATTCCTGCGATCCTCTCCGGCGGCGGAGCCAAGAACATCAAACATGGCAGCAACATTGTCCTGCCCGAAGAAGATACCCCGCTCGCCAATTATTGGCTGACGCTCATGCAACAAGCGGGACTGGAAATTGATTCCTTCAGCCATAGCACTGGCATCATCCCCGAATTGGTCTCACCACGAACGTGACTCCCACCTGAATCAATTCGCACCCTCTTTTGCCTTTAGTTAACCGGTCCCGTGCGAAACGTTAGTCAGCAGACACAACGTGCAAACCGCACCAATATTCATTTTCAAATAACCAAGTCATTCATGCGCAATCGCTCGCAACTTCCCGCCGCGACTCTCATGGCAGTCTTTTCCCTGTGGTCGAACGCTCAAGCACAAACAGAAAATCAGACGCTGGATCTGGAACAAATCCTGCAGCCTTTCGTCCAGTCTTACTGCATGGAATGCCACGGCGCTGAAACACAGGAGGGTCAGGTCAGGTTTGATCAGGTCTCATGGCAGATCGACAACAACGATACGGCACAACGTTGGCAGGATGTTCTCGATCAATTGAATGGTGGTGACATGCCACCTCGTGAAGCAGACCAACCAGACGCTGAAGAACTTGCATCCGTGCTGGAAAACCTCAACAAAACTCTTGTCAAAGCGAGACGGCGACTTACCGACAGTGGAGGTGAGATCCGAATGCGACGATTGAATCAACGTGAGTACTCGAACACAATTCGCTCTCTGTTTGGATTCGAAGTGGCATTGGATGAGATCCCGGATGATGGCGAGATAGCAACCTTCGACACGGTCGGCACCGAACAGTACTTCACATCCATGCACCTTGAAGCTTATCTGGAACTGGGAAAGAGAATCGCTGCCGAGGCGTTGAATTTCAACACGAAACCACGACGCAATGTCGAAATCTCACGCACCGAACCAGAAACACGCGTCAACAAGAAAATGCGTGAGAAGCTTGCCGACCTCGACCAAAAAATGGCAATGAAAAAGGCGGGCAAGACGTGGCAGGAAATGGGATTTAAGGATGAAGGTGAAATGGAGGTCATTTTTCGCCAATGGGATTCGCGTGCCGAATTACCTCGCCAATACTTGCAATACCCATTGATCGAATCGGGCGTCTACAACTGCGACGTTGCCAAATGGGTTAGCACTTCAAAGCACATCGATATCCGCGGTGAGTATCTGATCCGAATTCATGGTGGTGTTGTCGGCGAACCGCATGAACTCAGAAGCATCGTCCGTTTGTGGGATCGAAATCGAATCCGTGGCACCTTGAGATTGAACGGAACCGCTGATAATCCCGTTACCGTTGTGATGAAAGCGCGACAACCCATGGGACGATTCCAGCTATCAGCCAACGTTCGCGAGAACGTACCAGAGAATACGATCAATTCGATGAGGGGCTATGTGAACAAACTGGAAGGATCAGGTGAGCGTACTGACCCACGTGCAGCAATCTGGATCGATTGGCTGGAAATCGAAGGTCCATTTTATCCCGAGCAACGCTCAAGTTTTGAAGAAATTCTTTATCCCAACCAAGCGACTGGCGGAACGAGCCATCTGCTGGGGCGCGACGACAAAGCACGTGAGCTGATTGAACAATTTGCGTTCGAGGCGTTCCGACACCGGAAGCCTGACACGGCCTACATTGATGAGTTGCACCAACTGTTTCTGGACAACCGCCAGAAAGGCCTCAGCTACAACGAGTCCTTCACCGAGGTCATGGGAATCATCATGGCATCGCCGGGTTTTCTTTTCCTGCAAGAAGAAGCTGATGATCAGGATCAAATCGCAATCAGCGGTTCGACAAATGCCGGGCCAGTCACATCGAGTCATTTACTTGGGAATCGAGAACTGGCGATCCGCCTTGCCTATTTCCTTTGGAGCAGCCCACCAGATGCTCAACTCTACGCCGCAGATCTCACTGACGCAAAAGTTTACTCGGAGCAGATCGACCGCTTACTGGACGACCCTCGCTCCACAGCTTTCCGGGATGGGTTCATCAGCCAGTGGGCTGAACTGGAGCGGTACGATGCAATCACTGTTGACAACCGGGAATACATCCATTTCAACGAGGGAGTCCAGCAGGATGCCAAGCAGGAAGTGCGTGAGTTCTTTGGTGTCCTGATCGACGAAAACTTGCCCGCGTCCAATCTGATCGACTCTGATTTTGTGGTCATCAACTCGGCTCTTGGCGTGCACTATCAAATCGACATGCCTCACTCAGGCAATGCCGAATTTCAAAAAGTACCGTTACCTGCTGATTCACCTCGAGGCGGACTGTTAACCCAAACCGCTTTTCTTACGTCTGGCTCAAATGGAGAGCGTTCCTCACCCGTGATTCGAGGTGCATTGGTCATGGAAAAAATATTGCATGACAAACCCGCTCCACCACCTCCCAATGTGCCAGAACTTGGCGCTGCCTCAAAGGAACCCAAAACCAACCGCGAGATGGTGAAACTGCATCAGCAACAGCATGTCTGCGCATCATGCCACAAAAAGATGGACGCCATTGGTTTTGGTCTGGAGAACTTTGATACGATCGGCCGTTGGCGCGAAACAGAAAAAGTCGGCAGGAAATCGGTGCCCATTGACCCGGCCAGTTCGCTGCCTGATGGCTCGACGTTCTCAACGGTGCAGGAACTGAAATCTGTCCTGATGAAACACGAAGATCAGTTGGCAGAGGAATTGGTCGAGTCCATCATGGGATACGCGTTGGGACGAACCATTGAATTTTCTGATTCGGAGGCCGTTGCAGAAATCCTCAGCCGACTGAAGTCTGGCAACTACGGTATCCGATCAATGATCCGCGAAATTGCGTTAAGCAAACCTTTCCGCAGTCGCGGCTGAACCGTGCAGCGATTCCTTCCAAGGTAATCTTCGCCGCTGCGTTACCAAATCGGGTAACATCTAGCAGCGAACCAACAGCCCACCCCCTGGCTATCTCTCCAGCCAGCCCATCTCAAGGATCCAGTACCATGCCTCGTTATTGTCTTATGGTTCTAATCACACTGCTTTCAACCTTGCCCATGGCAGCTCAAGACACAACGTCAACTGGTCCGACATTGTGCCAAGGAAACTATCACTCGGAGGCGGACGCCGTCACGCAACTGGCAAGAATGGCGAGCACTTATGCCAATCTTGAACAGTGGCAACACCGGGCAACTGCAGTTCGCAACCAGATCCTTACTGGTGCCAAACTCATGCCCTTGCCCGCCCGGACGCCACTGAACGCAATCATCCGCAAGAGACGTGGCTACAACGGGTACTCAGTCGAGTCGGCCGCCTTTGAGGCTCGTCCCGGTTTCTACGTCTACGGAAATCTTTACCGTCCAATCGGCAAGAAAGGACCGTTCCCAGCCATCCTGTGTCCTCATGGGCACGCAACTGGTCGTGCAGGCGGGCGTTTGCGGCCCGACCAACAAAACCGCTGCGCCACCTTGGCTCGAATGGGGGCAGTGGTGTTCTCTTATGACATGATTGGTTTCGGCGAATCTTTGCAGCATGGCTGGAACCACAAGCACAAACAGGCTCTGACCCTGCAAACGTGGGGAAGCATCCGTGCCATTGATTTCGTTCAAGCCCTTGAAGATGTCGATGACAATCGAATCGGAGTCACCGGATGCTCGGGAGGTGGAACGCAAACATTTCTTCTAACAGCCGTTGATGATCGAGTCACTGCATCTGCCCCCGTTGTGATGGTATCGGCACACTTCTTCGGTGGCTGTCATTGCGAGAGCGGCATGCCAATCCACAAAACAGCTGACCTCGAAACCAACAATGCTGAAATTGCTGCACTTGCCGCACCGCGACCTCAACTACTTGTCTCGGTGGGTGGTGACTGGACAAAAAACACACCCGTTGTTGAATACCCCTACATTCGCAACGTCTACTCCCTGCATGGCAAGCAGGCAAATGTCGAAAACGTCCATTACCCGGGACGCAAACACGGCTACCAATACCTGAAACGACAGGCCATGTACCCATTCATGGCCAAGCACTTGAAACTGGATCCCACAGGTATCTTCGATGACACCACTGAACTCTACGATGAAACAGCAAACACCATTGAAACACCAGAGCAGATGTATGTGTTCGATGAGTTGCGCCCCTACCCGGCAAACGCTCTGAAGCCGGGAAGCCAGGTCTCGCTCAGGTAAGTTCTCCTCCGCAAGCTTGAGCAAACCCTGCATCTGCCAATTCAAGCATTGTGTCCAACGGATCACCCTCCGAAGGGCCATCTGACGAATTCTTGACTGAGCACCACACTCTGTTATCCCTACGAGTTCCTATGCAATACCAACGCGTACTCACGACGCTTCTCACACTCTCAGCCATGCTGGCGATTGACACTGGATACAACGTCGCACAGGAATCCAAAGATTCTGCGTTCATGGATGTCGACGTAATGAGTTTTAACATCCGTAACGGGCGAGCCAATGATGGTGACAACAGTTGGAAGAATCGCAAACAATTCGCTGCAGACGTGATTCGCAACGGAAAGCTCGATGTGGTTGGTTTGCAGGAAGCGTTTAGGTTCCAATTGGACGACTTGCGCAAACAACTGCCAGATTTCAAGGAAGTCGGGGAAGGACGGGATGGCGGAAAGCAAGGTGAATACTGCGCGATCCTCTATCGCGGTGACCGCTTCACCGCATTGGATTCAGGTACATTTTGGTTATCAGATACACCCGAGGTAAAGTCCCGGCATTGGGGCAACCGTTATTTGCGAATTTGCACTTGGGTTCGGTTGAAGGAAAAAAACGCAAATCAGTGCTTCTATGTTTACAACACGCACTTCGACCACCAATCCCAGAACGCCCGCCTGAAATCAGCACAACTGATTGCACAACGAATCAACGACCGGTCCCACAGGGACCCATTTATTCTCACCGGTGACTTCAATGCAGACGAGGATAACCCAGTCATTCTTTACATCAAAGGTCAAGAGCCGAGTTTACCAAACTGTCCAATCGCACTTGTAGATACCTTTCGAATCCTGCACGCCGACGCAACATCAGTAGGCACGGGTGGTGGATTTGAAGGTCGCGCAGATGGCAAGAAAATCGATTACATATTTGTTCAGCCCGGTACGGAAGTGATCACTGCCAAGATCATCCGAACAGAACGGGCTGGGCGTTATCCGTCAGACCACTCCCCCGTCAGCGCCGAGTTTCGCCTCCGGGCGAAATAACGGACTCGAAAGACTCCCAGTGCTAATCTTGGTCTGGTTGCATCCCGAACAACGGCATCAAGTCGAACTGTGACTCAAAGCCCGAACTCTTGAAGTTGTATCGTCTGGAACACCATGTCTGCACGGGATGATTCGTAGAGGATTCCGAGAGTCTGACCATCAACCATGACCAGCGAACTGTAGGCTCCCCCATCCTCGTCCAAAAGGATCTTTTTGGGCCAAGTTTTCCCATCATCCAGACTCATCTGAACCGTCATTTTTTTTCGCTTGGTTTTACTCCGGGGATTGGAGAAAAAGAGGACGGTTCGTCCATCCGCAAGGCGATGGGAAATCAGACTCGCCATGCACACTGGCTCGGGAAGCGCACCATGATCCGAAGCATGCACGTTCCACGAAATGCCCAGATCACTTGTCACGCTGACCGCACGACCATTCGTTTCACTTTTATCAGTCCGATTTCGATTATCGCGAATATTCAACATCAAACCACCATCAGACAGCTCGGCCACCGCGCACTCAGTGGTATCAGATCGTGCCCAGCTGGAAAGCGTCCATGATGCACCATGATCCTTACTCCAGATCAGGTTTGAAAATGGCAAGCCGTTTTCATCGCGTCCCTGAGTCGGCATCACCAAGGTTCCATCACTCAGTGTGATTCCATTCCCTGGAGCAGGAGCAAACAGATACCACGCAGGGTTTTTGAGTTTCGTCGTCCAATTATCCGGCTCGCTCCAGCTCTTGCCATCATCTTTGGACTTCACGATCATGAACTGCGAGGATTGACTGAGTTTAAAACCGGGCTCTGAACCCCGATCTCGCCACTGATGGGTGCCAGGCTTTCCGTGGGTCCAGACAGCACTGACAAACACCTCGCCTGTTTCCTTGTCCACCAGGATATTCGGATCGGAGCACCCATTCAGATCCTCGGCCAGACCACCAAACGTTCCCATGTCCATGATCGGACGTGGCTTCTCCCATGTTTTGCCACCATCCGTGGAACGAGACAGCCCAATGTCCATGTGCCCCTGCAGATCTCGACGACTGCGATAACGCATGTCATAGACCGCCAGCAGGGTCCCATCATTGGTGACGGCGATCGCGGGGATCCGAAATGTGTGGCAATCGCTTCCTCCCTGCTGGTGTATGACGACAAATGGTCGCTCAGCCTGCGAGCCTGCAGACAAGACCATCAACCAGAAAAACAATATCAACTGAACAAACTTCATTGTTATCTCTCGGAGTAAACGCGATTCATGTCACTTAAAGATGCAACTGGGTCCTGAAACGGCACAACCTGAAAACGGGGAAAGCAATCTGAACGTCTTTCCCAAGTCAGTCGCCCACCGAACACGCCATCTCCAAAGTCTAACCAAACAGCGAATGCCACAGGATAGGATTGACCTGCCAATTTCCCGGATAGCGAAACAGTGCCTGATCGCAAGCAGAAAAAAGGCTAGAATGAAATGATGAAGGTTCCGCGTCTGCGATGCCTCAGATCACCCTAAATCGGAAATTTGAAACAAACGAACGCTTGAATCACAAGCACCTGGCACGCACCCAGGTTCCAGAAGAACAAAACCTCCTAGCTCACTGAATCCAATGCCCAAATCGTCCGCAAGCAATCTTCTATCCACCGCAATGCTGCCGGCAGCAATTTTCGGCATGATCCTGCTGTTTGGGACTGGTCAGGCGGCTGTCGCGCAACAACGTGCCACCCAATCCGTCGATTCAAAGCAACGCCCCAACATCCTGATTCTGATGACCGACGATATGAGCCGGCGTTGTGTGACGGCCACGGGTGGCAGCCAGGCCATCACGCCCAACATCGACTCCCTGGCTCGCCGTGGAACTGTGATGCAGAACACAGTGCACCAAGGAGCTTTCAGTGGAGCTATTTGCACCTGCAGTCGGGCGATGATCCTAACAGGTCGACCGCTCTGGTCGGTGACTCCCAATCAACTTTCCTACGCCGGCCCCGCAAATCTTAAGACTGCTGACAAGTTGTTTCCAGAACAATTTCGCGAGCAGGGCTGGCATACTTTTGGAACGGGAAAATGGCACAACGGAAATGCGGCTCTGCTTCGATCGTTTGACAACGCAGAGGCGATCACGGGAGGAATGCTTCCCTTCAATCAACGTGACCGAGGTGGCGCGAAAGATAATGCCATTGAAATCGGGATGATGAACCCAACCTGCCAGCGGATTGTTGCCCCAGGCAAAGTGGTAAAACATCAAACCGAGGGATGGAGCACTGATGTTTTCTATGATGCTGCAGAAACGTTTCTTGATTCCACTTGGGACAAGCAGAAGCCATTCATGATGTATGTGTCAACAAATGCACCTCATGATCCCCGCCACGTTCCCGCCGAAATCATCGCTCGCTTCACGAATGTCTACGAGCCACCCAACTACCAATCGATTCACCCTTTCGATAATGGTGACATGCTGGTGCGGGATGAAATGGTTTACAAGCCACCCCACAGTCCGGAAACGGTTCGACGCGAACGTGCAATCTATTTGGCGATGTGCGCCCAAATCGACGACCGGATCGGACAACTGCTCAACAAACTCGATTCAATGGGGCAATTGAAAAACACAATCGTGTTGTTCACGGCCGACCACGGCCTTTCCGTGGGCGAACATGGCTTGATGGGGAAGCAGAATCTTTACGACGGATCATGGCGTGTACCAATGATCATCGCCGGTCCGGGTGTGCCGTCAGGAAAATCCCGAGAAGGCTTTGCCTATCTGCATGGAATCTATCCTACCCTCGCAAAACTGGCAGGAGTTGAGGCGCCGGCCCACACGCAAAAATTCGGCTTTCATGACGTGATCCAAGGAAAAGCCACCGGGCAACCACAACTGTTTGGTGCCTACATGCCCAATGTCAAAGTTCCCAATGGTGTGCGAGCAGTTCGTCAGGGNAACNANAAANTGNTGTATTACACGCACAGCGGTCGCCGNCAANTATTCAANCTGGAANAGGATTCGTGGGAAACCAACGACTTGATCGGTGACCCCAAACACCAAGAGATAGCCGAACAATTGATGGCTGCTTTGGAGAACTGGATGGAGAACAGCGGCGATCCACTGGGTCGCCAATAGTAGCGANAGCNCCTGTCAAAGGCCCTGCAGCGTTGGAGTCACGCAAATCGCAAGACCTCCCAAACCACAGGCGATCCCAACCACTCGCATCGCAACGCTGGATTTATATTCGGGTGCAATTTCCTGTGGGTCTGCTGCCCATGATCTGCCCCACCCGCGATACACCGACCAAGCTGCCTTGGGGAACGCAAAATGCAAGAACCCGAGCAAGACCAATGGGGCGCCGATGCCCAGACATAAAGCCCAACCCACAACTGACGCAATCGTGTCCACCATGCACTCCATCTTTGAACTAGAAAAACGTTGGGAAATGCCTCCCACTGCTGACTCAGGCTCAGTTGAATGAGATTTGGGCGCGCGACATTTGAATTTTTAAAAATCAATGCCTCTGCCGGTAATCTCTGCGCCACTCGAACGTTTCGTAGCCGCCGCCTGCTTTGACTTCGCACCATCGCAAATTCTGCGAGGCATTGCAGCGTGTTGCATCTTCAACGCGATGGAATTGGCTGCCCGGGTCTGAGATCGATGTACTTTTCCTCGATCTGCGGATTCCCGCGAACACGATACACGTCCACCCAGTGCTCATCCATGTCGACGGCAACGGTAGCCGCATTGGCATACCGCATTGTATAGCCAGCTCGACGTCGCCCGGATTGATTGGCTTCGGANCCATGAATGATGAAGGAATCATGAATCGACAAGTCTCCTGCTTTGAGCTCGATCGCAACCGCCTGCCCGGCTTGAAGCTGACTGACTGCTACCGTTGTGCCCAGCAGATCTTCACCACCCGTCGATATTTTTTCGAGATTGGGATGATCGGCCTGAGTGCATGGGATCACATTCATGCATCCGTTGTCGGAATCCGCATCATCAATCGCCAACCAGACGGTACACACATCGGTTCCCTGCACNGAGTGCCAGTAGGTATTGTCCTGATGCCATGCAACGGGCAAACCATCAGCAGGTCGCTTCACAATCAAGTGAGACATGATCAGGATCAAATCTGGCCCTAAAATCGCCTCCACGGCATCAAGTACACGGGGATGACGACAAAGTTCCAGCCAAGGCCTTCCGCCCTCTTTTGCGTGAGGTTCAACCANAAANTCTGGGCGTGCATCGGCTTCAACATGCTCNCCATCTTTGTAAACCGTCATTTTGGCNGGCATTGCATGCAGAACTTGCTCCAAATCCTGNTGCACCGAAGNNACCANCTCAGCNTNCAATNCTNCNCGAAANACGCAATAACCNAGCGAATCGTANTGCGAGGGATCCTGATTCAGTTGCGNCATNTTCANTCCTCGCGTNTTGGGACGTCTCAAACACACNCCGGNCANCNNNNCGCCGGTGNATCTGNTGGTNNGTGAAATTGANGGTAACAGGCAANCCANNNCCCNTCAGGGTAAACTATNCNTGNTGCTCCANTTCANGGAGCCTGCAAATTAACATNGATGTGGTCACATGTCGTTCCTCGTTTCTNATTGTGCCATGCGGNTCCGAAGCCTTTCCNGCCTGTTGNTCTCCATGCGTCACGCTGTTTTGNTGCATGCTCATGCCTTGCACGACNCAGNTGGCNTCAGCNACGGATCAGGAAGATTTCTTCGAATCACGTNTNCGCCCGCTTCTGATTCGCAAGTGCTNNGAGTGCCACCGCCGAAAAGCNGAGGGCGGNTTGCGACTGGATTCTCGCAAACACATTCTCNCTGGCGGAACCTCNGGGCCCGCAATCATTCCTGGCAAGCCGGAACAGAGTCTGTTGTGGCAGGNGATCGCCCAGCAACATTCCGACATCACCATGCCCCCCTCTGAATCACTGAAAGATGGTGAGGTCAATGCATTCGAAAAATGGATCGCGGAGGGCGCCACATGGCCCAAGCCGATTCGCTCATCCAAAACCGGTCCTGACGAACACGGGATCACCGACGACGAACGCAGTTTCTGGTCTTTCCAACCGTTAAGCGAAACCGCCATTGCGAATGCCACCGTAGACCCCAGCAACGCTTCGTCCAAAAACCCAATCGATTCTTACATCTCAGATGCCCACCGGGAACATGGTCTCGATGCCGCAGGGCCTGCGACTCCACAAACGTTGATCCGCCGCATCACGTTCGACCTGACTGGTTTACCTGTTACACCACAAGAGACCAGTGAGTTTTTGGCTGATGCATCAAGAGACCGCAGACAGGCAATCAACAGACTAACCAATCGACTATTATCCTCGCCTCACTANGGCGAGCGTTGGGGCCAACACTGGCTTGATCTGGTTCGCTACGCTGACACCGCCGGTGACGCAGCCGACTTTCCAATTCCGGAGGCCTATAAATATCGCAATTATGTCATTGACGCATTCAATAAAGACAAACCCTATGACCAATTCGTCAGAGAGCAGATCGCAGGTGATCTGCTGCACTCAAGCGACCAAGACAAATCCTGGGAGCAGACGATTGCCACCGGTTATTTGACGATTTCACGGCGTATTGGTGTAAGCCCCCAGAACCAACCGCATATCACCATCGAAGACACTCTGAACAATCTAGGAAAAACATTCCTCGGCCTTTCGATTGGTTGTGCACGCTGCCATGACCACAAATTCGACCCTATCCCCACAGCCGATTATTACGCGTTGTACGGAATTTTCTCAAGCACGATCTATCCGCATGCGGGGGCCGAACACAAACCTTACCGGGAGGATTTTGTCTATCGTGTTGGCGACAAAAAGGCGAAGGAAACTCTGNGCGTTTTCCGCAAGAAACTGGACAAACTTCGAAAGCAGGAGAGAGCGGCTTTCCAGCGTTACCGTTCCTTCCAAACAGAACCGATTAACATCCCGGGCTACAACCGCGATACGGCCTGGAACGAAGTACTGGAACTGAGAAACCAGATTGCAGTCCTCGCAGAGACATTCCCCCCACTGGAAACAGCCTACGCAGTGCGTGAAGGAGATGTCGGCAACGCAGCCATCCACAAACAAGGTAACCCTCGAGCGTTGGGTCCGATGGTACAGCGTGGTTTCCTACAGGTCCTTGGTGGCCAAATAGTAGATGACTCAAATGATCAAAGCGGGCGACACCAATTGGCAGACTGGATCGCAGACCCAAACAATCCGTTAACCGCGCGGGTGATTGCCAATCGAGTATGGCACCATCATTTTGGTCGAGGGATTGTGAGCTCGACAAGTGATTTTGGTGTACGTGGAAGTGATCCTTCCCACCCACAACTGCTTGACTTTCTGGCAGCCTACTTGATACAGAGCGATTGGTCGATCAAAGCATTACACCGACTGATCATCGCTTCAGACACCTACCAACGCCTCAGCCAGCACGCTTCTGAAAGTGCAGCAATTGATCCAGACAATATCTATCTTTGGCGAGCAAATCGCCGCCGCCTCGATGCGGAACAACTAAGAGATTCAGTCCTGGCCATCAGTGGCNGACTTGACCCGAGCCCCGCGAGTGCCCATCCCCTGCCACACTACCTGACTTATTACTTCCGGCAACACGAACCCTACGTGGCAGAATTTGAGAGTGACAGACGCACCGTTTATCTTTTTCGTCAAAGGATTCGCAAGAACACTTTTCTGGACACCTTTGATGCACCCGACGGCAACCTACATGTAGGTGTGCGACGTCCCACCACCACCAGTTTGCAGTCCCTTTACTTCATGAACTCAGCGTTCATTCAGAGCGAAGCAAACCGCATCACCTCACGTATGCTCGAAACCAATCCAGACTTCACCACGCGGATTGCATTTTGTTATCAAACACTGTTCGGCAGGCAGCCGGACAGTTTAGAAATCAAACAAACCCATCATCTAATCTCACGAGCCAGCACAACATCTGGAGAGCAAACCGCGTGGTCGAGCCTCATTCGTGCAATGCTTTCGAGTAATGAATTCCTTTTCGTGGATTAAATCATCATGCCAATCCATCGACGTCGCTTCCTGCGATCCCTGGCAGGCGGTGGCCTTTTGCTACCTGGGATGCTGTCAGAAATCATGGCCGCCGAACCGGTCCCTGCAATCGATCCACTAGCACCCAAACGTCCGCATTTCGCAGCCAAAGCCAAACGTGTGATTTTCCTGTTCATGACGGGCGGAGTCTCTCACGTGGATACCTTTGATCCTAAGCCTGTGCTCAACGCAAAACACAACGAGCAATATCGGGGCCGCAACTTTTACAAGGGAAGTGGCTGGAAGTTTCGACCTTACGGCCAATGCGGTACGGAGGTCAGTGATCTGTTCCCCCACATTGGCAGTCAAGTTGACGACATTTGCATGATTCGTTCCATGACAAACCTCAACGGCGATCACTTTGGGGCCACCATCGGAGTTCACACAGGATCAGCAACGTTCAATCGACCGAGCATGGGATCATGGATCAGCTACGGTTTGGGATCCGAAAATGCAAACCTGCCAGCCTTCATGGTGATCTCAGCTGGACTGCCGTATGCGGGAGGGCAAGTTTGGGGATCCGACTTTCTGCCAGCGCTGCATCAAGGCACAAGGGTCATTCCCGGGGTCGAGCCGATTGCCAACATGCACCGCCGGTTGGAAACGGCAGAATTACAGCGGACGGAACTGGACATGCTCTCCTATTTTAACCAACAACATCTCAAACACCGCCAAGGCGATTCTCAACTCAGCTCGCGAATCAAGTCGTTTGAAACAGCCGCTGGTATGCAACTGGAAGCACCTGATTTGTTTGACGTCCGCAAAGAATCAAAATCAACCCTTGATCTCTACGGCCTCGATCCTGATGACACCTCCAGCTTCGCTTGGCAATGCCTTGTTGGCCGCCGCATGGTAGAACGCGGCGTGAGATTTGTAGAACTGATTGATGGTGACAGTGGAGTGGACCGCAACTGGGATGCACATGCCGAGCTCACCAAATACGATCGTTTAGCAAGAAACGTGGACCGTCCCATCGCCGCACTACTACAAGACTTGAAACTCAGGGGCATGTTTGACGACACGTTGGTGGTATTCACCACGGAGTTCGGCCGCAGTCCATTCGTAGCATCTCCGGGAACAGATGGTCGAGGTCACCACTCGCGCGTCTACAGCACATGGCTTGCAGGAGCAGGTGTCAAAGGCGGTATCGTCCACGGCAGCAGCGATGAATTGGGCGATCAGCTTGGTGACGATGAAGTCAATGTTCACGATCTGCAGGCGACGATTCTACATCTCCTTGGCATGGATCATGAAAAACTAACGTATCGGCACGCGGGACGTGACTTCAGGCTGACGGATGTCCATGGCAAAGTTGTCCCGAACTTACTCTCTTAACCCGCACTGAGCGTTTGCAAGCAGGGAGCTCCGACAAACCCTCTGTCTGCGGTGCGCCGCTGCAATCATGAATGGAAATCCCGCCATCCTGCCCACGGTTGATTCTCGACGCTTGCAAACTGTTCCCGGGTGACACCGCAACGGCCTTTGAACGCAGAAATGCAGGAAGAATGAACAAACTTGCGGCATCTGTGCAATATTTCGGGTGACAACGACAAGACGGTGACGGTACAGCGGATAGAATATAAAAAGGGGAGTTACCTGCATGGTACGCCCTGCTGTTGAATACCCGCCACGTCCCAACCCCACCCAAACTCAATGAATCTGATGACGCCTGCTAACCGTCAATGGTTTCAAGCTCTGGAAAGCATTTTGGCATTGGCCCTGCTCGTCTTTTCGCTTGCTCCAATCAACGCAGAGGAGGCGTCACCACAAGTCGATTTCAGTCGGGACATTCTGCCATTGCTTTCAGAGAACTGCTTTCAGTGCCACGGGCCCGATGAAGCGACTCGCGAGGCTGGCCTGCGTTTGGACCAGCGCGACGGAATCTTGGCACAGGCCGATTCTGGCCTGGCAGCTGTGGTACCGGAATCAGCAGAGAACAGCGAACTCGTCAAACGCATTATCAGCGCTGATCCAGATCTTCTGATGCCACCGCCGGAATCAGGAAAGAAGCTATCCGCTACGGACATCAAGCGACTGAAACAATGGATCGACACGGGCGCAGAGTGGTCGGTGCATTGGGCGTATGAGAAACCCGAATCCCAAGAACTGCCAAGCCCCACGGGAACTTGGAAACACAACAACCCCATCGATCTTTTCATCCACCAAGGCTTGAAGGAATCTGGTTTATCACCATCAAAAAAGGCCGGCAAAGAAACCTTGATTCGTCGAGCAACACTGGACTTGACCGGACTGCCTCCCACCATTGCAGAAATCGATCAGTTCCTTGCAGACGATTCACCGGACGCATTTGAAGGTGTACTTGACCGCGTGATGGAATCACCTGCCTATGCCGAGCACATGACCAGAATCTGGCTCGACGCTGCCCGTTACGCGGACACACATGGTCTGCATCTGGACAACGAACGTTCCATCTGGCCTTATCGTGACTGGGTGATTGATGCATTCCAGAACAACATGCCGTTTGACCAGTTCACCGTTGAGCAGATTGCTGGTGACCTGCTACCTGAACCAACCCTGCAGCAACGCATTGCCACAGGTTTCAATCGTTGTAACGTGACGACCAGCGAAGGGGGTTCGATCGACGACGAGTACTATGTCCGCTATGCAGTGGACCGTGTTGAGACAACGTCTACCGTCTGGCTTGGGTTAACATCCGGCTGTGCTGCCTGCCATGATCACAAGTTTGACCCTCTGACACAAAAGGAGTTCTATCAGATGTTCTCCTACTTTTTCAGTTTGACGGAAAGGGCAATGGATGGAAACAATCTGCTGCCACCGCCAGTCGTCAAAGTCCCCAGCGATGAGCAGACGGCACTGAAAACAAAGTACCAACAGAAAGTGACTGACCTGAATAGCGGTATTAAAGAGCGTCTCGACAACATCGAATACGAGGATGCGTTAGCTGATGCAATGCTGGGTGAACTCGAACAAGGTGACGCCATATGGTTTGACGATGCATTGCCACCCGGAGCGAAACCGCAAGGTGATGGCCCCTATCAATGGAAATTTGTGACTGCCCCGGAACATCCGGTCCACAGCGGCAAAAACTCAAGCGTTCGCACTGGCACCGGGCTGACCCAACACTTTTTTGATGGTGCTAATCCTAAACTCAAGCTGGGCAACCCCGGACGCCTGTTTGCTTATGTCTACCTGGACCCTGAGAATCCCCCAGAGACCATCCAACTGCAGTTCAACGATGGTTCATGGAATCACCGTGCTTACTGGGGTGCTGATAAAGCACACGGGGCAGGGCAAACGGGGGCAGCAAACTTCCATGCTGGTGAACTTCCTGAAACCGGAAAATGGATACGTCTGGAAATTGACGCAGCATCCGTTGGCCTGAAACCGGAATCAGAAATCAATGGATGGGCATTCACCCAAGTAGGCGGCACCGTGCATTGGGATGCGGCTGGCGTTGTCTCCCTGCAATCACTTCCGGCCGAAAAACTGTCGTCGCTGAACCTGTGGAAACAATATCGCAAAAAGGTCACGTCACCGCCCATTCCCGCCGAGATCCAGAAGATTCTGGATTTGGAACCGGAAAAACAAACCGAAGATCAGCATCGCAAGATTGAAGAATACTACCTGCAGAACGTTCACCCCGAGCATGCGGATTCGTTTGCAAAGATACGCAAGGATCTTGACGACACAAAAAAGGCATTGGCGGATGTTGAAAAATCGATTCCTTCCACATTGGTCATGGAAGACCGAACGGAACCCCGTCAAGCGCATGTATTGGAACGCGGACAGTACACGGAAAAGCGCGACGCAGTATCGTCAGCCGTTCCCCAGTGGATCGCTCCACTTCCCGAGGGAGCTCCCAACAACCGCCTTGGACTCGCTTCCTGGCTTGTAAGTCCGGAAAACCCTTTAACTGCGCGCGTCACGGTTAATCGTTTCTGGTTGCAACATTTTGGTATGGGATTGGTTAAGACCGCCGAGGACTTTGGCATTCAAGGTGAACAGCCCTCCCACCCCGAATTACTGGATTGGCTGGCACTTCAATTCGTTCAAAGCGGTTGGAACATAAAAGAATTCCACAAACTGATCATGATGTCTGCGACCTATCAACAGTCATCCAATGTAACGCCTCAACAACTACAAAAAGATCCGGATAACCGATTACTTTCCCGCGGTCCGCGATACCGCCTCGATGCAGAAGTCATCCGAGACAATGCGTTGGCAACAAGTGGCTTACTGGTGCGTGACGTAGGCGGAAAAAGCGTTCGTCCCTACCAACCCTCTGGACTCTGGAAAGCAGTTGGCTTCGGTGGCAGCAACACTTCCGTCTTCGCTCAGGACAAGGGTGAAAAGCTGTATCGACGAAGCATGTACACCTTTTGGAAACGGACTTCACCACCACCCTCAATGTCAACATTCGATGCTCCTGATCGTGAAACCTGTCAGGTGCGCCGCGCACGTACCAATACGCCGCTGCAATCACTGGTACTCATGAATGATGTCCAATTCGTTGAAGCAGCCCGAAAACTTGCAGAACGAGTGTTACTGGAAGGAGGCTCCACACCGCCCGAACAGTTTGCGTTTGCATTCCGCACGACCACTTCTCGATTCCCAGAATCATACGAACGGGATTCACTGATGCAGCTGTACAAGGAATATTTCCAGGAATTCCAAAGCACACCAGAGAATGCTGAAAAATTGTTATCGACTGGCGAATCCGCTCGTGACAGCAAGCTTCCTGCGGCAGACCTCGCCGCCTGGACGATGATCTGTCACCTTCTTTTGAACCTTAGCGAAACTGTAACCCAAAACTGAAATCACCATGAATCCGCTTCGCGAATCCAAACTGATTGAAACACGGCGTCACTTTTTCGGACGCGCAGCTGGGGGAATCGGTACCGCCGCACTCGCGTCCCTTTTAAATGAGAACACCCAGGCAACAGCTCCCGGCAGCCAGACGAAAAGTGACCGGAATGGCATTCCGGGTATACCTCACTTTCCAGCCAAAGCGAAACGCGTCATCTATCTGTTCATGTCGGGCGCACCAAGTCAACTGGACATGTGGGACTACAAACCCAAGATGAACGATTGGTACGACAAGGACCTGCCTGAATCCATCCGCAATGGTCAACGCATCACGACAATGACTTCCGGTCAAAAACGTTTTCCGATCGCGCCGTCCACGTTCAAATTTTCACAGCACGGGCAAGAAGGCGTATGGATCAGCGAATTGCTACCACACACGGCAAAAGTTGTCGATGACTTGGCGGTTATCAAGACGGTGAACACCGAAGCGATTAATCATGATCCCGCCATCACCTACATTCAGACAGGCAGTCAACTACCGGGCCGCCCCAGCGCCGGAGCCTGGTTGTCCTACGGGCTCGGCAGCATGAATGAAAATCTGCCTTGCTTTGTTGTCCTCCATTCAACTGTGAACGGTGGTTTCGGTGGACAGGCTCTCTACGCACGCCTTTGGGGCGCCGGTTTTCTGTCCACACGCCATCAGGGAGTCAGCCTACGTTCCACTGGTGATCCAGTCCTCTACCTGTCCAACCCTGAGGGCATGAGTGAAGGCATGCGACGACGCATGCTCGACGAACTGGCCAAGCTAAATCGTCATCGCTACAAGGAGGTGGGCGATCCGGAAATCCAATCACGCATCGCCCAATACGAGATGGCCTATCGCATGCAAACCTCCGTTCCGGAATTGGCTGACATTTCCGATGAACCGCAACATGTTCTGGATATGTATGGACCCGATGTAAAAACACCAGGCACTTTCGCTGCTAACTGCCTGTTAGCTCGCCGCATGGCAGAACGCGGGGTTCGATTCACTCAGGTGTTCATTCGCCAGTGGGATCAGCACGGAAACCTCCCCAAAGACATACGACGGCAATGCGGAATTGTCGATCAACCTTGTGCTGGGCTGTTAAATGACCTCAAGCAGCGCGGCATGCTTGATGACACACTGGTGATCTGGGGCGGAGAATTCGGACGAACGATCTATTGCCAAGGTGGCTTGACGAAGACCAACTACGGGAGGGACCACCATCCCCGTTGCTACACCAAATGGATGGCAGGTGGCGGTGTGAAGCCTGGTGTTGTCTACGGCGAAACGGATGATTTCAGCTACAACGTGGTCGACAAGCCAGTACACATCCACGACCTCAACGCGACCATGTTGCATTGCCTCGGCATCAATCACGAGCAGCTTACCTACAGGCACCAGGGGCGAGACTTCAGGTTGACAGACGTGCACGGCAAAGTCGTTCGAGACCTGTTATCTTAGCGTGCGCGCACCATCTGCGAGTGCTGTTGGTCCATTTCGCGACTGGGGACACTGATATTCTTCTCGGCTTGGACCGTTCCAAACCGAATGCGATCGTGCTGGGTGCTGCAAAAAATCCCCCAAACCGCCTGATGCATCGCGCTCGTAATTCCATGCCACAGGCTCTTCACTTGCTCTCCATTGCGTAGCTTACTCACAAATACCGGCCACATTTACTTTGGCCAGCCTGATGCGATGGGTTCCAACAGATCTTCAAACTCATGAACAGGTCACCATGCGTTCTTTTTACACAATTACCGCGATTCTATTTTTAACGACAGGTGTCGGTGCTGAAACGCAGGTTGTGAACAGCGTCTCGGGCTCTCTGAACATGAGTTCGAGCGTGGTTCATGCAGGAATGGTGGAGCTACCGGCGGAAGGTCTTTGGCAAGCACAAAACCTAGGAGAGTCCAATTCTGTCCGGGAACTTTACCTGGTTCCCGCAAGCACGTGGCATGCAAGGCAACTCGGGAAACGCGTCTACGCAGCGTTGGAAAAGGACGCAATCAGAAGTGGAAGTTGGCACATCCAAAAAGGCTACTATGACTGCAAGAACTTTGCACTTGAAGGGAGCGGACTCGGTCCGTCATCGATAAAAAAGCTGACTGAGTTCCAAAAATCAAAAGAACATAGCCGTTCGTGGACCCACGTCGACCAAAATGCCAAAACGTTGACAGACTACTTCAACAAAAAGATTGAAGGACCAGTAATCCACCTCATTCCTGATGTCAGATTTGAACTCGTGAAACAGCCACCTCAGCCTTTTGAGATCGAGCGTGCCAAGAACGGATACCAGGCACCCGTCCGCTGGATCGTACCCAAGGAGAAACGTCGCCCACTGGCATTCGAGATTCGGCCTTTGGTGGACGATGGAAAGCACTGGATTCTGTACACCGATGGTTCATCAGAGCGTGCTCTGATCGACAAGAAGTTAATGAAAAAAACGGGGCAAACGATCGCACCATTGATAAGTAAGCAGGAACGCAGAAAAGCGAATGAACGAAAAACAATTCCCTACAAAGTCGTCGCACTCACCAACCACCAACTGCCTCAAACGCTCGCCATTGAGCTCTACAATCATGTCCTGAACGAAACACAGGAAATCACATGGTCACTCCAAACGAAGAAGCAAGAACTTCACAACCCACGTGAAGCGATCATGCGAGCCCGGCACACCATTTGGGGCCCTTATTTGCGTCAGGGTACGGGCCATGTCCTGAGACATTGGAGTGGCAGTTCAGACATGGGCCTCGAAAATAACCAAAGAGGCCGAACCACAACTGCCTTTTCCGTCCTTGGGGGTCGGTCCGCAGTTGAAGAGACGCTGCAAATGCAGGCTCTCAATACGGCTCAAGTACCGGGAGATGATTTACTGTCCGGGAATGCATCCATCGACATCAACACGGTGAAAGGTGTCCAAGTTCAATCCCACCCATTCAAAAACATGTTGGCGAATAACCCTGGGGGGCGTCTGGAACTTGCTAACTATGCGCCTCACGATCGTTTTTTCGTCTATCTGGGCAAACCGGCAACGATGGAAAGAATGCTGGATGTAGGCGTACCTTTCATCGCATCGGTAGGAACTGCCTTGACCGGCAATTCACTTAACTATGGACTTGAAAAACGTTATCTGAAGCGACTGGGCATGAAACGGGAGCAACTACATGCAATCCTGAAATCAGGGCTTATTCGTGAAATGGCACTCTTCTGCCCGGACCTTTTCTTTATCGATGGCACCGACCTGACGGTCATCGCCAAAGTGGAACAACCAGGATTGCTCAATGGCCTTTTCAAACTACTGAATCCTCACGGCGAACTCTCAGATGCAATCATGGAAATGCCAGGAGCAAAGACGTCGGCTTATGTCGCACTGCGAGGCAACTTGCTTTTCCTCGCAACCAATCATAGTGAGTTGGAAAAATCGCTGAAGCTACAGGCAAACGATGGCAAAAACAGTTTGGGCGAGAGCGACGAGTTTCGTTATATGCTGACCAAGCTGGGCATCACTGACAAAACAAGGGCCTACGCCTACTTTTCGGACCCCTTTGTTCGACGTTTGGTTGGTCCCAAGGTAAAGATCGGTCAATTGCGACGGATTCTTGCCAAGAGGCAAATGGAAGCTCTTACAGCACACGGCATGTTGGCCCGAATTGATGATCCTGAGGCAACGCTGGACATCGAGCGACTAAGAGCGAGTGGATACGTCACCGGAGACTGGCCCAGCCAAGAGTACGATCTCGATGAAACCGGGATCGTTCATTCCAAAGCGTACGGGACTCTGAACGAAATGCGGACCCTGATCGACTCGCCTGTTGAGACGATCACCGCCAAGGAGGCACAAGCCTACGCAGAATACCTGAGGAACTATTCCAATTACTGGCGACGTTTCTTTGACCCGATTGCAATTCGCCTGAATGAATCGGCGCCCCAGCAACTGGAGGTCACAACGTTCATTCTGCCGCTCGTTGACAACACCATTTACAACTCATTACGTATGGCTTTGGAGACGGATCGCACAGTGGACGCACTCGCCGTACCAGAAATCAAACCCACGCCCGTTGTCAAGCTTTCGTTGAATTTGTCGGAAATGACGTGGCAGAACATCGCGGAAACGTTTTCCGATTTGTTCACGCGGTACACAGGTACCAATGCTGCTGTGCTTGATGATCTTGGCCCCAGCATGCACCTTGCCATCTTTGATTCTGACCCGATCATTGCTCTGGGAAGCGGTGACGTATTTGGAGCATTTGGCTCATCGATGAGTGGAATGAACACCGACATGGCGATGATACCGATCGCCTTGTCCATGTTCACCCGCCCCTGCAGTATTTTTATTGAAACACGAAATCCAGCAAGAACTGCACAGCTACTCCGGCAGGCGGCAACGGCATTTGATGCCAAACAGAATGCAAACGATGAGTTTCAAGCACAAATTTTCCAAGTAGGTGACGAACAGAAATGGGTCTGGATGCTGGACGTCATGGGAATGGTCAAACTGCGTTATGGAATCGAGATTGTCGATGACTACATTGTGGTCCGAAACATTCCATGGTCGACGAAGGAAAAGATCATAAAAGTCGAACCAGCAGAATTCAATGCAGCATCGCTACTGGTCAATCCCGGAGTCTGCCTTGAGCAATTACCTGGCCTCTATGCGGCGGCATCGGATGCTAATTCACGGGTGGCAATGTCAGGGCTAGGACGTTTAATGCCATTCATGGTCGGCAAAAACATCAGCGTCGAGGAAGCCATGAAAGAACATCAGCGACTGCTTGGGTTCTTTCCAAAGACTGTTCTCGGAGATCAGCTGGCATGGGAACACCAGCACCTAATCAGTGCCGATTATGGTGAGCCTCTGCGGCAACGCCAGCCTGCTTTCGACCCACAAAAACCATTCGGATTGATGAATCAGATTGATTTTTTGCGTCTTGAGATGCAATTTGAAGATGATGGTCTACGCAGCTCAATACGATGGCGTTTACGCCAACCGAACGAATAAGCCAGACGCCGCCACCGACCACTATCGTGAAATTCAGTCAGGGATCTCGGCGAAAGCACCAGTTTCGGTCACAATGAATCTCCACGCACTTTCCGAGCCCATCTGCTTGACTGAAACGGATTGATTGAAATTGATGGACGAAATCGTCTACTACGATCGCTATCTTGAACGAGAGTGTCTCGAAAAGGTCTATGGAGACAAATTCCTCCGATGGACTTATGGGACGCTCGGTGGGCGGATCGCCCTGACAACAATGGTGAAACGGTCCTGGTTTTCCCGATGGTATGGCTGGCGCATGGACCAAGCCAAATCGGCTGAAAAAATCCCGCCGTTTGTGGACGAATATGAACTTGATCCTGCTGAGTTCAGGTTATCCGTAAGTGATTTCAATAACTTCAATGAGTTCTTCTATCGGCAGTTGAATCCTGAAGCTCGCCCTATTGATTCAGAATCAGATACCGTCGTATTCCCTGCTGACGGNNGACACCTGTGCNTGNCTGACATNTCCCAAACCGATGGNCTGTTCGTAAAAGGTGAAATGTTCAGTCTCGCTGANCTGCTTGGCGATCCGCAACTCGCAGANCGATATAGCTCCGGTAGCCTAGTNCTNTCAAGACTCTGCCCGGTGGATTACCACCGCTTTCACTTTCCGGTCGCTGGTGTTGCCAGNGCGGCACANCTNTTGAATGGTCCATTGTTCTCGGTCAACCCGATAGCACTTGTACAGAACATTCAAATTTTGGCCAAAAACAAAAGATGTTTAACCCGGCTACAGACAGAACAATTCGGCGAAGTATTACTGNTGGAAATCGGTGCCACATGCGTNGGCGGTATCTGCCAGACNTATACCCANNACACTGGCGTGCAAAAAGGGTCAGAGAAAGGCTACTTNAAGTTTGGTGGNTCATCGACCATGACCATTTTCGAGCCGGGACGTATTCAATTTGATCAAGATCTNNTGCACCAATCANATCAACACCGNGAGCTCTANGCAAGAGTCGGAGACCGNATGGGCAGTGCCCTGAAACAACATTCCTAGCAACCAAAACAGCCANGCGGTGATGGCTTCNGTCTTTGNNCAGCGAANGCATGAAACTCANTCACTAAGTTCGCTGATNTTGCTGAGTNCCAGCTTTCGAAATTCCACCTCNGAACCCTCCGCTTGCAATGCAATTTGCCCCNTACTGGCAGTACATCCAGTGCCATGATTNACAAGNTCGCCGTTGACCCAAACTTTGATCTGGTCACCAANNCATTCGATATCCAGTCGGTTCCACTCGCCCACAGGTTTTTCNGAGCCATCGGTTAGATTNAGAATTCGCCGNGCTTTACCCTCCGTGATTCCCCATTTCTCTTTCGGGCCGCGACGCTTGACCATGTCCGGCACNGTAATNTCTTCGACGATGCACCAGAAGTCACCAGCATGGGTGTGGTTCATCTGAACTTCGATTGATTTGGGAAACATCTTGTACAACGCNCGTGGGTCAGANGCATTCACAAGTACGCCACAATTCCCCGGCTTTGCTGCAAAACGATANTCAACTTCCAGTCGAAAGTTTTCGTATTCTTTGTCTGTGATCAAATGCCCCTGTGGNTTACCNAGACTNACCAGCATNCCATCACGAACAATGAATGTGGGTTTGGCATCGGGATTNTTGTCNCGNTGTGGTACATCCACATGCCAGCCAGTCAAGTCNTTNCCATTGAACAAACTCTTTGCTGAACGGGTCACTGCCTCACTTTTTTGTAAAGCTTCCGCAATTGCTTCAGAAGCCAACGCNGCAACAAATCGATTNCCATCGATNTTAAGATGGACGCCGTCACTGGTGAGGATACCACTACGTTTATTTTCTGGATTATNCGCTTTCAAATAATCCANAAANGACTTCCGCAAATCACACAGGGTTACNCCAGTNTCGGACGCAACTTTGCGNCTCATGTCTGANTATTCTTCCAGCATCTCATCAAGTGGATTCTCACCCTCTTTTNTCTCGCCAATCACACTTGGGGTACAAAGCACGACACTAGCACCNCTNTCCGAGATTCCTTTGATGAGACGGCGGAGTCCCGTATCAAACAGGGTCTTGGGAGTCCCCTTTCCACGTGTACTATGCCAAACATCGTTAATGCCGATGTAAATNAATACGATGGTCGGTTNTTTACTGAGCAGATCCCGNTCAAGACGCCTTTCAAGATCAGGAACTTTGTTTCCNCTAATACCCGCGTAGACGATCTCGACACCTAGCTCTGGCTTTTCNTTGGCAATTGCCTCACCGATCAACTTGCAGTATCCCCCAGGTCTGGCGCCTGCCTGAGTGATGGAATCGCCAAAGAATGCGATCACCTCNTTTTCGGAAACAGGCGACTNTTTACTNGTTAGGCTTTCAATTCCTACTGGTTCTGCNGCAGGAACTGATTGCGATCCAGAGAAAACCGAGAAAGCGATGANCCAAGCCGATAGCGGTAGAAAGAAACGCAGAGACATCATGAATCTTTNGAAATTATTGGGAANAGGATATAAACGAGNACGAAACCGGCAAGCTACCAGTATGACGAGTCGTCGCCTCGTTGTGTNGTCGACTTNTGCTNACTTCAACCGAAAAATGAAGTGGTTACCNCAGTAGCCAGAGGGCCGNTANAATGCGGNCTTTGATCAGCAAACCGTCGACTTTCCNGTCCGCAAACGCATAGCCATTGATGCCCCAGCCAACCACTGAATTATCTCGNGGAGCGTTTTACCATTGGTCCGAACCAGTGATCATGTTCGCGTGGCAGGTGTTTATATTTTTGTCGCTAAAAAATGCNNTCTTTCATGGCTTTGAGGAATCGAGTTCGCTGATCGCCACCATTGCGACGTTCATAGGACCAGTGTTTGCCTCTGCTTCGCCATGGATCGCGGCCGTCTTCATTGCTGGTTACGCCCTCGTTTTNTCTTTGCCCNCNATTGGNAAAAGCAACCGCCTGCTTCTTGACTGCATGGGATTTTTCCTGATTGCCAGAACTTTCGTCGGCTTCGTGATGCTCAATCTACTGATCATCAATCCGCAGAGTGACAACATGCTGCTGCTGAGACAATTTCTGTGTTTCATGCCAGCCTTGATCCTCGGCTGGGGATGGCTGTACTGGCGTCTGGACCAGGGAGCCCGACGCAAGGGCCGACAATTACTTTTATTTCCTGAAGACAGCCCGAACGAATTNCGAGAGCCGTTGTCAACATTTGATTACTACTACCACTCGGCAATGGTTGCGTTCATTTTCGAACTCAGTGAAGTTGAACCGTTAACCAAACCCATGAAAATCCTTTTCCTTATCAACGCCGGCATGATGCTGGATCTTGTCGGCT
This sequence comes from Rhodopirellula sp., assembly GCA_002689655.1. GTDB lineage: Bacteria > Planctomycetota > Planctomycetia > Pirellulales > Pirellulaceae > Rubripirellula. The sequence continues at coordinate 9,056 of NZHC01000154.1, read as the reverse complement.
TGGTACTCACACAGGCAATCGGTTTGGCGGGCGCGGGTTAAATTCATCTGTCATTGAGTNGATCGAGGCAGAAATCACNGTTGCGTGCNNTTGACCCNAAAGAGNTCTATCCTGCACATAAAAGTNAGGACATGGGNNCGCGGCAAGCACGTATTTTTCGTCATTCCGTGCNGATTCATCGCCACCGAGCNATCGCAATCGTGCCATAATCACCNGCGTTCAGACCGATTGCTGATGTCGTGATCGCAACAAGTCTGCATGTGTGCAACCGTTANCCCATCTGGTTGCATTACTGAGATNCCCNATTNAATCAGTATTGGCAAATGGTTTTACGATGAGTTCGACCCCCGAAANCCTTTTTAGCGAACACCTTCGCGAGACGCGANGTCAACTGCGAGCTTTATGGCTAAAGATTGGGGGTGGTGGATTCGCGGTTGTTCTGCTTGNTTTTTGCTTGGCGTGGTTTTTCATTCAACCGGCTCCTCCGCGTGACATCCACATGGCNGTCGGGTCGACAGAAGGTGCCTANTTTCAATTTGCAAACGCGTANGCTGACGAACTTGCCAAACAGGGTATCAATCTGCATTTACATACAACAAATGGGTCTCTTTTAAACTACGAGCTGTTGAAAAAAGATAACAAAATTGATTTGGCATTCGTTCAGGGTGGCACAGCAGNAGCGANCAGACTTTCCGATCCCAACATCGAGTCATTGGCAAGCCTCTACCTGGAACCTGCCTGGGTCTTCTATCGCAGTGACGAACCNTACGTTGACTTGCGATCGCTGANAGGGAAAAGAATTGCGATTGGACGNNTTGGCAGCGGNACCACTNCCTTGACGACATTGATTTTGCAGGANAATGGTATCACCAGTGATTCNGCAGAACTCNTGCCAATTGGTGGTCGCGAAGCGATTCGCCAACTCAAAGAGGAATCGATTGATGCTGCTTTTTTTGTGACNTCACCTAGTGCTCAGNCAGTCCAATCTTTGNCCAATATCCCTGACCTTCGATTACTCNATTTCGATCGTCACGAGGCGTATGCAAGACGCNACCCNTTTTTGTCATCTGTAACACTAGAAGAAGGCGTGATCGACCTCGAAAAAAATTANCCAAAATCCAAAGTGCACCTGATTGCTCCNGCAGCGAATCTGATTGCTAACAAACAACTGCACGACTCCTTGGTTCCGNTGCTTCTCCGTGCAGCTNACGTTGTTCACAAACGCGAGCCGAGCCTTTTTCAGCGCGGTAAACTNCCATCGGCTCAGTTCATTGAATTCCCCTTGAANGAGTCAGCGGAACGCTATTTTGAGTCTGGCCCGCCTCTGCTTCAGAAGTATCTGCCTTTCTGGATCGCCTCGTTTCTNGATCGGAGTGCGATTCTACTGCTACCTGCTCTAACGCTGCTTCTCCCNTTATTCAAAGCTGCTCCGCCTCTTTATCGCTGGCGNATTCGTTCACGCATCTACCGTTGGTACACCCTANTGCGGGAAATGGAAACGGACCTGAACAGCGNGGGGAACAATNAAAAATTACATACACACTGGAAAACNTTGCAAATCATGGAGACAGAACTCGATGACTTGCACAATGTTCCTCTGGCATACATGCAAGAGTTCTACAGCCTGCGATTGCACATTGAATTTGTCGAAAGGCGTCTCATCCGAAAACTGCGATTGCATGAGCCCTCAGCAGAAATTTCCGAAACCACTCTTTCTAGCCCCACCGACACACAATCGGAAAATGCTTCACACTCGAGTGCGACCATTCTTAGTAAAACGGAAGAAACAATCGCAATCGATTCAACGGTCTCATTTCCCCCAAGCGAAATCGCTTCAACTGAAAAGCAGCCAGACAAAAACGATCCACCATCAAAAAGTCAGTCGTAACTTTGCCTTGCAACGCTGACTTGCACATCACGTAACAAGCAGTTGCGACGTACCAAGGTTGATCAGGTCGCATCACGACTCATGGAAAATCGGATCGCGTCAAAACAGTTCAGGAATGGGCTTGCCGAGATCCGTAATGGGAACCGGTCGATCGCCGTCATACAGATTCGCCCCGGGGTCGATTTGCAGTGCAGCAAGTGCCGTGGCAAAGTAATCTGGGACACTCACAGGGTTTTCCAGCACTTTCTCACCGACTTCGTTGGATTCCCCCCAAGCTCCCGCATGTTTCAAACCTCCACCGGCGATCACACTCGTAAAACATTTCGAATGATGCCCTCTTCCACCACCTGAATCAAAACCGCCAGGTCGCCCAAACTCTGAATTCACAAGAATGACCGTTTTGTCCAGCAGACCATGCTTATCAAGATCTGCCATCAGCGTCGCAAGTGCTGCATCCAGGTCCTGAATCAACAGATGCTGATTTAACTGCCCCGCATTATGCGTGTCCCACCCCGTTCCATTCTTGAAGTTATCACTGTAGGACACCTCCACAAATCGGACGCCCGCCTGAAAGAGGCGGCGAGTCAACAAACAGCGTTGGCCAAACTCACTCTTGTATTCATTTCTGAGAGAATCGGATTCACGACTGAGATCAAACACATTCATGAATTCAGGTCCAGCTAATCGTAAACTCTCAGCAATCGCTGCGTCATATTGTGCAAACTTTGCGTCACCACGAAACCGATTTGAACCGGCGCTGCGAACCGTGTCCAACAATCGCTCACGCCGTTCAATGCGATTCTCAGCAATCGACTTCGGTCGTGCAAGTCCAGCGGGACCCGAGTTGATATTGGTGGAATAAACATAGCCAGCCTTGGGACCAAGAAACCCTGGACCGCGGGCAATATTCGGGTAACCAAGCAGCATGTAAGCAGGAACACCTTCTGCAACCGGCCCACGCTGATCAGCAACAATGGCCCCAAGTGATGGGTAAGTCACGGTGCCGCCAGTAGATCTACCCGTGTGCATCCGATTCGCAGCCGCAGCATGCTCATCAACGACATCATGATTCAGCGTTCGTATTGCCGTAACGTACTCCATCATGCGAGCTGTTTTCGAAAGGTGCTCACAAACCTGAACCCCGGGAACCGCCGAATCAATGGCGGCGTAATATGAACCAGCTTTTTTCTGCTTCGCATCACCACGTTCTTTTGGATCGAAGGTGTCGATCTGCGACATACCGCCGCCAAGCCACAGCATGACACAATGCTCAGCCTTCCCAAGCGGAATCGACGGTGAGGAATTCGCCATGTTGCCCATCATGACTGCGCCAGACGTAGCAGCAGATGCCTGCATGAATTCTCGTCGTTTCATATTCAATCGTCTCACTAAAAAGTAACTTCGGCATGTTTAAAAACAACCTGACGGTCATTCCAACGCTGACAACTGCATTACTGGCTAAGGCACAATGATCATCTCAGGAGCATTCAGAAGTGCCCACAGGGCATCCTCTGCACGTTCTCGCCAAGTGACCCGCAAATAGCGAGTCGGTGGGTCCCCCCTTCGCGCGGCTTCTTCTTGTTTTTGCTTAATTGAATTGGCAGCACCATCGAGATGATTCGACCAGGATACGTAAGGCATGCGTTCCACCTTCACCGGCGATGGCAAAAGGGCATCGGGCACAACTCGCTCAGCAAAACCATCACTCAATAAATCAACAAAACGTTCTTTTTCCGCTGGCGACGGCAAACGCGTCAGGAACCGCAGGAACATTGTTTCAACCAATTGACTGACCGACTCAGCTTCAATGCAGACTGTTGTTAATTCTGAATCGTCTGTCAGTTGAGTCAACCATGATCCCATCACTCCGTTTGCCAGTACTCCGGGTTGCAAGGGATTAGGCTCTTCAATGCGGTGCGAGGTTGGTTCCTGACGGGAGTTTCGCCACCCGAAAGCAAGCAGGGTGTCAACGACCGCTTGCATCTTTGGCATAGCAAGACTCGGACGATCACGCTCATTGGCCATGGTGGTGAATTCCCACGCATGTTTTGGCTGACCAAAGTTCATGAAATAATCTGGCGCCAGGCGTCCCTCGATATCCATGGTCAAATGTCCAAGATTCATTTCTCTTCCAGCAGCATGCCACGCATTGTCAACAATCTGCTCAGCCGCCAAACGACGACGGTACGGACCTTCGAAAAAACGATCCGACTCGCTCAGATTCGCTGGCACATCCTGAGCCGCACGTTGATAAAGCTTTGAATTCATGATTTGGCTGGTTAGCAAACGAAGATCGTATCCCCCACGGATGAACTCATCTGTCAAAAACGCTAACAAGGCGGGATCTACAGGTGGATGCCCTTCCCAATCATCAACAGGCTCTACCAACCCTGCTCCTATCAAGCGTTTCCAAACACGATTCACAATCACCTCCGCAAACCTTCGTGAGAAAGTCACGTTCGCTGCAAAGCGGACACGCGAATCCTGATCACTCGAAATGATACGGTTCATATCTTCATCGCTGACCACCTCAAACGGCCATTCTGGGTTCACCATTGATCCAATATCCAAGGTGACATCAATCAGGGACTCACGTCCTCCAGCATTAACATGCTCGAAAAACGCACTCGGCACACTACTCGTTGCAGGTACCTTGATCGGTTTTCGTTTCAGCATCGCAGCCAATTGGAACAACGTTTCCTGAGTTGTTTCGTGATAAGGTGCGTCGTGACATCTCGCGCACTTCATATTGACCCCCAAGAATGCTGTCCCAATGATATGGGCTTTGGCCGCCATCGGCACATCATTCAACGTCGCGACACCGAATCCTCCGGCACCACCACCCCAAGTACTTCCCCGCATGGTTATCAACTCTGTTGCGAACCGATCCATCGGTTTATTGTCTCTCAGGGACTCCAAGATCCAATATCGGAACGGTCCGGTGTTGTTCAACATCGGCTTGAGCAGATTCGGATTCTCAGCCAGCACATCCTGCCAATAACCCACCCAGTTATCAGCCCAACGCTCATCCGCCAACAGTCGATCAATCATCTGAGATCGTTTGTCGTGGTCACCATCCTTCAGGAATTGACGAATCACATTTACCGGCGGCGAAACACCTAACAAGTCGAGCCACACTCTTCTAAGAAAGGTCAAGTCATCGACAAGGGGAAGTACTTCCGTGATTTCAACCGGCGCAGAATCGAGGCGGCCACCTTCGGTGATCCACTCCCCCAATATCTCAATTTGCTTCTCATTCAAACCAGCCCCCCGGGGAGGCATCCGATCTCCGGAATCTGAAGTCACCAGTTCCATCAGATAACTAGCCTCTGGTTTTCCGGGCACTACCGCTGCATCACCAGATTCCCCACCAGCAAAAAGACGTTCCTGAGATTGCAGATTGAAATCCCCACGTTCTTTTTCACCATGACAACGGTAACAGTGCTCGGCAAAGATGGGGCTCACGTGTTTGTTAAAGAAGGAATCAGGATCACCTGCCTTCTGTTTTTCCATGGCAATCCGTCGACCGACTAGTTGATCAATGTTCCTGCCAGTTGATTCTCTGGTGAGACGCTCTGCTGCGTACTGATGCCTTTCGTCCCAATAAGCCCTTTGCTGATCGGCCTGTCGACGGTGCTCGACATCCATCGCATCAAGTTGCTTCCCTATACGGTCAACAAACCCCAGCCAACCCTCATCTGTCAGTGGGCTACCATTTTGCTGACCAGGTGTGAGCAACTGAAACATGTCCGTTGCATTGGAAATGGCCAGGCATGGCTCACCGAAATCAAGACGCAATCGTGGCCCACCGACCATGACATCCATCACGATCGCGTGGCGTCCACCCAAGCTTGAAAATGAAATGATTTTCTCGACATCATCCATCGCCGAGGGTCGCATCCCTGGTCGCACAACATCTGGGATCGACTTCACTAGATTGTGCGCACCTCCACCGCGTTTCTGCTTGGGCAATGAAACCATCTGTTCCCTATCGATGAACAATCTGGTCGCGGCACGACTTCTGATCAAAAACTCGTAATCACCAGGTTCCAGTTCAATTTCGGTGACAGCCCGAACCATCACAGCTGTCCCCCAGTCTTCACGGATCCCCCAATCATTGTATTTGAGTGGCAGGCGAAGGAACCCTAACTCTGACTGCTGCCAGGCGATAAGCGGCTCACCTGGATCATTTGGAAAAGATCCATCACTGCTCAGTGGCCCATGCATATTGACCTGCAAAACACCAGAAGTGGGATCAGGCAGGACTAACGGCGGCGGGACGTATTTAAATCGGCTTTTGAATATCTCCCCTGGGACCACGCGGCGGTATAAGGCGACCTCATCGAGTGTCCCGTGGAAAGAGTTACTCAGGTTTCCCCCCATCGTCGAACCGAGCCAAACTTCATCATCGTCAACCACAGGCGGTGCCGCTGTAGCCCCACCCATGTCCCACTTGCCCTCGACTTCAATTCCATCAATGTATGCACGCAACGAATCTGGTTTGCCAAAGGTGTAGGACAGGGCAACATGATGCCAACCTGAACCCACCTCAAATCCAACTTTACTGGTCCAGCGATGCCAATCACCAGGCCCACGCTCACCTGCTCGACTGCGAAACAGGAAATTCACTCCAGCTTGGCCGCGTACTGATGTCAGCCGGAAAGCCCAGTTCTGGTTATCGCTCGGAAACCCGACGTTGGAAGTCCTTCCTTTCGTCAATATCGCTGAATACCCCTTCAAGTCAGCCGGATTGACCATGGCTTCTACCGAGAATGAATCTCCCTGATCAAAATCAAATCGCGACTCCATGCCCTCATCTGGAATCACAAGATGAGCACCGCCCTTCAAAGCAATCCCTGTATTTCCGACTGAAAACCCAGGGTGCAAAGGCCCCCTTGGCCCCGGAGCCAAGCTCGTACCGTCAGCCAATGCAACTGACTCTGTGAATGACCAGTGCGCAACAGGATTTGCTGACGTAATTTGCCCTTGAAAATCCGAACCCTCCTCTGCACAAGCCCGCGTGGTAATGGCCACAACAAAACCGATCAGCAGCACTATCCAGACAGCAAAAATACAGGAGAGGCGGGTTTTCATCAGTTGGTATACCTGATTCAGATTTTTTTGGTGGGGGAATTCGAGCAGCAAACTCGATTGGATCATCTCGCAGTATATCAGAATACGGCTACGGGCCCAAAAAGCTGCCCCCGATAATTTGCACGCTCGTGAGATGACTTAATCGAACGAGATTGAAGATCAAACTTCGTTGTCCGCCATCCATCGGCTATGTCCAACTCGTCTGTTATTTGTCTTCCAACAGCATATGGGTTGTCATGTTTTTATTGCCTTCGATAGCAGGTCGACGGATTAATTGGCATTCCATTTAGAACGGGCAGGTCGCGTCTGGAAAACCCAAATGGAATGACCCCATTTTCAGATACACGCTTATAAAGGAATGGGTTGTGTAATTAGTTCTGGTTCGGTGTGCCGATTCGACGTAAGGAGTGCAGCGACTGGAGTTGAAGCGGCACACCGCGAGGCGAAAGTGGCGGGGGTAAGGCCATCAAGCGAACCGTGAGGCCGTCGGTTGTTATAGGCCTGCCTCCAGTGCTCAATGACAACACGTGCTTCCTGCACCGTCGCAAACTCTTCACAGTTCAGGCACTCATCGCGGAAGCGGCTGCTGAAACTCTCAACAAAGCCGTTCTGCCAAGGACTGCCAGGTTCGATGTAGGACGTGCCCACATCGATCGACTCCAAGAAGTCACGGACGCGCCGTGAGACAAACTCTGGTCCATTGTCGCTACGAATAAACTTTGGAACGCCACGAATCGCAAATAGGTCGATCAGCACTTCGACGAGATGTTCGCCGGTGAATTTGCGACCAACCTCCAGAGCGAGGCACTCACGTGTGAATTCATCGATTACAACAAGCATCTTCAGGGAACGACCATTGATTGTACGATCAAAAATGAAGTCGACCGACCAGACGTGATCCCGGGATTCCGCTTTCCGGCGAACAATCCCACCATCAGCAGAACCCAGTCGACGCCTTTTGACAGTCTTTTTCGGAACCTTAAGGCCCTCCTGTCGCCAAAGTCGATAAACGCGTTTCGCATTGACCTTCCAGCCTTCATTTCGCAACAAACGTGTGATCCGTCGGTACCCAAAGCGGGGGAACTCCAAGACGAGTTCCAGGATCCGCTTGATCAGCGACGGCTCATCTTCCTTCGCTGTTGGTCGGTATCGCTGTGTACTCAATGATTGATCCAATGTTCGACATGCCCGACGCTGCGACACTTCACACGTCTCTTGAACGTAATTGACTGCGTCACGCCGCCGTGCCGGGCTCAGTAGTTTCCCTCCAAGGCCGTCTTCAGAATGCGTTTGTCCAACTCGGCTTCGGCAAGCATCTCCTTGAGTCGCTGATTCTCGACCTCAAGCTCGCGAAGACGCTTTGCTTCGTCGGATTTCATGCCACCAAACTGCTTGTTCCACCGCTGCCATGTGGACTCCGTAATCTCAAGCCGCTGAAAAACTTCGGCTTCTGATTTACCGGTCGCCAGCATCACTTGCCCTTCTTGCAGCAGCTTGACGATCTGCTCGGGTTTCCGTCGTTTTCGTTTCTTGGTCATAAAACTCTCCTTCTAGGAAACCTTCATAACGCACGCATCAGAATTTGGGGAGCACTCCACTGTTTCGAAAACTATCAAAAGAAAAGAGCAGGCAGCTAAGCCAGCAAAGAAATTGACAAAAGAAGAAATATGGAAGCTTTACTGTGCTGCGGGTACGCCTATGAGGGCATTTATTCTTCTGGGACTCAATTGTGGATACGGAACAGCAGACATAGGAAGACTGCGGATCGAACAAATTGATTTTGAAAATCAATGGTTAGGCGAGCTGAGAGGAAAAACGGGTATAGCACGTGGTGCTTGGCTCTGGGACGAAACCGTTGAGGCATTGCGAGACGCTATATCTCGGCGTCCTATCACAACTCATGAGCGGCTCCATCAATGAGTGTTTCTCACAAAGAGTCGACGCCCATGGTGGGAGGACGGTAGCACCTCTCATCCATTATCTCGAACTTTCAAAAAACTAAAAGATCGTGTTGGTGTCAATAAGAAAGGTGTTGGGCAGTACGCCCTTCGGCATTGTTTCGAAACAGTTGCTG
>NZHC01000153.1 GCA_002689655.1 Rhodopirellula sp. | reverse complement strand
TGGCAAAGTGCAGTGGCAAAGTGCAGTGGCAAAGTGCAGTGGCAAAGTGCAGTGGCAAAGTGCAGTGGCAAAGTGCAGTGGCAAAGTGCAGTGGTTCATTCAGTTGGATCAGCTCGTGCTGGGTGATTTATTCAAGTGCATTCGGACGTTTTTTGGCTAGCTCGTTATTGAGACGAATCGTGTTTCTTGCTCAACAATAGTCTCGCTAGCGAATTTTCACCGGCCGCACGGTTCGCCCATCTCCGCAGCAACGTCTGCCTGACAGAGCTTCGGTAATCCCTGAGGCGTTCGTTTTCTTTCATTTTTCATGAGAAAGGTCATTTCGGTCCTCGATACGCTGTCCAGGCAAGATTAGGCTTGTTTCTAGATAGTCCTTATTCGAATTGCAAATCCAGTGAGTCCTGCTATGCAACCTTCGGTCCGCTTCCGCTCTCTTTTGATGGTGATCCTGCTTTCCGTCCCGACGCTCGCACAGGACAAGCAAGCCGAGGCGAAGAAAGTAGTCGATGGAAAGGGTGCGAAGGCAGAGAAAACCGAATCTGCCTCCGGGGGCGAGGCGAAGCAAGCGGACAAGAAGACTAGCCCGGTAGCCAAGAAAGAAGTTCCCCCGGCAAAGATCGGCGTTCGCCAGATCAAGATCAGTGGCGCTTACGTCGACTTGGTCCAACCAGCGGGACTTGATCCGCTTTCGTTGCTAAGCGGCGGTCCTGGCGCGACGCGTTCCTATTTCAAGCTGACAAGCTTTCTCGACCGTTTCTCGGAAGACGATGCCTTCGATCACTTGGTGGTGGACTTGTCCTCGGGTTTCTCGATGAATTCGGCTCAACTGGATGAGTTGTCTCGTCATTTGAAGAAGGTCACGGCTGCTGGCAAAAAGACGCACGCCTGGCTGGAATCGGCAAGTCGCGAGGCACTCGAAATTGCATCCATGTGTGACACCGTCTACATGGCCGATTTCGGGGAAGTCGACTTCCCATCCGTCTCGATGCAATCGATGTTTTATCGCGATGCGATGGATTTGGTCGGTGTCAAAGCGTCCGTGGTTCGCGCCGGCGACTTCAAAGGCGCGGTGGAACCCTACCTGAACGCACGGATGAGTGATCACTTGCGTCAACACTATTTGGACATGCTTAGGAGTATCAACGATGCCGCTGTGGATCGTATAGCGAAAGGCCGTGGACTCAAAACGGCAGATGTGCGAGAACTGCAGTCCCAGCGGATGTGGCTCGCAAAGGAAGCCTTGGCCAAAGGGCTGGTGGACAAACTGGCGCCTTACGGAGCGATGCAAAAAGCGATCGGTGATGACATTGGTGAGAACCTGAACTGGGTCACCCCCAAGAAAGCAGCGAAGAAGGACGTTTCTTTCTTTCAACTGATGGGTGAACTCATGGCCGGTAGCAATTCAAGTGGTTCGGTCCAAGACAACACGATCGTCGTGCTGCACCTGAGCGGTGCGATCGTTGATGAGGGAGGCGCCGGTTCGATCGTGGCTGGACCTACTGTGGAACGGATCCAAAAACTGACGGAAGATGAGCGTGTCAAAGGCGTGGTCGTCCGAGTCAACTCGCCAGGCGGGAGCGCAACGGCCAGCGAGGCGATTCGCCAGGCGTTGAAGAAGCTTGCTGAAAAGAAACCGACGGTCATTTCCATGGGAGACGTGGCAGCGTCCGGTGGATATTGGATCAGTTGCATCGGGACGCCTATCTACGCTGAACGTGGAACGGTTACCGGTTCGATTGGTGTCTTCGCTATGAAGTTAAGCGGGGGCGCGTTGATGCGACGCATTGGTCTGCATACTGAAAACATTCAACTTGATGAATCAGCGAGTCTGTTTTCACTTGACCGAGGGTTCACGGAAGATGAAACCAAGGCGTTACAAAAGTCGATCGATTCGGTTTATGGGCGATTCCTGAAACTTGTCAGTGGTGCCAGAAAGATCCCCGTGGAAAAGCTTCGCACGCTTGCCGGCGGCCGAGTGTGGTCCGGAAGCCAAGCAATCCGGAAAAAACTTGTGGATCAAATCGGCGGGGTCGACGATTGCATTCAGCATATCGCTAAAAAAGCAGGGCTCGGGGACGAGTACAAGGTCACCCATCGCCCGATCACTAAATCGGGCCTTGATCTCAGTAGCTTGTTGGGAAGTGAGGACGAGGACATCATCTCAATCGATGGCCTCGGGGGAAGACTGCTCCAGGCGAATTCCACCACCCTCAGGCTTCTGAGAAAGCAAGGGCTCAATACGGATACATTGCAGTTGCTGATTAATGATTCGTTGGAATCGCATCAAAAACCAACCGCATGGCTGATGGGCCCCTCAAGTCTTTCCATCCACTGATCGGCCCCGCGGCATCCGTCGCGCACTCGGTGTTGAGAGCTTGAAGCAGGCGGCTAACGTGAACTTGTCTATTCTGACTGTCGCCGACGGCCGTTGGCAATCTCTGCTTGTGGAAACGCGAGGGATCGTGTGCGGAATATGTAAGATTACTTTCTTGAGTCTCGTGCCAAGGTTTGCTTTGGTAAACGCTTCGGCGATTTCATGCTTGGCATCTTCGTGACGTAACCAAGCAAAAAACATGTGGCAGTGACCAATTCATGCTTGTGGAACTCGACGCAGGCGCATGCTGCTTTCCATCGATCTCTGATGCCCATTTTTTGAGGGGGTGTGATTGCGAACGCTCGCCAAGAGATTTTCCGAGTTGAGCCATTCGGAGCGTAACTCGTCCGTTACCAAAGTTGATTTCCATCTTCGTCGCCTGGGTGCCAGCGTGCCTTATTCATTCGCTAGCCAATGCAAAGTGTCATAGCTGAAAAGATCTTATTTTGGGGCCTTTGGATGGTATCCGTCTCGCTTACGACTGCTGCATCGATGCCACCACGGGGGGTGGTTCTGGTAGCGTCTCGACGACAATGAAAAAATGTCAGTAAAGAAAGGTGTCATGGACCGCTTTGGCAGTTGAATTTTCGTTGCTGTCACAACGGTCGATGCCAGCGTTCGCTTGTCAATGATTATCGTCTTGTGAAACAGTCTGACGAGACGATTGCCACGAGAAGGTCACGTAGTCTGAAGTCAGTGTCAGAGGACTGCCGGTAGAGCAAGTGCAGGTTCTCCCGATCACGAAACGTGAGCTGGCGTGCCATCGCGTAGGTTAGCATGTTTTCCATGAATGCTTGCAAAAACTGGTCTTTGTCTTCCAGCAGGATTGTCTTCAGGCCTTGTGGCCCCTCAAAGACGCGGCCGTCCATATGGACGGTTCTCGTATCTACTGGGAAGTGTTTCGTTTGATTCTTGTCGGCCTGCCGTGTGCTGGCATAGTTGCTGACATCGGTGTACTGGTCCCGCCAGCGTCCGATCACGTCGAAGTTTTCCAAGGCGATGCCAAGGGGATCCATCTTTCTGTGGCAACTGTTGCAACTGATATTCTCTCGATGCGCATCAATCGTCTGTTTGATGGTCTCCGTTTTCGTCGGTGGATTGAGTGCTGCGATTTCCAGATCTGCTGGTGTCTCCAGATGATCGCCGTAGAAGCTTTTCAGTACCCATGCACCACGGTAGAACGGGTTGGTGTATTCTCCGTTGTTGGTCGTCATCAGCATGAAGCCCGCCTGAGAAAGCAAGCCTCCGCGATATCGCTCGTTCTCGCCCAGCGTCACTTTGGAGAATTCGGAAATGATCTCTTTGGGTCTGTAATCGACCGGCGATATTTTACTTGCCCCAGGCCTCTTGCCGGGAGTGGCGATTGGGTGCCCTTCGAGCTGATAGATGTAATTGAGCTCTGGCGTGATCATAACGAAATCAGAGTCAATGAAATTCATCAGACTTAGGTTGCTGGACAGCACTTCATTGAAAAACTTAACTGGTTCCTTTTTGATCTGATCTCTGACAAGGTCAAATTCATCAACAGTGAAAATACTTACGTCCGGTTCGATGATTTTGAGCTTTTCCAGATCGAGCCATTGGGAAACAAAGTCCTTGACAAACCGATCGGCTCTTTTGTCTTGCAGCATGCGCAACGCCTGTTCGCGACGGACCTCGGGGTCCCTCAGCATTCCCTGCCTCGCCAACTCGAAAAGCGTCTCGTCGGGCAAGGAGTTCCAAAGGAAATACGACATGCGTGCAGCGATCGCGTGCTCATCTAGAGCCCCCGAACCGCCTTCCTGCTTGAATAGGAAATTCGGGGAGCATAACATCCCACGAATTCCTGCTTGCAGGCCGCTGTAGATGCTTCGGTCCTGGGCGAACTCTTTTTCCGCATGCGCGTAGACTTGCTGGATGTCAGTGTCGGAAACAGGACGCCGAAACAGTTTCTGTGCAAGTTGTTTCAGGATGGCTCGGCATGCTTCATAGTCAGCTGCAGCATCGATGTCTTGACAATAGGTTGTATAAAAAGGTGTCTTTGGTGGCCACGATTCGTACACGGGGCCGGTGATAGTCGCTTTTTCAATGCAGAACATCCGCTGACGCCCACCGTCTTTGACTGAATTGCATCTCAGGACAATTGTGTCATCGGACGATAGTCGCGTCGTGAACCCTTCCCTGGGATCGTATTCTTGCCAAGCCGCATTTTTGGGAATCACTGTTACAATGCTTTGTCCTGTTCCAGCGTTCTTTCGAAGAAAGTAGCTCATCGAATGGCCGGTTGATGGGGGCTCATCGACATCGCTGTCTGAAACATCTTTGACGGCAGGTAATCTTTCTTCGGTGCGGCTGCCGGGAACAAGCTGCGCTGTGATATAGAAACCGTGTGGAACAATCCGATAGACACCGCTCGTTCTGACCGATGGATTGATTTTTATTTGGATCGCGGGAGACGCAAAAACCAGCGGTCGCGAATTCCGTTCCAGGGACGGGGCAAATCCATTGGTGTTGTCTTTGTGGCTGAGCGAATCAATGTCGGTGTTTTTCGTTGAGTAGACAACGGCTTGTGGCTCAGGTTTATCACTGACGACACTCTGGGCAATCCGGTTTGCAGCGTGGAAGTAGGTTTCCATATCGACAACCGATATATGCAGTTTGTCCGCATTGTTATCAAAGCCAGCGTCGATGTTGTCGAGTGGCAATCGGTCGAGTAGAGAAAAATCTGTACCAAAGACATCGTTGACGGTGTTTTGATACTCGACTCGGCTTAAACGCTTTAGGATTCCGGGCTTCTGCTTTTCTGCAAGCACTTGCAGTTGATGCCCCAATGCCTTTTGCAGTGCCATGGACTGACCGGCGTCTGGATGTTTCACTGCCTCTTCCGGAGGCATCTCGCCACTCTCGATCGCCGTGTAAACTTCCTCCAGTAGGCTTGAGTCTTCCCACTGCTGCGCGTCAATTTGGTTCAAACGCAGGCCTGCTTTGGGCGCATTCTGTCCATGACAGGAAACACAAAACGCATCGAAGAACAACTGTGTTTGCTGTCGAACATCCGCACGACAGCTTGTGGCATGAGTTCCGGTAAGCAGTAACACCAAAGTAACCGTTTTCGCAATCTTGTAATTTAACATGATTTCACAGTTGAATGATCTGCCTGCTATTGCCGAACTGATCTCGCTGGATGCCGAATTTCTGGAGTATCGATAGATAGATATCGCAGGTCGTCTCGCCTTTGCGAATCAGATGGCCACCATGATTCGCGAACTTCCCGCCCGCGACGAACACCGGGATTTCATTCCCGTTATGAGGTCCCCTTGTCTGACTGACACTGTTGTTTCCTGTGGCTATGGTGACTGTCTCATCCATTAGCGTTTCACCGTACTCTGATTTTGTACTGGCGAGTTTATTGTAGAAGTTGGACAGCAGTGAAAAGAACGACGAGTCGTACTTCGTCAGGCTGGTGCGTGCTTCCTCTGATTTTGGGACGTTGTGTGTGGTGAGGTGATGGTCATTGTCGAGACCTGTCATGTAGAAGTTGACCACACGCGTGATGTCGAACCTGAAAGCCTTGTAGATCATGTCAAATGCAATGCCACGTTGAATCTGGCGAGGATTTTCCAGAAATCGTTTTTTGTCAACATCACTTGCAAGGAAGTTATTCTCGAATTGAGGTGCGACCGGGAATTCGACATCCTGGCGCGGGTTACTGAGCCACTCGATCGATTTGTTGAGTTCCTGCTCTGATTCACGCAACGCTGCAAAATACTCCTCCAGTCGCTGGCGGTCTCGGTCCGATACTCGCGTCAGCAGAGATTTTGCCTCCTCGAGAGAACCGTCAAGAACGCTCTTCTTGTGGGCCAGCAGTCGCTCCTGTGTTTTCCTGTCAGTCTTAGCGAAGAGCGTTTCGAACAGGACTCTTGTGGATTGAATCGGCATGACCGGTAGCCTGTTCCGCCACGATGCAACGATATGGTGATGGGCATGGCTGATGAACGTGACTACATTTCGAACGCGGGTCAAATGCCCAATGTGGTCGGCAACAATCTGGTCCAGTGAGTCCGGGTTCGTCGTGGTGTTGCCGACAAAGCACTTATGGTCGCGGACATGGTCCCCGCCAAACTTCATTTTCGAGTAGAGCGTGAAGTGCTCTCTGTGCTTTTTTAGTGGCTCCATGTGTTCGCTGAAGGTGTAGTCAGCACCATCGATTTGGGGCAGCACATCCGTGAAAAAACCGTAACCCATGCTGACACAGAAAAGCCGTTTGGCCCCTGCCTGTTCAGCTACGTGTTCCGGGGCCGAACGATTCTGCCCAAAACTCTCCAGTGCCGGTAGAAACAGCACACAGCCAGCTGTCTTAAGAATCTCACGACGTTTCATCAAGTTGGACCTCTCAAATATGTTGCACAAGCACGGTTGAGCCGCTGTTTCCAGACTGGAACATTAGTTTAGTCGATAGCGAGTCTTATGTCTTTCTGTAGAGAAAACACCTCGGGTGAAACAATAAAAAGCGACAGAGCCTTGACCCTAAACCATGTTTTGCACCCTCTGCAGACTTTCAGCAGAATTTAACTATCCGCTGTTATGTTGCTGCAGAAGCGAGTTCGGGATCTTTGCGTGCGGTGGATCGTATGGACAGCAGAGAAAACGGTTATCCGCAAAGGCAGCGTTTGCGGGGTCAAAGAGAGCAGCTTTGCTTCGACCGTGGAATTCGCCCAAGAGAACTCGCCGAGAGGCTTAGATCAGAGGTTTAGATCATAGACGCGGTACATTTTCGAACGTTGGTTGCCACTTTTGTGAATCCGCCATTGGCAAGATCCGTGAGCCAAATGGGGCAACATTTAGTGGGTCATGGCGTACACAACAATGTTGAATCCGATTGGGTAGGACCAGCGTTCAGAAAACCGTTGGTAGTACTGCTTGTTCTCGCCCTCGCGTTCCCAACCGTCTGCCAGATCATTGTTGTGGCATAACAGAATCAGGATTTTTCCATTCTCGTCATGATAGGCGAGAAAGTGCGGTTTTGGGTCGGACATGTCGCCATGCCATGGTTCGATAGAAAGGCCCTGATTCCAGGCATTGATGCTCGGCACCTGCGGCTTTTCCTGCAAATCGTAAACCATGTGAAAAATTGGATGGGACAACGGCAGGTCGACTGGAGCGACACCCGGCAGGACCTTGGACAGTTCCGCGGTGACGTTTTCGAGATACTCCCGCCCCCAGAAATCATCCACCATAAGAAATCCGCCATTGGTGAGGTAACGTCGCAGGCTTTCTGCTTCGTCAGAATTCAGGTACATCTTTCCAGGCGAACTCATGAAGGCAAACGGATAGTCCAAAAGTTGTTCATCGGTAATATCCAGAACGAGGCCATCAGGGGAGACCTCCAAAGAAGTCAGTTGCTGAAGGCGATAAGAGAAGTTGAGATCGGCATCCGGATAATCTCCGCTCCAGTGTGTGCGAAAATGATTTTGTGTGGACCGGTAGCGCAGACGCACGAAGGTGAAACATTCGGAGGGGGAATCGCTGCGAGTGTCCCAGTTCGGCACGCCTTCTCTGCCCACAGGACGACGTAGCGGTGGATTTAATTCATCGCCCATCATCTGGCCAAACACACTTAGGGCGCAACCAACAAATGAGATGCCAAGCACTGTTTTTAAGTGAGCCGGGGAAATGACTGGGATTTGCAAATTCATTCTCGACTACCAAGCCGCGATAATAGCAGGTTGCCTCTCGAGCCCACGCCCTGAGAGCCTGCCGTACTCTCTGTGCCAAGAGTTCAAACCTTCTTATGTGATTTTTCGCATCACTTGGTTGCTGGGACTCTCCTCTTGGCTCATAAGCAAGCCGGAATTAGTCTTCATTCAAAACAGGCTTGGATGTGACCGCTGCGGTCCTGACCGCGTGGTTCCAGTTCACCTTTTTTTCGTGGTCGTCAGAGTGCAGTGCGTGAAGCTCATCGCGGGTAAGCGTTTCAAGCCATTCGATCGCAAAGATTCCTTCGTGTTGACCTGAAGACAGATGTTTTACCATGGCTTCTCGATCGGGGTAACGCTTGCCGACTGTCCACCAACTTGAACGATGAGGATATTTTGCATCCTGGTTGGTATCACTGCTTTCTGTTTTCTCTACATAAGCAACTTGAGCGACCTGTGAAGATTTTTCTTTCTTGATCGGCGACTGTGCGGCGGCAGTCGCCAGTACAGCAGTTCTGATTTTTCCTGAGTATCCGTACCAAACGCGGTATCGATTACGGCCTACAGGTACGCTGATCTTGGGAGATTTTTTCCGGCGTCTGCTGCGTGTTTGGCTGATTGCATAGTCATCATAAACACCTGCGGCGATATCAGCTCGCAACCGTGATGCGGCCGAATTATTGACATTGGGGAAATCAATTTTCAGTACAAGTCGGCAGATCTCCAAGTCTTCTGATTGACTGTCTTGGCTATCTGCTTCCTGTTGGGTTACTTCCTGCAAAACCTCGGAGGGCTGCACCTCGGCTTGCAGATTGGCCGTGACCTCCTGGCCCACCGCAAAACCGCTTGACATGAACGAGCAAAACAGGAACGCGTTGACAAACCAACAACGCCGTGTGGCATCTGTGAAAAATCTGTGTTTGAAGTTGTCGATGGAAATCGACAAACAAGGGAAATGTTTCCGAGGCATTGTTGGCTCAAACTAATTCGACAAGACGTACCATCGATGCGCATCGCATCATTTTGCGTCTTTGGTCGATGAGGAAAAATGTAGAATCCCGGTGCGAACCGCCTACGGCTGGGGTTGCGCCGTGCACACCACTTTCTAAGTTTTAACTCCTTGTTGGCCGATATACACGTTGTTTTTCGTCGTGCTTGCCGATTCGCTGGATTTTTTCCGTGGGTAAGGCGTCGGATGCCGTTCACGATGTGCACTAAACATGTGGGACCTGATGTAGTCTGCAGGAGATGAGTGCCTGTGCACTGGAGACGAGCGAGGCAATCGGTTCCTTCTCATCGATGGCTTGATCCCCAATCTTTTTTCCTATCAAGATTTGACTCGATGAAAGCGCCACGAGATACAGCGCCACGAGATACAAGGTGAAGCCAACGACAGGACGAGTTAACTGGCCTCACGGGCTTGCGAGTGAATCAACTACGAACCAAGAAGCAATTGGGAACCGTTCTCACTGCTGCCGAACTCGCCGACATCGATGTTGTGTTTGTGCAAAATTTCAAGCCATAGGTTGCACAGTGGCGTTGGTTTTTCCGGCACAGTGTGAATTTGATGCTGGTAACCACCTCCAGCCACAATGGTGGGTAGATTGCTGCAGGTGTGATTCGATGCGTCTCCAAAGTTGCTGCCGATGACGACTGTAGTGTGATCTAGCAACGTTCCATCTCCTTCGGGAATGTTGTCGAGACCGGTTAGGAATTGATTGAGATGTTTGACGATGTCACGCTCGATCTGGCTGAGCTGTTCCAGTTGGTTTGATCTGCCTCCGTGATGGGATAGCGAGTGCCAACCGCCCGTTGCCCCTGGGACTTTGATCGCTCCATAGATCCAATCCAGACTAAGCGTGATCACTCGAGTCGAATCGGTTTGGAACGCGAGCTTGGACAGTTTCAGCAGGTTCTCGACCTTCGTTGAAAAAGCGAATTTTGAATCTNTGCTNAGCGTATCGGGNACTTCAGGCTTTGCGGTGTNNAGCCAGANGGATTCGTGAGAGATCTGCTTTTCAAGTTCNNCGATGACGTTGCGATAGGNTTCGATNTTGGATGNATCAGGTNNCTGGNNGACNNTTNGGNTTTCNATNTGCTTGAGGTCTCGACGCAAACAGGCNATNACATTNTGATCTTTCGCGATCTGCTTGCGTTTTGCCGACAGATCTTCTTNGCCAAACAGTTTGTCGTAGATTTGCTCTACATCGTGCAGCGGAGGAATTGCGACTCCTCGATCGTTCCATGAAGATCCCCAACCGCGATCGTAGATGCTTAGCGGCAGAAAAGGGAAGCGTGTGTCACCCCCCATTTTGCTCGCAAGTATCTGGTCGAGCGAGATGGAGTTTGTAAAGTTCGGAGCTTCAGGTTTCGGCACGCCAGTGAGAAAGGACTTTTCGGAGTCGTGGTTGCTGGTCTCCATGCCCGGGTGGTAAAGGTTTTCGAAGACAGTCAGTTTGTCCCCGGTCGCGATGTTTTTCAGGTAATCGGAACTCGAAAGATCACCGCGGTTCNTCGGGAAGAAGTACGATTTGTAAAAGCCCAGCGAATTGCAAATGAAGATGATCCGCTTTGGTGGGGCCTTGGCATTTGTCGCGGCACGAACGTTTAGCGAGTGCATTGCAAATGGAAGTGCAGCACCGAATTTCAATAAGTCGCGTCGTGTTGGTTCATTCATGAATGCGTGTCTTTCATTTGAAAATTCAGGCATCGAAAAAAACGTTGCATAGCATGTTCATTTACCTGCTTTGCCCGCCTCGACCCCGATCGAATAGACAAGCACATCCGTTACGAGNTCCCGCATCCTGCAACCTTTGGGGTGGATCATCTTTAGGAGGTCAAGTCGCTGCGGCAGGCTGGGCTGATAACCATTCGTGTACTCAAAGAACTTCTTCGCCAAGTTATACGCGATCGTTCGCTCATTCGTGGCCATTAGTTTCTTCAAGCCGAAAATGCTTGTGAATTTTTGACCATCGATTTCTCCCGCNGCATCAATCTCTGAAGTGGTTTTGAAATAACCCTGCAGGCGAAACGTAAACGTCCCTCGGTGTGGCAGTTCTGACGAGTACCTTGTTCGCCATTGGCCTGTTGAGTCAAAACTTTCCAACGCGAATCCAAATGGATCGATGCTTTTGTGACACGCGTCGCAGGCGTCGCTGTTCTTATGCTTTTCAACCTGGTCACGTAACGAGGCAGCAGCGTCTCCGTGGTCGGGTTCGATTGCTTTGATTGTTTCCGGCGGCGGCGACAANGGGGTGCCGGCGATGTTCTTCGATATCCAAGCGCCACGCAGAATGGGGGACGTGGCGAAACCGTCCGTTGTTACTTTCAGGACACTGCCCATCGTCAGCAGTCCGCCTCGTGGAATATCCGGGCCGAAAGAGACCACACGCAGTCGCTGGCCTGTGACTGCTTCGATGCCGTAGTGGTTCGCGAGCCTTTGATTAAGGAAGGAATAATTGGAATCAATCAACTCGCTGACTGGGCGGTTTTCACGAATCAGGTGGGCGAGGTAATATTTCGTTTCCAATGGCAGGTAGAAATCAAGCAGATCATCGTAGCGAGGATACAGCTTTAAAGATGGGGATATGTTGTTCCACGATCGCAAATTCAACCATTGATTGCAGAGCGACTCCACCATCCGATCGGCTCGTCGGTCGGCGAGCATGTCACCAATTTCATCCCGCAGCGGCACGTTCGATTCGCCCGTCTGGTTATCCGGCACAGACAGCCAAATCGCTCGCGCGAGCAATGAACTGCGAGAAAACTCTTCGCTTGAATGTTCTCCCGGTGCGATCAGAAACCGGTGAGAGCAGATCACGGATTTGAAACCGGTCTTGGCAGCCTCGGCAAAGTTGCCCTCACGTCTGAGGGTCGCTCCGGCAACGTCGAAATAGGGCTGCAAGTCAGAATTGGATAATTTTGATGAGAACGCACGCTCCGCAAACCGCCGGATGACCGTATTGAGATCTTTGATGCGATCAGATTCAATCAGAACCTGTGATTTCGGAAGTTCTTCATCCAGCGAAACAAGAACGTCCAGCTTGCCGATTGATGCGAGTGATCGACCATCGATGCTGAACGACTGCGTCGCAACGAACTTAAGGAATGGTGCGTTTGTCGGAACTGAGAACGGGATCGTCTGTTCGTTGGCAAGTCTTGTCTCGAGATCTCCGCTAGCAAAAGATTTGCCCCAATCTTCTCCGTCCTCGGATGCATACACTTCAAACTTCTCAATCTGCCCATTTCCATTGCCACCGGACCAAGTGGCATACGAGAGACCTTTGATCAAATGTTGTTTCGGATTGCGAAGAACCACGAAGTGCGGAGGCTCTGCCAAGGTGGGCTTGAAGCGTGTGTGCCAAAAAGTGCGATTGGATCCGTCTTGCAGTTTCTCTTTCTCCATCCCGACCTGAAAGCTGCTGACGGTGACTGAGCCGCCAATTTTTGTCAGGTTGGATGGGTAACGCGCAGCGTCAGCAAGGGAGTGCGTCAGGTTTGGATCGTTCTTCCACTCAAACTTCGGTTTGCCAATTGTTTTGACTGGCAAACCTTCGAATAACATCCCATACCGGGTGGGTGGCCACGCATCCTGCAGTGGCCCGCGCGCTGTGAGGGCGCGAATGTAAGCACCTCGCTTGGGATTTTTCTCTCGGAAGTTGTCCTTATGAAAACAATGCACCGATACGTTTTCACCGGGCCTCAGAAACACTCGGATCGTTTGGGATTCAACTTTCTCGTTGCCGACGGAAATCACATCCAGCAGGCGTTGGGGTTGAGGTCGATCATCGGCGTAATAGTATTTGCCGGCGTGAACCTGTATGCTGACGTCACCTTTCAAGTCACCGACTTTTGCGGCATCAAAGGTCAGTTCGTACCAGCCCTCNGCAGGGGGATCGAAATTATCGTAGAAGAACGAGTAGCTGTTGCCGTTGTTCGCTCGAGTCCACGAAAACAGTATCCCCTCTTGGTAATCGCGAACGTAAATGTTGTAGGTCTTGTGGCTGTCGATCAGTTTGTTTGTCACCCATGTTTGCTCCTGTGCATACCCATTAACGGGCAATGCATGCTCAAGCATCTCGTCAGCGACGGCGAAGTAGCTGCGTAGCATTTCGTGACTAAGCCCGATGCGTCGATCTGAATCAAAGTTCCGTGTTCCGCGATCTTCAGGAATCTGCTTGGCAAAATCGAGGTTCGTGCCCAGCAAATCGTTCACGCTATGGACAAACTCGTGGCGACTGATCCTTCTGAATGGGATCGACTTTGAGTCTGGTTGCTGCGTAGCAAGCCAAGTCAGCATCTCTTGTCGTTTTTCATCGTTCAACGGCTCTGCGTCCGCGGGCGGCATCTTTTCGGTAGCCAGATTTTCAAAGATAAGTTTGGCGTCGAACGCACCGCCCTGAAGTTTCTTTTCAAGATCGAAGTCTCCTTCAGGTTCGGGTCCTGAGTGACAATCAAGGCAATCCTGCGCGAATAAATCGATGGTGTCCATCGCTGGCAAAGAGTTCCGCAGAGGCGAGCCCGTAGTCTCCGGGTGGCCTGTTTCAGCCGAACGCTGTTGAGGAGTGCCAGCCGATTCAGTTGTTGTTTTGATCCTGCTTACGTGCAGGTTTCTAAACTGCAAGGTCCCTGCGTCTTCGCCCGCCGGTGCTCCTGATTCACCACCGAGTCCAAATTCGGTACTCGGAAGTGCAAGCGTCTCGTGTTTTGCCTCGAACTTCTGACCATTGACGTCGACCAGAATCCGGTCATCAATCACTTCAATGGAGGCCCTGTGCCACTTTTCGTTTTCGAGTTCTAACGGTGCGTTGATTAGACTAATCTTCGCGAGGCCTGAGTGGGTGGGTTCGAAAGCGATGATCTTGAGTGTTTGACCCTTGGTAAAGGGTGGCTTGTGCTGGCAATCCTTTGTACTCATGAAAACAACGAAGTGGGCGGACTTGTGTCCGTTTATTTGTCCCGTTCCCTTGATTGAGCTATATCTGGCGTCACCGTTCAGTCTGAATTCATAGTCAAATTTTGCGCTCCGAAAGGCAAGATTACGCATCTTCACCGGTCCATGGCTGCTGTGGCNCGAGTCATAGGCCGTCAACACACCATCCTCGACAGTCCAAGTGCCCAGCGTAAACCCCCAGTCTTTTGAAAGTGCTTGCTGGAAGTCTTCGACCACGTTGGGGTGCCCGGCGGCGACATCACACGGCGCAAAAAGCATCGTTCCAATCGCTGTAGCACATGTCAGTAAGACCCGCACGAGCGTCATCTCATCTCCTCAATGAATCGCGAGATGCGTTGTCCCGCCGCGCTGACCTTACCGCCAAAAGCAGGGAATCTGCTTTTCGGCAGCCGCTTGGCTGGCCCCGAAATCCAGATGGCTCCGGCAATCGTTTCGTCTGAATCGAAGATTGGTGCTGCGATGCAATGCACGCCGTCATCGGCTTCTGCATAATCAGTTGAATATCCAGCGGCAATGATACGCTCGCATTCCTTCCGTAATTCCGACCTGATGGTGATCGTGCGTGGGGTTGTCGCGGTGAGCTTGAGTTCCGAGAGTGTTCGGCTCCGCTGTTCCGCCGTCATGTAGGCTAGCAACAATTTTCCTGGCGCATTGTTATGCAGTGCGAATCGGAGACCCAAGTTGACGACGATCCTGAGCGGTTGAGTCCCTTCGACCTGATCGATAATGACACCTTGCTGCTCATTGAGCACACCAAGTTGGACGGTTTCTCCGGTCTCATCCCGTAACCAGTTCATCCCTTGACGCGATGCTTCCGCCAGACTGATACCTCTCCAACGAGGAGGTGAAAGCTTGAGGAGTTTGGGCGTCAGACGGAACGCCAAAGTCCCTTCGTCACGAACAAGATAGCCGCGGGAAAGCAGGGTTTGTGTGATTCGAAACATAGAGTTTTTAGGAGCACTGAGGGTCTCGCTGAGCTGGGAAAGCGTCAGCCCACGTGGCTCTGAACTGAGTGTTTCGAGGAGATCGAGAGACCGGTCAAGCGCCGGTACTGATGCTGCGGATTCAACGGTAGCGTTTTCAGGCAAGGTTACTTGGCTCGCAGTACGCAAAAAATTTGATCAGTCTACATATGGAAAGGAGACCATATATGGTATCTCGGTGTTTTCGCAAGTCAACAAGTCGGTGGCCGCTTAACAAGACAGATCTGCGAGTTCAGCGAAAAAGGAAACAGCAAAGAGTCGCTAAAACTTTTCATCCAACGCAAAGTGATAGCGGTGCAAAAAAAGCCTGTCCGCATCTTTGGTGCTGGAAGTCAGAAGAGTCGTAGTCGGAGCGGGCTGCCGTGTGACAGGCCGCCGTGTGACAGGATCTCGAGTGGCATGAGCAAGCCAATCAGAGTTACTTGCACTAAGGTGTCGTGATCATCATACGCAACTGGTGCAAACAATGCGGGGTAGTCAATGGATTTCAAGATACCGTTGGAACACAATCGCAGTCGTGCCACCAATTTTAATTCTGTTAGTCAACCTGGTGCAAAGATTGGGGGGCGTCAGGGAAGCAATGTCCCACGCCACAATATCTCAATCATGTCTTGGCGTTTTTGCATTTGACGTATTAGCATTCCTGAGTACCGTGGCTCTTTAGTCATCAGCATCGAGAAATATGTTGCCAACTTAGCCATGCCCAAATACATACATGTCGATCTTGGAATGTATACGACCAAGAGGGGACATTCGTGGCATCTAGCTGAACGGTGTGTGAAAACTGCCGAAGATCTAGGTTTTGATTCAGTGGTACTCTGCAAGTCAACCGTGGAAAAGGAGACTATGGCGGAGAACTCGAGTGGATCTTTCGGTAATCAGAAGTTCAAATTCGTTGATTATATCGGCAACACCCATCGTTTCTCGCTGTGCGATGCGGGGCAAGTACGCTGGCCTATCATTCCATTTCGGACTCTGCCTGGCATGCCTCGAGCATGGCGAGAGGTACCGGGGTTACTTAAGGGTCGAGTTGCTGGAGTTCGACTCCAGCAAGTCCAATGTGCTTTAGGAAAGCTGACTGAGCAATTAGCCGCCTATTATTCTTCACTTCAATTAGAGCGGGGTGATGTCGTATTATTTGCCACAAGCAATGAATTTGAGATGGCAGCTCACACGCAGGCTATCGCCAGGTTGGGAACTGGGGTGGATTGGAGAGTTGTCTTTTATTTCCATTGGGGAATCTTTTCGACCGCCAGTAGTTCTAGGGTTTGTTCACCAAAATCGCGTATCATGATGATGCGTGATTCGATCCAAGCGAGTTGGAAATATATGAAGGCTCGCCAAAAAAATAGCCATCTCTTTGCTGTATCTTCGGGACTTGCGCGGCAATTAACACCGATCATCGAGGAAGAGGTTATTGAACTACCCGTCCCCGCCACCGATTCTGGGCTTGCCGTGTTACCAACGCCGTTAGATCCAGTAAAAAATGGCTTGGTGAGAGTAGGAATTGCCGCTTTTAGAAATGAGCAAGGTGTAGAGTCGCTACCTAGGATTTTGAACAACGTTATTTCCGCTGAATCGAGGTCAACGACCGTTTTTGTGATTCCATGCCAGAAAAACACTGAACTGCAAATTCGCAGCCTTGTTGAAGCTGACAAATTGCAATCTTGTGAGTTTTGGCGTTATCCGTTGGGTGCAGACTATAGCACTTGGATGAATAGCTGCGAGGCTATTCTGCTGCCTTATTGCTCCGAGAGATACAATGTATCGAGTGGAAGAGCCAGCGGAGTCGCACTCGAGGCGGCTGTCAGTGGAAAGGTTTTGATAGTGCCGAAAAAGACAAGCTTAGCAACGGAGCTGTGCAACGAAGACTTATTGGACGAGGTCGTTGCATCGGGACAGCTAAGTCTGATGCCAAGGGGAAATTGGGTAGGCTATTCCTATCAGTCCATGGAGGAATTGAAGAGTAAGATTCTTGCTGTGACCCAGAATGTCACTAAAATCCAAGCCATTGCCTCTCATCAAACTGAATCAATTCGACACCAGACTAATCCGAGCCACTTCATTGCTAAAGTTACTGGATGTGAGAATCCGACTAACTGAATTACTATGGCAGTGCGGGCACCACTGTGACTACCCCCAGTTTTTGCACTAGGTTGAGTGAGAGAATTGGGGTTGGTAAAGCGGTTGTGTTCTGGAGGCCGAGGCGTAGCCGAAGCCGGAAGAACACAGCCTGCCGCATATGCGGCAGGGGTTTGGTAATCCAATGAACTATGGATGCGATGATGGTTGTAGTCCAGTCGCCAGCGATCAATCACCCAGCAAGCTTCCTCGAAGCTCAGGAAGATTTCACGGTTTAGCAAC
>NZHC01000152.1 GCA_002689655.1 Rhodopirellula sp. | reverse complement strand
TCAAGATTAGCAGCGTTTACAGGGGCTGCACACACACAAGCAAGAAGTGCGGCGAGCAGATAGTGAAGTTTCATTTTTAAATTCCTTAACTGAAAGATACTGTTTGTTTGAGATAGTGGAAGGCACTATGGAAGCAGTGCGGTGAAATTCAAACCAGTGGCTGCGCCACCAATTTGATTAGCTTGTCCAATCGATGAAAAGCCATCGATGCTGAAGCTGAACTCGTTCAGGGTCAGGTCAGCAGTTCCGAATTGAACACCACCGGTGTTGCTCAAACCAAGCGACTGAAATCCGCGACTCGTATCCATATCGCCGATGGCTGTATCCTTACCAGTCATTTGTGAAGTTGCGTTCATGTTGAAAACAGAACCGCTATCAACATCAACAATCGAGAAGGCCATCGAACTGGTGGCCATCATTGTCAGTGCAGTATCGATACCCGCTCCACGAACTTCGAGCACTTCTGCATCCGTTACAGGTTGAAGACCGGCCAAGCCAAAACTAGCAGTATCTTCTGCGCGACAGACGGTCGCGAGTAGAAGTAATAGAGCCACCGTGCAAACACTTTTCATCAAAATCTCCAATAAGAACAGTAGGAAGACTCCACTAGCTGATTTAGCAGGGAGTTCAGGTAGATGTTTCAATGGAGGAGGCGAAAAAAAAGCTATAAAATTCCGAATAATCGGAATAATCGGAATAATCCCTACACCAACAGACGTGACAAAACGCGGCGTCGCCGAGCAACCCTGGTACAAATGCTGAGCGCAGATTTCAGCCGTGGTTTCTGTCACAGCAACTGCCTTCACCGTCATCTCAGTTGACTTCTGAAGAATTGCCCAATGGACAGTGACAGGCAAAGAAAAGAGGTCAATCAACGAGTGCACGGCGGCACGCAATCCACTCAAGCCGAGCCACGAAAGCAAGTTCAAATCCTTGCTCTGGATGCTTGGCAGTTATCAGTTCAGAAAATGCAACATCGCTTTTTTTAAAAAAAAGTTGGAAAATATAAATATCTGCTTGAAGTTCTGAATCACCCCAATCACCGTTTGATGTGGGGATGGAAGTAGTTGGAACGCCCGACACTTTGGTTTTTACAGCGTTAGCAATGTGACGCTGACCAGATCGTAGAAGCGTTTCGGCTTTCTTCCGGGAATACAAATTGAGCACGGGATCCTTCGTGAAGACTTGGTTTTGCGCTGTTGCATTACCACTTACGAACTATCCACTGATGTGTTGACATGCTCGATAATCTTTCAACGCAAGTCCCCATTGCGGAACACCAAGGGATCATAGGCTTGCACGAGTCTATCCCTGATATCTACGAAGATCTCAGTAATTTGGCTGCGTGGATGTTGCGTGGTGAGCGTAAGTCATTGACTTTGCAAGCCCCTGACCTCGTTCACGAGGCTTTTCTAAGACTCTCACGGTCTTCCACAAAATTAACACTGAATAATCGGCGACAATTTGTCCGTCTGGCTTCTGAAAACATGCGTCGGATTCTGATCGAGCATGCCAGAAAAAAAGCAAGCCTTAAAGGTGGGGGAGGTTTGGCCCGTATCCCTTTGGAAAATAGTGAAGCGGAAGAGAAAACAACCTCAACCGCGGAGGCCGACGAAGTTCTTGCGATCGATGATGCTCTGAAGAAAATGGCAGATATTTTCCCATTGGGATCCGAAATCATTCATCTGCGATTCTTTGTTGGTCTAACTTTCGATGAGATCAGTATCCAGCTGGACACGCCTAGAACCTCTGTTTTTCGAGAGTGGACAGTTGCTAGAGCTTGGCTGAAGTCTTTTTTGTTGTCGAATGGGTAGAAGTAAGACTGTTATGCCGAGTAGCCAAATACGAATACGGCATTACGGAAGGAGATACATCCAGAAGGTCCGATGAGTACTGTGAACGTGACACCCGCGATAGAGACCGCAGCGATCGAGATTTTCCGAGATTGCATGACTCGAGTTCCTGAACCGGAGTGGGGACAATTCGTAAGAGAAAAGTGTGAAGATCAGCCTGAAGTTGGGCGTCGCCTGGCTTCAATGCTTCGCTTTCATACAAGCGATAGTTCTTGGTTAACGGGAACAGCACTTTCGGGCAGCAGCATAGATTCTTTCAATGCAAAGATCCCCAAACCAGGTGATACGCTGGGGGAATACCGCGTGATCAGTTTGCTGGGACAGGGCACAGCTTCAACACTCCTGCACGCCGAGGGACCTACTGGTCCTGTCGCAATCAAATTCCCGATCGCGAGGATTGCAATTGAGAGCTCGCTGCAGAGGTTTCGGAACGAATGCGAATTACACAAGGGGCTTTCGCATCCTAACATTTGCTGCGTGATGGAGGTTAACGAATTGCACAGCAGCTTGCCAATGCTCGTCTTGGAATTCATAGACGGATTGGATCTTAAGGAAGCGTGCATAAAATATAATTTTGGGACTGTCGAGAAGATGGACCTGTTGCTTCAGTTATCCAGCGCTATGCGGTATTTGCACAACAGCGGTTATGTACACGGTGATGTCAAAGCTGAGAACGTCATGGTGAAAGCAAGCGAGTCGCGATTGGTGTGCAAGCTGATTGACTTCGGGAAAGCAGAGGATTTTCTGGTCTTACGAAGTCCTGCTTCAGGGCATTGCCAATCTGATACAAACAATACGGTGAGCCCCAAAAAGACGAGAAAAAGTAGAGAACAGGGTGAGTTTCGGAAAGCTTGTGCGAAAGACGAAAACGACTTCGCTTGGTTGCGCAATTTCATCTTGACGCTGTGACCACAAAAAGAATGAGGGGCAATTTCTGGAACGTGTACGGGAAGTTGTCCACGCCCTGTGATGTTTCGCACTTTACGACACGGCTGCAAATCGCTCGGCATTACCGCATGAACAGCGGAAGCACCGCCGCTCAGCAGGTATCTCTTAAGCTTTGCTGAAAACTCACCCGATTCGACGCTTCACTTTGGCGTCGAGCAGAGATGGCTCCGGTTCCTCTCCAAATCCGCTGGAGTGACAGACGCCGTGTTCGATGCCTTGTCGTTCTGGAACCACCACGGGAATGTTCATCGCACAGAGAACGATACCACGGCGGAGCAGAAAGGGCACTCATATAAAGCTGCATTGATTGTAGGCCAGGTCTGCTTTCCGTTTCAAACGGCTGCTTTGTTATTTGATTGCAAAATCGTCCTATGCCACAAACCTTTCTGACCCTGCGAGTAGTCGTCCCGTTGAACTCAGGGTGAATCTTTCAGCGCACATGAACGTGTGCTCATTTACACCCTCTGCTAATCGACGGCCAGCAGCTGCCAAGCAGGTTGTCCAAGGCCTGAAAACGCATCATTGGCAATGATATGCTTACACTTCCGACCTGGGCCGTTCCGAACCTCTTCACCTGTATTTCGAAGAATCACCGGCCGTCAAAGTAATCATCGTTATCTGAAGTAAAAACGTCGGAAAAGCCGTCTAAACTTGGCCATTTCACACTGGCAATTTCGCATCTTTGCCTCGGTCAGGCCCTCATCGACCACGAGGGGCGTAACTTCGGCGGCTTGCTTCGAGATGAATGCCTGCCATACAGCAAGTGCCGCTTTGCATCACAAAAATCAACAGAGTCAGAATAATCTGGCTTGCGACGATGATTGAACTCGGGATTTGCTCCCGTTCCTATGCGTCTCAAATGATGAACAGCAATTCGAGGTTTCGTCGCCCGGTTCTGCGTTTCCACCAGCAGGCTGAAACGTATGCGTACCAGTGGCCGTGACAAGCCAGACAAAATCAATCGCTGGACTTATCTTCGTGGTGCATCGCTCACTGAAAGGTGACCGTTTTTGCACCAAGCACGCCACGCATGCCCTGTCCAAGAATTAATGGCATGACGCGTCTCGTCACCCATTGGGGGCTTTAGCGTTCGCCCAACGTTTGCAGGCCACTTTGCAGAACAAAACGCAAGATTCCACACACCGAAAATTCCATTTTTTTCTGGAAAAACGGATATGGAAACACGCTTACCTTTCATAACCGATGGGATCGTTATTTTCGCAATTACCGTTTTAATCGGTTTTTCCCGTAATTTCCGTTCATTTTCAAAAGGTATTCAAAATGCGAATCAGCAAAAGCAAGCTGGTTGGCGCGATAAGCCTCGCCCTCGTCATGCTTGCCAGTACGATCACCCCAGCAGACGCTCAGCGTACGCGCAGTGGTCGGGCAACAAGTAGGGCAACGCGTGCCTCCCGCACTCAACCGCCGGCTCCACCAGTCGAGCCAGAAGCACCCGTCGAGCCAGAAGCACCCGTCGAGCCAGAGGAGCCCGTCGAGCCCGTCGAGCCCGTCGAGCCAGAGGAGCCAGCTCCCGCACCAGGCCAACGAGAGCAAGATCGTCAACAAATCAATCGTGAGTTCGCGGTAGCACCGAAGGCTCTGGATACGCTGGAACTTCCATCCGTCGATCTGAGCGAGTATATCGCTGACGAAGCTGCCGCTGTTGTGTTGGGCAAGGCTTTCTTTTGGGATCAGCAGATGGGCAGCGATGGCTTTGTCGCTTGCGCAACTTGCCACTATCACTTTGGCATCGATGTACGAACGGCTAACACTGTTGCTCCCGGTGGACATGCGTCCGCGCAGGCAAAGAACTTCACAGATCTCTCTTTCTACGGGCCTGGGCAAAACTTGACGCCAGAGATGTTCCCGTTTCATGAAAAGGTCGATCCGCTGAAACGTACCATCGACTTTCCCGATGAAGAAAACCTCGTCGGCGAAAATGTTGCTCCAAACGATCATGAAGAAAACATTCTTCGTGACAATGATGACGTAGTAGGCTCGCAAGGTATTCAGCGTAAAAAATACAACGGACAGAACACCGTCGCAGGCGGCTACGCTGCTGCCGAACGA
Source organism: Rhodopirellula sp. (assembly GCA_002689655.1). GTDB lineage: Bacteria > Planctomycetota > Planctomycetia > Pirellulales > Pirellulaceae > Rubripirellula. The sequence goes on along the minus strand of NZHC01000152.1, from coordinate 16,932 downwards.
GGCAAGAAGGACAATTCAGCCACCACAAAACTGTTCCGCTCCGGTGGAAAAGATTGGCGAGCTGTGACTGGACGTAATGCTCCGACGACTTATGGTGCTGCGTTCCACAAGCGTCTCTTTTGGGATGGTCGAGCTGAAAATCAGTTCAACGGTGTAAACAGCTCTGGTGACCGGGACAAGAAAGCCCGTGTATGGAAAGCGAACTCACGTGGCACCCGAGCAATCAAGAAGCGGATTTCAATCGACAACGCTGCCTTGGCTTCGTTGTCTGTAGAGCCACCATTGGATACCCTCGAAACCTCTTTCATCGGTCGAACCTTTGCAGATCTCGGGAAAAAGATGCTTTCTCTCGAGCCTCTTGCAACTCAGACTGTTCACCCGGATGACAGCGTTTTGGGTGGAGGAATTCTCGAAGGCAAAACTTACGCTGATCTCGTACGAGCAGCTTTCAAGCCAGAGTGGTACCAAGTCGCCACGGTTGATGGTGGAACAACGACTCAGATGGAAGCTAACTTTTCCCTCTTCTGGGGTCTTGCTCAGATGGTCTACATGCGGCAGCTCATCCCTGATAGCACCCGCTATGACGACTTCGCGAATTCCGGATTTAACAACGGATTTACGGAGCAGGAGAAAGAGGGACTGCGAATCTTCCTGAATGAGGGAAAATGTGCCGACTGTCACCGTGGACCTCACTTTGCAGCTGCAATCGTTGGTGATGGCGAAGAGCCCATCGAAACAATGGTGATGCAATTTGGTGACGTCAGCAAGAACTACGATAGTGGTTTCTACAACATTGGCGTCAGTCCAACTAACAAGGACCTTGGTCTTGGTGGTAAAGGGGCTGATGGCAAACCGTTGTCAAATACCCTGCGAGTTCCTTCACGACTTCGTCGTGGTGGTCCTAAGGCCGCTGTTAATGGATCGTTCAAAGTTCCAACTTTGCGAAACATCCAATACACCGGTCCTTACATGCACAACGGAAGCATGTCGACTCTCCGCCAAGTCATCGAGTTCTACGCTCGTGGTGGCAACTTCGCCAACGAAGCGGATCGTGCTCCGAACGTGAATGGAATTCAGCTTCTCCGGGACGATCCATCCAAGATCGATGCCTTGGAAGCATTCCTCCACACACTGACCGATGAGAATTCCGAAATCAATGCAGCACCATTTGATCATCCTAGCCTTGTCATCAAAAACGGTGATGACTCAGTCGAGGTTGAAGAAAGCGGTCGCGACGGAATTCCAGGTGGAAGGTCGTTACGAGAATTCGATGAGATTCTCGAAGAAGGCGGACTGACTACCGAGAACCGGACGGGAGTCGAGGAAGATTGATCGGGAATGGACGGCGTATTCTGGTCGCTGGACCAACGATGCGTCCACGGGATGGCTTTGCACTAGATTGAGAGCAAGCTAGTCTCACTAGATTTTCTCTTCTAATGCAAAGTCGACCGGCCGGTGATGAATCACCGGCCGGTTTTTTTATGCCTAATGCAGGCCATTGAAGAATGACTGTACTGCCAATCTCAAAAATTTGACAAACCTTAACGCGCGGCTATAGTTCGAAGCCGGAGGAAGTTCCGGTTACGAAAGCAGACCCTGTAGGTTTGTTCGGAATGCAAGGACTTTTCACGTTGTTCCAGTGAATCTGCGCAGTTCTCCTTCTATCCACCGGACCTTTCCACTAATGAATCAGGCTTCCAATTGTGGGTTACCGGTCGTGGATCTGCACGAGGCAGAGATTGATCAGGAATTGCTCGAGTTGTTCCCCACTGCGGCGCTCTACGAGCATCTCGCCTTGCCTCTCAAACGAGATGGACAGCACATCCTGATCGCTGTTGGTGATCCTTATGACCTGGATCTGATCGCCGAGTTGTCGTTCGCGACAGGCCAGATGCTTAAACCTGTCTTTGCTGATCCGCAGGAAATATCGAAGCTTTTGAAGAAATACTTGGGCGTAGCGTCAAGTGTTCTCGATGCCTTGCGCGGCGATCAAGATGAGGTGGACCTCGATGATGCCGTTATATTCGGAGAAGACTCTACCCTCGACAATATCAGCGAACAGCGATCTGTCGCGAAATTGGTGACCGAATTGCTTGAAGACGCGATTCACCAGGGCGCCAGCGACGTTCACTTGGAAAATGAAGAAGGAATGTTTCAAGTCCGTTATCGTGTTGACGGAATGCTCCGAGCGGTGTCATTTCCGCCCAGCATGACTCAGTTTCGATCTGCCTTAGTCAGCCGCATTAAAATCCTTGCGAAGTTGAATATTGCCGAGAAGAGACTGCCACAGGATGGTCGTTTCAAGGCAACCATTATGGATCGCCCAACGGACATCCGTGTGTCAATTATTCCTATGTTGCATGGAGAAAATGTCGTCCTGCGTTTACTGGATCGCAGCCGCAGTGTTGTATCAATCGAAGGTCTCGAGATTCCTTCAGCACAACACCAACAATTCATGGACCTGATTAAGCAACCCAATGGGATGATTCTAATCACAGGCCCCACTGGCAGTGGGAAAACGACCACCTTGTACAGCGCTTTGAGCGCGATCCATAAGCCAACCATCAAGATCGTTACCATTGAAGACCCTGTCGAATATAGCCTGCCCGGAATTCACCAAATTCAAGTCCAGGAGAAAATCGGTCGAACGTTTGCCAACGGTCTACGAAGCATCCTCCGACACGATCCCGACGTTGTCTTGGTGGGTGAGATTCGAGATCAAGAAACCGCTCAGAGTGCGATGCAAGCATCGCTTACAGGTCATCTGGTTTTGAGTACTCTGCACACGAATGACGCGTGTGGAGCAATCCCACGTCTGATCGACATGGGAATCGAACCGTACCTAGTTGCCAGCACACTCCGGGGCGTGATGGCCCAACGACTGGTAAGAAAGGTTTGTGATGATTGCAAGGTACAAGCAAGCGCTCAGAAGATCGCTTTACCAGAAGATTTCCCTGGTACGGCTGAACAAATATGGCAGGCCACTGGATGTCGAAAATGTCAGGGAACGGGATACCGAGGAAGACTTGCAATATTTGAACTCCTCATTTGCGATACAGAGATTCGAAGATTGACGGGGCAGGGCAGTGATGCCAACAAGATTCGTGAGCACGCTCTCAATGCTGGCATGAAAACACTTCGCCAAAGCGGGTGGCAGGCCGTTGTTGAGGGAAAAACAACCATCAATGAGATATTGCGATTAACGGGCACTGCCGACGAAACGCATTGTGATCCGAAATGATTGATTATAAGTATTCTGCGATTAGCAGCAGTGGCGAGTCAGTGAGTGGCTCCATTGCCGCAGCTTCGAAGAGCGAAGCTGTTAGGGCATTGATCGAACAATCAATGTCGCCCGTAGAAGTCCAACCAGCCGGCAAGCCGGCAAGAAAAAATCGAGTTCGAAATCGGGACTTAGAGGCCCTTTTCTCTAATCTGGCTGATCTGCTGGACGCAGGGGTTCCGCTTGTCCGCGCAATAGAACTTTTGGTATCGCGGAGTAGGAACAATGGCCTTACCCCGATATTGAATGACATCCGAACCCAGGTGGCTAATGGCACGCGACTTTCCGAGGCAATGGCAAGCCACCCGAAAGTGTTTACGTCGTTCGCAATCAATATCATACGCGCCGGAGAGGAAGGTGGTTTTATTGAAGACTCCCTTCGCAACCTGGCAGTCTTCACTGAACGCAGCGAAGATTTACGAGGTCGCATCCTTGGAGCGATTGCTTACCCGGTCTTCCTTGTAGTGACAGGTGGTATTCTTTTTCTCACCATGATGGTGTTTTTTGTTCCACGTTTTCAGATCATCTTCGAAAGACTGGAAAAGCGGGGTGAATTACCACTTCCCACAATTGTGTTGCTGAAGTTCAGCGCACTCCTGAAAAATGACTATTTGTACGTAGGTGTGATTGGAATTATAGCGGGATTCGCGCTGTGGAAATGGCTCAGGACAGAAGGTGGACGCGTCTATCGCGACCACTTTTTACTGCAAGCTTGGGGCATCGGTAAGATCATTCGTCAGTACGCAATTTCTCGCTTTTGCAGGGTCCTGGGGACCATGTTGAAAAATGGCGTGCCGATCATGGCATCGCTCGAGATATCAAGACATGTTACCGGCAATATCATACTCAGCAACGCAATTGCAAAAGCATCGGAAAGCATAGCTTCCGGTCGTTCACTCGCAGCGCCATTGAACCAAAGCAAACAATTCTCAGAAGAACTAATCGAATTAATACGGGTCGGTGAAACCACAAACCGACTTGACGATATCCTCATGAAAGCGGGCGACAGTCTAGAACGTCAGGCCAATCGTCGCTTGGACTTGTATGTTCGCATGCTTGAGCCCTGCCTACTTCTCATCATGGCGGTTCTTATCTTATTCCTTCTTCTGGCACTACTTTTACCCGTACTCCAGTCTGCTGGCAGTCTCACATAAAGAGTTGACGAAATGCAAACCAAAAAGATTATGCATCAGAATACCCTGCGTTCAGCCATGACGTTGATCGAGGTCCTGTTAGTCGTGGCAATCCTTCTGGTAATCGCGGGTGCTGTTGTCCCCAGTCTGGTCAACCGTCAGGAGCAAGCAAACATCGATGCCACCCGAATCAGCTTGAAAGGCTTGGAGCAGGCATTAAAGCTCTACGCAATCGACCAAGATGGTCAATACCCATCCAAGAGCGATGGCTTAGCGGCACTGATGTCTGCCCCTAACGGTCCTGCAGCAGACCTCTGGAGAGGTCCTTATTGTGAAGAAAAACCGCTCGACGCCTGGAGGCGGGAGTTCAACTATGTTTACCCAGCCGCGCAATCGCCAAAGCCATTCGATCTATCATCAACTGGCCCCGATGGTATCCCAGGGAACGAGGATGACATCAATAACTGGTAAGCCAAATCACCGGGTCCACGTTGTTCACCCCACTTCCCGTCGCTTCACGACGGGCCGTTCTACTGCTGAACGGATCACTGCTGAACGGATCACTGATGATCGGATCACTGATGATCGGATGACGCCTGTTCTCTCGACTGAAGAGCCAGTAACTCTTGAACGGACCATTCGTGATGGAAATGCTGCCACGTGTGATGCCCCATTTACTCGCGGCTTTGCGGATTTAACAAAAATCCCGCATGCTTTCACACTGATTGAAGTCTTGCTGGTCTTGGCTTTAGTGCTCATGCTCGCCTCAGTCGTCACTCCGAACCTGATGCAACTGTACCAGCGAACGGCCGTGAACAGACAAGCAATGCAAGTACAGATGGTTTTGGCGCGAGCACGAACACGTGCGATCGAACAAATGGGCACGCAAGTTTTCCAGTACAAGCCTGGCGGCACGAGTTACAGCATTCAGACATGGCAGTATCCCGACTCGAGTCAAAACGAAGGGTATCACGCTACGGACAGTGCCCCAGTGACGAATGCAGCAATCAACGCAAATTCAAAGCACGAACTCTTATCATCCTGTTCGTTTCTGAAGGGATCCCAAACACCCTCCGGTGAAAAAGTTGCACGAATTTTTTTCTTTCCCGATGGAACCGCAACATCTCACCAGATGGGAATTGCGGGCGCCGCAGATGAAACACATTGGATAAGCATCGATCCATTAACGGGCGCTTCACGCAGGCAAAAAGGAAGTCGCAGTGAATAGTCGCAAAAAACATAAGCGGTCTGGCCTGACCATCTTGGAAGTGCTTATCTCAATTGCAATTTTTCTGTTTGCCATGACGGGGATCAGCACCCTGATCAACAATGGTTTGCGCAGCACGGTAGATGGTCAAGCACGAACACGCGCAGCCTTGCTTTGTGCATCGACAATGGAATCAATCTTGTCAGGCGCGCTTAGCATCGACACCAATTCAAATCAAATACCTTTCCCGATTCCGAACGAAGACTGGTCGTGGCGAGCACGATTAAGTTCAAGCGAATCCCCCAATCTCTCCCTGTTAACGGTTGAAGTCTTCAAAAAAGAGACACGGTCCCGCAGTATAAGTGTCGAACTTTCGCGTCTAATCCCGGACTCGCGAATCACCAAATAGGTTTCACATTTTGACTATAGCAACAATGCATTTGTCCGGAATCAGGACACGATCACATCGCCAACGAGCATCAAAGAAGGCATTCACCTTGCTCGAGGTGATCATTTCTATCGGATTGGGATCCATACTTGTCATGATCGCATATGCGTCCCTTGACATCGCATCACGCTTGACGAGCGCTGGCACGGAGAATGCGAGACAGAATGGGCTGGCGCGAGCAGTATTCCAACAGATCGAGTTGGCGCTCCGAACCGAAACCAACAACCGCCATGATTATGTCGAGCAGTATTTCCCGGAGATAGATGGCAAGATTGAAATCACGCAGTCAGTTCAGCCACCACGGTCAACTGTGCTTGGCTCCGGCAATGTTCTGTTTGTCCGCAGGTTCGATCAAGGCTCCGACTCAGAAGATGCCCAACGCAGGAAAAAGGGCTATCTTCCGATCGTTGACTTCGACGCCTATTTTGTCACTCCAAAGGCAAGCGACGCGCAACTGCAACAGTCCGTCAGGATACTGGGGTATCGCCTAAGGCGGCAGACCGCTCTCGCCAATCAAATGCCCGGATTGCACAGATTTCGTGTTGCCTTCAACGCGAGCGACAAGACGGCGACCGTGAAATCCACCCATTGGGCATTTGAAAAAACCGAATTCAAAACAATGCGTTTTGAATATTTCGATGGGGACGAATGGAGCGATTCTTGGACATCAACTGAAAATAGTCCGGTAGCTGTCCGAGTCTTTGCAGAGATGAACAAGAATTCTGGCTCAATCGACGATAGAACGTTGAGGGATGAAATTAAATCCCAGCACTCAATCACCGTCCGCCTGCCATCAAGCCGGATAACCGTCACTATAAAATAGCCAGTGGGAAAGATTGTGATAACAAGGAATGTTTGCAATGGTTAATCGGATTGCATTGTTAATCGATCGCCAACACTTGCATGTCTTGGAAGGGACTGCAAGCGATCAGGACATCGAAACCAAACTTGCCCGCAGCATCCAGATCCCAGATTCCCTAAGATTTGATGAAGCCCCTGACAAATTCGGCGACTGGCTTAAGCAGGAACTTGCCGAGTTGGGTGTCAATGCGAACCGCACGGTCTTTGCACTTGAGTCACCGTATGTGCTGCAGCAGTGCATTACTCTTCCTGGGAAGACTGAACATGACCTCGCGAGGATGGTCGATCTCCATGTAGCGGGAAGCCAATTCATCGCCGCTGAAGAAGCAAAATATGATTTCCTGATCGAATCTCGTGGAGCAGAAAACAAGACCGGTATTTTACTGGCATTAACCACTTCAGATCTCCTCAACTCATTTCAACATGCATTTAACTGTGCTGACCTGAAGCTTGATTTACTCACCACGGCGAACTACGCCTGCACACGGTATGTGCGCAGCAAATTACCAGAGGCAACGCACGATTGCGATTTACTTATCTTCAAGGACGCTCATCACCTCAGGTTGACTGCCTTTGTCGATAGCGCGATCGTGGCCCTTCATGAAGAACAACTTAACGAAGATTCTTTGAATGAAGAACAACTGATTCACGCAACTCGACGCTTCCGTGGATCTGTCAAGCAAAAAGTCGACGAGCACAGAGAGCTCCAGAAGATCCTGTTGGTCTGTAGTCAAACGGAACACTCAACTCTTGTTCCCGCAATTCATGCTGAATTTGACATCAAGCCTCAACTCATTGATTTTGAGTCGCTCTTTCCAGAAAACATTTCAGCCGCCGAGTGCGTCCCACACGCACTATGCTGCTTGCAGGGCCTGCTGTTGATGGCTGAAGAGTCAAAGAGCAAGCGACTGGACATTCTAAATCCAACGGGCGTAAAATCGGCAAGGCAAAAAACTCTTATCGCCGCATTTTCTGCCGCAGGGATCGCCTGCGTTCTTCTCATCATTGCCTTCTCGTACATTCGACATCGCAGCTCAGCAATCGATGCTGAGTTCACAACATTGCAAAATGAGCTCAATGCGATCACGGAGAAAAACCAGAAAGGACAATCGATCATCGCGAAAGTGAATGCGATGCGAGACTGGGAAAATACCAACATCAACTGGTTCCATGAAATCACGGAGCTACAGAAGCGGATGCCAGATTCGAAACAAGCCTATCTTTCGGAACTGGATTTTTCAGTGAGGGGCATCGAACAACCCCCTAAAGCGACTGGTTCCGGTTTTGCCAAGAAGCAAGCAGATGTGATGCGCATGAACGAACAGTTTTCCTCAGACAGCCATCAATTCGTTGTTAATCCAAAACCATTCTTTGAGAGTGATGTTGTCGAAAAATTCCCATTGCAATTCGAATTGGACATCGAGTTGATTCAACCCAAAGTGTTCTCCGCAAAGTCCCGTAACAACGCGTCAGTAAACAAAGAACCGGCCAATTAGGTACCGGCTCGCCGAGATTTTTGGAATCATCAGGCAGAAGGAGCAAGGTGACAATGAACAGTAATCGAACGAAAGTCTACGTACTCGTGATCTTGGGCGTTATCTTGCTCTTCCGTGCTCAAACATTATTCAATCAATATATCCTACGCCCCATTAGCGATCGAGAAGCAGGCTTGAAGGAGCTCAAGCAAGAGCTAGTAGTACAAAACAGGATGCAGGAAAGAATTACAGAGCTGAGAAGGGAGAACAACCGCTGGGTTAAAAAAAGTCTCCCAAAACGTCCCGGCATGGCTGCAACCCTTTACCAGAACTGGCTGGCGAAATCAGTCGACTCAGCGGGCTTTGAAAATAGCCAAGTAACGCCTGCTGGAGTATTCGACCAGAATGACGTGACCACACAACTGTCGTATGGAGTAATCGGCACCACGACGTTTGAGGGCTTACGAAAACTTCTATTAACACTTGAATGCACCCCGCTTCTGCATCGCGTCACAGAAATGCAGATCAAGAAACAGGGCAACGAGTATGACGATGAATTGAACATTAGCATGAACGTCGAAGCACTGATACTCGATTCAGCATCTGATCGCGAAGAGTTGGTATCCGTCTCCGAACAAAAGAAAGCAAAAGCGGAAATAGGAAAAAGAATTTCGAAAGACTCGGCTCCTGCTTCTCCATTCCTAGTAAAACGCAATAAACCGAAAGGAGACGGAAACAAACGGAAGAAGGATACAGCGTCTGTCAAAGCTCCTGACCCCAAACCGGTTGACTACTCGGATAAAGTCGTGCAAATCGGAACCATCTTGTCCAACACGGTTAGCGAAGTCTGGGTGGTCAATGAAAAGACCAATGCCCAGTCAATCCTCGTTGAGGGTCAGGAATTCGACTTCTATGGCGTACAGGGAACCGTAGAGTCGATCGACGCCGATGGTGTCATTTTAAAAATCGATGGTGTTTCTTACCGCTGGAACATCGCGGAAAGCATCCAACAACGGCAGAAACTACCCAAGGTCGAGTAAACGCTGACAAATGCCTGCTGTTCCCAGAACACCCCACGGTGCTCGCTACATGCTGGCACCGCTCGCCCCAAGATCAAGTGATCGGACGAGCCATACGCGAGTTGACTGAATTCCTCGCAAGCATGTTTCTTCGCAAGCATGTTTCTTCGCAAGCATGTTATAGTCCAAGGCTCTGCTGGGCGGCTTTATGGAAAGCTCGACGCATTTCCGACCCGTCGCTGTTTGGCAGATCAGAGCGTTGAATCATCAATACATAAATTGTATCCGTTTCAGGATCGACCCACCCCTGAGTGCCAAACGCTCCACCATGCCCAAAGCTTCCGGAGGAAAGTGCTTCAGTTACGCCTTGAGGTTGGCGAACGATGCACCATCCCAGTCCCCAACAATTCCCTGGGGTAAAACCCGTGATCAGTTCGCCAGTCTGTGGTGATGTCATTTGCTTGACAGCCCTCCTCGACACAATCCTGCTACCCTTTCGCAGTTGCCCACCACTCAAGATCATCTGATAGAAACGGTACATGTCGCGAGCGGTCGAGAAGAGCCCACCTGAGGGGTTTGGAGATTTGACACGTGATGGATCAACGATACGGTTATCAACCTCAGCCAAGGCCTTCTTTTCATCGAGGCGGTATAGCCGAGCAATTCTGGGCTGTTGTTTTTCATTGGGGAAAAAAGTCGTGTTGTTCATTTTGAGTGGTGCAAAGATACGCTCCTGAACAAACACTTCGAATGGTTTTTCAGCAACGATCTCAACAATGCGTCCAGCCACGTTTAAGCCGGGGCTGTATTGCCATTTTTTCCCTGGCTGGAAACTCAGTGGCTTTTTAGCAAGCTGGGCCACTGAATCTTTGAGTGATGAAGCGAAAACCTGATTTCCAGCAAGCCCCGAAGTATGCGTAATCGCGTCGCGAATCGTGATCTCGCGTTCGGGATCACTGCCATCTTTCAATTTTACATTTTTGAATTCAGGTAGGTATTTGCTGATTTTGTCATCAACGCTCAGTTTGCCTTCGTCCTGTAGAATCATCACCGCCGTGGCGGTGACAGGCTTGGTCATCGACGCGATCGAAAACATTTTGAACGATTGCATCTGCTTACTGGCTTCGATCTCCGCCAGTCCCACCGCCCCCAGATGCACTACCTTGCCGCGATGCCCCACCAGTGTGACGGCACCAGCGATTTGCCCTTGATCCACAAACCTTTGCATCGCCTGGTCAACGGACTCAAGGACAGGCAGGATAATCTCTTCGCTGGAATCCTGACCCCAGCTTTGTGCGGATAAAAAAAACGCGAACAAAACGAACAGCGGGAAGACACGGTGGATCATTTCTCATTCTTTCGGTAGACGGCATGAAGCCTATTGATTATCAGCCCGCATTGTATCTCGTCCGCAATGCGGAAGTGCCAAGGGGCCAATCCCTGTGCAGAAACATTTCGGTACAAAAACCAGCTTCAAGCCTCGAAAGCCTGGACCTCAATGCAGGAAACCAGTGTCATCGGAAAATCACTCACAGACTCAATCATCAACGGTTTTGGTACCAGACAAAAATGCGGTTAACTTTCTGCGGTCTGTTATCATTGGCTACCTCGGTTGAACAAACCAGATTGAAGAGGCTAACGCTTACGCCCGATCACGCTCTAGCACTCAATAATAGACCGTCATGGGTGCATAAACACTTAACTCAGTGAAATTGCAATCCAATGGACAAAAGCTTTGAAGGAAAGCGAATCGCCATCGCAGGTGGCAGCGGTTTCCTTGGACTTTCGATGGCAGAACATTTCATCGAAAACGGTGCCGATGTGAGTTTGATTTCCCGCACCATTCCCAAGTCCCATGGTGCGTGGACACACTTCGCATGGGATGGTCGCAGCGTAGGTGACTGGACAACCGCGATCGATGGCTGTGACGCCGTCGTTAACCTTGCGGGGCGGACAGTGAGCTGCGTCAAGACGCCTGATCATCAGGATGAGATACTACGGTCCCGAATTGAATCCACGCGAGTACTTGGGGCAGCGATGCGCGAGGCACATGCACCACCGCCAGTCTGGGTGCAGATGAGTACGGCTCACATCTATGGCGACCCACCAACTGCCGTTTGCAGTGAAGGGTCAGCCACAGGATATGGATTGGCACCAACAGTGGCAAAAGAGTGGGAGGCAGCCTTTGCAGAAAGCATCTTGCCGGAACAACGTGGTGTCATCATGCGAACCAGTTTCGTCATTGGACGTGATCGCGGCGGCGGTGGTGGTGCACTTGCTACCCTCGGTTTGATCACCAAACTCGGACTCGGTGGCAAAGTTGGAAAGGGCACGCAAGGAATGTCCTGGATTCACGAATCCGACTTGAATGCGATCTTTGCCCGAAGTGTGCTCGACGATTCCATGTCAGGAGCGTACATCGCCTCATCACCCAATCCAACCTCGCAGGTCGATTTCATGCGAGTACTTCGCAGAACCATTGGTATGCCCATCGGCTTGCCAGCTTTTGAGTGGATGGTACGAATTGGTGCACCTTTGTTCCTGAACACAGATCCAGAACTTGTAATCTACGGTCGATATGTGATTCCCGCACGTCTGCTGGATGAAGGCTTTGAGTTTCAATTTGCAGAACTCACCGAAGCCTTACAAGATTTGTACCAATGAAACATCCCCCAAGGACCAAGCTTGGTCCTCAATGGCTGAAACTCGGTGTGCCTGACGCCCTCAGCAAAGCTGAGGCCATGAATATGATCAATTTCTGAATCCTCGCATTTCCCTGATCAGTTCACCAGCGAATGATTCGAACGGAATGTCATTGATTCAATCCGGGGTACTCGCATGATACTGATTGAAACACAGCCTCTTGAGACACAGCCTCTTGAGACACAGCCTCTTGAGACACAGCCTCTTGAATTGACTAGACTGTAGTCCCGTCCCGAATCATTTCAGGTGACTCCAAAAACTAATTCCCCTTGCAATTTGCGTGTCGCCCCTGCAGTTGGCCGACTGTGCCGAGACATTCGATGATCTCTGTTCGATTCAATCCAATGTCGAGCCTGGAAAGCGATCAGCATGACAACCTGAAACAAACTCAAGCATCCCTAACAAGATGAATACAAATCGACGAAACATTTTAAAGGGTCTTGGTGGCGGCTTGACGCTACCCATGTTGGAATTGTCTGCTTGCCAAGCACCAGCGCAGCGCGAAGTCCCAACACGCCTACTCGTTGTCGGTAATCCCTTTGGAGCACACCCCGACAACTTCTTCCCGAGCGACTTTGGAAAAAATCATGCGGATTCAACAACGCTGAGACCTCTGGCATGGTTGAAAGACCGAATGACCATTGTCTCGCACACTGACCACAACATGATCAGTGGACATGGGCGCGAGATTTCGTTCCTCAGTGGTGTGCTTCCGACCACCGCTCAAGCGTTCCCGGAAAAAAACATGTCACTGGACCAGTTATTCGCCAGACATGTGGGCAGTCAGGTTCGGTATCCCTCAGTGGGCGCTGCTCTGGATGCTGGAATTCGCATGAGCTGGACAGCCAACGGAGTCGAAAAGCTTCCAATCACCGACCCTCAGGCACTGTTCGATCACCTGTTTCTAAACCTAACTGCCGCGGAACGGGCGGAACGGCGCCGGATGCTGAATCAGAACAAGAGTATTTTGGATACGGTAGCAAGTCAGTTTTCGGGTGCCTTGCAGAGTGCCAGCCGTTTTGATCAAAGACGCATGGAGCAGTTTCAAATATCAATTCGCGAACTGGAGCGGTCCCTCTCTGACCGCACGACTTGGTTGGACCGTGACAAACCTTCGTTTGAACTCTCTGATCACGTTAAAACCGAGGCGACGATCGCCCACCGATACGACGCCATCTTCGACATGNTTGGGTACGCATTTGAAACTGATTTAACGCGTGTTGCAACGGTCGAGTTTCCAGCAGAACTGAGTTACACCGACATTGACGGCGTGAACCGCAGTTACCACGGTTGCACCCACAACGGGCGAGGTGAAGATCTGGTGAAAGAACTGGTCGCCATCGAAACTTTTCAGATCGCCCGACTGTCGAATTGCTTGAAAAAGCTTGACTCCATCCAGGAACCAAACACAGAAGGCAGCCTGCTTGACCACACCATCGTACTTTTTGGTAGCGGCATGGGTTACGGCGGCACGCACTCGAATCGCAACCTTCCGATTTTGGTAGCAGGAGGGGGATTTGAACACCGCGGACACGTCGATGCCCGTGACAACAGCGGGAACAATATGCCACTATGCAACCTGTACGTCACGCTGATGCAACGATTTGGTATTCAACGAGATTCGTTCAATACCAGCACTGGTGTTTTCGAACTCAATCATGCGTAGCAGCGAAATGCGTCTCTGGCCCTTTCATCCGGAGCATCTCAACCTTTTCAATCAAATCAATATTCTGGTGCATGATAAAGCCAGCTTGAACCATGACCCTCTCCCACCATGCCTTCACAAATCGGTGTTTCTTCAGTGGATTTTTGCTGTTTGCAGTCATTGCCAGCCCGCTACCTTCGTCGTTCGCTGATGAATCCCTGCTCCAGCAACACTGTGGAAAGTGCCACAGTGATCCCGAACCTGAAGGCAAATTCAAACTGGAAGATTTGGGCAAGACCCCCAGCAAGAAAAGTCTCGACGCATGGATCACCAGTATCGNCCGCGTACAAGCGGGCGAAATGCCACCAGCCAAAAGCGATCGGCTTACGACTGGCCAGCGGCAGCGACTTTTAAACTATCTGTCTGGCAAAGTAAATTTTTTCACGCAACGCTCTGCCGATTCGCTGCGCGTCAAACCGAGACGCCTGAACAATCGAGAGTTCGCAAACAGCGTACGTGACGTACTTCTCATCGAAGACGTGGGAACTCATCAACCCGTTGACAATCTGATCGGCGACGCACTGCACAAAGGGTTCGACACACACGGCGACACACTCGGGTTCAGCAATTTCCACCTTGAGCAGTACATCACTGCTTTGCGTCGCATCATTGATGCAACGATCATTTCTGAACCTCGAACTTCATCGCGTCGGTACAAGATTGCCCCCACTCAGATTTTCGCGGCGCATACCAGCCAAAACACCAAACGTCGAGAACGGCAAGGGGAACCAGATCATTTTGACTTTCTTGACCCTAAACAGCTTGCGTATTTTGGCCCGTTCAAGACCGTACCACACACCGGTTGGTACAACCTGACGATTCGCTGCACTGCAAAGGACCGGGGACTGTATGACTGGAAGAAGACCGGAATTTACGACGGCGACCCGATTCAAATCGAGGTGCAACTTGGCAATCGCACACAGACCTTTGACCTCCCAGACGATGAAGTCCTTGAAATCAAACTCACGGAATGGCTNGCTGCGGGATCCCGACTNCGCCTACGTTACCCNACCGATGGNCTAACCCAACGGNGCAATGGGAATTTCAAGTTTCAAAATGCAATTGCCGGCGAGTACATCAAGGAACACGANCCCNAACTGTATGACCGAGTGGTGAGTTCGATCANGCCCCCAAAATCAGGCCGTACACGGTCACCCGCAGCATGGCAGAATTGGGTCCAATANTGGCGTGGCCCNCGNCCCCGCGTNTTGANTGCAGAAGTTGAAGGNCCCCTGCANNAAACNTGGCCACCTCAAAGACAAGNNGCGTTGATTGGCNAAANCCCCAGCGTTCAAAACGCNATTGCNATTCTTAANCCCATTGCCGAACGCGCTTGGCGGCGTGAAGTCCAAGATGCCGAACTTTCCCAGATCGTTCAATTGGTTCATTCCAAGGTCGCGGAACTTGGTGATAGAGAAGCTCTTAAAGAAGGCATCGTGGCAATCCTCGCCTCTCCTGCTTTCCTGATCCTGAATACTGATGAAATGGATCCGCAACAGCGATTCGCGTCGAAATTCAGCTACTTCTTACAAAGCACCATTCCTGACGCGCGTCTTCAAAAGGCGTCGCTATCAGGAAAGCTGGATTCGTTTGTTGACATTCGTGCAGAACTACAACAACGCGTTGACAATGCTCAATGCGATCCGTTCCTGCGAGCGTTTCCGTATGCATGGCTCAAGCTAAGCAACATCAATTTCATGGCGCCTGATCCGGACCAATTTCCTCATTACCACCGTAAGCGTGTGAGCGAAGACATGGTCAACGAGGCACTCCATTTCTTCCGCCACCTGACAGTCAACAACGCTCCTATCCCTGACTTCATGTCAGCTGATTACAGTTTTATCAATGCAGACTTGGCTGCCGTTTATGACGTCAAAGACATTCCGAAAGATTCACTGTTTCGCAAATACACGTTCACCGACGGACGACGAGGTGGACTGCTGGGCATGGGATCATTTCTTTCGATCACCGCCGACAGCCTGGGAACTTCACCCATTCACCGCGCCGTCTACGTGATGGAAAACTTTCTTGGCATTCATCCAGCGCCTCCTCCGGCAGATGTAAAAATTACTGAACCCGATGTCCGGACGGCCCGCACCATCCGAGAAGTCCTCGAAGCTCACCGATCAAACAAAACCTGTTCGTCATGCCACCAGAGCATCGACCCGTACGGTTATGCCTTTGAAAATTTTGATCCCGTGGGTGCATGGCGTGACAAGTACATGGCTCGACTCTCACAACCCTCGCGCGCGTCCAAACGCACAGCGAAACCTCAAGGCATCCCGATCGATGCATCGGCAAACTTTGCGAGCGGTTTCGAGTACAACGACATCACGGGCTTTCGAAAATTCATGCAAACACCTGCCAACCGTGACCGGTTCGTCCGCTGCTTCATCACTCACTTGCTTACCTACGCCAATGGTGCCGAACCCAACAATTATCTTGAAATAGAAAAAATATTACAAGTTTCAGCGGAACATGATTACCGCATGCTCGATACCATTGCCGCAGTGATCGACAGCCCGCTGTTCCGCGAAGGTGGCGAGCGATAACGCGAAGGCAGAGAGCGACAGCAGGCAACGCACCTCAACGAAACCACAACACAGGCTTGGTCCTGCATTACTCGCGTTCGGTGCCTGCTTTGATAAGTGAGACTGACTCCAAACTCATGGCACCGAAGACACCCTTGGACTCAGGCTTATCATACTCACCCGGTCCACCACGAACCCGCATCCCTACACCGAGAACCTGGCTGCGCCCAGCTTGAAAGCCCGTTGCCACAAGCGTGCTCAGCCGAGGCGAGGCCGCTTGCCGAGAAGGGGCATAATTGCCCCGAAAAACTGCTCAACCCAGATAACCATAAAATGTCGGCAGTCGCTATCCTGAACGCAATTACTGCCGGTCCCATGCTTTTTGAATCGCGAGTTAGAATGGAGCGACAGAAGTTGGAAAGGGCCGACTGAGTCTTCGGTCAACTTACGGTCTTTGATTGATCACGGGCTGGTCCTTCTGAATCGGAGCCAAGCGACGGCAGACTACGGGAAGCACGCAGCGCTCTACGGCACGCAGCGCCCTACGGCTCTCAGCGTCCTACGGCACGC
>NZHC01000151.1 GCA_002689655.1 Rhodopirellula sp. | reverse complement strand
CGGAGGATAAGCGAATTGGTGAGCGGCCTCACTGGAACTGAGGTACCCCGCAAGGGGCTGCGGGTTCGAGTCCCGTGTCCTCCGCTTAGGCAGATTGCATTTGATGTAGTCTGCTTTTTTTATGCTCTGGCTACTCCAATCGGAGCATCTGCCCCGTTCCAGCTCTACCAACACGCTGAAGCTTCAGTGATGCTGATTGCCCAACATTGATTTAGAGTATCGGTGAGGGGACACAGGGTGTGATCCTTGATAATACCCCTTGCAAGCTTCGCAAATACTCGCATTGCCATTCCGAAACCAAAGTTCATTTCTCAGCATTGCTGAGCTACGGAAGCTCTTTTTTATTCTTGGCGAGATTTTGGCGGTCGGTTGAACGAGGCCTTTGCATGCACAATCCTAGCGAGGCGGGCGAAGTATCATCTAGGTTGCTTCTGTTTTTAGGCAGGATGGCGGCGTTATTGCATTCCATCGCACAATGATGCGTTGCGGCATGGTAGTTTGGGTTCGTGCCGTCCCAGGTTTTTGAAAATGAGTGACAGGATAATGACAAGAATACGATTCTACCGTGTGAGTGTTCTGGTTTTGATTTCACTGGCTGGTTTGTGTTTTACGCGGATGAGCCTTGCCTGCACCACGGCTGTTATCAGTGGGAAAGTTACTCACGACGGCAGGCCAATTCTATGGAAAAATCGGGATACTTCCTTTCGACATAATGAGCTCGTGCTGTTGGAGGATGGCGAGTACCGCGTGCTAGCCGTCGTCAATGCTGGCAGTAGGAAGTCGGTGTGGATGGGGGTCAACGAGACGGGGTTCTGCATTGAAAATTCGCTCAGCAAAGATCTAGATGGTGAAAGTGGAGGTGACGAGAAAGCGTCGAAGACCGGGTTGGGTAACGGTGGCTTGATGAAGCTGGCCTTGCAGACCTGTGCCTCGGTTGAGGATTTTCGCAAGTTGTTGGAGAAGACAGATGGCGAAGGTCGGCAGACCAACGCCAATTTTGGAGTGATCGATGCTCATGGTGGTGCGGCGATGTTCGAGGCTGGGCCTTCGTCGCACTCGATGTTTGATGCAAATGACACAGGAACTGCCCCCAATGGTTATTTGGTTCGAGCTAATTTCGCGACGACCGCTAGAGGGGTGGCTCCGTCGCCTGATCCAACAAAGCTGGGTAGTATCTATTCCTCACAACGATTCTCTCAGGCTTGTACGCTTTTAGAACCGTTGCGTAAGGATGGAATCAATGTCTCCTACATCCTCCGTAATATGAGCCGGGATCTCTCCGGGCCGGACGGAAAACCCTATCCTGGAACGGTCAATGGCTTGGAAGGGAAGATTCCCTCAGTCATTTTTACGGATAACACAATCAGTCGAACAACCACGGTCTCTGCGGCCGTGTTTCATGGCGTTCGTGAGGGTGAAGACCCTGCTAATACGACAATGTGGACACTTTTGGGAGACCCAAAATTCTCGATCGCAGTCCCCTGCTGGGTCAATGTGAATGAGGTGGACGGTGCAATGGTGGATCCGCGTGGCGCCGAGTTGGGGGAAATCGCAATCACTCTGCGCGAGTGGTGTCTTAATCGAGAACGAAATGGGGTACGCACTGAGTACTTGTCTGGAATTTGGAATGATCTCTGGCCTGTGGAAGATCAAATATTTTCGGAGGTCTCGAAGCAAGTTGATCGTTGGCGAAAAAAGAGAGCTTCGCAGAATGAAATGACGGCCCTGCATCTGCAGTTGACCAAGTTGGCTATGAACGCGATGCAACATGAACTACTCGAGATGAAGCAAAATGCATTAGCTTTGCAGAGTCCAAGTGCTCCAAAATTCAAAGTGGCTCGTGTCGCTATTTATGATCATTCGGACGGGTCCGCCAATGGTCCAAAGAATTTGATTCGGTTTCTGACGGCGGACAACGGCTTCCTCTGCCAACGCATTTCGCCGTCCGAAATTCGTGACGGTCGCTTAAGTGATTTTGATGCACTTGTGATGCCTGGCGGATCGGGAAGTCTGCAAGCCAAAAAACTTGAGGAGAGAGGTCGAGCTGCGGTTCAAGATTTTGTCAGGAAGGGCGGTGGCTACATCGGGATTTGTGCGGGATCGTACCTTGCATCGTCACATTATGACTGGTCGCTCGATCTGGTTAATGCCCGTGTTTGGGATCGTTCGCACTGGGCCCGAGGGCAGGGAACCGTCACGCTTGGCATAACATCCCCAGGTCAACAGGTGCTCAATACTGATTCGACCGAGGTGGACGTCTACTACGGTCAAGGCCCGCTGCTTGTTCCCGATAATGATCCAGATCTACCTGGCTATGAGGTGCTTGCTCGGTATGTTTCCGAAGTAGCCGAGAAAGGCGCGCAACCGGGGGCAATGTCAGGGACTCATGCCATTATCAGATCTGTTTTTGGCGCAGGACGCGTGATCTGTTTCAGTCCGCATCCTGAAAAATTGGACGGCCCAAATGGTCTGATGCTACACGGAGTCCGGTGGGCTGCCACCGGGAACTGGAAAGCACTCGAGCAGGTTCCCGATAACAAGCAATCCGATGTCCAGAATTCGCCGAAGGCTGGCGATACGGTTTCGCCGGGCCAATAGGTTTTCTCGAGACCAGAACTTCTCGTGAGTTGGGATTCAGTCGTTCAAGGATTATTCTTCGGTCTTGGTTTCAATCTGCTTGATCGCCCGTGTGAATGCGTCCTTGGCCCGCACGCTGTCAGAGTCTTCTCGCAGCTGTTCCAAGACGGGTAGTGCAGCTGAGGCTTCGGGGCCCACTTTCCCAAGCAGAAAGATCGCGTAGAACTGACGCCGACGGTCCGTTGATTTCAGGCCCTCGATCAAGATTGGCACTGCTTCAGGCCCTGCACCGTCGATCGCTCGCAGGGCACCCCGGGCAGCGTCAGTGTCGTCTTCGCTTGCGAGCATCTTGAAAAGTTTTGGAACAGCGCCTTTCGCATCTGCACCAATCTCTCCGAGTGCGGTAGCTGCTACGCCTCGTACGGTCCAATCCGTATCGTCGAGTGCACTGATGAGGATCGACATCATCGTTTCGCGATTGGACTCGACTGAAGTGAGGCATTTCAGTGCTGCTGATCGCACTGCGCTACGTTGGTCTTTCAGTACTTTTGCAAGTTCATCCGCTGAAATCTCAGATTTGGCACCCATGCTGCTAAGGGACGGTAATGCTGCCAGCAATACGTTCTCTTCGGTACCGTCCAGGGAGGCTGTGAGGGCGTTCACGATTGGCACAGCCGTGAGTTTCATGTTGCCAACAGCCTTGATTGCCGCAATACGAACCGATGCGTCGGGATCACTCAATAACTGCGTGACGGTCGTAACAATATCATCACTAAGGTTTTCGGTTTTGGTTTTGGTCTTGGCGATCGCATCGATCGCAGCTTTGCGCACGCCAGCGTTTTGGTCGTCGCGGAGAGTTAGCAGATCTTTGAGTGCTGAATTGGCTCGCGTTTCGGAGCGTCCAAGCGCGACTGCCGCGGCAAGACGAACTGTGTCATCAGCGTCCAGCAGGCGGCTTGCATAAATTTTCAGGCTCGCGTCAGTTTCTACGGCTCTGTCCAACGCAGATACAGCTGCGTGGCGGATCGCGGGGTGTGGATCAATCGCGAGCGTTTCGAGTTTTGAGACCCATTCTTGCGAGTTTCCTTTCAGGCTAGATAAAGCTTTGATCGCTGCGGTCCGAACAGGGATCGAAGAATCACCCAGGCATTGGAGCAGGGGCTCATTGGCTGCTTCAGGAATGGGGTTCATCGCCCCCAGAGCATTGGCTGCACCAGCGCGCGTTTGCTCCGATTCGGCTTGCAATGCATCGATCAGAGGTGCGGTTGCTTTGGACGCGATGCCAGCCAGTGCGGCCGCGATGTGATCACTTGCAGCATCAGAAATGCTTGATGCGCGCAGAAGTGCAGGAACGGCAGGACCACCAATACGGGTCAATGCTTTGACGATCACGTCCTGCTCAGTCGATTGATTAGCGTCATCCTCGCTGTTCTTTGATCTAAGGGCTGTGATTAACTCGTCAGTCGAATCTGCTGCGTTTTCGCCCAACGCACCCAGGGCACGCGCAGCCGCCATGCGGGTTGTTCGTTGCTCATTTATCAACATCTCAGTGAGGGCTGATCTTGCCACTTCCGTTTCGCCTTCGAGGTCTTGAAGTAAGTGGGCAGCCGCACCTTGTACGTTGGGCGATGGATCTTGGATCCCTTGTAGTAGTAGGGCGAGCAATCGATCAGCGTCACTCATGCCATGGCCCAACGCTATCAAGGCAGATGCGCGTACTCCGGGATCTTCGTCTTTCGCAAGCCGAGTAATGGAATCCAGCAATGGCGTGGTAAGCGTGTCGGCTCTCCCTAACGCGCGTATCCCGTTTGTTTTGACCTGCGAGTCATCATCCAATAACGCAAGGGCCAAGCTAGGGTATCCCTCGGACCCCAGTTTGCCGAGAGAGTTGACTGCCATGCGCCTGATTGTGACGCGGTCATCCTTTAACATGGAGGTGAGAAGCTCGCTGGCGGGTTTCGCACTATCACTCATCCAGCCGAGAGCCTCGATGGCCCCTGCGCGTTGAGAGGTTGAGGAGTCGGTGATTCGTTCACGAAGCATCGGTATTGCGGCCGGACCCATCTGGCCAACTGCCCAAGCAGCCCTGTATCGTTTTTGCACACTGCGGTCAGAGAAAACCTGACAAAGGGGTTCAATCGCTTTCTCTGCTTGTGGTCCAATCTTTCCAATCGCTGTTACAGCTTGCATCCAGACCTGTTCATCACGATCGTCCAGTTGCGCAATCAAAGCGTCGAGCGCTGGCAACGCGTCCTTGCCCATGGTCGCAAGTTGGTAGGCTGCATCGCGACGTTTATTTAGATCAACATCGCCAAGTGATTCTGCCAGCTTTTGTGCGTTGCCTGACTTTGCTTCCGTCGCGGTGGGCTCTTGGGCGATGACCGCCTTTGGTATCACAATGGAAATCAAAAAAAGCATCAGGGTAGCGGCAGTGGCGTTCAGCGAGCGCCTAACAACCGTCCCGAATGCCCCCCGTGCAGTTGAGGGTCCCATCGCAACCGTCACCTGGTTTGGGAGGGGGAGGGAACGAGCGGCTCTGAATACTGAAACTCCAAGCAGCTTCAGTTCACTCATCCCGAGAATCAAAGCTGTAGCTCCGATAGGGGACCTGTGCTGTCACCGACAAAATCGACCGGGGTACCAAAACGTTCCAGCATCGACATGAACAAGTTGCACATGGGGGTCTCTGGGGAGACCTGCACGTGGCGACCAGAATCAATCAGACCACCAGCATTTCCTGCTAGCAGAACCGGTAAGTTCTCGTTGTTATGTCGGTTGCCGTCACTGATAGCACTGCCATAGCAGATCATGGAGTTGTCCAGCAGATTTGAAGTTCCATCCGGCGTATCTTTAAGCTTCTGAAGGAAGTACCCAAGCTGCGCAACATGAAACTGATTGATCTTACTTATTTTCGCAAGTTTGGCAGGATCGTCGCGATGATGTGATAGGCCGTGGTGTCCATCCGCGACGTTGATATTTCGATAGCTGCGATTACTACCCGCATCGGCAAACATACAGCTTGCAATGCGCGTGCGGTCGGTTTGAAATGCCAAGACCATCATGTCACACATCAGACGCAAGTGTTCGCCGTAGTCGCGGGGTGTGTTGGGTGGCCGCGGGTAATCAAGTTCGACATGGGCTGAGTCGTCGTCAACCGAGCGTTCAATACGTTGTTCTACTTCACGGACGCCATTCAGGAATTCATCCAATTTCCGTTTGTCTTGGACGGCCATCGTCTTCTGCAAACGCCGCGCATCTTCTGCAATGAAGTCCAGCACGCTCATCTTCAAACGCTCACGTTGTTCTGCCTGACTGTCACGCCCTTTTCCGGGGGCATCGCTGAACAGTCTTTCGAATACCGATCTTGGATTTGTTTCTTTGCCGACGGGCGTTGAGGCTGAAGACCAGGCAATGTTCGAAGAATAGGCACAGCTGTAGCCGCTATCGCAGTTTCCTGCACTGCGTCCCGCTTCACATCCAAGTTCCAGCGAGGCGAATCGGGTTGCGTGTCCAGCGGTTTGGGCGGCAATCTGGTCCACCGAGACACCGGAACGAATATTCTGCCCAGCCGTCTTCCGAGGTTGGGCACCGGTCAGGAATACGGATGCACTGCGTGCATGATCGCCCGCACCATCCCCATTGGCCCGACCTTTGTCATGCGTCAAGCCACTCAATACCATCAACTCGTCTTGAACGGGAGCCAAAGGCTGCAGAATCGTTGGGAGGTCAAATCCATGACCCAGGCTCTTTGGCGTCCAGTCCGGAAGGTGAATGCCATTCGGAACAAATATGAATGCCATGCGTTGCGGAGGCGCCTCTGGAAGGTTCGAGGCGTGTGCGGTGTTGCCGCTGCGAGGCCCGCGTTTTGCTAGCGATTCGAACCAAGGCAGAGCCATTGAGACTCCGAGCCCTCGTAGAACTGATCTTCGGGTGTAATTACTCATGTTGATGCTCATCCTTCCGTGTCAGTCACAATTGCTAGTTGAGTGAACGAGTAACAAGATTGTCGGCCACTACTCATAGTCGTCCATGCGGGGGCGAGGAAGCAATGGAAATCTTGGCAGGTTGTTGAAACTCTAAATGTGGGTTTGAGTGGGGGGGGTAGCAGGGATCTGCCAGTCAACGGGTGGTGGTCAAAATCAAAGCCGGCGAGGGCAGTGTTTTCTGTCCCCCGGGTCCGGTGAGTAGCCTTGCTTGGCTAGCCCTCAAAAATGCTTCTTCGTGAATGCTTCTCGTCGTACGCCTACGACTTCCTATTCTAGACCGAAGGCTATCCCTTTGCACGAGCGTCTTTGGGACTCTTGCCGGGCTCTGTTGGAAATATTCTGTCCCTGTTCAGTCCAGCTGGTGGAATGGAAGGAAACTGAAGTGCCGCGGGTAGGGAATTTTAAGTTGGGACTACCGGTCGACGCCCGTTGCCGGTCGTCCTCAGTTATCGAACGCTCTCAATTGCCGGTTTTCCTGAGCGTGAGCGTGTACTCAACCAGATTCACCAATTGGTCTACGGTCAGCAGTTTTTGCAGGTCCTGCGGCATCAGAGACGTTTTCTGTTTCTTGAAAATTTCAATCTCTTCCTGCTCGATGGTTTTGTCGATTCCTTCGCTGTTACGAAGCGTTACGGATTCGTCAGTTTCGCTAATCAGGAGTCCCGTGACCGCCAAACCGTCTAGAGTCAGGATTGAATACGTTTCGAAGTTGTGACTCACCGCAGCACTTGGATCGAGGATGGAAACGTACATCGCTTCGCGGGATAATTTACTTCCGATCTCACTGAGGTCGGGGCCTACCTCTTTTCCCTTGCCACGGACTTTGTGGCATTTGTTGCAGGTTCCAGCAGTTTGAAATACTTCAAGCCCAGCCTTGACATCACCTCTACGCTGAACGAGCTCAGATAACGCTGGTAGCGGCTGGCTATCTGCGGTTGCCGGGAGTTCCAGATACTTGGCAGCAGTCGCTGCGATCTCGGAATTCGTCGAACCCAGCAAGGCATTGGCCGCAGCGAACTTCAGATCATCTGCCAAATCTCCCGCGGTTACCAGTTTCAGGATCTGTTGCTGTCCAGCCAGTCGCTTTCCTAACGCTTTGAGGGCGGCAGATCGTACGGCAACCGTTGCACCATCGTTTTGCATCAGCGGCAACAAAATTGAGACGGTCTGCTCGCCTGCCGCGTGCCCAATCAGCTGGACTGCTGCTTGCGCTTTGGTTTCGTTGTCAGATGAAGCAGTTGCGATCAGTGATCCGCCTTTGTTCATTGCGAACAGCAATTCAGCACCTCGTACTCCACCTGTTTCCGATGAATTGGCGAGGCTGTACTGAGCCAGCGATTCCGCGATTTCAGCAGGTTGAAATCGCTGAATCAATTCAAAATAACGATCACTGCCCTGTTCAGCCCGCAGGTATCGCATCACAGCGGCTTTCGCAGGAGCAGAACTTTCGAGATCAAAATTCTGTAAGCGAAGCACTGTTTCAATGATCAGCTTGTCTTTTGGCGTGATTTCATCCGGCTCTTGTCCCTGTGAACTTGCGGCAGGTAGCAGCGTGAAAAATAGACAAGGCAAAAAAACTGTCGTGGAGACCAATCGCATGAAGGTAGCCAAGTGCTGATCCCTTGAGCATAAAGAACGAATTTGTGGAGACACCAGGCAAAGCTGGTGCTCCACAAAGTTGAAAGAACTGAACGTCGTTAGAGAGGGAATGCCACCTAAACAGGGAATACCAGCCACGGGATCAAAGACCCAGCAGACTTTTCAAAGCAGCATCTTTGCGTTCGCCACTGTGGAAGTCGAATGCCCGCATCAAACGATTTTGCTGGGCCTCGGTCACTTTGGGTTGCTGGAGTGCTTTGACAAGATAATCGGCAGCTGCTGGTGCTCTACTGCGCCACACAATGTCTTGTCCCGCAGGCGTATTCCAGTCGTCGCCCACCTGTTCCAGCCATGCTGCAAAACAGGCATCGGGATTAGTGTCGGCGCCGATTCCGAGTGCTTCCAGGTACCAGCGGTCTTTTCCATCGTGCTGGAGTGCCAATTGGGCCCAGACCTGTGCTGCTTGCGGAGATTTGCTGTGACGCAGCGCGACTGCGAGCTCTCTACGCACCTGGGGTGATGGATCATCAGCGAGTGAGGCGATGTGCTCAAGCACGTCGCCTTTCATTGTAGGGTCACCTGCCAGTTTCAGCTGGCGAGCAAGACGGATTCCAACGATGCGGAGATTGGGATTCTTGCTCGCTAAGGCCTGCTTGATCGTCGTCGGTCCTCGACCCTCGATCTTGCCTAACAGCCAAAGGGCTCTCGCCTGATAGATGGGGTTTTTGGAGGAAGCCAGTTTTTGCAGCGCCGGCTCGGCAGCACTCCCTTGTTGATGAAGCGATTGCCATGCCATGTAGCGTACCGCGTAATTTGGATTTTTGAGTGCTTCGATCGAGCCATCGATTGAGGTGAAGTCATACTCTGGGACTTTGTAATTTCCCTTGTGATTGCCCGGCATGATTCGAAATAAGCGGCCACGATCCAAGTCACCCATGCCATGGCCACCCACGCCGGGGTCATACCAGTCAGCGACAACAAGGGAACCGTCCGGCGCGACCTTGACATCTGAAGGGCGGAACCACTTGTCTTGGGTGCCGGTCAGGATGTTACGGATTTTTGCAGCATAACCTGCGTCGTCATTCGAGATCATGTATGCCCTGCACACGTTTGGCCCAGCGTCGCAGTGCACCACATGCCCGCGGAACATGGGCAGCAAATCACCTTCGTACACCGTGATGCCGGTCGGTGAACCTGCTCCCGTTTGCAGCAGATTGGGAACCACGCCCGGGTCACTCAGGTGCCAGTGGCGTTCGGGGATGCTGTCCCGCATCCCCGTTCGTTTGGCTTTCCAACCTGCACCCGTCTTTTCATCCTTGTAGCCGTAGTTGCCAAACTCCATCACATAGTTGATGCGAACGCCTCGGTTTCCATCGTCGTCATTATCGGATTGCCAGATGCTGCCGTAGGAATCCACGGTCACCATCCAGTTGTTCCTGAAATTCCAGCCAAGGGTTTCAAAATCGCTTCCATCCAGATTGCAGCGGAATACCATGCCTTCCTGATAAGGTTGGCGATTGGCTGAAACGACAATGCCCGCTGCATCAACGATGGGATCCCCATTTTTATCCTTGATTTGTCGGCCAGCATTTCCAAAATTGAAATACAGTTTTCCATCAGGTCCAAACGTGAAAGCGTGAATTCCGTGGTCGTGTTGTGACCCACTGATCCCACTGAACAGGACTTCCTGAGAATCCGGTTTGTCATCACCGTCCGTGTCGGTGAATACCTGCACCTTGTCGCCTGCCGACACGATCACTTTGTTGCCAAGCACACAGACACCATGCGGCGAGTCAATATCGCGACCTTGGTAGTAAACTTTTTCACTGTCTACCATTCCGTCGCCGTTGGTATCTTCCAATATCAGGATGCGGTCACCCTCAGGACGCTTGCCATTGTGTTTACGGTAGTTAACTATTTCGCAAACCCAGACGCGTCCCCGATGATCGATGTCGATATTTGCCGGGCTCAGTAGTTGCGGTTCGGCTGCAAACAGGCTTGCGGCAAGCTCGGTTCCTACCTCCAAGCCGTCAAGCGCGTCGGCGACTTCACGTGAACCCGCTCCGCCAGCTGAACCGCCAGACGCTGGAGGCTTTTCAGTGTAAACCGCAAACTGCACACTACTGGAAGCTCCGCACGGTCCCTGATCGGTGCCACCATTGTCGAGCCCACCCAGAGCCTTGAAGTGGGTGTAGCCAGTCGGAATGTCAAAGGCGATGACGGAATTCGCGTGGGTACCAATACCGTAAGCGATCTCTTTTCCGTCGATCCTCATCGGATTTCCGCCACAATTCAGGTTGACGCGTGGCTGGCCGAATCCGCTGCTCGCAGATTTCCATTTCAGATCGGTCAGTTTCCTTTCACCCTGAGGGCCGGTCAATCTGGGTTCGCCCCAATCAGCCCAGTCGCACCCATATCCGTTTCCACCATCGGTGGCGACAAGGAATAGCTGCGTTGCGTTGCCGAGTTCAGCGTCGATCACAACGCTGTGCCCTTTGGTTTTCGAATCGATGACACCGCTCTTGAAAATTGGCTTAGCCGCACCGCTCTTGCTCGACGTGGATGCTGCAGGCACCGCTCGTTTGATCTTGCGGCCCGGCTTCTTTTTCTTGGCAGCTGACTTGGGTTCATCTTGATTGGCTTCAAGATCTTCCTCGGTTGGGTTACGCGTCGTGACACCTGATTCCGGAACGGTGCCGTGAGCCGTCCAGACAATCGCATTCAATACCACTTTGCGGAAGTTCTCATCGGCCCAATTGTGGTGAAAGTGCCCTCCGGTAAATCCGAAGCCTCGTCCGCCTCCATCACGTTCAGATGCCCAACCAACATGTTGGATTTCACCATTGCCTACCTCCTTGCGAACCGCTGGATTGCCACTGTGTGGTCCGTCCGGGCGACGCATTGTTTCTGCAGGTGGATGTGCAGACAGAATTGGGGTCACACCCTTCATCTCGTCCCTGAAACGCATGTGGAAATACCACTCATCGTTGATCGTGAATGGTTCCACCCCACGCGAGATGGGGTGGTCAGGGAACGACGCAAACTCGGCGTCCCAATGTGGATTTACGGACCAATGTGTTTCAAAGTAGCCACCCATCCAATCAAGGAAAGCATCGCCTGTCTCCCCTTTGGGTGTTTCAACACCGTAGTGGATACAGACCAGCCCTGTACCCTGTTTCATCAGTGGATCAAACTCTTTGATGTGAGGATTAAGAAGATGCCTGCCGCCACCGTCGCAATAGACAATGACGGTATCGGCCCCCTCTAAAGCTTTCATCCCTTCTGCAGGCCAGCCGTGTTTGATAACTTCGATCTCGTAGCCTGGCATCGCATCTGAAAGCGAGTTCGCGAGCAACCTGCAGCCCGCATAGTGCTCGTGCGAACCGTAGCCGTGGCTGGGGTTACCGGAAATGAAGACAATTTTCTTTTTCTCGGTAGCTGTGGCAGGGGTGCTCTCTGCGTTGTCATTCGCATTGGGATCGTCGTTTGCGTCCAGGTTCTTGATGCGTATGTTGCGGAATTGCACCAGCATGGGAGGCCCGGCATGAAGTTGCAGGGCGATGATTCCTGTATCGCGACGCTGCTGCTCGTCCAAATCGGTGCAGTCGGCAGTGGTGACGCCGTTGATCTTGTGTACGAAGTGAAACCCATCGGCCAGCACCGAGTACTCGTTCCATTCTTCTTTCTTGATCTTTGCTTGAATCTCTGCTGAGTCGCCTACGGAGCCAACGACTTTGGACTTGAATTTTCCGTCCTCGCGAACCAGTTCCGTTTTCTGCCCGCGGTTGGCAAGCATACCGCGGAATCGTTCGCCGTAAAGAATTCCTGAGAAAGTGTTTCCGGCTTCCAAGTCTGCTTGGTATCCGCCAACAACCCACTTCTGCTTTTCCGCATCGGGTTCAAAGCTCCGGTACTGCACGCCTGAATTCCCGCCTACGATCTTGTACTCGAACTTAAGCTCGAAGTTCTTGAAATCGCCACCACGGTACACAAGAAACGTGTTCCCCTTCGTAGGATTTTCTTTCGTAGTCTGTCCAGTAATCGCTCCATCCTGAACACTCCAAAAGTCAGGATTTCCATCCCAGCCTTTGAGGGTTTTACCATCGAACAGAGACACGTAACCATCGTCCGCTGCGGTGACCATTACGTTAGGCAGGACAATGCCAACCGCGAACAAGCAGAACGCGAGTAATCGCATATTCAAAGCCTTCATGTTTATTAGTTTAAAATGAGAGAAAGATTGCCAGTGCAAATTTCTCCCCAAGACGTGGGGGATGCTGATACGGTTGCCAAGCTGGCTTGGCAAAATAAAACCAACAACTACGCTTGTGGGTAGGTCGACTGCAAAAAATCAAAAACGCATCACGCGATTGTGGTAATGAGCGAGTCATTTGGGCTTCCGCCACTGACCGCAGTATAAACGGTTTGCGGCTTCAGGTCGTGCATTGGTTGGGATTTCGCTGCGGGCTTTCTGCGTGGCGGTGTAGCAACTGCGGGGTGTGGTTCGAACCAGTGAGTTGAGGACTCAGATTCCAGTCTCATTTTCCCGATAAATCCTTCAAATGCAGGTTGCGCCAGCGAACTTCGTACGGCCCCTGCCCGCGACCGATTCCGTGAACCTGAAGTCCAATGAAGCCGCGGGGGTGAGTTTTGTAACGCTCTTCGTGCATCAGATCCGAGATCTGCTCACCGTTGATCCATGTTTTGATACTGGGGCCATTCGCAATCACGCGATAACTATTCCATTTCCCGTCTTGGAAGGTGTCGTGTGCTTTGCGCTCCGAATCGGGGGTCATCCAGCCACCTGCAGCCTCGCCATAGACGTAACCCGCCATTTTATCATTGGAAATTTCGACTTGGGGACCATTCACACGACCGTTGGGAGTGTCACCTTTGCATTGTGAACGAATTTGCACGCCAGAGTTCAACGCGCGATCTACCTTGACGTCAAATTCAAGAATGAAGTCGCCGTAAAGTTTGTCAGTACAAAGAAACGAATTTGGGCTGCCTTCATTTGTCTTTCCGACGATCGCATCCTTCTCTACTCGATAGGTTGCTGTCCCGTTTCTCTGCGTCCAACCGTCAAGGCTCTTGCCATTGAAGAGAGGGACAAAATTCGCTTTTTCGTGTGCTGCTTCGTCAGCCGCAAACGCAGAGGCGGTGCTTAGTGTCACGGCTGCAATCAGGAGGAGTTGTAACTTCATGGGGACACCTTGTTCGGTTTGGGGAGTTGGGTTTTACGGGAAGGTCGGGGCCAGGGGCGCTGTCGAAAGACAACATCTTGCCCGTTCTCTGATTCCGGCGGACGGTGGTTGTTGCGGACTGCAGAGCATGGCGACGGTGTGCTGCGATCTGGTGGAGCTCGTGGGGTCGGATTGCTGGGTGATGTTTTTGGGTCGGAGTAGTGAGCAGGTTTCTTCAACAATCAGCTAATTGTTGTCTGGCTTTTCGGAAGAATTAGATTCTTCTTTTGACGTCTCATCGCTGGCTGGCTTTGGCGGTTCACTTTGCATGGTCCACTTGGTAAGTCGTTCATGCGCTGCAACGACCAGTTCATCAAAGTTGGGTCCTACGGACACTTCATGGATGTGTCCGGTTTGCCCATCTTGATGTAGCACGTCGCCGGTCTCCGCGTTGTAAAAGGTCAGGAATCCGTTGTTGTCACCGCCGGCAGTCAGAATCCACTCTTTGCCTGGTGACCAGATGATTTGCTCGATTAACCCTTTTTTCTTGTTGTCCTCGATTTCCAAGCGCTGTGTGGCGTTGCGCCAATCGAAAACTTCCAGGCGGGCGGGACCACCTAGGTGGTCAATGTTGCCGATTTTTCCGATGCCACCGATCGCAATTTCATTGTTGTCGGGAGAGAAAGCGAGAGATCGAATACCGCCAATGCTGTGTCGCCGCGCACGCGGGTCCCACGTGTACATGACTGGCGTTTCTATCTCGGCGACTTTTTCAAGCGAATCCGCATTCCAAATCGCGGTGTGCCCGATACGGTCGCCTGTTGCAAGCCATTTACCATCCGGTGAGGCCGCCACGGCATAGAGCATGGAGGGGTAATGGTGGGGGGTTTGTAAAGCGTGCTCTTGTAACGTTTCGAGTAGTTCGCCGGTCGTTGAATCCCAAACCTTGCACAGCATATCGTCCGCGACGGTGTAAAGCTTGGATCCGTCTGGCGACGTGGTGATAGCTCTTCCCCACCGTTCGTGCGCTGCAATTTTTCGGGTGAGGCGTCGTTCATCGATACTCCACCAGCATAGCTGGCCGTCGTATCCGCATGTAATCAGAATGTTGCCCTGTCGCACCATTCCAGTGACGTAACTCGTGTGTCCTTCGCCGTCAAATGGCTGACGCTCTGGCTTTTCAAGGGAAAGATCGTATTGATAGACATTGAAGTCAGAGCCTGCGAACCAGACTCGCTCCATTTCAGCCATATGCTCGAGGCAGAAAACAATATCTGAGGACTTCCACTCATTTGTTTTTTTAAGCGTGGCAGGAATCATGACAACACCTCGCTGCAAGGTTCGCTTCCAAAATCGGATATGGGAATCGGACGACTTCCAACCATGTATTCTTTATCAGGCGAAATGCCGAGTGCTGAAAATATGGTTGCAAACAGATCGCCAGCATTCATTTCACCTTCCGTGACCGTTTGCCCATCGGCGTCGGTCTTGCCAAACACCGTCCCACCGCGGATACCACAGCCACTCAGAGTGCAACTCCATGCATTCGCAAAGTGATCTCGTCCCAGGCTGCCGTTGATTTTTGGGGTTCTTCCAAACTCGCCCAAAGTGATCACCAGCGTTGTCTCAAGCATCCCACGTTGCTTGAGGTCGTCAAGCAATGTGCTCATGCAATGGTCCAAGTCGGCACACAGTTCTCGGTGAGTTTCAAAATTCTGACCGTGGCTATCCCACCACGCCCGGGCCACTTTTACGAAGGGTACACCTGCTTCGACCAATCTTCGGGCCACCAAACACTGTTGGCCAAACTGAGTGGGGCCATATGCATCACGCATCGCAGTGGGTTCACGATCAATATCAAACAGGTAATCGCTTGCCATCAGACCACGCACCCGCTCGTATGCATTTTCATGACTTCCAACACCCGCGTGATTCATGCGTTGCGCAAAACGTTGTGACAGTGTTTTGCGTAAAGCAGCGCGATCGCGGTGGTCAGTATCGCTGATTGACTCCGGTAGTTGAATATCTTCTGGGATCATTTTGTCGGTAAGAAACATCGGGTTGTATCTTGCCCCAAGAAACCCTGCAGAGCCCTGACGTCGTCCCTCGGTTGATGTGTACATCGAGACGTAGTCGGGTACTTTGCTGTCAATCTGTCCGAGCTCGTGAGCGAGGATTGCGCCGAGGTGGGGGTACTCAATTCCGGGCTCCGCGCGACGCCCGCGGTCCATTAAAAAGTATCCTTGACCATGGTCGGCGATTTTTGTGTTCAGAGAGCGGATGATCGCCGTTTCATCAAGACGTGTGCTCATTTTCGGAAGCAGTTCCGATATCTCTACACCAGGAAGCGACGTTTGGATCTTAGCGAATGGTCCACCGGTCGGTCGTCCGGGTTTAGGATCCCATGTTTCCAGCTGACTCGCTCCACCAGCGAGCCAAAGCAGGATTACATTCTTACCGCTGCGAGCCAGTTCATCGGCCATGGCGGGTTGTGACAACAGTTCGACGGCTGCCATGTTGGAAGCTGCGGCGCTCGTCCCGGCAGCTTTGAGCATCGATCTTCGGTTTAACAGATTCATCACATCATGCCCTAGTGGTTGAAACGAAATTCAGGTGTGGCCAGCAACGCCCATACGACTTGCTTCAGCGCTTCCTCACGACGATCCCCTCTTTCTGCGAAGTATTGCTGAATGGCACTTTTCTCTGCAGCATCAGGCGTGCGACTGAGGACGGAAGCAAAGGCAGCTGATACCACCTCGTCATCTGCTTCAAGTTTTTTGAGATAACCTACCAGACGATCGTTCGAGGGTCTGAGTAGATCGTTTTGAAGCGACAGGTTGTTGCTGAACCAGAGCGCTTCTGTGACAGGGATTTGAAACCCATCGTTGGGGATGAGCAACTTTTTCGCGATCGCCTCGGACCCTTTCTCCAGTTTTTCTCGCTCGACACTCCATGAGTCTGGGTCGCTTTTTTCTTGTAGCTTCACAGGGTTTTGACCAGCGATGCGAAGGGACAGTGACAGTTGTCTGGGGGCCAATGGGCGAGGAACACTCACCGCAAAAAGATCAGGTGGACAAGCCTGCGTCTCGGTATCATTACCGGCCCGAGCGTAGGCTTTACTCAGTACAATCGCCTGCGTTAGGTGTCGCACATCATAGCCCGATTCCACTACGCCGCTCGCCAGCTCTTCCAGCAGTTCCGGGTGACTGGCGGGATTTTGAGAGTGTAACTGGTCCAACGGGTGGACCAAGCCGCGCCCGAACAACCGAGCCCAAGTACGATTGACCAGGTTTTTGGCAAAGAACCGATTTTTCTCGTCTCTCAGTGCAAGTTCAACAAACTCACTTCGAGGACGAAAGTCTGGTCGGGGCGGTGGATCAGATTTATCGTCCTGTTCTGACTTCTTGATGGCCTCCTGCAGTTTTTTCAGAGCTGGTTCGTCAATTTCCAGCGGCGGGATATCAACTTTTTGACCGGTCAGAAACATCAAACCCGGTTGTTGTTCGTCACCGTAAATGTCCGTGTATTTGGGGAGCCCCTCAAAACGCTCGCTCAAGAATCCTTTCTTCGTACGAAAGGTACGTTTGAAAAATGAAGTCATCCCGTAGTAGTGATCTTGAGTCCAATCATCCACAAGTGGATGATCATGGCACTTGGCACAGGCAATGTTGACACCCAGCCATTTGACACTCGCACCATTGGTTAGTGCATCAAGATCATTCAGTTGCTTTTTTAGGTAGCTGACGGGGCGAACGTCGCCGCTTAAGGTGTCTTCAGGCTGGAAAATCTCCCGGAACATTTGGTCCCAGCCCCGGTTTTCGTTGGTTGCCTCAAGAAGATATTCCCGCCAAGTTGCATTATGCTCGCTACGAAGCAACAACAGGATGTCTAACTGATTCCGTGTGTGATACGCATAGTCGGGTGAATGGATCAATTTTTCAACGAGCCCCCGGCGTCGCACCTGCGAATTAGCTTCGTCTTCCTTCTGACTTAGAAAGTTGGTGCGTTCGGTCGTGGTTGGAATACGACCAGCCAAGTCCAGTGTCACACGTCTTAGAAAAGTTTCATCCGCTACGATTGCCGCGGGGGAAACACCCTCTGCCCGTAAGCGTTCGTTGATGTGGTGGTCTATCCGGTCGGCAAGCGTCTGGGGGTCGCTCGCTTCGGTCCGGGCGGCGGCGTTTAGCAGCACACTCAGTGCAAACGAAAGAAAAATAGGGGAACGCATCAAATCATCCGAGATTCAAGCTGGGCGGTGGCAGGGCTAGAGGAACCAAAGGCAGGAGTCGCGCCCGCGTCAAAAACCGTTGCGTTGCTGTGCGAAGGAATTTGCTGCGGAGTGCGTCATGAGCAGTTTAGCAGATAAAAAAATTAAGTTCACTGAGGTTCTTGCCGTTCCCCTAGGAGGGGGGGGCTGTATCGGCTTAGAGGCGACGTTGAGGATCGATTCGCTTGAGGGTTCTTTTGGGCAAGGGCCTGCACTGAACTGAGAGAGTCCTTAGTAAAATGCGTTTTCGAACATAAAGCGTGGTACTTTCAATCTTTTTTTTGCGTCGATCTCAGTGTCGCGATCCCTTCGATTGGAATTTGGCCCGTCTGGTTCGATTGGGGGAGGCGATTGGATTCAGATTGACAATATTTTTTACCTATGGGATCGCGTCAGGGCCTTCGGGGTTTTAAAATGAGACACGGGGACTGAGATTTCGTGAAATCAGCCCTGTGCGTTTTTGGAGTGTTCTTAAGTCGTTTTTGGGTAAAGGCTTGTGCGGTTTTTCTTGTCCCGCTGGCCTGCCTGAGCCCGCTTTGGAAATGGGGAAAGATTGCTTTCTCCAGCGGGAACACCTTCCTGCATGCTCTTCAGGGTGTGCATGGAGCGGGGAACTACGGTGTCGTCACTGACGCCAGACGTATTTGTATGAGCTGAAAAATCCGGGCTGAATGAACCATGGTGGCTTACCTGTCAGTACGAAGCGGTCCAGAAAAGGGAAAACAGTTTCCTTTGGATCCTGCACGCCCGCTTCACATCGGTCGGGGGTCGAATTGTGACATCATGCTCACCGATCCAGTGAGTTCTCGGTTCCATGCGGTGGTATTTTTTGAGGATGGCAACTGGCATCTTCGCGACACAAGCAGTCGTAATGGGACCCATGTGAACGGTCAGAAAACCGATCATGCAAGGCTCTTGGATAAGAGCGTTGTGACTGTGGGTAGCACGGACATGCAGTTGGTTGAGCCTGAGCTGGCTGAATCTGAAGAGGGGCGTCCTACCGCGGCTCAAACGAACGAGATGCATACGACCGGTACTTGGCGACTTGAGTTAGAGGACCCGATTGCGGATGTGGCTTCGGCGGGGCATCTGATTGATCTTTATACGCTCAGTTTGAATCTGCTGAAAAATGAAAGTCCCGATGGAATCATCGATACGGTTATCGAATTATTGAAGGACCGCACAGGATCCGACGTGGTTGGCCTCTCATTCGACGCGGGCGATGGTCGAATGAAGCCACAGCGTGTGCAACCCGCCGAGCGGGCAGATTCGATCAGCCTCAGCAAAGGCTTGGTTCGGCGAGTGCTTCGAGACGGCGAGGCCATTTGGATCAATGAAGAGGCTCGCCGCGGAAATCCAGAGATGGCAGAGGAAGAAGCTTGGTCCGATGTGATTTTTGTCCCGCTTGAAAATGCTGGAAACAACCTCGGTGTACTGCATCTGTACCGAGAGCAGCCGACATTTGAGCCGGCTCATTTTGAGTTGGCGGTTGCAGCGGGACGCCTGTTGGCAGTCGGGCTGGGCAGAGCCTTTGAACACGACTCGTTGCTGGCTGAAAAAAAGAGTATTGCTGATCGGAATGCTGACACCGATGAATTGATCGGCAACAGTCCGAGCATGAACAAGCTCAAGGCCAAAATATGCAGGGTCGGCAATGCCAATGGTTCTGTTTTGATCCGGGGCGAAAGTGGTGCGGGTAAAGAGTTGGTCGCGCGAGCGGTCCATCGGTCCAGCCCTCGCGCCCAACGCCCTATGCTCACCGTCAATTGTGCTGCAATCCCAAGCGAATTGATCGAAAGTCAATTATTCGGACACCGCAAAGGCGCGTTCACCGGGGCAGATAGTGATCATGTAGGCTGGTTCCAGCAGTCGCACACCGGCACGCTATTCCTTGATGAGATCGGAGAATTAACGCTCGAGGGGCAGGCGAAGTTGCTGCGAATTCTTGAGGGCCATCCGTTTCTCCCTGTGGGGGCCACGGAACAGGTTCTCGTTGATGTTCGCGTGATTGCGGCCACGAACCGCGATCTCGGAGAGTTCGTTCGGGAACGAAAGTTTCGTGAGGATCTGTTTTATCGCCTCAGTGTTTTTGAGCTTGTGGTTCCGCCATTGCGAGAGCGTGATGGTGATATTGAGTTGTTGATGGATCATTTCCTGGATCACTTCTCTGCACAACATGGTCGCTCCAAGTTGGGTTTATCAGACGCCGCAAGAGCACAACTGCAACAGTACGCATGGCCCGGCAATGTGAGGCAATTGAGAAATGTCATCGACAGCGCTGTTGTCATGGCTGACGAACCCAACATTGAGGTTGATGATCTTGGGCTGCGTGATGCGGGAATCAGTCGGCTCGATACGCTGCGCATTGATGAATGGGAGCAGCGATTGATCCTCAAGGCCTTGCGCCGGACCGGAGGGAATGTTCCGGAAGCGGCGCGACTGCTGGGCGTTAGTCGTGCTACCGCCTATCGTAAAATCACCGAATACAAAATCGAGCGTTAATTTTGCGAGCGATTTTATCGGCACCCGGTTCCCGCGGCGATGTGAATCCTATGATCGCAATCGGTCGCCGACTGCGTGATGCAGGGCATGATGTTGTTATCTCCCTGGCCGAACCGTACGCGGACGTCGCTGCTGATGCGGGCCTTGAAGTTGAAGTGGTCATTGGGAACGAACAATTCACGGAGGCTTTGGGAAATCCCCATGTTTGGAAGACCATTCGTGGTCCGCTGCAAGTGTTTCGAACCGTTGTCTCGGATTTTTTGGAACGCCAGCGGGATGTCATTGAGCGGTATCATATTCCTGGGCAGACGGTGCTTGTCTCGCATCCACTGGATCTTGCCTCGCGGATCTTTCGCGATGCACATCCCGAAACGCCATTGGCAAGCGTTCACTTGCAGCCCGTTATCCTGCGGACACTTGATGCTCCGCCAAAACTTTCAGGTTGGTGGTTTGAACTATCGCGTCCCGTGTGGTTGATGCGGACAATCTATTGGTTGATCGACACTGTTGCGGTTGACCCAACGATCCTCGGCCCTGTCAATCGAATGCGAACCGATTATGGACTTGAGCCGATTAGAAGACCGTTGAATCAGTGGTGGCATTCACCCGACTTGATTCTCGCGATGTATCCTGATTGGTTTGCTCCTGCAACCAAAACCTTTCTTCCGCAGTTAATACATTGTGGGTTTCCGTTGCAGGACAACAGTACCGACGATTTTTCAGTTCCTCAGGATCGTCCGATTGTTTTCACGTCTGGAACTGCACACCATCATTGCCGCACTTTTTTTCAGGCGGCGGTTAAGGCTTGCGTTCAATTGGAACGGCCAGGGCTGTTGCTATCGACTTTCCCTGAAAACTTTCCGGAAAAACTACCTGACAGTGTGCAGGCAATGCCGTACAGGTCGTTCACACGATTGTTGCCACATTGTTCGGCAATCGTTCATCATGGGGGAATTGGCACAACGTCACAAGCGTTAGCCGCCGGGATCCCACAACTCATTCGGCCGATGGCGTTCGATCAATTTGATAACGCCGTGCGAATTGAAAAGCTCGGGTGTGGACGGTGGTTGAGAAATGATCGGCAGCTTGCACACGAACTTCAGCAAATACTTGAGAAGCCTGTGAAGAATACAATTGGTCATCAAATGGGCTCTCGGGATTACCGAAATGGATCGCCGGATCACCAAAAAGCTATCCCGGGTTTAGGCCAAGTTGATGCGGCCAGTCATGCTGTTGCCTTTCTGGAAAAAATGCTTGCTGGTCGCAATCAAGCGGGTTCTAGTCTCTAAACGGCGCGAACTTTTACGGAAGAGGCGTATCAAGTCGGCGGTTGCGGTTAGACTGAAGTCGTCAGCATTGTAATCTTACGGTCATCGTTGTCGGTGCAGGATGTCATGTTGGTTGACTGGCCGTGCTGCGGCATGCTGTTTTGTAAGGTGGTGCATCGTTGGCAATGCGTCTCGTCCACCTGCTACCAATTCAAGCTTGAATCGGTTTTTGTTTTCTTGAGAGGTGCTTCATGCGTCAGTTATTGTCTTCCTTGGTTCTGTTCATGTTGGTCACCGCAAATGCGTCGCCAGATGATCGGCCTAATGTCGTCTTTGTGCTTGTTGATGATATGGGTTTGCATGATCTGTCAGTCGAGGGGAGCACGTTTTATCAAAGCCCGAATATTGACAGATTGGCTCGGGGGGGAATGCGGTTCACGCAAGGGTATGCGACCTGCCGTGTGTGTAGTCCATCGCGTGCGAGTATTCAGCTAGGTCAGTTCACTGCTCGCCATGGGGTGACGAACTGGATTGGCGCAAGATCTGGAATGCAATGGAAACGTGAGGATCGGTTATTGCCAGCGGATTACGCTCGAGCTTTGCCGGATAAGGATGTCGCGATCGCCGAGGCAATGAAAGAAGCCGGCTACCGAACGTTCTTTGCAGGCAAATGGCACTTGGGTGGTGAAGGTTCACTTCCTACTGACCATGGGTATGACATCAACATCGGAGGACATCATCGCGGTAGCCCGCCCGGGGGTTTCTTTTCTCCCTTTCGTAATCCCCAGATGGAGGATGGTCCAGCGGGTGAATCGCTAACCATGCGTTTAGGAAGGGAGACTGCCGATTTTATTCGAGAGAATCGTAATCGCCCATTCTTTGCGATGTTGTCTTTTTATAGCGTCCATGCGCCAGTGCAGACGAGTCGAGATCTGTGGGCTAAGTACCAAACGTACGCGTCTCAAATGCCCAAGGTAGCGAGTCGATTTAAAATAGATCGCACGTTGCCAGTGCGACAGGTACAAGATCATCCCGTTTATGCGGGGATGGTAGAGACGACAGACCGGGCTGTGGGGGAGGTGCTTGATGCTCTCGATGAGACCGGGTTAAGCGAGTCAACGATTGTAATTTTTACGAGTGATAATGGGGGTGTTTCCTCGGGAGATGCCTATGCCACAAGTAACCTTCCGCTGAGGGGAGGGAAGGGGCGGCAGTGGGAAGGCGGAATTCGCGAGCCTTTTTATATCCGGTATCCCGCAGTCACTGAGGCCCGAACGACCTGTAGCGTACCCGTCACAGGAGCCGATTTTTATCCCACCATTCTTGAGTTGTGCGGGCTTCAATCAAAGCCTGAACAGCATGTTGACGGTATCTCTCTCGTTCCTTTGCTAAAGAAACAGACGATCCCCCATCGTCCCCTGTATTGGCACTATCCGCATTATGATAACCAGGGTGGTGAGCCGAGTTCGCTGCTTAGGGACGGCCAGTGGAAACTCATCCACTACTACGAGGATGGACGGAATGAGCTTTATGACCTACGGGTTGATCCTTCCGAGACTAGTGATTTATCACTGACACATCCTGTACGTACCGCAAACATGTGGGAACAGCTGCATAGCTGGCTAATATCGGTCGAAGCACATTTTCCTGAGCCCGATCCCCGTTATTCACCCGCGAAGACGGAAGCAAAATTCCGCCGTATTCAAACTGAACTCAAGGAGCGTTTGGAGCAAACGCACGCCAGAATGCTCGAATCTGATTGGAAACCGAATGCCACATGGTGGGGAAGTTTTGTCACGGAGGATTGAGATCGCCGGTCCCATCAATCGTATCGCCAGCGTTGTCCTCATAACCCCTCCAAGTGTTTCTGGGGCTGCCGCAGAAGCGGTGAAACTGGAACAATTATTCCCACCCACGCTCTCAGAGTAACCCATGCTTCAGCAACAGTCGGTCGTTCCGGCTCGATACTGAGGTTCTTTGCTCTGATGACGGTTTGATGAGTTTCTGTTTTGACCAATCTGATGACGCTGCCCTTTGGCGATGGAATCGCAGCGAGGTTCGTTCAACGCACGACATGCTGCTGTACGTGCATGCAGCATTGAATTGGCCTGACGACATCACTGAGTCTGAGTCCAGCGAT
The DNA here is from genome assembly GCA_002689655.1 of Rhodopirellula sp. GTDB lineage: Bacteria > Planctomycetota > Planctomycetia > Pirellulales > Pirellulaceae > Rubripirellula. Next base: position 47,381 of record NZHC01000151.1, on the reverse strand, counting down.
TTTTCAATCCCACCCTCTGGCGATCAAACGCAGACCGATCTATCACAGGAGATGTCGCTGATTGCAAGCGAGTTTCCTGATCTTGCCCCCGGTTTCCGCAGGTGCGGACAGCCTCTTCTGGTAGCGGCAGACAGCTTTCTGCTTCAGAAGGTTACGCTGATCCAAAATGCTGTTTCGAGGGCGATCGTAGCGATTCAGTGCGAGCAGCGGCCATCCGATCTTGATTGGTCGGTGAACCCTGATGCCGAGATAATCCAGCACACGTCAAACCAGCCAGGTGTTAGGGTGGAGAGGTGCAGCCAAGTTTCTCCTTGCCACCACTTCCTTGCGGTTTTCGAAGTCTGCAGTGACGTTTTTTCGTCCCAATCTGTGCTAGCTGGGCAACAACAGGTCGGCTGGTGGTCGACTGTGGTCTCAGTAGCGGGGCGAGATTCATTCGCCTGTCCGCCCGATGTTAAAGCTGAAGCCTTCAAGACAGGGGCGGATCAACAACAGGTGATGGCATTGTCCGCTGACTTGGCAATCAGTGCCAATGCGATTTACGTTGCGTTCGACGTGCACCCGTTCGTCAAAGTGGCAAACCCGGCAATGGATGCGAATAATTCGAATCCGGTAGTCGATGCAGGTACTGCAGATTCAAACGATAGTCAACGGTGCCGCGGACAACTCAAGAACTCTCCGGTCATGCAACGTCGTAATGAAACCATGTGGGGACCACACTTGGCACCTGACACGCGTGCCGAGCAGAAAAGTTCGGACACAATCGAATCAAAGCCGACGGAGTCTAGCCTGGGAGATTGCGTTGAAAACGAGGCGTTTCCGCGGGTGGCAGATCAACTTCGTGCTCTTCCTGAAAGCGACGTCGCTCAATCGCGTCTGCGTAAAACCTCAGCCACGTCTCGTTATCTTCGATGCAACGCCACTCGAGAAACTTGCCGGGCAATTCCACTTTCTTCTCGCAACAGTGCAGGATGTCACGGTAGACGATCATGTAAAGTTCACGATCGGAGAGGTGATCTGTGAATTTCAGCACCACTTTCTGCGAATGAAGTCGACGGATCGTCTGCTCAAGCAGTTGTGACAGCGTCTCGTCGTTTAGAGAGTCGGGAGACGGTAATTCCATCGCTGGGGTAAACCAATTAGCAATCGGTAATGCCGGAGCACGCTCCCAAGCCAGTATCGACGCGAGGTATTCGTTTTCGGTACGAAGCGACATCCGCGTGATGGACGAGTCGTCAATCGACTCGTCACGATACGGTTCCAATTCGTCTCGCAAGCGGGCGTTGGCCAGTAGCAAGTCGACTTCGTCGATTGCCGGTTGGCTGGTCTCGCTTGTGTCCATGATCAGGTGCCTCAGATGAGTTCTCTTCGTTCACATTAGGCTCCAGCAGGCCGCCGTGTTATTGCCGGGACTGCTTTCGCCATCACAGCCCCGATCCTATCCTTCGGAGACGGCTTCTCAACGTGCTTTTGAGTCAAAATGGGTGATTGGCGAGAAATTCGAGTGTTGAGCCTTGGTCTGACCGTTACGAGCGGAATAGTCTACCAGCAGTTACCGAGTTTTCTGCATTGTGGCTAAAGAACAATCTCGCACAGCAGTTCACGTAACCTATGAGTTGGGTCAGTTTTACCGGCGATGGCACGCATTCGTAGTGGGCCCTGCGATTGCGGGGGGGGGAGGGGGGGTGGTACCTGCTAGGGAGCTATGCGGGTGACGCTGCCGCATCGTAAAGCGAGGCGTGCTTGTTGACCATTTGAGCGACAGTGAATTCGGATGCAATACGGTCTCGAGCATTGCTGCCAAGACGTTTTGATTCGGCTTGGCTTTCGAGGATTTCGTTAGTCTGGCGAGCAAAGTCGGCGGTGTCTCCCAGCTTCACCAACCGCCCCGTCTGCTGATCGATCACCAAGTCTCGGTTACCTGGGATATTTGAAGCGATGATTGGCAATCCAGCTTGCATTGCTTCGATCACTGAGTTGCTTTGCCCTTCGTATTCACTACCGATCCAAAATACATCTGCGTGGGGCAAGAGTGCAGGTACATCATCTCGTTGGCCGCAAAAACGAACATGTTCCGGGATCGTCACTGCGTCTCGATGTCTGAGTAGTTCACCTTTTTGTGGCCCATCTCCAACGATTGCAAATGTGGTATCTTCTCGCAGGCTTCCAAGTAATTCAGCTGACCAAATCAAATCGCGATATCTTTTTTGCGGCCATAACCGGCCGACAGCCATGATCAATTTGCGTTTTGGATCGACACCGAGTGAGGCAAATGCCTCCTCACGTGTAAGTGATGAAGAGTCAAGAGGCTCAATCCCGTTCGGGATCAATGTGAACTTCTCCGGAGCGATTCCATGAGACACGTAAAAGTCTCTTACTCCTGCGCTGTTGGTTGTGATCGTTTCTGTGTACTTGGCGAGCTTGCGGTCGATAAAGAAATGGGCTGCCGTTTTCCATGGATCCACACAGCGTTCGCTGCCAATGATTCTTGGTACTTTGGCTGCCTTGGCAGCTGCTCGACCAAAACTGTTTGCGGCAAATAACCACGTGTGAACAATCTCAGGCTGGAGTCTTTTGAGTTCACGACGCAGGCGAAAGAAGGCGGAAGGGTCTGCCTTGAACCTCTTGCCGATGACCGACACTGGAATGCCGGCGTCACGCAACGGCATACTGCGTGGACCGTCTCGTGTTAACAGAATGACGTGCACATCGAATTGATCGCGTGGAAGATTTTTTGCAAGCAGGCAGAGTTGTTTTTCGGCTCCACCGCGATCCATGGTGGGAATCACCAAGACAATTCGTTTAGTCATAAAACTGTCTCCGTTGACGGTGGGTTTGCTTCTCGTTCTTGAACCAGCCTACCAAGCAGATTCATGTAGCTTTGAATACTATCAGCTTGGGGTCTGGAACGAAGTAGGTTACGTCGCAATTCCGCCGCTCGATGTCGGGCTGATTCTAGATCATCGATGACGCGAGAAACGGCTAAACGGGTCTGTTTTGCAGTAGATGAGTCGATCCACTGGATCAGTTCAGATGTCTTCAGCGTACGATTGGGGTCACTGCTGTTCGCTGTTGTCTCTTGTCTTGATGGTGTTCCACAGAGCAAAGACTTAGTTGATGATGTTCGCAAGCAAACTAACGGTAGCTCGGCGGAGATCGCAGTGGGCAGGAAATAATCCAATCCCTCATCATCCGGCTGAAAAAACAGATCTGCGGCTTGGCAGAGTTCAGTAAAGTCCGAGAAGGTTCCTGGCATCGCAATGGAGGCGCGCATGCCGTGCCCTCGCAGATTTTCGTAAATCCAGTCGCGGTATGGTCCATCACCAATAAACCAGAAACGTAAGTCGGGATAGCGTTTGATAAGGTGCGGGGCAGCGTTGACTAACAAGTTGATCCCCCCGCTACGGGTCATCGGAGAACTGCACAACAACACTGGAGTCTCATCAGATGTGATCAGATCTGAGTTAACGCTACCCAGTACTTCCCGCGCTAGCTGCCGAGTGCGTGCAGTGCGAGCAGGAAAGTTGGGGAAGCCCTTGTTGATACGGTGAACCCGGTCACGAACGAATCCCTCAGCAATCAGCTCACGTTGGTGGATCCCACTATCAGCCACAATTGCATCAGCACTCTTAGCGATATTGCAGCTTCGTTTTGCCGCTCGACTGGTTTTCCACCAACTGGGATCTGAGGTTGCACCCCAGCCACCACAGCGTAACACCACTGGAATCCCAAGTTGCTTACCGACTTCTGTGACGGCGCTCGATTCCTCGCGAATAGCATCAACTAGCAGGGCATCGAAGCTTTGGGCGTGTCGCTGTAACCACGAGGTAAGGTGTTTTAGATATCGACCTATGGACCATTCGCTTCGAGGTGCGGTAGCAGGGCGATGAACAGGAATTTCGCGGACAACAATTTTTTCTGGCCAGGAGGATGCGTATCGGGGAGTGAGGACCTCGATGTGCATGCCACCACGACGGATCGCACAGGCCAGCTCAGTGAGAAAACATGCTGAGTCCGATGAACCGTGTGGCCAGAACCTGCGACCAATCAGCAGTACTCTTGGTGAACGTTTCACGCCTCTGATTCCGCAGCAGTAGCCTCAATTTCCGCTGGCGAAAGCACAGCGAGATAAGGCAGGTTCCGGTACATGTCCATGTAATCCAAGCCGTAGCCCACGACAAACTCATCAGCGATCTCAAACGCTACAAAATCAGGACGCATTTCAACCGAGTGCTGAGTGAGTTTATGCAACAGGACCGCAGTCCTAACCGATTTGGCACCATGCTCAAGCATCATGCCGCTGACGCGATCCAGCGTTTTGCCCGTGTCAAAAATATCATCAACAAGCAGCACATCGCGACCTTTCACGTCGATCATCATCGCAGCGTCCACTTGGAGTTGGCCTGAAGTGGTCCCACCACGGTAACTCGAAGCTTGAACCACACCAACCCGCTGCGGCATCGACAACCGGCGGATCAAGTCTGCGAAAAGAACCAAACTGCCGGTCATGATCGCGATCACTGTCAGCGGACGTGGGCCGTAACGGTTGTCAATTTCAGAAGCAAGTTGCTGCACACCGGAATGCAATTCGCCTTCGCTGAGCAAGGTCCGCATTTTGGCTCCGTTCAATTTTCTTGACTGACTCGAGGATCGGCACGCCTTAGCCTGCACATAACTTCAATGGTTGGCAATCTGGGCGTTTTGCGTTGCCTCTGCTCACAATCCGAATTGCAACGAATGTTAGCTCTGAAACTTGCCGATCAATACCCGTAGGCTGATTTAGCGAAAAAATACGCTGCCTGCCATTCTCGTTGGGTCGGTATCTCCCGTCTACCGAGGATGCATCATATCGCATTTCCCCTTGATTGAACGCATGACCAATTTCCAGCGACTTGCCACAGTGCGGACGCGGTTTCTCAAATGGCTTCAGGACGCCGACCAGAGCTCTGAGAACTTGGGAGCCGATGGATCGTTGATCCATCGCGAAAGCATGCTGATTCGCGATGAGTTCTTTTGCGGGCGTAAATTTCACGCCCAGCACTACACCGCTGTATGGTTTATTGAAGAAGATGTGCTCAAGATCTATCAGGCAGAGGGGACGCTCGAATTGGTTCTGCGGGGATCTGAGATTGATGACCTAAAATCAGATGAAAGTCCCGTCGAGGCAGAAAATGCTATGAAAGCGGCAGTAATGCAACTGCAAGAGCAGGCGGCTTCTGAGCAGACGCACGATGTGCAGGCACCAGAGGACGCTTCCGAACCACTGGAAATCGAACCCCGAATCTTGAAAATCACCGCGGCCCATCAGGATGCGGCAGATTCGAGTGTGTCCTCCGCTCTTGCCTCAGAATCCGCTCATGCCTCAGAAAAGGTACAGCAGCCTAACGAGCAACAGTCCAATGGAATGGATTCCGAAAAGCAGGGAATTCGCAAGGCAGCCTGAGGCAGCGTAGATCACGCTGCAAGTCACGTCAGGCAGCATTCCATGACGGTAGCAATCCGTATCGCTCAGCATTTCAATCCGATGGCAAGCTACCTAGCGTAACGCGTTGCCCCGACTAGCAAGTCGGGGCAGCTAGGCTTGGGGGCTCAGTGGCGACTGGGGGGCGTGCGTGCACCTTGGCGTGCATGCATCTTTTTGACTGCCAGTTTTTCTAAGAGCACCGGTCAGCTCCACCATCTCTCGATGGTACAACCTGGTGATCTGAACGAGTATCAGCTGAAGGAGTATCAGCTTGCAACCTCACCATTTTGGCTGGTCAGCCGGATCGGTGCCGGATGCTACCCATTGGCAGCAAGCAAATCTGAATTCAAACGCAGCCTTCGTTTTGAGTCCCGACAGTATCGCCAGTGATGACAGGCATTGGCTCGCAAACCTGGCAGCCCAATCATGAGTTCTGCCATACGTTGAAGGGGATCAATGCGAAGGACTGCAGCAACACGAACTGATTGGCGTAGAGGCTTTCATGTTGTGGCAACCGCATGACGGTCTTTTTTTGGGTGAGTGATTACGTGAACATTCGTTCGCGTTGACGTCTTACAGACGCGTCGTGGCAGCAGAACTCGATATGTTGGCGATCGCGGCTCTTTGGTCGTATATTGTGGAACGGTTTCGTAGCACATCTGTTTTCGCATCCTCTGGAATGACTCATGCTGAATACTTTGAATTCCTACCGCCATCCAGTTTGGAATCTGGATTTGCGTTTAAACGTTTTTGCCATCCTAAGCGTTGTAGCCTCGATCTTTTTTGGTGCCGCGTTTGCCACAGGACAAACCAAGCAGGATGGAGGTGCACACGATCCTAATATTGCCGCGGGGCAGCATGTCGAATCCATTTTGAACACATCAGCGATGTGGAAGCCCATGCTGCAAGGAAACGATCTCAAAGGTTGGACCGGTGATCTTAAGGGCTACAGCGTTGATGACGGGGTGCTGATCTGCAAAAAGGGAGGGAAGAACCTCGTTTCCGAGAAAGAGTACTCAGACTTTGCCTTTCAATTTGAATTCAAGCTTGAAGAGAGCGGCAACAACGGCATTGGAATTCGAGTACCGACGGGTGGTCATCCAGCATCCAGCGGTATGGAGATTCAAATTCTTGATCACAACGGTGCCCGCTACAGTGGCATGGCTGAGATGTCTGGTGGAAAACAGCGTAAGCTCAGTTGGTTGAAACCATGGCAATATCATGGCTCGATCTACGGAGTCACTCCCGCAAAGACTGGGTATCTGAAACCGGTTGGGCAGTGGAATCAGGAAACAATCATTGCGATTGATGATCACGTGATCGTGATTGTCAACGGGGCGGTGATTGTGGATGCGTTTCTTGATGAAACGGTTCCGGTTGATGGGGGAGCTCACCCGGGAATGAAAAAGAAAACTGGGCATCTGGTTTTGGCTGGGCACAGTGACCGGGTTGAATTTCGCAACATGAAGATCGCTGATTACTCCGTCTCACCAGCGACACACGTATCTCAGCAAGACAACGTTCCTCCCGGCGGTTTCAAGGCTTTGTTCAATGGCAAGGATCTGCAGGGCTGGAAAGGCTTAGCGCACAAGAATGCGAATGCACGACGTGAGTTGAGGGGTGATGCTGCAACGCAAGCACAGGTGATTGCCGACGAGCTGATGCGGCAGCACTGGTCCGTTGTCGAAGGCGTTCTGACCTATGATGGAAAGGGTCAGAGCTTGTGTACTGACAAGGACTATGGTGACTTTGAAATGTACGTGGACTGGAAAATCCCCGCGGGAGCAGATTCGGGGATCTATCTCCGTGGAACTCCCCAGATTCAAATTTGGGACCCTTGGGATTTGCGGATGAATCCCGGAAAAGATGGGGTGTTGGATGGCACCGCGGACCTGACAACGGAACAGTGGGTCGCCGCCTACAAAAACGGCCGCAATCTTGGGTCGGGAGGGCTCTGGAATAACAAACGCTGGCGAAATGCGCCGACGGTTCTTGCCGATAAGACGCCCGGCAAATGGAATCGGTTCTTGATCCGTATGGTGGGTGATAAGGTGACGATCTGGCTCAACGGTAAAAAAATTGTTGATCGTGTCGCGTTAGAAAACTACTGGGACAAGACCGGCCTTGTTCCGCTAGCGCGAGCAGACCAGATTGAGTTGCAGCATCATGGAAGTGCACTCTACTTCAAAAATCTGTACCTCCGTGAATTGCCTTATTAACGGCTGCTGCCGTTAAAAGTGATTTGCATCGGAAGCAGAAAGGCCTGCAGCAGAACGCCAAAGTGGTTGCGACTCTGCTGCGCGGCACCGTGCCGGTTCGCATTCAGTGGAGGCTGATGCTGAAAGACGAGCGTCTTTCTCCTTCATTCACGGGATATCAATGCTCAGCTTTTCGACGTTTCCGTTCAGGGCGTAGGGTGGCTCATATTTTCCGACGACGCCGTCGGAGTCCCTGCCAACTTCGAGTGGTTCGAGTGGCTGACCGGTGAGGCAGGCATCCAGCTTGAGCTCGGTCACGGGGGCGCTGTTTACTGAGATCTTCAGTTGACCTGACTTCTTGATCGCCGCCGTCACCGTTACGTCGCCATCGATTTCGGTTTCGCTGTTAACGATGGTCTGCTTTCCACTGAGCGTGATGGCAAAGCAGAGTTTGCCCTGTTGAATATAGAGTGACCAGCCATGGTTTGACCCACCTTGTGCTGCGATTACACCATCACCCGTCACGTTAGCCGTTGCTTGAACCGTAAAACCGCGTTGTTGAAGGTAAGGGGCTTTGCTGCTGTCCAAGGTTGCCCCATGCTTCAGTTCGAAGTGTTTCTGCTTTCGGTTATCGGCAGGAGGTTTATTTGTGCGGGGGTTCAGTGGCAAGACGTTTGCACGTTCGGCATAGGTTTGCCACATTTGGGCGAGTTTTTTTGTCTGGAATGGCTGTTTGACACTGAGGTCATTCTGCTCGCTGCGGTCGACATTGATATCGTACAATTCCCAGTCACCTTGGGCACCTTTGGCAACGAGTTTGTACTTGCCAACGCGAATGGCGCGATTGCCCTCATGTTCCCAGTAAATCGCTTCACGTTTAATGGGTTCATTTTTGAATAATGGGACCAAGCTAGTGCCTTCCATCGGTTTGATGGTTTCACCGCCGTGGAATTCAGTGGGGTAATCTGCCGAGGCGACATCAACCGCGGTTGCCATCAGGTCGATGAGGTGTCCTGGTGTGTTTTCCAGTCGCCCGCCTTGGTCAATTTGGTCAGGCCAATGGACAATCAAGGGTGTCGAGATTCCACCTTCGTGTGTGTAGTGTTTGTATTCGCGAAATGGTGTATTGGAAACGGTGGCCCAGCCACGTCCATAGCCGATAGCGGTATCTGCGGGCCCCGCCATGGAGCCTTTACCTGTTCTCATCGCATAACCGTCACGCGTCTGCTTTGGGGTCATGTCGGGCTGCAGGTAATCTGCCTGAATAATATCGCGATCTGGAGTCGCTGAACGGTCACGGCCAACGCCACCCCGCCCGTAGTTCTCGGCACAGCCACCGTTATCCTGGAAGAAACAGATCAGAGTCTTTTCAAACTGTCCGGTGTCCTTGAGGGATTGGACAATGCGACCAATGCCCTGATCCATGTTGTCAATCATGGCTGCATAGACTTCCATGTTCCGTTTGTCCCAGTCCCAGTGCTGCTCTTCCTTCCATTTGTCATCAATGGGCCAGTTCTGGGTGTTGCTACGATCAATGAGTCCCAAGTCAATCATGCGATCGTAACGAGTGGATCGGATCGCATCGTAACCAGCGTCATACTTTCCTTTGTACTTTGTAATGTCTTTTTCCAACGCGTGCATGGGCCAGTGCGCTGCAGTGAAACTGACGTACATGAAGAAGGGTTGGTCACCAGAATCAAAGTGATGCTCGCGAATGAAACGGACAGCGTTGTCGGCAATCGCATCGGTGTAATAGTATTCCCCATTTGCCATTTCTTCAGGTGGATACTCTGGGTCAGCGAAAGGAGAGATGAAGGTGTTGTCGCGTGTGAGTGTATTTGGATCGAAGAAGCTACCGGCGCCGTGAATGGTCCCATAGAAACGGTCAAAACCTCGTTGCAGCGGCCAATTGTGCTTGTCGGCGTCGTTCTTTGGATTGACCGCTTGGGTGACGTGCCATTTGCCAGACAAGTACGAACGATAGCCAGCTGGTTGAAGCACTTCTGGGATGGTCACGCTTTGTCGATTGAGTTCACCACGGTATCCATCATGACCGCGGTCATTCATCATGTGCCCGATGCCAGCTTGGTGCGGATACAAGCCCGTTAGAAGACTGGCTCGCGTGGGACAACATCGCCCGGTATTGTAAAACTGGGTGAATCGGATTCCGTCAGCGGCCAATGTGTTCAAAGTTGGCGTCGAAATTTCGCTTCCGTAGCATTCAATGTCTGAGTAACCCATGTCGTCTGACATGATGTAGATAATGTTGGGCTTATCCGAGGCGTTTGCATCAGAGGCAACTTGCCAGAGGAACGAGACCAGCAAGGCGGGGTATATCAGGGCGAGCCGGCGACTCGCTGAGTGACGGGTAAACAAAGTCATTGAAGCCTTTCAAAACGTGTGGCGGCCGAGGGCCGTCATTAAAATTCACACAGGGTTGGTTCAGGAAGTGCGGGGCCGAGATGCGTGCGGACGAGCGATGAAAGTACGTGGTTGGGAGGTCAGGCGATTGGATGGGGCATGTGAGGGAACTCGAACGCTCTGAATAGTTTTCCAAGGTCAGCTAGAAGCAATGAGTCATCGTTGCGTTACTGAATGTTACAACAGCCGAGACTACCCCTTACAGTGATACATTCTAGCGATCAGATCGGTCCGCGGTAACACCTTTCCGCTGTAACGCGGTTGAATAAGCGTAACGGTTCCTGAACTGGGAACCCTGCCAAACGTTGCTTTTACTTACATTTGCGTCGTGACGCCAAATGGATTCAATAATACTGACTTTGAACGAGTAGAATTGGTGGCTGGATGCGAGTCGTGTTGAGACTGGAGAGCGATTGCTTTTTTGACGAACAAAGTAGACGAACAAAGTAGACGAACAAAGTAGACGAACAAAGTAGACGAACAAAGTAGACGAACAAAGTAGACGAATAAAGTAATTGGGTATTAGCAAGCAGTATCCGCACCGAGCGTTATCTTTTGACGGTATAAGTTTGCGTGGGTGTCAATGTGACCTCGCAGATTACCGGCGGTGATCAGAGAACGGAGTTCGAGGGGATGGAATCTTGATTAAAGTGAGATATCAGATGGTTCGTGTTGCAGCTGTACGATTCAGCACAAAGATGGTTTGGGTTTGTGTTGCTGCTGTCACTCCGCTGCAGTTCGCTTTCGCTGCTGGCGGAAGTTTGACCGTATCCGTCCGCGACGAATTTGATGAGCAGCCTGTGATCACGCGCATGGTACTGGAGCGGCCGGACAAACCCGGTAGACGAGTGACGGTACGGAAAACAGTTCCGGCTGGTGTAGGGATGGTTTTGGATCGTACGGCTGAGTTTTCACTGCCGGATGGACAGTATCGTTTTAGTATGATCAGGGGCCCAGAATACAGAATCATTACTGGGAATTTTTCCTTGGAACGCACCAGTCTCGACGAGCACTCGGTCGCACTGCCTCGGATGGTTGACATGCTGCGGGAGGGATGGACCAGCGGTGATTGCTGTGTTCCCACTTCACCCTACAGTCTACCTCTGAGAATGGCTTCCGAAGATCTGCACCTGGCAGCGGTGCTGGGACATATGGATGCCAAACCGATAGCAGGTCGTGCTCTTGACGAGCCACCCGAAAATGATCCTGCCTGGATCAATGAGCATGCAACTCACGAGGAGGGTTTGATCTTTTATCGGGATTTGGGTTCCAATCACGAGAACATCGAGAGCACGCATAGAACGAAAGGAGCTGGTCCCGGGGCAAATGATGGTAGAAAGCTGTTGCTGCCAGTTGAACAGATGATTCAGCTAGGCCGGCGGGAGGAAGTGAAAATTGCAATCGAAAATCCTTTTGCATGGCAACTTCCCATATGGTTAGCCAGCGGGCAGGTGGATGGATTCTTCTTGCTTGGAGATTGGTTGCGATTGGATAGGAAAGTACTCTCGATTTCTAATGGCCGGGGACCCCAAGGGGCGACGACGACGGGAAATCAAGTGATGGGACGATGGGCAGAGAAAATCTACTGGAATATGTTGGATGCTGGTTTCAGGATCCCACCCTTGGCTGGGACAGGAGACCAAGCACTTCAAACCCCGGTTGGATATAACCGACTTTATGTAGGTAAGCCACCGAGGGACTACAACAGCAATCCACTCAAAGCAACGAAAGTGGAATCCGAGCTTGAGTGGTGGAATGCGGCTTGGAAGGGGCAGAGTGTTGCCACGAATGGACCGTTGCTGCGTCCTATGCTCGGGGGCCAATTGCCGGGGCATGTCTTTAAAGCAAGGCCTGGAGAAGTTCTGGTGTTGCAGGCAGAATTGCAGTTGGCCGTGAGGGATCCTGTGGAATACCTGGAAGTCATCCATAATGGCAAGGTTCATTACAGTGCACGACTTGATGAATTTGCAAAAGCTGGTGGGATGCTTCCGCCGGTGAATGCGAAAGAAAGTGGCTGGGTCACGATTCGAGTGGTGACACTGTATGAAGATCATTTTCGAGCTGCGATGAGTGCTCCTTGGTACATTGAGTTTGAAGGCCAGCCGCGCGTAACCCAAAAGTCAGTGGAGTTTTTTCGCCGATGGCTCGCTGACTACGAGGACCGATTGAAGCGGTTGCCTGCTGTTGAGTTGCAGCGGCACGTGCCTTTTGTACGGGCAGCCCGGAAATTTTGGACGCGGAAAGCCGAGCAGGTCAAGCCCTCGCACGACTGAGGATCGTCAACAGGGGGATTGGCGTGCATTGCGACCCTTCTGAACCCGTTCACCTTCGACGATCTGAGGTTTGTCTCGTCCGAGTCCTTTCTCCTTGGGGCTCGTCGTTAAGTGAGGAATATAAGTGAGGAATATAGTTGCCCGTCGCAGTTCAGGTAGCCAGCCCGGGGTTTTGGGGCAGGGGTTACGCAGGCGTGCGGCTTGATAGCAAACGCGAGGTTGCTCAATGGCGGCGGATCGTTCTGTTCCAGCAAGCTGATCGCGTGGTCTCGTCCGACACTGCAATCGCATCCCTGAGCCAAGATGTAACGATTCTCCCGATTCCAACGATGCTCCCGATTTTTTTGGGTGGGACGGTTTGTAGCGAACATCGAGGTTAGGTGTAGCGGTACTGGTTGCATCAGTGGTCCGATCTGTCTTGTTAGGGCACGTTAGGCGATGTTTTTGCTCACGTCGCAATGGAAAAGCAAAACGATTTAAAAGCAAAGGCCGCGTCGAGCTCCGAAACATTTTGCAGTAGCAGTCGCGTGTTCCTTGCCAGTGATGAGGGGCCAGCCGTCAGAGCCATCCGCTTTTGACGATGTTTGACATGGCATCATCGCTTGACAACTGGGGCACTGGTCCCAGAACATGCCAAGGCAATTGCCCAGCACGAATGGTGTTCCTGCTACGTCTTTAGATGCAAGATCAACTGAACACTTCAATGATGTTGAATTTGCAGGTACCGCTTGGAAGACAAAGATGGCTTTGGAGCGTCTGGAGTTAAGGGCCGCAAACAGTTCGATGGAGCGTCTGATGCNTGAAGCGTTTCAGAATCGCGTTAGTGAATCGGACTTTGCGTTACCATCATTAGCTCGGGGTGTTACGTGCGTATCAGATTCAGATTCCGGAAAAGATGTGCGTTCTTTGGGATCAAGTAGGGCAACTGCCTTTGCGAGAGGTGCAAGGGTCCTAATCAACCGTGCAATGATCGAATGTAAATCGGGGGGGTGGCTTTCGGCTGAGTCGAACATGTGAAAGGCGTTTCGTTGTGCGGCCGAAGGCATGTGCTTGGAAGAGCGGGAGTTTGAGAAAGTACAGCTGGGGATTCGCGGTCAGAACGCNNCCAGACGCCTTCAGTTTGCTCGCACCGCTCTTCATGAACCTGCGGGATTTCTACCCTATGTCGTACCTATGAAATACCTATGTCGTAGGTAGCTTTGCCGACCTCGCACGACTTCCTCGCCCGGGTAGGGAGCACTTTCACTCCGGGCAGGAACTGCATGCAATGTATCTAATTACACGAGGTCAAAACGAAGGTTCTTCTTGTATGACGCTGATTGATCAGGGCCTGATCNNTACNAATGTTTGTGCCGATCTGCAACCTGATGCACTGNGACGGTCCGCGATTCTGCNGGGTAGCACCATCACGGTTCCGCAGTTCCATGAGGCAGACGGAGCCGAATTGAACNTTGTTTGGTTCCGCGAGTTGTTTTCGACGGGCGAAGGGAATTCACACGAGGTGCCAGCAGTCGATGTGACGCGTCAGGTATTCTTCGCGGCAATCTATGAAATGTAGCCTGTTCCCTGAATGACTTGACGTTGACCTGCATGGGTTAAGAGTTCAAGTCACGTTATTTTTTTCTAGTTGTTGATTCCACGGGCTGAATGCTCAGTTGGTGAGCCACTGCAGATTTAGCCGCAGCAATATTGGAGACTAGTGTGGCACGTTCTTTTTCGGTGCGTGCAACCGCTGATTCCATATCCTGTTTTCCTTCCTTGCCATGGAATACTTTTTTGATCTGTTGCGTTTCAAACNCTTGTTTGGCGGCAACCGCTGAATCCACGGCATCGAAAGCGGTTTTGAATGGGTTTTTGGGAAACAGGGTCGCCAAGTTTACGCCTTTGGCCAGTTGCTCACCCGAGGCGACGACAGCATGTTGGCCCCATGTGATTTTGGCCTCGGAGTCGTCCAGCCCCGAGACATAGAGCATGAACCTATTTAAGTCTTGGTCGAAGGGTACAAGCGACATACCAGACCGGATGGAGTTGTCCTGATCGACCGGCCCATCCGCGCAGAATGGGTAGCGTTGGCTTGTCAGAGTGATGACACCTTGTTCGCATCCCTCTATTTTGTGCCCTTCGCTTGCTGTAGCCGTATCCGCTTGGCAGTCGAATCTGATCGCCGCAATGTCGCCATTCAGACCCATGGCCCGTAAGAAAGAATAGGCCATCAAGAGATGTCCAGCACCTCCAGGGTGAATTCCATCACGGCCAGCAATCTCATACGGCTTTTCGGCTGTCCCATATTTTCGTGCGGCGAGTATCTGTTGTTGGTACATCGGCCAAAATATGTCGGCAAAGGCAACGTCCTGCTCTTTCGCGACCTGTAAAGCAATATCTCGCAGAGCGCAAAGGTGCAGATTGTGTTCGTCTAGGGTGCCACTTCTCGACTTGACCCAGCTGGCAATCTTGCCGGCACAGCCCGGTGATCCAACAACCACCCTCGCACCTGAAGCCTTCAACTTTGCTACCACCTCGCTGTAGTGATCGTGGTACCACTGGCCGTTGAGTGTATCGAAAGGGCGATAACGGCTGTCGTTCATGCCGTAGGCTAAGGTAGCGACCGTTGGTTTGAATCTCAGGCAGTCTTCATCCATGCGATTCAAGAACCCCTCGGTGCGTTCACCGCTCCAGCCATATTGTCGTGTTTGGATGTCAAGTTGGGGCACACAGACCGTTAGATAGGTTTCAATGATGCGCGAGTATATCTTCTGCTCGGTGATTGAATCACCAATGATTGCAAGTCGATCGCCCTGCCTGAGTAACAGCGGTCCCGGGGGCGGTGCGAGGCGAGGGTTGAACTTGGCGAAAGCCGCGTCATTCGGTTTGGGTTCGTACGAATAGGAACCAAGTTTTGGTACTTGGCTTGAACGTTCCTCAGCAACGGTCAGCGGACTTAACGTGCTTGCAACCACGAGGATGGCGAAGGTGACTGCGANCATGCTCTTCAGTAGATTTTGTGACACGAGGGGTTGAGCCTGTTGATGTGGAAGACTGTTGAGACCGGAGACCGGAGACCGGAGACCGGAGACCGGAGACCGGGGTTAATTTTACCGCAAGTCAGAAGGTCCTTCGATTCCGNGCACGAGCTTTTTAGGATCTGTGCGATTCAGTCATGAGCCATCTACGTTACCCCCGTTGCGGCTTTTGGGAACGCGAATCTGGCATGTTCGCGGAGTTAAAGCAAACAAAAAACCACGCTGGATGATTGCTTCCAGCGTGGTTCTTCTGAGTTGCAAAGCATGCGACTGCGTCGTCATGCTGGCGGACGACGACCTCAGTCATCTGCCTTCAGGGTAAACCAACCGAAGTGCATCCCGCCTGTTTCATCGTAGGCGAAACTTCCGGTCGGTGCGAAGTATTTCTCAAATTCTTTAAAGTCCGGCAGTTCGTTTGTCTCAAGCAAGCCTAGCATTCTTGCGAGGAATGGATTGTTCTCTGCGGAGGAACGCATGAACCTCAGGGTATCTGGCGATTTCGCCAAGTCGTAAACTTGTCGAATCGAGTCAGCCCCTCTCATGAACGAAACCATGAAGGGTGTTTCACCATCCAGTTTTCCACCCAATTCACTGCTCACCAGATCGTACTCGGGTACGTTGACGAGGCGCGGCATCGAGTCAGCATTGGCCTGGGTCACGCGTGTCAACAGCTTGCGGCTGTCACTGAAGATGATCCACTTGCCGAGAATGATCACGCCCGGTTTTGGCTGGCGGAAATTTTCAGGCAAATTGCGCTGGCGTTCGTTTTTGGGACCGTAAACGACTACGCCACCGATAGTCTCTACTTCGATATCATTCGGGCGTTTGTCACGAATTTTAGCGATCACTCCTTTGGCGTTCAGTCCGTCCTTGAGTTCAAGGCCGAATAGTCGTGTTTGACTATTCAAGCGGACGGGCGGCTCCATCCAACTGGCGGTAACGAATCGACCAGTCAAGTTGTCCAGGATGTCTTCTTTGATGGAAAGTCCCACCGCCTGTTTTACGGGTTCCTCCACAAATCTCTTCATGGGATCGGCGCCTTGGAATGTCGCGATCAACTTGTCCAGATTTTCATAGGTTTGTTCGAAATCCCAGTTAAGCGTCAGGTAACCTGAGACGTCATCAGGCACCCAGTTGGGTGGCGTTGTATCGCCTGTTTCAGGACGTAGGACGCCGAACATTCCATCTCGGGGTGGATCAAGCAGAATGTGCATGTGTGCGATATCCTCGAATACTTCTCCACCTTGAAAAGTGCTTCCACCAATCCCGCGAATTTTGCTCACTCCTAGATTTTCTACGAGCGGCCAAACAAGAGCGGCGGCACCACCACGATTAACGAGACGCTCGACGAAACGATAGGGGTCAAAAAAGAACGTCAATTGGGGACGGGTTTCTTCTGCTCCGATGCATCGGGACATCAGAGATGTGAAATCTGCACGGTCTGCAAGTGAGTCTTCCTCGCTTGTACCAGTCCACTGCTCCAGTGATTTCGCTGCAGTGTCGTGACCGATACCAAAAATCAGGGTGTCATCTTTTGTAAAATACTCGACTTCTGGACGTCCCTGTCGCGGTGGTAGCAATTTGACAATGGTCGTTCCTTTGACCTTGCTTGTGCGGCGAACATAACCACCCAGAATCATTTGTTCTTCAAGTCGATCCACCAACGACATCATGTTGTCGAGATTTTTGCCCGCCTCAAGAATGAAAATTCCGGCAATCGCATTCTGTTGCTCTCGCTTTCTTTCGATTCTGCGTCGAATCGCTTCCGGTGAATCACTGTCTGCTTCGTCTTCTACTAGTTCTTCGTCCCGTTCCGAAAGATTGGCAGGCATAGCCGCCGCTGCTACCTGTCCGGTGGGAATAGCAAGTAATTCTTCAAGTGACAAACCGATCTGTGCACCGAATTGTTCGAATAAGCCACTGAGCGTGGTGTAAACTTCACTTACGAATGGTTTGAGCTTAGGGTCGTTCATCATCCGACCCATTGAGGAAGCCGCCATGTCTGTTCGCATGTCGTCAACATTGTCGATTCGGATATAAGCCAAGGTATCTTTGGGCAGCAGACGCGGTGCGCCCGGGGTTGTGTCCTCCTCGGCACCCAAGGAATCTTGATGAAGCCCAAGACTCACACAAATTGCGAGGGGGGCCAGGAGAAAAAACCACTTGCAAATGGGCTGACGCATAGAATGCTCTGTTGCTTGGATGGAAACGCAAAACTCTAGATCTCCGTTTTATTCGACATAACCCTCCGTGTCTTGGCCGTTCCGCAAAAATTTTTCAAAGCAAAGCAACGGACTAAGCGTTAGACTAGCCGTTAAAGAGACTATTGAGACTAGATTTCCCCGTCGTAACGTTTTGTATCGCCAAGGAACCGGTTGATGACCCGATTTGAAATTCCTGCCGCACTGCTCTTAACTTTGGTCATGGCATCCGTACTTCAGGCGCAGAATGCTGCTACAGGTAACGCTGAGGATCCGTTTGATACGAGTGAATCCAATCCTGAATTCTCAAATTTGGACCGGTCTGGTGCAATTGGTGCTACGGCAGCGACGGGTGCTGGATTTAGTGAGGTCAGCGCTGCCACCGGCGGGACTACTGCGGGTTCGCGAGGAGCCTCCGGTGGCGGGCTAGGTGCGTTTGGAGGTGGTGGTTTCGGTGGCTTGGGAGGTCTGTTCAACGCTTTCAACAACGGAGGCGGTCAAGCAACTCAACCCGCCATCCGCACACGCTTGCGTTCTGCCATCGAGATCGCGCCAAGGTCTCCGGAGATGGTGCAGCAGGCGGCAACTGAGCGTTTCGTACAGCTGGCAGGAATGCCATCACTGCGCGGCATTCGGGTCAGGATGGAAGGACGTACTGCTATTCTTACCGGTGCGGTCGCCACCGAGCGTGAGCGACGTATCAGTCAGTTGCTGGTTCAGTTGGAGCCCGGCGTGCGAAAAGTAGAGAACAGGATCCAGCTAGCCAAGTGATTTTGTGTGCAGCATGCGATGCGGGCTTCGAGGCATCGCTAGTGTTTGCATCATTCGCTGCGTCGCTCCTGTTCGTGCTCCTCTACTCAAACACAACCCGCAGCGGTGTTTTGATCCGGTGTGCTTTGATTCGAGCCTGTTGAGCACGTAAGCCCTGAGCCGATCAACGCTTCAAAAATTGACAAGCGGTCTGGGCTCATCCACCAAAACTTGCACTCACCGGCAGTTGTTGCTGGCGCGAAGCCGGCTTTTCTTTTTGGCAAGAAAATGGAGCTCTCTGTTGGTTGTGCTGCCCACCTTTTTCTCAAGCATCCAGTCCAGAATGAGCCACCGAAAGCATTGGTTGACCTCACTTCCCTCCGCATGCTTCTAGCAAGTCAGCGACGCGATCAGCAATTCCACTGCTCGTCAGGGACTGTCCCAACTCATTCGTGCTGAAATAGAACGCAGATCGCAGAAGGCGCAGTCACGTTGCTCCGGTTGTAAGTGAGTTCACCTGTTTCCGTGTTGACAGCGAAGGACGCCAGCGTGTGTGAATCTTGACCGGCAGCAAGTAACCAGCGGCCTGAGGGATCGATATTGAAGTTGCGTGGTGTGGCTCCCCGTACTGGTTCGACTTCGATCACTGACAATTCACCATTGGTTTGGTCAACACGAAAGGCAGTAATCGTGTCATGGCCGCGGTTTGCGGAATAAACAAATTTCCCGCTCGGATGGACGCGTATCTCGGACGCACTCTTGAACAATTCTTTTTGTAGTAAGTCTGGCGAGATGGTGGGAATGGTTTGTTTGGCGATCATCGTTCCTTTGTCGGTGTCGTAGTCAAACACCGTTACGCTGAGAGCAAGTTCATTCAGCACATAGATGGTTTTTCCATTGGGATGAAACTTCATGTGTCTTGGACCACCGCCGGCTGGGACTTTGCCATAACCGTGCAGGGTCAGCTTCGCATTTTGTGGATCAATCTTGTAGATCACAACTTTGTCGAGTCCCAGATCAGGGACGAATGCAAAACGGTTGTCAGGCGAAAATCCTGCCCAGTGTGCGTGCGGTGCATCCTGACGACCTGGTACTGCTCGCGAGCCGCCTTCGTGTTTGATGAGAGCGGTTGCTTCGCTCAGCGACCCGTCTGGCTTTAGTGAGAAAGCCGCTACTGACCCTCCACCGTATTGCGCGGTGAGTAACATTTGTCCCGTAGGGTCAATGGCAACATGAGCAGCAGTGCCATCGCCGATCGGCAGAGAATTGTCCAATTGCAACGCAGATTGAATACCTTCTTGAGTGATTCGGTACGCTACGACTGATGGTACGCCGTCAAGTTTTCCTACCGCGTAAAGATGATGGTGATCGGGGTGCAAGGCAAGGAAGCCGGGGCCACTGATCTCTGCTGCAAGCTCGGGTTCAGACAATTTACCGCTGCCGGTATCTAGCAAGCAGTGGTAGATACCCTTGCTAGGCTTCCGAGCGTTTGTGCCGATCCAGACGTTGATTTTCTTGGCTTGCTCTCCTTCTCCAGCAGCAATTGCTTCTGTTGTCGGTCCAGTGGGAAAAGACATGGCGAATCCAAGGGCAAGAGCAAGAGTGAATACTCGGCGGGTGAGCAGCAACATGGTTGGTTTTCCTGGCGGGTGGGAAACGCTCGGGTGACGCAGCACACAAGCAGGGTGGCGGGCACTTTCGATTGAGTCCAAGCAATGGGAAACACAAGGAAGCCTGTTTCAATGGCCGTCTAGCATACTTGCAGTACTGCTTGCACAGCAGAGGCCCAATAAAAAAACCCGCCTGACAAGACCAAGGTTGTCCTGACAGGCGGGGCTGTTTGCTCGCAATCAGTTTGATGTGCGAGTGGGGTGGCCATACCGAAGTATCGGCCCGCCGACTTTAACTACGGGTTTCCACCCCGTTGGCTAGTACAGCAATAATCCACTTGCTCACCTCCTTTCAAAACGGTTCGACGACCAACGGCCCGGGTGCCAACCAGAAAGAGCCGCTCCTCGTACTAAAAAGCCTTTCGCGACGCGTTATCGCGAACCGACAACTTCATTATCTCTACCCGTCAAATGAACAGCAAGAGAAAAATCCGCTACCGCTGATTATGACGTGCACGCGAGCGATTGGGTTCGCCGAAACCGTTGTTTCGAAACGTATTTTCTGGCGTTTATTCTGGCGAAATTTTGGTGAAATCCTGGTTTTTCCCGTTAACCTGTGGGTTTGTCGATTTCATAAAGAACAATGATCAAGACGTCTCCTGCTGCGAATGAGTTCAGGGGGCCGTCGCTCGAGCCATTCTGCGATGTCAGGTTTCCATTGATCGAAAGCACTCTCGCTCCACTTTTTCGCATCCACCGGTTGATTTGGTTTTCCATTTCTGCGAGTTCGTTGTCGACACTCTTGAAAATTTTAACTTGTTGCATGGTACTGTCTCAGAGATAGGAAACGTTTTCCGGAGCATACCATCTGTTCCGCTAGAAACACATTGGCTGTTCCGCTAGAAACTCATTGGGATTCAGAAGAGGATCCTACAGTACTGTAGGTGGTGCGATGAGTCGAAGGCGTCTAGGTGTTAGTGCACTCCACCTGCACGCATTCTATTGTCTGCGTGGAGTGCCAGGATAAGTATCTGAGATAGGTCTTGTTACGGGTGTGGGTGGGATTGCTGCGGGTTCCCAGACTCTGAGTTCGACTTCGTCGATCGTGGCTTCACCGCCGCCGATCAATTCAAACATCACGTGGACCTCAGTTTCTTCGGTTGCGTGGCGATACAAGCGTACGGTCGCCCAGTCTGCTTGTCCGCGTATCAACACGCCCATCGGTTGCCCACCGATGCTGTCATACATTAATAGACCCTGATGCGGGCCTCCAAAGCCCAAGGTCCGGACTTTAGCGTCAATTCGGATCGCACGTCCCGCGGATACACGTACCGACGGGCTTTGGATTTGAACCACAGTTCCTTCATAGCCACCCGGTAGAGCCTCATCTGATAATGAGGTCACACGTGCTCGCAGTGCACCTGGTCCTTCGTAAGCACCTCGGGTGATATGCAGTAACTCGCTTTGGGCACTTGTGGTCAAGCGTTTGCCAAAGGTCCAGCGTTCACTTCCAATCAGGTCTTGAGTGTCGAGATTCCCGCTGGTTAGCAGATTGCGTCCCCATCCACGTTCGTCCATCAATGGACGCCAGATGGTTTGGATTTCCGAGGCACCCATGTCAACCGGTGGGCAACTGACTTGCATAGGCCAGTCAGGCATCAGTGCTTCAGCAAGTTGCCACTCACTTCTCATTGCCCACGCATCGGCACGACAGGCCATTCTGAGTGTGCTGTCGATGTCTCCTGAACGAAACATGGGTTCTGCTTCGGCGAGGGTTTGTTGAGCAACAGCGACGAGATTTGAAACTGATTGTCGGTTAGCGGCACGCGCGGCTGTGGCGGTCTGCCAGTGTCGGACGCTTTGTTCGACCAAATTCGTGGCTAATTGCCATCTGTCCAACGCTGCTTGTCTTGCGAATCTTTGCGAAGACAGACTGGCATGGCCACCCATCGCAGGATCGCTGCTTAAAACCAAAATTTCGGTTGCATCGGGTGAGACGATCCTCAATCGGGCACCCAAGGGCGTTAATTCGGGGGTAACGCGTTCGGCCGAAAAATGGGTCAATCTCCAAGCGGTTTTGGCTGCATCGGCAGGAGTCAGCAGAATGTCCAGCGTCTTCCCGTCGCCGGCTAGTACTTCAGATCCTCGATGGGCGTTTGAGGTGGCGATCAATAAGTCAGCTTGGTTTGTCTTCAACCTCGTGCAGTGATAATTTGCTCCTGCCAAACGGGGCGGCGTCATGCGAGTGGCTGAAATCACCCACGGGCTGATCATCGCAATCATGCGATTGACGTAACTGAGTGCCATGGCGCGTTGCTCGTCCAGTAACGCTCCCGAGGTCAGTGAGCGAGAAGAGCGAAAAAGAATCGCTGTGGGGGTGACCTCAAGGCTTCGCATGGCTTGGAGCCACATGGCGTGCCAGTGGAAGCGTTGAGGCTCTGGTGCACCGATCGCTTCTGCAATCGCTTCAACTTGCCTTAGCATTGTTAAGGGGGGCATGCTGTCGATTCCGACCGCGACGGGGATTCGATCACCCAGTTTTTGCCGTCTCTGTTTCATCTGCGCCAATTCTTCGTCAGCGTTCAGTCCTCTGACACGATGCGGCAGGTCGTCGATGATGGCGTTCAGAAGTGAAGCATAGTCACGCCACGATTCTGATGGTGCACCGATGATCGGGCGTTGCCAACGGCTGGGCCATTTTTTCAGGCGTTGGATCGTTCGTGTCGTGTCGTCGACTTGGCGACTATCCAGTGCCGTGTTCGTGCCGACGTACCAAGCAGCAATCGGTTCCAGCAAAGCTTGGATTTCTGGATTCGGAGAGGTGGGGGGCGGCGCGTATATCAAAATACGCGACCGGATTGCCTCGCTCAGAATTTCTGCGTCGGGTGGCTTGGAAAGGAGAACAGCATCAAATCCGAGTGAACGAATCCATGCCAATGGTTCACCGTTGTGTTGCAGGATACGCGTTATGTTGCCTGCTTCAAAAGCATTTGCCAACAAGACTGTCGGCGTGATTTCGTTTTGCTTTCCCGGACGCATGCTCAAAATCGATTTTTCTTCTGGGCGATTTCCAGTGGCAATGCCTTCACTGATCGGGATCAGGCCATTCACTCGTAAGTTATCGATGCGTAAAGCTGAACGCCCAGCACCGCTATAGGCATTTACCACGACTCCATCGACGTAAGCATCCTGCAGGTCTGCTTTGCTTCCGTATTCTGTGCGAACAGCGACCGATTTAAGCCGTAGCGGTCGTTCGATCGCTCCGACCCCGATGGAGGCGAATTCACTTGGAGATTGGTAACTTGCGCCGTAGACGACTACCGAGACAGGCCGGCTGGTATCTGGGTCAATTAAATACGGGTAGCGAACCCGTAAGCCAATCCGTGCACCTTTTTTCGCGCTCATCACGGAAACTGTCGCTGTCAGGTCATCGAGTGGTTGAACTGGTTCAATGGGGTAGACGAGCAGCACCTCGCTGCCATTACCCGATAACAGCGTCACGTTTTCACAGGCGCCGCCATTTACTCCGCCATCGGCTAGGTGTCCCTGCGAGGTCACACGAGCTTCGCAGTCTGAGCTTTGCAAATGCCAGCGAGGCGGATATGCATCCAATGAGTCGTAGATCTGACCGATCGCAGGCGTAGTAAACAGCCAAGTCACCCCAGCTATCCAAGCAGAGGTAATGAGCAAGGCTTGCCGAACTTGCATTTTTGGCGGCCTTTCAGAAAATGAAAGTTGATGGACTGACATCGATCATTGACCTCAGAGCAGGCAGCGGAAACAATTCTGACAACGCTTCGGAAACGCTCCTTGCGAACTCTCTCCCAGGCGTGCACAGTTCTAGGTGTGTGGTGAAAGCGACGTGGTGTTGAAAAAACTCCACATTGAGTTGCTAGCCTCCGCCGCCAGCCTAAGTCCCTTCTGTACCAAGATTTACAGTGCAAGGCCAAGCCGAAACACCGTTGCTTTTTCTCAACGTGTGTTTTTTTTGAAAAGGCACTTTTTGTGCTTTAAGTGCTGGTTCTAAAAGGGGTTAAGTGCCTGGCGTGAATCTGCTGTCGAGGTTTCGGCACTGCAGATGCAACGGATGGCAATCGAACAAAAAGCACATGTAGACCTATCGGAGCAACTCTGGATGCCAAACACTATCGGATCCACCCAGAAGATTAACGACGAGACCCCCATTGAACTGCAGGAAATGGCAAAGGCGATTGAATCACTTCCAGCCCGATATCAGGAGAAGGTAGCGCCAGCTATGCAGCGAGTCGTGCAGTGCAGCACTCGTCGTCGCCGAATCCTCAATTTGGTTCAAGAGGCATTGTCGCAGCTGCGGCTCGATATGAAATATTTGATTTTCGACCTCGAAGCGACCCGTCGTGAACGCGATGAGTACAAACAGATGCTGGAAGAGGACGGACGGCTGTAGTGGCGGCAGAGAAGCTGTTGGGCTTCGCTTTGGTCAGGGAGCGGCGAAGGTTCCAGATCAGCGAGGGTGCTAGTTACGAAGAATTGTTTTGCTGAGAAAACACCGCACCGATGTGGCGTCGCACGCGGTGTGCTCGCATGCGGTGCCCTCTCAAGTCCTGCGTCTTCCTGTCGGAAGGTGCTAGCTTAGGGGTGCTACCGCTCGTAATGAAGGAACCGTTTTCCGAGCAAGAGAACGAGCTTCTTAGCAAGCGAGACGCTCACGATAGGGTATAGCTTGCCTCACCGCCTGCATGGCGGCTGGCGGCTCGCGATGCGTTGCGAAATCAACGGAGCAGCTGCTGAATTACCTGGCCGTGCACGTCAGTTAGTCTTCTGTTGATGCCGTTGTGATAAAAGCTTAGACGAGTATGGTCGATTCCCAGCAGATGAAGCGCCGTTGCGTGCAGGTCGTAGCTGTAGGTGGCAGAGTCAACCGCTTTGAATCCTAGTTCATCAGTTGCGCCAAAGCCGACTCCACCGCGAATTCCACCACCAGCCATCCATGCTGTGAATGCACCTGCGTTATGATCACGTCCGAGTGCCGTGTCACCTTGCGAGGCCGGCTGGCGACCGAATTCGGTCGTGCAGATAACAAGGGTCTCATCCAGCATGCCTCGCTGTTTGAGGTCGCTCAGCAAAGCGGATGCACCCGTGTCCAAGACTCTGCCCCAGTAGCCGTGGTCTCTGGGTAAATCTTCATGGCTGTCCCAGTTAGGGCGTATTTTGCGGGCCGTTGTGTTTTCTGCACCGCAGTACAGCTGCACAAAACGAACACCTTTTTCGACCAGCCTGCGAGCCAAAAGGCATTGACGGCCAAATGACCCGGTTTCAGCGTTGTCGACACCGTACATCCGCAGGGTTTGTTGTGTCTCATCGGAAAGCTCGGTCACTTCCGGTGCGCTGAGTTGCAGTCGTGCAGCCAGTTCATAAGCCTTGATGCGTGCATCAAGCTCTGTATTTCCGGGGCGTGCTTGTTGATGAATTTTATTCAGGCGATCAAGGAATGCCAGCCCATCACGATCGGCTGCCGGCGTTGCCTCGGTAAAGTCAGTTGGTGGGAATAAATCTGCAATCGGTTGATTGGGGTTCGACGTGTCCAAGGTGGTCGCTTGATGAGTCGCTGGTAGAAAACCAGCCCCCCAATTGATGATCCCGCCGGGAGGTAAACCACCGGGATCTGGTAGCACAATGAAGGCCGGTAAATTTTCTGATTCGCTTCCCAGTCCATAAGTAACCCAGGAGCCCATACTTGGGAATCCCGGCAGGGTGAACCCGGTATTCATCATGAAGCAGGCGGGGCCGTGTAAAGCCGTTTTGCTGTGCATCGAGTAGATGAAAGACATCTCGTCGATGCAACTAGCTAGACGTGGGAAAAGCTCGCTCATCCACAGTCCTGCTTCACCGTGTTGGTGAAATTTCCAATGGCTGCCACGGCAGTTTCCCGGTTTGGAGGCGAAAAATTGCATTTTTCCACCGGGGTCAAAGGGAGTGCCGTTGCGTTTTTGCAGTTCGGGTTTGTAATCAAACGTGTCGACCTGACTCATCCCACCGGGGCAGAATATCTGTATGACGCGTTTCGCTTTTGCTCTGTGGTGAGACTGGCCCATGGATTCTTCGTTGAGCATGGCTGACAAAGCGATCGCCCCGAAACCTCCACCCACCGTCTTGAGAAACTCGCGTCGCGTGCTCATTGGTTGCTGTTTTGGGTGAAGCACGTTCGAATGAAATCCTGGTTGCCAAGTCATCTTGCTCATTCGGGACATGCACCTGTCCGGTGGGAGAACGTCGTAAACATTGGTGTTAAAACACGTGAGTTAAGTTGGGGATTTGAATTAATCAAGTGGACTCGTGCAGTTGTGTCGTGTTACGCATCTTTGACTCAAGGATGCCGTGTTTCAAACACCGTGTTTCGTACGTTGTGTTTCATACGTTGCGCCGTGCGGGATTCAAACTGCTTCAGCAAACTCTCAACATCAATCGATGTAAAGGAACTCGTTTGAATTCAGCAAAGAGCGACAAAGTGTGAAAAGACCCTGTTTTTCAATTAATTCCGTGGCAATAAGGGTTTCTGTGGGGGTCGGTAAACGAGCATAAGCAAGTTGAAACGCATTTTTTACTTGGGATTCGACTCTTGCGTCGGACAGGCTGCGGACTCGCTCGGCAAAGTACGATGCTTGACGAAGCATGAAGTCGTTGTTGTAAAGGGTAAGTGACTGTAGGGGGGTTGTGGTTATTTCTCGCTTGGCCGTCAGGTTGGCAGGGTCTGGGCAGTCCAGCGTTCTCAAAAAGCGATCTGGGGTTGTGCGGACGATGTAACGATAAATACTTCGACGCCACAGTTCCGGTGTGTCCGCTGTGATGTAGGTATAGATGGGAGCATAAGCATCTTGGTATTTAAAATCCTCAAACCCGGGGCCACCGCGTTTGCGATTCAATTTTCCACTGGCGAACAAGACTGAGTCACGAATCGCTTCTGCTTCAAGTCGCCGCGCGTTCTGACGCCACAGTAGTCGATTGTCTGCGTCTACGGATCTAGCGGGGTTATCAGGTTGAAAGTTTGATTGCTGTTGGTAGGTTTCACTCAGTAGAATGATTTTGTGTAGGCCTTTAAGTGACCATTTTTTGTCGATCAGCTGCTTGGCGAGCCAGTCCAGCAACTTCGGGTGCGAGGGAGTGTCCCCACCCGTGCCGAAGTCACTGGAAGTGTTGACCAGTCCCTGACCGAAATGCCATTGCCACACGCGGTTTGCGATCACGCGCGCGGGTAAGGGATTGTTTGGGGATGTTATCCACCTTGCAAGTGCTACGCGGCGTTCACCTTCAGGCGTTTTGTCTGTTCCAAGTCTTGAGTCCAGCATGACAATCGCGGAAGGCGCTGCGGGTGCTAGTGGAGGCCCCCGTGGCGACTCCGCATCTCCACGCTGAAGTAGCCGGATGGGCGGTATGACGGACTCTGCAACCGGGCCATAAAACCTCGGGGCAGAACCAAGCCCCGTGATCCTCCGCGTCAGCTGCGCGCGTTCCATGCGGAGTATTGTGAGTCGCTTTTGGTCACTGGTGGACAGTGCATGATTTCTCGTTGACTTCAATTTGGGATCGCCAAATCCAATTTGATCCATTCCAAAGCCGTTTCCACCGTCGGTGGAAATGAAGGTCAAGAATCTAGCTGATGCTGGAATCTTGATGTCAATGATCTGCAGGCCCATGCCACGTTTCAGACCAAGTTTCTCGAAGGCTTTTTCGTCATCGACGTAAATCCATGCATCGGCATAGGAACCGTCATCTTCTCCGAAGTAGCCAAGCTTGGTTTGTAGACGCATTTCGTCCCACTGTGTAGCAGATCGAATCGCGTTCAGATCGAATGTGATCCCCGCATTGGCGTGCAAACCTAAGAGTGAGTGTCCCTGCGTGGTAAAGTCAGTGCCGTCCAATTCATTGGAGTGCTGGCTTGCGACAGGACCATTACGAATCATGTCCCATGCATAGCCGGACGTGGTCGGCATATTGCTGATGGTGATCCCGGTTGAACTAATCGGAATCTTTGCGGATCCTGCTTTGCCGTCGGGTACAAATACGCCATCGATGAACTCAAAAGG
Organism: Rhodopirellula sp.; assembly: GCA_002689655.1. Lineage (GTDB taxonomy): Bacteria > Planctomycetota > Planctomycetia > Pirellulales > Pirellulaceae > Rubripirellula. The sequence goes on along the minus strand of NZHC01000151.1, from coordinate 19,381 downwards.
TGATGGGGAGTACTTATTGGTGATTACGTTGCCAAGCTTTCCAAAGTCGCGTGTTTGGACTTTTGCGGAACGCGTGTCGATGCCATTACGGTAGGTGCCGCTGCCGAATCCGTTCCCGCCTCCCACGATGTCCGCCAGGTCGAAACCATTGCCCTCGAGGTTGCCGATGGTGTAGTCGAGCACATCGCGTTTGTCGGTTAGCTGTTTTTTTTGTTTATGATGGCTCCTCAATGCAGCATCGCTGATGACGCGGTCGCCACGCTGAACTCCGGCAAAGACAGATCGCAGTTGATAGTACTCTTGCTGTGTGATGGGATCCAGTTTGTGGTCATGGCAGCGTGCACAGTTGATTGTCATTGCCATCGTGGCGGTCATGACTTGAGTAGCCATGTCATCGAGGTCAAGTGAGCGAGCGGCTCGTCGCAGTTTGGGGCTTTTGGTTTCAATATGACCGACATAGTCCCAGGGACCCGCGGTTAAGAATCCTGTTGCGACCACGGCTTGTTGGTCTGCGGGCGATAAAACGTCCCCAGCTAGTTGTTCCTGCAGGAATTGATCATACGGCTTGTCGTCGTTGAAGGCCTGAATGACATAATCACGGTATCGCCAAGCGTTGTCGCGTCGACGGTCACGTTCAAAACCGTGCGTGTCGGCGTAATGGGCAATGTCAAGCCAGTGTCTCGCATACCTTTCTCCGTACTCAGGAGAGTCCAGCAGTTGGTCGATCAGTTTCGCGTAGGCTTGTGGATCTGGATCGGTGGCGAAAGCTTTGACCGCTTCGGGTGTGGGCGGTAACCCGTGAAGGTCAAAATAAAGTCTGCGAATTAGGGTCCGCCGATCGGCACGATTGCTGCACGCAAGATTTTGTTTCGCAAGCTGCGTATGAATGAAATGGTCGATCATCATCGCGTTGGCTGCGGGTGTTCCTGCAATGAAGTGGTTCGGACCGTTGTGGGCATGGGCCTGCAGGGGTTGGTAGGCCCACCATGATTGTTGAGATGTTGGTGGAGGCCGGATCACAATGTTGTCAGGCCAAATTGCTCCTTCTTCAATCCACTGCTTTAATGCCGCGATTTCTGTTGCCGAGAGGGCCAATCCCTGTTTCGGCATTTGTGGCTTTGAGCCATCACGGGGTTGGACCAGTTCCAACAGCGGACTTTCCACGGTGTTTCCGGCAATCACATAGCTTTGATCTTTCAGATCAGTCACTGTGCCGAGCGAAAAATCGCCTTGTCGGTTCTCTGCATGATGGCATCGAATGCAATGCTTCGTGAAAATAGGAACAATTTGTTCTGCGAAGTTGCTGTTTGCCGCGTCGACCTGCTGGAGATTGAGTGTGACGGTAGAGGTAACAACAGTCAGCGCTAACCAAAATCTCGAGACAATGGGCCAGGAACGGGTGACTCGGCGTTTCACGCCAGTACCTCCTTGATGACGTTTCCATGAACGTCAGTGAGGCGTCGCTCGAATCCGTTGTGGTAGTAGGACAGACGCTTGTGATCAAGCCCGAGTAAATGGAGCACGGTGGCGTGAAAGTCATAAACACTTGTGATGTTTTCTATGGCTTTGTGGCCAAACTCGTCAGTGGCCCCGTAGCTGTAGGGTGCTTTCACTCCAGCTCCCATCATCCACGACGTGAAACCACTCGGGTTATGATCACGCCCGCTGGCTCCTGCTTGAAATGTTGGCATTCGTCCAAACTCAGTCATCCAAACAACCAGGGTGTCCTTCAGAAGTCCTCGGCGTTTGAGGTCCCGGAGCATCGCAGCACAGGGCTGATCAAGGACAGGTCCATGTTTGCTATATTGTTCCGCAAGTGACTTGTGCCCGTCCCAGTTGCTGACCCCCTCGCCACCAGTCTGATAGGCACCGTTAAAGAGTTGGACAAAACGAACTCCTTTTTCAAGAAGCCTGCGAGCAAGTATGCAGTTGTTGGCGAATTTGGCCTTGATTGGATTGCTAGTGTCATCCGCTCCGTATTCGCGAAGCGTACTTTTTGACTCACTAGAAAGGTCCGTGACTTCGGGGACGCTTAACTGCATACGCGCGGCCAGTTCATAGCTTGAAATGCGAGCCGCGAATTCTGTGTCACCAGGAAATCGTTCCAGATGTTGTTGATTCAAACGGTTCAGGAACCTCCGTGTCGCTTTGTCTGTAGCGTCCGTCACTCCCTCGGGAATAGCAAGATTGTTAAGTGGTTTGGTTGCATTGAATTCGGTCCCTTGATAGGCAGCAGGCAGAAAACCAGGCCCCCAATTGTTGACACTTGATTGTGGCGTGCCGCGTGGATCAGAGATTGCGACGTAAGAGGGTAGGTTCTCGTTTTCTGTACCCAATGCCCAGGTGGTCCATGCGCCCATGCTGGGGAAACCATCCAGTGTGTAACCTGTCGACATGAAGTTTTCACCCGGGCCATGGGTGCTCGTTTTACCGGTCAGTGAATGCAGGAAGCACATGTCATCGGCCAGCTCGCCAAGCTGGGGAACAAGCTCGGATATCATTTTCCCTGATTCACCGCGCGGCTTGAATTCCCACGGGCTTTTTGTCAGCATTCCCTGTTTACCTTGAAACGTAAGGAGATCTTCCCCTCCTGGTAATGGTTTGCCATGTTGTTTGATTAATTCCGGTTTGTAGTCAAAGGTATCAAGTTGACTGCAAGCACCGGAACAAAAAATAACTAGAACACGTTTGGCAGCCGCTGGGTGATGTGGCTTGCGTGATGCAAAGGGTTTACCTGCATCGATTTGTGGTCGAATTGGTTCTGTGGGGGTGGCCAGAAGCTGCTGATCCTGCAGCAGGCTTGCCAGTGCGATCCCACTCAAGCCGGTGGCTGTTTCTGCCAAAAAATTGCGGCGATTCAAAAGGTTGGTCATCGATCGGTGTGTTCTGTGGCGGGGCGTTAGAAAGGATCAGAGGTGAGCAGCGAAGCGTTTTGGCGGCGATCGATAGCTTGTTGGGGTGAATGGTTGCGACATTGCCGCTTAGTAAGTTGAGGCCCACCAGTAGGGTGCATCCCCCTGGGGCAGATGCCGCTACGGAGGAAGGTCGTTTTTGGTCCTACGGAATGAAAACAAACTCGGTCGTGTTGAGCATGACGCGGGTGAATTGGGTTAATCCGGAGCGTTGAATGAACATCGTGCTGTCCCGTAATTCAGTGTCGGTTGGGTTGCGTTGAAAGCACAGATTCCATGCCAGCCGGACTCGTTCAGAGTCGTCGTCGCATTCTCTTGTCAGGCGTTCGGCGAAAAGGCCTGCCTGTTGCATGATGAAACGGCTGTTCAATAAGTTGAGTGCCTGAAGGGGCGTGGTTGACCGACTTCTCTTGGCAACCGCCATGCTGGCATCGGGGCAATCAAACACGCCGAATACATGTTCACGCTCTTGCCGCACTTTGGTCATGTAAATCATCCGTCTCCAGTCCGGCGGACCGTACGTCTTTTTCTCGTGATAGTGCCTGACGTTTTCCATCTCGACATCAAACGGATTGAAGCCGGGGCCACCAGCAGAGTGCAGGTCGAGATTTCCAGTGACTGCGAGAATAGAATCTCGGAGAGCCTCGGCTTCGAGTCTGCGAGGGGGGAAACGCCACAGCAGTCTTGTGGTGGCATCGATTCGGAACGCTTTGGAGTTGGGCTTGTCGTTCTGCTGCCATGTGCGGGAATTCAATATCAGTCGATGGAGGTGCTTGAGCGACCAATCATTCTCAACGAGCTGAGCAGCAAGGTAATCAAGTAACTCAGGGTGGGTTGGTGGGCTTCCGTTTCGACCAAAGTCACTTGGTGTATCCACGATCCCCAAGCCGAACTGGAACTGCCAAATCCGATTTGCGATGACCCGTGGTGTGAGCGGGTTGTCGTCACTTGAAATCCAGTCTGCCAGGGCAAGGCGCCGTTTCTGTTCAGGCGTGTTGGGGGACAGTTCTAGGCTGTTGAAAGCCTTGATGGAGCCCGCAACCACTTGCTCACGTTTTGCATCTGCCTCTCCGCGGTAGAGTCGGTGAGTTGGACCGGGTTGGACAAAGCTACCCGCGTAGACGCGTTTGGTTTGCTTGAGTGTCTGCAGATGCTTCTTTGTGCTCTGTAGACTAGCGAGCCAGTCCTGTCCCTGTCTTTTCTGGCTTGGTGACAGGCCTGTGAATTGGTATCGATTGGCATCGGGGCTTGCCAATACACGCTCTTGTGATCGATCTGCTGATGATGCCACTAGGTGCCATTTTCCGGCTTCGGTCGCTGCTTCAATCCTGTATCCGATAGGAAGTCGATCATTGATTTTTCCCGTTCGGTCTCGGCCCCATCGGACGTGGTCAATGATCTTGGTCTCTGGAAATTCAATTTGAACCCAGCCGCCTTTTGCATCTTTTACGATCCAGCTTCTGGCGTTCCCGTATTCACCGTCATTGATTTGCTTGAGGTTGTGTAAGGGATGCACGAAATCCCCGGAAGAGGTCGCTTTGGAACCAAGACTCGCCAATGCGATGTTTTTTCCATTTGAGAATACTTCTAGCTCATCGATGCAACCTTCGGCACGCGTGGTTGTGTCGATGGTAAAACGCAAGAAACGTGCTTCGCGTGGCGGAAAGTATTCCTCGTTTAACTTTGCGTTGACGGCATCACGTTTGGCAGGGTAGCGTGGTTGGGGACTGACGTTCGTTCCGGGCATGATGGGCTGGAAAAAAATTGCATCAGCGGTCACGTAAGGCCCGGTGTTACTGCCGACGATCGAGATCACATCTTTCGATTCGAAAGCGTGTACTCCCGCATCGAGAAAACCACTCCAGTTTGTCTTGTTGTTTACAGGACCAGTTTGGCCTACGGCTAGCTGTTGATTGACTGTTGCTAGTTCGACACGTTGAGGTCCAGAGTTGAGGACGTACTTGGCGTTCGTGCTGTGGTTCGAATGTCCCGATCCCCAACTCAGCCAAATTCGGTAGGTGCCTTCGATCTGCGGGCGGTACGTCACAAGTTCCTCCCCCTCGATGTTCTTCCACCAGCGGTAGGTTTTACCTCCAAACTGATGCGCCTCTTTGCCAGGCTTTACAGATACCGAGCCGTTCGTTCGAGTACCTTTGGTGGGTTCTTCAAGTAAAATCCCCGCGTTCGTGGAAACAACTTCAAACGGTTTCAGCTGCTGGGTTAACTCTGAAACCTGTCGCTCCAGTTCAGAAACTTCAGCCATCGCCTTTTGTGAAAGTGGGATTGCACGTTCCGCGTGTTGGACACCGGCAAACACCGCTTGCATGGAGTAGTAATCACGCTGGCTGATGGGGTCGAATTTGTGATTGTGGCATCGGGCACAACCGGTTGTCAGTCCCAAGAATGCCGTCCCGGTGGTGTTGATCATGTCATCCAGTTCGTTCATCCGCTGCTGAAGGCGGAGTTTTGGATCCTGACCCTTCACTTGGTCGTTGGGTCCTGCCACCAGAAAACTTGTCGCGATACCCGCTCCCAATGCATCTCCCGCGATTTGTTCTCGTACGAATTGGTTGTAGGGCTTGTCGTTATTGAGCGCGTTGATGACCCAATCGCGGTACTGCCAAGCGTTGGGTCGCTCACGATTCATCTCGAATCCATGGGTTTCTCCAAAGCGAACAAGGTCCAACCAGTAGCTTCCCCAGCGTTCGCCATAATGTGGACTTGCAAGTACCTGTTCGACCAGATCTGGCCAAGCGGATTCATTCTCGGCATTGACGAACACCTGCACTTGTCCGGGTGTGGGGGGGAATCCCAGCATCACCAAATAAAGTCGACGGATCAGGGTCCTGCGAGTGGCTTTGGACGAGAGTTGTAAACCGTTGTTCTGAAGCGCAGTTGAAATCAGGTTGTCGATGGTTGCGTCGTTAGGGGAATCAAGTGGCAAGAAAGACCAATGCTTCAATTCAGTTTTGGCTTTTGGTGGCCCGTAAGATGCAGGTGTGCCTGCGCCCTGACCGATCCACTGTTCAATTCGACGTACCTCATCCTCAGTCAAACGTCCATCGGGTGGCATCTCCAACTCAGGCTGCTCATGCTTGATGAGCTTTACCAGATAGCTGGTCTGAGGCTTGCCGGCGATGATGGCAGGCTCTCCGGAATTGCCGCCGGACAGCAGGTTTGCGAGACGATCCACACGAAAATCGCTCTCCTGTTCATCGGGTCCGTGGCAATCGATGCAGTGCGTGAGCAGAATGGGCTCGATCTCTGTTTTGAAATCAACTCGGGATGGTTCGTCACCGTGTGCAACAAGAAGCCCGGTGATGCCGAGGAAGACGATCCCGAGGGCACGTTTGCTAAGCGTCGATTTTAATCGCGTTTGAATCATCGTTCGAACGGGCTTGTTTACACGCTGTTTGCATTCAATCTTGCTATCGCGTTTCATGGCTGGGGCAACGTGGTATCCAAGGATTGGGTCAGGTCCGTGCCATTGCCAACGGAGAATGCGGCGGTGTCTGTTGGCGGGGAAAGCTTCGGGGTTTTCCCGGTAGTTTACCCTTTTTTCTTACTCGATGCAGGGAAACTAAGTTTGTTCGAAATAGGTGGTGTTTGAGGATTTTCGTCAGCGTTCTTCAACTGCGCGGTACGGCGGTTTCGGTATTTGTGACTCAGAGTCATGTGTTCGGGATGGGAAACCGTGTTGCTTGTGTGCCGGTTACTGCCCGACTGGGCGTACAAGAACCAATTCTCAGTAGAGATGAAAGTTAGTATCGAGTTGGTTGGATGGTGGCATATTGCCGATTGAGGCGTTCGTTTGGAAGAGTGACGAAAGGTGGAAGGACGTTGAGGCAATTACGGTTTGGGGAGGTAGTTGGGGAACAATCCCGTTTCTGCGAATTGATCAGACATGGTCGCTTGGGAATTGCTGTTTTGATTGATGGTGCATTTGTGTGGTAACAAACAGGATTCCAGCTAGATTGTAGAGTCAGCAAAGGCCCGGGGTAGCAGAAACACAGTCTGGTGAACAAAATATGGCAAGCGTCCGCCTGTGTGTGATAGTTGCGGAGTGAATGGGCGAGTCGGAGGGAACCTAGCCCCAATATGTCGTGGACTTGAAGGCTGGCGTTGTTGCGTTTGATGAGGGGTTCGCGAACTTTGCTCGTTCTTGTGCAAAGCGGACGTGGAACTAGTCGTATGATTCGGAACGGTTCGTGCAAAGAGGAATGGGAAGATTGGAAACGTCTGAAACCAAGCGGTCAAAGCGGCCAGCGATTTACATCAGTGTTACTATCACGGCGGTCATTGTTTTGAGTGTGTTCTCGCGAATCGATAATTGGAAGCGTGATTTGACGACGAATACGGCGAGGCTAAGTGCTGAAGCTGTCGATGAACAATTACAGCCACCCTTGGTGGGCGGAGCTCCGACTGAAGTTGCGGCGCGAATCGTTAGCTGGGTTGATCAACAGGGGCGTTGGAAACTCGTTAGTCAACAGCAGATCGAACAGGGAGTTGAAATGAAACTGACCCGCACAACTTCGATCATGCGATTCACAGATGATATTGATGTTGTCTTGCGGCCGGAGGGTGATTCAACCCGCGTGCAGGCTCAGAGTCAATCGCGCATCGGAAAGGGAGATCTGGGGCAGAATCCTCGGAACCTCAAAGAGCTAGTCGGACATCTAATGAAAGCTGGTTAGCAATCAGCAGCATCTTTTCTCATTGTTTAAAACACCTACGGAATGTTGGGCTGATGGCTTCTAACAAAAACGACGTGCAGATTGATTCGGTTTCGGTGCACTATCTGCCGGTTGAAATGCGAATGCCTTTAAAGTTCGGGGCAGAATCTGTCTCTTCGGTAACCTGTATCCGCGTCGCTGTGACCGTCACAGGCAATCAGGGACGTGGTCGAGCATCGGGATGGGGTGAAACCCCATTGTCGGTTACTTGGGCATGGCCAAGTGCCACACTCACGTATCAGCAACGATACGACGCTATGATTGATTTTTGTCACATCTTGGCGCGGGCTTGGGTTGCAACGGACGTCAGTGGCCACCCCATGGAGATAGGGCATGTGTTCATTGAAGACGTGTTGCACGATTTGTTGGACAAGTTCAATCAAGATCGCGAGGAGCCCTTGCCACACTTGGCTGCACTGATTGCCGTCAGCGCTTTTGATTTAGCCACTCATGATGCGTATGGGGTCTTACATGAAGTTGATATTTACGAAACCTACACTGAAGAATTCATGTCTCATGATCTTTCGCATTATCTGACCTCCGAGCAGGAGGGTGTCGACTTCACTGGGAAGTATCCCGATGAGTTCCTAGTCAAGGTTGCACCCGACTATTTGCCAGTCTGGCATCTGGTGGGGGGGCTCGATCCACTGGAGAAATCAGATTGCGAAGGCGATGAGCCAAGCGATGGCTATCCGGTGACACTGCGGGAGTGGATTGAACGGGATGGACTGACCTGTTTGAAAATCAAGCTCCGGGGAACAGACTCCGATTGGGATTATGAGCGTCTGATTCGGATTGGCGAGATGAGTATTCAGCTAGGAGTTAGCTCTCTGTCTGCTGATTTCAACTGCACCGTCACCAAACCAAGTTACGTCAATGGGATTCTGGATCGTTTGGAAGCAGCTCGCCCTGAAATTTCTGAACTGATTCTTTATGTAGAGCAGCCTTTTCCACACGATCTGGAAAATAACCAGATCGATGTATCGAGTGTTGCCGAACGCAAGCAACTGTTTCTGGATGAGAGCGCCCATGATTGGAAATTCGTTCAACTGGGGCGCAAGCTGGGCTGGTCGGGTGTTGCGTTAAAAACTTGCAAAACGCAGACTGGGGCACTGTTGAGTCTGTGTTGGGCAAAGGCTCATGAAATGCCATTGATGGTGCAAGATTTGACCAACCCGATGCTCGCGCAGATCCCGCACGTTCGGTTGGCAGCTCATGCCGGTACCATCATGGGGGTCGAGTCTAATGGCATGCAGTTTTATCCAGCCGCGTCCATCGCTGAGGAGACTGTGCATCCTGGTATTTATCGACGTTGCAATGGAATGCTGGATCTCTCAACGATCCGTGGCCCTGGATTTGGCTACCGCGTTGCCGAAGTTGAACGTGAGTTACCGGCGCCCGAAGTGTTTTCGAGTCCGCAGGCGTGATGAACTTGTGAGCATGAGGCTGTGGGTTTTTCTGCGGTGTGATCCCGTTGAAGACGGTCTCAAACAGTGTCATGCGAAATTGCAGATTCAGGGGTCATTTGGGTCGTATGCCAACGCCCCCTCCACATGAGCGAATGTATCAGCAGATGCAGCGTGGCAGGCACGACGGTAATCAACCGGTAGCGGTTCTTTGAGTAACTCGCCGGGATCGAGGAAGTCGTACAATTCGCCATAGTGCTTCGTCTCTGTCGGGGTGGTGCGATGGAGTACATGCCACGGTCGCAGTTCTTCGGGGCTTCGAAGCCCGATCGCGCCGAGCATTTCTGTCAAGCTTTGTATCGTTTCTTTGTGAAAGTTGGCAACGCGAACGCTTTTTTGACTTGGGACCAAACCGTTAATCAATGCGGGATTGGTGGTGGCGACACCTACCGGACAGTGATTGCTGTTGCACTTGAGTGCCTGAATGCAACCCAGTGCTAACATCATGCCTCTTGCCGAGTAACAAGCGTCGGCGCCCAAGGCCAGTCGCTTCATCAGGTCAAAGCCTGAGGTCACTTTGCCACTCGCAATGACGCAGATGCGGTCGCGAAGGTCGTACCCGATCAGCACGTTGTGAACAAAGATAAGGCCCTCTACTAAGGGCGCGCCGATATGGTTTGAGAACTCCAGAGGTGCGGCTCCGGTTCCACCCTCACCACCATCGACGACAATGAAGTCCGGGGTGATGCCTGTTTCTGCCATGGCTTTACAGACAGCTAAAAATTCTCGGCGTTTACCGACACAAAGCTTGAAGCCGATCGGTTTTCCACCACTGAGTTCCCGCAGTCGCTGAATAAAATTCAGCAATCCCCGCGGCGAGTCAAAGACACGGTGCCCTGGAGGAGAATTGACATCAGCTCCCATGGGAACGTGCCTAATGGCGGCGATTTCTGCGGTCAACTTTGCCGCCGGCAGGATTCCTCCGTGTCCCGGCTTTGCACCCTGAGATAATTTGACCTCGATCATTTTTATGTGGTCCAGGTTCGACGTGGCTTCAAATAATTCATCTGAAAAGTCACCGTCATCGGTTCGACAACCAAAGTAGCCCGTACCGATTTGCCAGATCAAATCAGCGCCGCCTTCCACGTGGTAGGGGCTGACACCACCTTCACCCGTGTTGTGTGCAAAGTTGCCCTGCTTTGCACCGGCACTGAGAGCGAGAATCGCATTCTTGCTGAGAGCCCCGTAACTCATCGCCGCAATATTAAGCAGGCTGGCCGAGTAGGGCTGCGTGCAGTCTGGACCCCCAATGGTCACTCGCATGTCCTCAGGGGCATTGTGCACTGGGGCCATCGAGTGGTTGACCCACTCGTAACCGACCTCGTAGACGTCTTCCTTTGTTCCAAAGGGTACCGTGTCACGAACATCCTTGGCACGTTGATAAACGAGCGAGCGAGTGTCACGGTCGAAAGGAACACCATCCGTATCGCTCTCGACAAAATACTGGTAAATCTCGGGACGTATCAGCTCAAACAAAAAGCGAAAGTGTCCGAGTACGGGGAAGTTGCGGAGAATCGTGTGATCCTTCTGCAGCATGTCGTACCAACCCAGAATCAAAACAGGGGCAAGAATGAACCACATCCAGACGGTTGGTGCATAAAGATACTGCCCCAATGCTAAGCTGATGATCGCGAAGATGTTGAAGTAGACGAAGAGATGCCGCATGAACGTTCTCCAGTATCAAATAATGTTCGTTGCGTCCTGCTGCAACAACAACGCTGGTTAGCCTAGCAGGATCAACAGCGGCATGGTGCAATGGGATCCTGATCGATCTGGGGGCATGCTCGTGAATGAAAGACGAATGTATCGTGATTTTGAGGTATTACTGCCGCATTCACGTGCTGAGCCTTTGAGGGAGTATTTCGGAGATTTGTCAGGTTTGCCCGTTTCTTTGTCTTGTTCATAGGCTGCTTTGAACGCAGCCAGCACGGTTTTGCGTCAAGCCCCGATGGTTGTCGAATCATGGGCAGCAAAAAAGCAAGCCTGAAGATGAAAGCTCCTCGAGCTTATGATTCATGGATGTTTTTGTCAGAAAAAAATGGGCAGCAGATCGTTAAGCCATCCAGCTACTTTCGAAAATTATCGAAAGTAGCGACAGAAGTATTTGGGACTATGTTTCGCACGCGTTAACAAGCTTTAACGGGCGTTAACAAGTTTCAGACTCGAGTTGTTCTTGAACTTTTCCTGCTCCAAACTCAGTTCCCGGATGCTGATACTGTGCTCTGATGCAACCACGATATGGTCTAAAACAGCGATTCCGAGTATCGTTCCCGCTTCTGTCAATTGTTGGGTGACCATGATGTCTTCCTGGCTAGGTGATGGGTCACCACTGGGGTGGTTGTGCACTAGAATCACGGCCGAGGCGGCATCGCGAATCGCTGCTCGGAACACCTCGCGGGGGTGCACCAGACTGGCATCGAGGGTACCAACCGTGATTTGGTGACGGTTGATTGGTTTGTGCTTGGTATCAAGAGTGACGAGATGAAACTCTTCTTGGACAGCCTCGTAAGCGAGGCGGGCAAATTGTTCACTGCAGTAGTCGATTGCCGCTCGTGTGCTGTTGATGGAACGCTGCCGCATTTTGGGAATGCGTTCGACTCGCGCAACACGCCGTCCCAATTCAATTCCTGCCATGATTTTTGCATAATTGTTTCCCGTTGCCGCAGGGCTGATGGCTTTGAGTTCGGTGAGACTGCAGTGACTGAGTTCCGGAAGCCGCGCTGTAAAACGGTTTGCGATTCGCTGACCACCAGCCACTGCAGACTCGCCCGCAACGCCCGCATGAATCAGAATGGCAAGGAGATCGGCATTTGATAATTCGCATGGCCCGTTACGCAGCAGCCGCTCACGAGGTCGTTCTTCAAGTGGACTCTGCTTGATCTGGAGACCATCTACTTTACGATCGATCCAGCGGAGCACCAACGTATCTCTTTGTGACGGGTTGGACCATCGATAGAGGACTCGCTTCTGTTTCAACACGCGACGCAAAAGACCGTCATCGGCAAGTTGATGGATGGTTCGGGTGATATAGCCCGGGGATATTTCCGAGCACCGAGTCTTGGCGTCTGATGTCGAAAAATCGTTCAAACCGATAAGAGACTTGACTACGGATTCAAGTCGTTTGCGTCGATCACGCTTCATAATCGCTGCCCCAGCTAGGTTGACTGAATGGAAAGATGAGCTCACCAAGTTGTGGTGACTCGTTCCTCCCCGCAGCCATTCAAAGCAAGCCTGGACAGCAATGCTTGATCAGCTACGGGGAACCCAAATGCAGGGGCTGCGTCGCGAGTATAGCCCATGGGGCTGCCGGAGATGATCAGCTAAATGTAGATTTTTTCTCTACCTTGAAATGTCGGATTGCAAGCAAAAGTCGTTTCGTGCAGGGGCGTTCAGAGTATCGCACCACGCGTTATTTTCGCTGCAAGGCTGGTTCGGTGGGAGGCTGAAGTGGGACCAGGCTGGAGAGTGCGTCATTGATAGCTACCTCCTGCCGCTTACGATTCAAAAAAAAGTTGACATGGGTGTATCCACATTGTTGCAGCAATTGCATGGCTGTTTCGTAGCCATCCGAGACGCGTTCGGCGACGTGCGCATCGGCACCCAAAGTAACCGGAATGTTACGCAACTTCATCTCAGCCAGCATTGCCGGAAACGGGTTCATTTCTGAGATGGTTTTGTTGACACCGGACGTGTTGAGTTCCATCGCCACGCCGGTTACAGCGATTCGGTCTAGCGCGGGGCGGATGTCCTCCAACATCTGGTCAGCATCCCACGCTTCTGAGGTAAAGTTCTTGATCAAATCGGGGTGCGCGAGGGAGTCAAAAAGTCCTGTCTCCGCTGATTTTGCGAGTAGACGAAAGTACGTTTTCTGAATGTCACGTAGATCATTGGACCAGTATTTTTCGCGGAATTCCGGAATCTGTGGGTGGACGGAGCCTAACACGAAATGGAAGTCCGCCGAGGCCAACTGTTGCTCGAGGTACGTTTCGTAGCCTTCGAAGTAATCGGCTTCCAGGCCCAGCCGGACATCGACTCGTCCTTGCCACTGGTCGCGGGTTTTCGCGACGAGATCCACATACTTATCAAACTCATTCTCCGCCATCCTTACAGCAGCAGAAAATCCATCCGGCATGGGGTTATGGCAGGTGACCATGAGGCCCAGTAAGCCTCGCTGTTCTGCAATTGCAGCATATTCAGTCGGTTCCCCGTACGCGTGCTTGCAAAGTGGTGTATGGGAGTGCGATTCAAATAGAATGGGTGAAGTCACGCCGAATTGCTCCATCGTGAGTCGGGGACGGGCTTGAACCAGTTACCTTACAGTAGCAACTCGAAAAATTTTGACGAGGGTAGCCCGCAGTTTTTCCAGCTTGGTCTCCACAGAACTAAAAGCAAAAGTCATGAAATCCAGAACAACTCCTGCAGGCTCGTTGGCCAAGGTCCAGGCCGCAACATCCAAGCGTGCCGGGTTAGCTGGCAATTCGCGTCGTCGCTTTTTGAAGACGGGTGGCATGGCAACGGCCGCGATAATTGTCCAGCCTCATGTCTTGGGCGGACCGGCACACACGGCACCCAGTGACCGGGTCAATGTCGCGTTGCTTGGTGCAGGGGGACGCGGTCGTCAGAATGTTCGGGAGTTGTTGAAGTTGAACGATGTTAGGGTTTCGGCTGTTGCTGATCCTGCCGAACATTGGGATCTCAGCAAGTTTTACTACCGAGGCGAGGCAGGGCGTTTGCCTGTCTGCGCTGAAATTGAAAAATGCTATCAAAAAACCGAGCCCGGCTTCAAATGTCATCAACAGGAAGACTATCGGGAACTGCTTAACAATCATGCGTCAAAATTTGATGCGGTGCTCTGTGCGACGCCTGATCACATGCACGCCCACGCGACAATTGCCGCGGTTCGAGCTGGTAAACATGTCTACTGCGAAAAACCGTTGACTCACAACATTGCTGAGGCGAGATTGGTTAGCCGCGTTGCTGCTGAGGCAGGAGTGGCGACACAGTTAGGAAATCAGGGGCATTCAAAGGATACGATTCGTGAGACGGTAGAGTTAATTCGGGCAGGAGCGATCGGACACGTAGCGGAAGTACACGCTTGGGTTCCTGCCACCCGCTGGAACAAATCCCTGACGAAGCCGCCTTTGACCAGCCAACCGAGTCCGCGAGGGCTGAATTGGGATCTGTGGTGTGGCGTGCGGAATCCACCAGCCTTTCATGAAGTTTACGCGCCGGTAGCCTGGCGTGACTTTTGGAACTTTGGCTGCGGGGCGATGGGAGATTTTGGCTGCCATGATCTGGATTCAGCCGTTTGGGCTTTGGACTTGGGGTTACCCAATCGCATTGAGATGCGACCTGCGGGAGCCAGCGATGCTAATCTCGCGCCCTTCGGTGAGATTGGCTATTTTGATTTTCCCGCCAGTGAAATGCGTGGACCGGTCCGGTTGAATTGGTACAGCGGTGGGCTGTTACCCCCAACGCCCCACGAGTTACCGGATTCTGTTGGTCTGCCGAGCCGGGGCGTGTTGTTTGTGGGGTCCAAAGGTGTGATGCTTTGTGGTGGAGCTGGGGGGCAAGCGGTCGTTTATCCTGAACAACACGCGAAGACGTTGTTGAAGCCCAAAGAGACAATCAAACGTTCAGCAGGACATCACCGCGATTGGATCGACGCCATTAAAGGAGGCCCACCAGCGAGCAGCGCATTCAGTTATGGTGCCAAGTTGACTGAAATCACTTTGCTCGGGTTGGTAGCCATGCGAACTGGAAAAGTCATTCAATGGGATGCAACCAAGATGAGAGCACGCGGTTGTCCGGAGGCCGAGCAGATTATTCGAGGTGAGTACCGAGATGGTTGGAGATTGGACCAATGAAATTAAGACAGAATCTTTGTTGGGCGGTTGTTGTCGGGGGGCTTGCGGCTCTCGCGATGAACGCTCATGCCATAGCGAACGAAGACGGCGGCGTCGGATTTCAGCAGCCGGCAACCCCGATTCATCATCGCTCATTGACGCAAAAAGATGTGCGACGAGTGGTTGGTGATGAAACGCCAGCACAGTCGGGCCGAGCCAGGCATCAGTTGACGGCTGCCACAAATCGTCCCAATGTTTTGTTCATTGCAGTGGATGACCTTGCCTGCTCGTTGGGATGTTACGGCGATCTGATTGCTAAAACTCCCAACATCGATCGTCTTGCGGCCAGTGGCGTCTGCTTCCAACGAGCGTACAACCAATTACCGCTCTGCAATCCAACTCGTGCCTCGATCATGACTGGCCTGCGACCCGACCAAATTAAAGTCTACGATCTGGATCGCCACTTTCGTGAGGAGCTGCCGGACGTGGTGACGCTGCCGCAGGCCTTTCAACGAGCGGGTTATTTTGCCGGGCGTGTAGGAAAAATCTATCACTACAACGTACCGGCTTCCATCGGAACTGATGGCTTTGATGACCCACCTTCGTGGATGCAGACCATCAATCCCATCGGCAGGGATAAAGAAGAGGAAAGCCTGATTTTCAATGCGGAACCTCACCGAAAAATAAGTGGAGCCCTGAGTTGGCTTGCTGCGGAAGGGAAAGACGAGGAACAGACCGACGGCATGATTGCTACAGAGGCGATTCGTGTGATGGAATCAAAGCGTCAAGAGCCATTTTTTTTGGCTGTGGGCTTCTTTCGACCACATACGCCTTATGTTGCCCCAAGCAAGTACTTTGAGCTGTATCCGGTGGACAAACTGAGGTTACCGTTCGCACCGATCAACGACCGAGCTGATATCCCCACCGCGGCCTTTGCACATAATTGTCCTGTTCCTAATTACAGCCTGCCCAAGAGTACGTTGCTACAAGCGATGCAAGCGTATTACGCTTGCGTTTCCTTCATCGACGCGCAAGTGGGACGACTGCTCAACGCATTGGATCGGCTCAAGTTGACAGACAATACGATTGTGGTGTTCTGGAGTGATCATGGTTATCACCTTGGGGAGCACAACGGAATTTGGCAGAAACGCACCTTGTTTGAACAAGGTGCGAGAGCTCCGATGATCGTCCGAGCACCAGGCCAAGCTGGCAACGGTACATCGAGTCCTCGAGTAGTTGAGTTCGTTGATCTCTATCCCACTTTGACAGCGTTGGCCGGGATTCAGGCTCCCAGCGGGTTGGCCGGACGAAGTCTGGAAAAGCTGCTTCAAGACCCGATCGCCACGTGGGACGGTCACGCTATCACGCAAATCCTACGCCCGGCCGATCAACGTTTAGCTACGCCTGTGATGGGATGTAGCATACGCACCGAAAGATGGCGGTACACGGAATGGGCTAACGGTGAGGCAGGAAAAGAACTCTATGACCATCACGCTGATCCGATGGAATTCAATAATCTCGCCGTTGAGCCCGACGAGCAAGCTGTTCGAATCATCAAGCGTCTGCAGCCCATGTTGCGGAAGCATGCTTCCGGGGACGTCCCTGGGACACCATTCAATCCAGCTCGCCTTTGATGTTCCTTTCGGGTTCGTTCAAGGCAACCGATCCGAGAAGTAACAGGGTGCGTGTTGAGGCTCCGTTCGTCTCGGTATGCAAGTTGTGTGTGCGTGGCATGCCGCATGCGGGAAGCAGCGTTGCGGTTAGGAAACAGCCGCGGCGGCGTTGCGGTTCAGACGCCGCCGGTCACTCTCCTTAAGAACGATTTTTCGAAGGCGGATGTTGTCCGGCGTGACTTCAACCAACTCGTCCTCCTCGATGTACTCCAGCGCGGCTTCGAGTGACAGGTCGCGTGGTGGCTTCAGGATGACGTTTTCGTCGCTTCCTGCAGCACGAATGTTGGTGAGTTTCTTTTCACGACATGGGTTCACTGTCATGTCGTTGTCTCGGGCGTTCTCTCCGACAAGCATGCCTTCATAAACTTCGACCCCAGGGGGAACTAGAAGTTCACTGCGGTCCTGAAGACCAAACATCGCGAAAGGCATGGTTTTGCCACTGACCATGGAAATCAGCACACCGTTGGCTCGTCGAGGGACGTCTCCCTCAACCGGACGGTAGCTTTCAAAGCGATGGTGAATGATTGCTGTTCCACGCGTTGCATTGAGTAATTTGGTTCGTAAGCCAATGAGGCCACGCGAGGGAACCAAAAACTTCAGTAGACTGTATTCGCCACGTTGGGCCATTTCTTCAAGTTGCCCACGTCTCAAGCCAACCAGTTCCATCACAGGGCCCATGGTGTCCGTGGGCACCTCGATCCGCAACGTTTCAAAGGGCTCGTGTTTCTTTCCATCGATGGTCTTGAAGATGACACGCGGTTTTCCGACACTCAGCTCAAAACCTTCGCGTCGCATGGTCTCGATAAGAATCGCCAGATGAAGGACTCCCCTCCCTTTAACGGCGTAGGCCTCAGCCCCTTCTACCATTTCAACTCTTAAGGCTACGTTGCGTTCGAGTTCCTTTTCGAGTCGTGCTTTGAGCTGTCGCGTCGTGACGTACTTGCCCTCTCGACCCACCATGGGCGACGAATTGACACTGAAGACCATTTCCAAGGTCGGCTCATCCACCGTTAGCCGGGGAAGAGGATTGTTGGCATCAACAGCACCGATGGTATCTCCAATCTCGACATCAGCGATCCCTTCGATAGCAACGATGTCACCCGCTGTGGCGGAATCGGCTGCCGCACGTCCCAGATTGTCAAAAACAAACAGGCCACCCACTTTCTGCTTTTTCACCCCGCCCTTGTGATGAAGATCGATCGTTTGCCCCAGTTCAACCGTTCCAGATTCTATTCTCCCCACGGCGATGCGACCTACATACTCGCTCCAGTCGAGGGTGGTCACCATCATCTGGAGCGGTGCTTGCGTGTCTACTTCCGGACCAGGTAAGGCATCCACTAACAGGTCAAGCAGCGGACGCATGTCCGTGCTTGGCGTGTTCGGGTCCAGGGTGGCGTATCCGTCCTTGGCACTCGTGTACACGTAGGCGGCGTTGTCGAGTTGTTCGTCACCCCCCAGCTCGGCCAGAAGTTCAAGCCCTTCGTCAAGCGCCTCGGCGGGACGCCCATCGGGGCGGTCAACTTTATTGACAACGACGATTGGTCTTACACCCGCCTGCAAAGCTTTCTCAAGTACAAATCTTGTCTGCGGCATTGGGCCCTCAGCGGCATCGACCAACAGCAAGCAGCCATCGGCCATTTGGACGACTCGTTCCACTTCGCCGCCGAAATCAGCGTGACCCGGCGTATCAATCAAGTTGATTTTTACCCCGCGGTAAGGAATGGCGATATTCTTCGAGAGGATCGTGATGCCGCGTTCACGTTCTAGATCATTTGAATCAAGGATTCGTTCGCCTTTCAATTCGGCATCACGGAATTGCCCGCTTTGACGAAGGAGGCAGTCAACGAGGGTGGTTTTTCCGTGGTCGACATGCGCGATGATGACGACGTTTCGTATGTCTTGGCGACGCAAAGGAATCGATTCCAGTAAAATTGTTGAACGCGAGATATAGGTCGGAGCGGCAAATGTGCCGATAGCTTTCTTCCGAGACTGTATTCCGTGCTTTGAAAAACGTGAAGGTGCTAAATCGCGAATCGCAGATTCAAACAAGTCTTTGATCGCAAGACGAACGGTGGTGGCCGCAATCCAGTCCATGCTGCTCAGGCAAACCAGGAATGGCCAGTTGTGGGTACTGGAATACCGATTTACGCAGGCGAAGCATCGGACGCGATTGCCCGGTGATTCAGATCACAAAGCCAAAAACATAGACTGTTGGATCCAAAATGCTCGACTCGACAACAGCGAATGCAACTCACATCGCCCCACGTGAGACACCAACGCCATCACTCGAACGAGCGTTGCTCAGTGAGCATGATGCTGGTAACTGCCGGTGATCTCCCCGTCTTTTGTTGAGATTGTGAGCGTTGTTTGCACAGAGTCTCCCATTTTCACAGCGGTTGCAAGTGCAGGATTGGTGATTTCATAGACCACGCCGTCATCTGTCTCTGCTTTCTCGAGAGAATAGTCGGCAACTTTTCCATCGATGGTGGTACTCATGACCACGTTCGTGACCGTGTCGGGCTTAGCCGCATCGGCCACGTGGATGACAAACTTGTTTGTGTCGTCAGTAAACTGCACTTCAACCTCTTTGTTTCCGCTCAGATTAATCAGGTGGCCACCGCGAATCCCGTGTGCGGGGTGAGCGTGCCCTCCCTCGTCGTGGTCCCCATGGTCGTGGTCCCCATGGTCGTGGTCCCCATGGTCGTGGTCCCCATGGTCGTGGTCCCCATGGTCGTGGTCCCCATGGTCGTG
>NZHC01000150.1 GCA_002689655.1 Rhodopirellula sp. | reverse complement strand
TCCCCATGGTCGTGATCCCCATGGTCGTGATCCCCATGGTCGTGATCCCCATGGTCGTGATCCCCATGGTCGTGATCCCCATCGGAAGGAACATTTGCGGCGGCTTTCGGCATGCTAGCAGTATCCTGCTTGCTGCAACCGATCTGGGTGAACCCAAAGATGCAGGCGACGGAAACGTACAACCAAGTTGCGGAGCGGCAGGTTGCGAAGTGGTTCGTTTTCATGTCAGTCAGGGAATCAGATGTAGGGAAGCGTACTGAGGTGGGGAAAAAATCGGGGAGAGGGGGCTCGCATCCTCGGTTCGCGAGTACAGACTCTACAAACACTCAGTTTCTATTAGATATTTGAAACGGAAATCTCCGATTACCACACCCCAAATTTATTACCCTTCGCGTGCCTTAAAGGAGGACTTTGCGACTTTAAGCATGAGGCGAAGTCATTTTTAAGGTGGCATTCTGACTGCAGTTGCCAATTGTCTGGGCTTGTGGCATATTTGCGGCCGCAAAACTCTGCGCTCGGTGTTGCTCTTTCAGACCCCCCTTCGGTATTTACCTCGGGAGTATTGTGGTTCAAACCGTGGCATACTTCCCAAGCTCGGGCTGGCTGGAACCTCCGGTTGCTCGTCAGTCTCAGATCGCCGACTTGACGGTCTGTACACTGAAATGACTTTGTGAAAAAAATCACAAAGTTAGGGTTTGGCGAAGTAGAGGCTGGGTTTTCAGCAAATTCAACCATTCTGTCCTCCACAGTCATTTTGAGCACCTACAAAGCGATGACCAAGATCAGACAGGGTTTAGACCTGCCCATCCTCGGCAGCCCCGAACAGCATATTGACAAGGCGCCAGCGGTCAGCCGTGTAGCACTCTTGGGCGATGATTACGTTGGTATGAAGCCAACGATGCTTGTTGCCCAAGGAGACAAGGTTTCCACCGGACAGCCTCTTTTCGAGGACAAGAAGAACCCCGGAGTGCTCTACACGTCCCCTGCGGCAGGCACGGTCGCGGCGATCACGCGAGGCGCCAAGCGGAAGTTCGAGTCGGTAGAAATCGACGTCGAGGGCAGTGCTTGCATCGAGTTCGACGGTGCACGCGGGCGTGATCCAGTCGACCTCGGTCGCGAGGGCGTGACGGAGCAGTTACGACTCTCGGGTTTGTGGACTGCGTTACGCACGCGTCCCTACGGAAAGGTTCCAGTGCCGGGTTCACAGCCGAGTTCGATTTTCGTGCAGGCCGTTGATACCAATCCACTGGCTGCTGACCCCGCGATTGCCATTGCGGATCGCAAGGAGCAGTTCGCACTGGGGTTGCAGGCGTTGAGACAACTGGTCGACAGCAAGGTCTTTGTTTGCAAGGGCGATGGTGCTGAGATTCCCGGTGAAGGCATCGACGGTGTTCAGCTGGAAACCTTCGCTGGGCCGCATCCTGCCGGGCTCGTCGGGACGCACATTCACTTTCTCGATCCTGTCGGTCCGAACAAAACAGTTTGGTACATCGGCTATCAGGATGTCTGTGCGATCGGGACTTTTTTGCAGACAGGGACGTTTGATAACCGGCGGGTCATTTCTCTGGGGGGGCCGGTGGTCAGCCAGCCGCGGCTACTCGAAACTTGCATCGGGGCCTGTATAGACGAGCTGATCGCCGGGCAGTATGAGGACGGTGTGAAGATTCGTCCAGTTTCAGGTTCGGTCCTTTGTGGCCACACCGCCTTGACACCGCATCAGTATCTTGGACGCTACCACACACAAGTCTCAGTCCTTGAGGAGGGCGATGAGCGGGAGTTTCTTGGGTGGCAGAAGCCCGGTCTCGAAAAGTACTCGACCACACGAGTATTTGCGTCGGCCGGAATGCCAAATAAAAAATTCGCGTTCACTACCAGCACTCATGGCAGCGAACGAGCAATGGTGCCTCTGGGCACTTACGAAAAAGTAATGCCACTGGACATTTTGCCGACCCAGTTATTGCGGTCCTTGATTTACCGCGACACCGATGAAGCTCAGCAATTGGGTGTGTTGGAGTTAGAGGAAGAAGATTTAGCCCTGTGTACGTTTGTGTGCCCAGGAAAATACGAATACGGCTCATTGTTGCGTGCCAGTTTGGAAACGATCGAGCGAGAAGGCTGATCCTGAACCTTTGGTTGGATTGACAGGAAAATAGAGATGAAAGCACTGCGTGACGTCCTCGACAAAGTCCACCCCTTGTTTGCCAAGGGCGGTCTTTTAGAAGTGGCGTATCCGATGTACGAAGCGTTGGACACGTTCTTGTACACTCCCGGCGAGGTAGCCTCGGGAAAGACCCACGTTCGCGATGGGATCGACCTGAAGCGTATGATGATCACCGTTGTAATGGCGTTGGTCCCGGTTACCCTTTTCGGAATGTGGAACGTCGGATACCAGGCGAACTCTGCCATCGAGAAGATGGAGGAGGCCGGCATCGACCACGTTGGTGATTGGCATTACACCATTTACAACGCGATTGGGTTTGCGAATGACCCTGGCAATATTGCGGGGAACCTCGTTCTTGGCGCAATTTTCTTCATACCGATCTACGCAGTTTGCATGTTTGTTGGGGGGCACATTGAGCTTGTGTTCAGTGTGTTGCGAGGACATGAGATCAACGAGGGTTTTCTTGTTACTGGTCTGTTGTTCCCGTTGACGTTGCCTGCGTCTATCCCGCTTTGGCAGGTGGCACTCGGGATCGCCTTCGGCGTCATTGTCGCCAAGGAGGTTTTTGGCGGCACGGGGCGGAACTTCTTGAATGTGGCGCTGACCAGTCGAGCGTTTCTTTACTTCGCCTACGCTGGCCAGATCAGCGGCGACAAGGTTTGGACGGCTGTTGACGGTTTCAGTGGAGCGACCGCACTTGGGCAGATGGCCAATGCACAGGCTCAGGATGGAGTGGCGAATCCCGCTGTTCAGTCGCTCGGCAGTGTGATGTACGAGTGGGGACCCGGTTCCATCACGTGGATGAGTACCTTCCTCGGAACGATTCAGGGCTGTGTCGGAGAGACCAGCGCACTGCTTTGCATTGTGGGTGCCGGCATATTGATCGCGACAGGAATTGGTTCTTGGAAGATCATGGCGGCTGTAATTGGTGGCGTCATTGGAACGACCTTATTGATGAACGGAGTGGCGGCCATCTCGCCTGAGACCGCTGCCGCCAACCCGATGTTGGGCGTTCCCTTCTATTGGCAGTTGACGATTGGGGGACTCGCGTTTGGCTTGGTGTTCATGGCGACAGACCCGGTCAGTGCATCCATGACAGACAAAGGCAAGTGGTTTTATGGAGCTTTGATCGGCTTCATGACGGTCTTGATTCGTGTGGTAAATCCCGCATTCCCAGAAGGAATCATGTTGGCGATTCTGTTCGGCAACGTCTTTGCCCCCCTGATCGACTACTACGTCGTACAGTTCAACGTATCCAGCAGGAAGAAACGCTATGCAACAACGTGATTCATTGGGATATACCCTAGGCGTCGCAGCTGTGCTGTGCGTGGTTTGCTCACTTGCGGTGAGCACCGCGGCGGTATCACTGCGTGGAAAGCAGGAAGCCAACGTTAAACTCGACCAGCAGAAGAATATTCTCGACGCTACCGGTTTGGCGATTGGTGAATATGGCGTCCAAGCGAAGGAGTTGACCACGAGGCAGATCGATACTCTGAACGAGTATGTGAGTGCGAAGCTGGTTGACTTGGAGACAGGGGAGTATGTGGGCGACGAGGCTGAGCTTGGGAAGTACAACTTGGCCGAGGAGGCAGCGAACCCCGCGACGAGCATCCCGATCGAGAGCCCTCAGTTCAACCCCGGCGAGCCAAGACGTCCCAAGGTGATGAAGGTTTACTTCGTCAAGAAGCCAGGGACCGATAATATCCTGCAGGTGGTTTTGCCAGTCTATGGCAAAGGACTGTGGGGAACACTTTACGGTTATCTGGCTCTCCGAAGCGATCTGGAGACGATCCAAGGTTTGACCTTCTATCAGCACAAAGAAACGCCGGGACTTGGTGGCGAAGTTGATAACCCGCGCTGGAAAGCGATGTGGGATGGAAAGAAACTGTACAACGCCGAGCACGAACCCGCCGCCGAGGTGGCCAAAGGTCCGGGCGATAACCAGTACGAAGTTGATGGGCTGTCTGGAGCCACGATCACCAGTCGCGGTGTAACGAATTTGATTCGTTACTGGGCTAGCGATGACGGCTATGGGACTTACTTGGGCAAGCTCAAGGAAGAGATTAACGACGACAAATCCTCCGCAAGTGAGGGAGACAAGTAATGGCAAAAAAAACGACCGATGTGTTGGTCGATCCGCTCATCAATAACAATCCGATCGCCTTGCAGATTCTTGGAATCTGTTCTGCTTTGGCGGTTACCACGAAGATGGAAACGTCTTTGGTGATGAGTCTCGCAGTGATCGCAGTGACCGCGTTCAGTAACTTAGCTGTTAGCGCGATCCGAACGTTCATTCCAAGTAGTATCCGAATCATCGTCCAGATGACCGTGATCGCCTCGCTGGTGATTGTGGTGGATCAGATTCTGAAAGCCTACATGTATGACATCAGTAAGCAATTGTCTGTCTTCGTTGGGCTGATCATCACAAACTGCATCGTGATGGGGCGGGCAGAGGGCTTTGCGATGAAAAATGGCCCTTGGGTGAGTTTCCTAGACGGAATTGGCAATGGCATGGGCTACGGCTTGGTGCTGATGTTTGTCGCGTTTTTCCGCGAGCTTTTTGGTAGCGGTTCCTTGTTCGGACTCGAACTACTGCCGCTGGACCGGAATGGCGGTTGGTACAACCCCAACAACCTGATGTTATTACCACCCAGTGCTTTCTTCCTGATCGGGTTACTGATCTGGGCAATCAGAGCGTACAAGCCAGATCAGATTGAGGAGGCGTGAAACAACCATGCATTATTTTAATATCTTCATTACTGCTGTTTTCATAGAGAACCTCGCGTTGGCATTCTTTCTGGGAATGTGCACGTTCTTGGCCATTAGCAAAAATGTGAAAACGGCAGTTGGTTTAGGCTTCGCCGTGATTGTCATTGAGGCGATTACAATCCCGGTCAACCAATTGATTTATGCCAACCTTCTGAAGAAGGGGGCCCTCTCATGGGCGAATGGTTTTATCTCGACCGAAACGGTCGATTTTGCCACGGTTGATTTGTCTTTCCTAGGTTTTATCAGCTTCATCGGTGTGATCGCAGCGATGGTGCAGATTTTGGAAATGACGTTGGACAAGTTCTTTCCGCCGCTCTACAACGCCTTGGGAATTTTCCTTCCGTTGATCACCGTGAATTGCGCCATTCTTGGAGGCTCCCTCTTCATGCAAGAGAAGAGTTACAACTTTGCCGAATCAGTTGTTTATGGAATTGGTTGCGGCGTGGGTTGGGCATTGGCGATCGCCGCATTGGCAGGGATTCGCGAAAAGTTGAAATACAGTGACGTTCCTCCACCGCTACGCGGTTTAGGTATTACGTTTATCACGGTTGGCCTGATGGCACTTGCCTTCATGTCTTTTGGCGGCATTCAGTTGTAAGCCATTACCGCAAATGGATTTTAGAAAAGCAAACTCTCGCAAGAGTCTTTAGAGATGGAAATTTTTAATATTGTTCTTGGTATCGGGATGTTTACCGCTGTCGTGGTAGCGTTGGTACTTGTGATTTTGGCTGCCAAGAGTCAACTCGTCGCGTCTGGTCCCGTGAAAATCGTGATCAACGAGCAGAAAACGGTGGAAGTGCCGGCGGGTGGAAAGCTTCTCGGTGCTTTGGCTGATGCTGGAGTTTTTGTCAGCAGTGCGTGCGGCGGTGGCGGAACCTGCGCTCAGTGCAAGGTGAAGATCAGCGATGGCGGTGGTGAGATTCTTGCTACCGAGAAAGACCATATCAACAAGAAAGAAGCTGCTGAGGGCGAGAGATTGAGCTGCCAAGTTGCAGTCAAAACTGACATGACGGTCGAAGTGCCAGCAGAGGCTTTCGACACCAAGAAATGGACCTGCAAAGTTCGCAGCAACGAGAACGTCGCGACTTTCATCAAAGAGTTTGTGCTGGAACTGCCCGAAGGCGAAGACGTTGATTTCCGCGCGGGAGGTTACATCCAGATCGAGTGCCCTCCCCATGAAGTTGCCTACAAAGACTTCGATATCGAGGAGGAATATCGCGAAGATTGGGATAAATTCGACATTTGGCGATTTGTTTCCAAAGTCGATGAGCCGGTTGTGCGTGCCTATTCGATGGCAAACTACCCCGGTGAGAAGGGCATCATTATGCTCAATATCCGCGTCGCGAGTCCTCCGCCCCGCCTGCCTGATGTTCCTCCAGGAAAGATGAGCAGTTGGATATTCAGCTTGAAGCCAGGTGACGAGGCTGTCATCAGTGGCCCCTACGGTGAGTTCTTTATCAAAGACACCGAGGCTGAAATGGTTTACATCGGCGGTGGTGCGGGAATGGCGCCTCTCCGAAGCCATATCTTCGAATTGTTTAAACGGGGAAAGACAAGCCGCAAGGTGTCTTACTGGTACGGGGGAAGAAGTCTCCGCGAACTGTTCTACATCGATCACTTCCGCGAGATCGAGAAGGACTTTCCGAACTTCAAATTCAACATCGCGCTATCAGAGCCGCAGCCCGAAGATAATTGGGATGGTTATGTTGGATTCATCCATCAGGTGTTGCTTGATAACTATCTGTCGAAGCACCCTGCTCCGGAAGATAACGAGTACTACATCTGCGGGCCTCCCATGATGAATGCGGCGGTATTCAAAATGCTGGATGATCTTGGTGTTGAGCCAGAGAACATCGCTTATGATGATTTCGGCGGTTGATAGTTCGGCCAGTCTTGAACGCTGATTGGGCGAATCGATTTTCCCAATTGGTGCCAAGTGCAGCGGGGAGTCTTCCGGAGTTGGCAGTTCGATGGTTTGCTATTTTGGGGATGCCAGTTGCTGTCGGTTTCAGCTCAAGTATAGCGGTATGGCTGAAGGGTGGACGATGTGAGCGGATTGATCTGATTGCGGTTGCGTTGCTCGGGCGTATACTGAAAGCCTGACATTCCTACGCCGCGTCCGACGTCATTGTCTGGGGTATTTCATGAATAGCCGACTTGTTGGGAATTTGATCGCGGTCGCATGCATGATCGTTGCATGTCCCAGTTTGACGAGGCATTGCTTTGGACAGTCATCGCCCCAGATGCTTGAGGTGAGTGGTCGGACGATGGGGACCACGTTCACAGTAAAAATCTTTGACCCTCCTGAATTCGCGGAGGATCCCGCATTTCTGGTTGATCAGCTTTTGAGGAGGGTGAATGATCAGATGTCGACCTATCTCGAGAATTCCGAGATCAGTCGCTTCAATCGTTCCAACTCGACAGAATGGTTTCCGGTGAGCGACGAGTTGGCGTCTGTGGTGGCTTTCTCTCAGTTGGTTGCGGAGAAAACAGGAGGAGCCTTCGATGTGACGGTGGGGCCGCTCGTGAATGCGTGGAATTTCGGTCCTGACCGAGCGGAGCGGGCAGTGCCCGACGGCGAGGTGATCAAGAGGCTACGCGAGTCGGTCGGTTTTCGCAAACTGTCGGTGAGGGTTGATCCACCTGCGCTAAGGAAATCGGTAGCTGGTCTGAAACTTGACTTGTCTGCAGTTGCGAAGGGTTACGCGGTCGATCGGGTCGTTGCGTTACTGAATGACCAGGATGCCGAGGATCTCTTTGTTGAAATAGGTGGTGAAGTTTCCGTCAGTGGCAATAAAGCCGGTCAGTGGTGGAAAGTCGGGATACAAATGCCGGATGCTGCGACTGATTCAGTCCTCATTGCACACTCATTGAATGTGGGAGGTGGTAACGATCGGTCGATGGCAACTTCAGGTGACTACCGCAACTACTTCGAAGTTGATGGGACGCGTTATTCGCACACGATCGATCCACGCTCGGGGATGCCGATCGAGCATTCCCTTGCATCGGTGACGGTCGTTACCGATTTTTGCATGGCTGCCGATGCATGGGCAACTGCGTTGAATGTGCTTGGACCCGAAAAAGCTCTGCAAGCCGCGAAGGCGGAAGGCTTGGATGTGCTTCTGGTTGCACGGGATCAATCGGAGGCTTCCGGCTATCAACTCGCAGCGAATGGATCTTTGAATCAGTACATCACCGCTGAAGAGACTTCTGCTGAGTCAGGAGTTCCCGAGGAACAGGGCAATGGACGGTTTACCATGTTCGTGGTGACTGCCGTGGCGTTTGCCTTGTTGCTGTTTGCAATGTCAGTTGGTGTGTTGTTTGGGCAGCGGTCGATCAGCGGGTCGTGTGGTGGGGTTAATGGGACTAAGAATGAGGACGGTAGCGTCAGTTGTTCCTTGTGCAGTAGTCCCAGTGATGCGTGCCGTGACCTGAGGAAACGTATGAATGAAAAATCAGAGAACGAAATGGTAGACGTTTGATGGCAGCATCAGATTCATCAGAGGCGAGTAGCGATCATGCTGCGTCGGAAGCGAGTGAGCTGGCTCAGGATGCATCAGTGCATGCTTCAGGGGCTGAAGCCCAGAAGGCAGGGGACCAAGCAGTCCGCCAGCCATCTGATCAACAGGTGCAGTCGGAGCTTGGGGATGCCCAGGAGGGATCCGGGAGCCCAGTCAAACGACCACGCAATCGGGGACGGCGAGCAATCATTGCTGCTTGCTTTGCAGTGTTAGGGGCGGGGTATCTGCAGTGGAATGCCACGGCGACTGATCACCAGTTTTCGAACATGGGAACGGTGCTGGTCTGTTTCGTCTTAGGGTGTTACATCCTGTTTCAATTGCACTGTCTCGCTCGTATGAGGTGGAATGGTTTAGTAGTGCCCTTGGCAAGCGTGTTCGGGATCGTGGTTGCTGTCACGCTGTTCCGGTTTGAGGGCTTTAGCGGTGAATTGGTGCCTCAGTATGCCTATCGCTTTGGTAGTCCTCCACCGGCGATGCGTACGGTGGAAGATTCAAGCAAAGGACAGTTGGGCGTTGAAGCCGTTGATGGAGCGGGTCGCGTTTTCATGGCGGGCTCCCAGACTGCGGATGCTCCTTCCTATGGATTTCTTGGTGGTGATCGCACTGGTGTTATCTCAACACGCGACTTTGAGGTTCCTGCTTCGGTCAATGAGGTGCAGACGCTGTGGCGTCAGGGCTTGGGGGCCGGGTGGTCAGCGTTCGCCGTTTCAGGAGACAGGGCTGTGACGCTTGAGCAGCGTGGTGATCAGGAATGTTTGGCTTGTTACCGATTAGCGGATGGCGAGCTTGTGTGGATGGTGACCCACGAAGCCCTTCATCAGCATTTGATGGGTGGCGTTGGGCCTCGCAGTACGCCGACAATTGTGGGCAATCGCGTTTTCGCTCAAGGGGCGACCGGGATGGTGTGGTGTGTCGAGCTGGACTCAGGTCAGGTTGTCTGGAGCGTTGACCTGCTGGCACTTGCCGGTTGGGAGCAAGTGGAATCAGAGGAGATGATCAGTTGGGGGCGTGCGGCATCGCCGCTGATCATCGATGGAACCATTTGTGTCATTCCCTTTGGGGGGCCTGCTGCGAACAGCGAAACTGGACGCAGTTTGATTGCACTCAATGCTGGGTCAGGTGAAGTTCTTTGGACGGCGGGAGAGGATCAAATTAGCTACGCCTCACCGGCATTGCTGAATCTTGGTGGCAAGCGACAGATCGTTTCGGTCAATGAACGCTCGATCACTGGGCATGAGGTAGATGACGGCAGAGTGCTTTGGGAAGCTGCTTGGCCCGGGCAGTCCAATGGGGGGGCGAATTGTGCGATGGTGGTTCCAGCAGGGGAGAACCGATTTTTGATTGGGAAGGGATATGGCGGTGGTAGTGGGCTCTATGAAGTCACCAAATCCGAAGGTCAGTGGGATGCAAACGAACTGTGGAAGTCCAGTCGGGTGCTGAAGACCAAGTTCACGCACGCCGCGGTTGTTGGGGACACTGCCTTTGCGATAAGCAATGGTTCTCTTGAAGCTGTTGGTGTTTCAGAAGGTGAGCGGTTTTGGATTCAACCGCGACGCACACGGCTTGGGCAGGGGCAGATTCTGGTAGCGGGCGATGTGATCATTGGGCAAGCCGAAGCGGGAGAAGTTGTTCTTGTTGCGGCGGACCCCGATGCTTATCGGGAACTTTTACGTCTGCCCGCCTTGAATGCTAAGACCTGGAACGTGCCGACCCTCGCTGGGCGGCACCTGCTGGTGCGGAACGATCGAGAAGTCATCTGCTTTTTGCTGCCCGATTTAGAGAAGCAGCTAGTCAACTAGGCGGCAGATCCCAAGTCGTCGGGGATGCGTTGGCAAACCAGCATCCTGATATCTCTCAACCCATCGTTGGCATCATGCATTAACCTCGAGCAGTTTGACAGGAAAAACGGAGGCGACTCAACTCAATTTGATTCGTTGCCCGGATTTGGCGCTTTCGTAAATCGCCTCGATCACCTCGACGCTGCGGCGTCCTTCATGGCCGTCGATCCGCGAAGGACGGTCTTCAATGATTGATGAGATGAATTCTTCGAAGACCATCGTGTGTCCGTGGTGGCTGATCGCGGACGGGTCAGCTGCTCCGCCACCACTGTCCGTTTGATCCGCCATCTCTGTGCGAATTGTATCGTCTTCGGCGGTTTCCTCGGCGAATTGCCAGTCCTTGATGTCTTCTTCTTCCAGCACCGCTGAGCCCTTGTCGCCGCTAATCTCAACTCGTTTCAAAGCTCCAGGGTAGGAGGTGGTTGTCGCCTCAATGACCCCCAAGGCACCTGATGCAAATTTCAAATTGGCAACTGCCACATCCTCAACCTCAATACGTTCATGGGTCATTGTCGCCATCATGGCGCTGATTTCCTCGACGGGGCCCATCAGCCAAACGAGCAGATCGACCGAATGAATCGCTTGATTCATCAATGCACCGCCGCCGTCCAACGCCCAAGTACCGCGCCACGCGCCACTGTCGTAATATTCCTGACTTCGATACCACTTCACATAAGCATCACCCATGGTGATCTTGCCGAAGCGACCGGCTTCGACGGCTTTTTTCATTAGTTTGCTGGATTCGTGGAACCGACTTTGGAAGGTCACTGTTAAACGGACGCCGGCTTTTTCGCACGCTTCGATGATTTTGTCACACCGTTCGGTGGTGATCTCCAATGGCTTTTCCACGATCACGTGCTTTCCGGCCTCAGCCGCTGCGACAGCAGGATCCAGATGCACGCCGCTTGGAGTGCAGATCGAAACTGCTTTCACCGCTGGGTCTGCGAGCATGGCCTCAAGCGAAGAGTAGGGTCGGCAGCCCTGCTTTTCTCCGAAAGCGGATGCCAGGTCGGGGTTGCGATCCACGCAGGCCACTAATTCAGCACCTTCCGTATCTGCAATGGCTTTGGCATGAAAGTTGGCAATCATGCCACAGCCGACGATTCCGATTCCTATGGTCATCTGCTTTCCTGATCCAAACGATGGGCGGTGGGGGAACTCTACTTCGGCGTGATTTTAAGTGGCGGTTTCGCCTCTCACAACCAGACGCAAGCATGCGCAGGCGTTTGTTTCTCGGTCATGAAGAGGGTTGGCGACGTAAAAGGTTTGCAGGCTGCAAGGATGAAGCGATGGTAGACCTAGCGATTGTAGACCTGTTGTGCAGGAGGCTCGCGGGTGTTCCCATGGCCCCGTTTACCGGTTACGTTCTTAATGACCCACCCCAAAACGGTCAGTTGACCCTTGGCAAGTAACGGCAAGACAAACGTGAGAAAGCTCGTTGACGTGCCTCGTCTTCTGGACGAGAACGCCGGGCTAGGCGTGCGCTTGACGCAACATGCCCCTGTCCAGAAACTAGCGTTTTCGGGGGTATGGGGCAGCCTTCGTGGAGTGTTTGCTGCGGCCCTTGCACGTCATGCGTCCAGCATACTGATGCTGCTTCCTGAGGCTGCCGACGCGGATGTCGTCGCAGGAGATGCGGCGGCCTTTGGGGTTCCGGATGCGGTCTCGTTGCCCCTTTCGGCGAGCGAAGCCTCCGCTTCGTCCATTCGTGATGATGATTATGCCGATCGGCTTCAGGTTCTGCAGCGTTTAGTGGCTCAGGATGCCGACTCCGCTGACCCGTTGTTGGTCACTGCCTACATTGGCGGTGCAATGCAACTTGTGCCTACGCCAGAGAAGCTTGAATCCTCGACGCGGCGGATCGCTGTCGGTGATGAGGTTGAGCCCGAAGTAATCCGTCGCTGGCTCGCTGAGTCAGGGTTTTCTGCAACCACCGCTGTGCAACTGCCCGGCGAATTTGCAGCACGCGGTGGACTCCTTGATGTCTACTCTGCTGATCAACCGCAGCCCATTCGTATCGAGTGGTTCGGTGATGAAATCGAGTCGATCAGACGCTTCGACCCCGGCAGCCAAAGAAGTATCGAGTCACTTGAGCAGATCGAAATTGCAGCTGTTGGAATTGAAATTGATCAGCGTTACCAAACTGATGATCCGTTTCTCGAAAGCGGGCCGCAAGATAATAGGTTGCAAGATCTTGGGCACGAACCCATTGATGTGGACGGCGGCGACGCGTCTCTCGCCATCAGCTCGTGTCAGGATCTCGGTTCGATTGCGGAATATCTGCCCCCCGACACTTTGGTAGTTGTTATCGATCCACAGGCATGCGAGCGAACAGCCGATGCCTTGATAAAACGCAGTGGTGATGAAGCCAATTTGATATCTTTTGAGTCATTGCTCGATTCACTCGCTGCTTATCGCATCGTCTCGGGTACCACCCTGGCTGAAGGCTCGCCGGCTGAAGTTGTCGATTTACATTCGACAACAGCAGATGGCTTTGCTTTGTCTCTTGAGGAGACACGGTCACGATTGGATACTGTCGCTAAAGCTGACGACATCATGTTGGTGGGTGATACACCGGCCGATGGTGAACGTTTGACGGAGCTGCTGCACGATACGGATGCTGCACGGCAAGGGCGTCTTCATCTTGTCGTTGCTGAGTTGAGCGGTGGATTTCGATTGGCAGACGCGAAAGTGCTTGTCCTGACTGGTGCCGAGCTGTTTCATCGCAGTCCGGTCCGGCGTGGGCGATCCCGTGCTCGTGGAAAGCCAATCAGTAGCCTGATGCAGTTGGATCCGGGGGATCTAGTCGTGCATCTGTCACATGGGATTGGACTCTATCGCGGACTAAAACACATTGAAAAACATGGTCAGCATCTCGAGCACCTAACGATTGAGTTCGATGGTGGAACTAAAATCTATGTGCCTGCCTCGCGAATTGGTTTGCTGCAGCGTTATGTTGGAGGCACAAAGACTACTCCGCGTCTCGCAAAAATCGGTAGCCAATCATGGACACGTCAGAAGAAAGCGGCAGAATCAGCGGTCACTGACATGGCGGTTGAACTATTGGAAATGCAAGCGGAGAGGACTGCCCGACGTGGTCTGGTGTTTGACGCCGATAACGCGTGGCAACGACAATTCGATGCCAGTTTTCCCTATGTGGAAACTCCCGATCAGGTCACAGCTATTGCCACCAGTAAGGACGATATGGAGTCCGGTAAACCAATGGATCGGCTGATCTGTGGCGATGTTGGATTCGGGAAAACTGAAGTTGCCATGCGGGCCGCGTTCAAAGCGGTGGTGAGTGGCTATCAGGTGGCTGTGCTCGTTCCCACAACGGTGTTGGCAGAACAGCATTACAACAACTTCAAAAATCGGATGGCCGAGTTTCCTGTCGAAATCAGAAAGCTGAGCCGATTTTGTACGGCCGCCGAACAACGAGAAACAGTGAAGGATATTCGACGAGGTGATGTTGATATCGTTGTTGGAACTCATCGAGTCGCCAGCAAGGATGTCAGTTTCAGCCGACTCGGGCTTGTCGTTGTTGACGAAGAGCAACGATTCGGTGTTGCCGTCAAGGAACGACTCAAAACACTGCACAGTAATGTGGATGTGATGACGTTATCAGCGACACCTATCCCTCGAACGCTGCATATGGCGCTAGTAGGTGTTCGTGATATCAGCAATCTTGAGACTCCGCCTGCAGAGCGGCGGGCGGTCGAAACCAATGTCGTTCGGTGGGATGATAAATTGATTCGTCGCGCGACGATCAGGGAGTTGAATCGGGGGGGGCAGATCTTCTTTGTTCACAACCGAATTGGCGACATGCACGCCGTTGCAGACCGATTGAAGAGAATCGTTCCCGAGTTGCGAATCGAAATAGGACACGGGCAGATGGGAGAAGGTGAACTCGAGAAGGTCATGGTTGACTTTATCGAACATCGTTTTGACTTGCTGCTTGCCACCACGATTGTTGAAAGTGGTTTGGATATACCCAACGCAAACACGATCTTCATTGATGACGCAGACCATTACGGTCTCAGTGATCTGCACCAATTAAGAGGGCGTGTTGGGCGTTATAAGCATCAGGCACACTGCTACCTGATGGTAGCTCAGCACAAACATCTGTCACCTGAAGCGACGAAGCGATTGCGGGCGATCGAAGAATTCAGTCAGATGGGATCCGGATTTGCTATCTCCATGCGAGATCTGGAGATTCGAGGTGCCGGTAACCTGCTGGGTAGTCAGCAGAGTGGACATATTGCTGCCGTCGGGTATGAAATGTATTGCCAGTTGTTGGAGGACGCTGTTAGGCAAGTGCAGAATCTGGCGCCAAAATTGTCGGCTGATGTGGATATTGATCTCCCAGTGGAAGCTTATCTGCCAGAAGACTATGCGCCAGATCTGAGACACAAAATTGACCTCTATCGTCGGATGGCCAAAATTGATGATGCGTCGCAGATTCAGGATATTCGCGCGGAGTTGCGAGACCGTTTTGGACCCTTGCCGGCGGCCGTTAGTCGGATGCTGGAACTTGCCGAGCTAAGACTCGACGCAGCAGCATGGCAGATTTCTGCCATTACTTCGGATAATCGATTCATCATTCTGCATTATACCAATCGACGACAGATGGAGCGGCTGGTCAGTACCAGTTCGATTGCGATTCGCATTGTTGATCGGCAACGGGCATATATTCCCACCAAGGGATACAACATGCAGGTTGATCAGGTGGGGTCCAGTTGGATGCAGCTTGCCAGAGCAGCCTTGCACATCGGTTGATGTCGTGCGCCGGGGGCAGTGGTGGCTGTTGTTCGTGCTTTTGTATTTGCCCGCGTTTTGAGTGTTGGAATGGGTTGATTCAAGCAACCCATTGCAGTTTGCTCCGGAGGGCGACTGTTACTGATTCTTTTTTCCTCGGAAGGATGGGGAACCCTCTTGTGAGCGACCGTGGGGCGCTCGCTTGATTAAGCGAATTGGTCCGAGAATCTGTCCACAATGTGAGTGGCGATGGCCAGAGCCGCCGTTGCAGCAGGTGATGGAGCATTGAGCACATGGATGGAGTGTTCGCTCACTTCGAACAGGAAATCGTCCACCAGTTCACCGGTCGGTGTGACGGCCTGTGCTCTCACACCTGCCCGGCCGGTCACTAAATCACTGGACCTGATGCTGGGTATGAGCTTCTGCAATGCACTTACGAATGCCTGCTTGCTCACCGAACGGTGCATTTCACCCAGTCCCATCCGCCAGTGTCGTGCGGCGAGTTTCCGAAAGCCTTTGAACGCGAGGGTGTCGGTTAGGTCATTCAGGCTGACGTCTCGCCAGCGGTATCCATCACGTGCCAAGGCTAACACGGCGTTGGGGCCACACTCGACCCCACCGTCGATCATACGAGTGAAGTGAACTCCGAGGAATGGAAACGAAGGATCGGGAACAGGGTAGATCAAGTTTCTGCAAAGTGATTCGCTGCTTGGGGCCAGTTCGTAATATTCGCCTCGGAACGGAACGACTTTCAGGGCCGTGTTGATTCCGGACATTTTGCAAATACGGTCCGATTGCAGGCCTCCGCAATTGATCATTTTACCGCAAGAGATTTTCTGTCCAGCGTTGCCTTTGAGTTCCAACCCACCTGGGATTTCCTGTAGACCGGATAATTTAAAATCGAGTTTGATACTTGCGCCACCCGAAATCAGGATTTGAGCTAGCTTCCGGCATACCGCTCGGTAATTGACGATGCCCGTTTCAGGAACGTGCAAAGCTGAGATACCGGCGGCGGCGGGTTCCAGTTCTCTCAGTTGGTCGCTATTGATTCGCTCGCATTGAACCCCGTTGAGTTTCGCTCGCTCCGCAATGTTGTCCAGTCGAGAGAGTTCCGACTCGTTTGTCGCGACGACCACTTTGCCGCATCGGTCCCAAGCGATGGCATTTTCGACACAGAACTCCTCCATCTCCAGTTTCCCTGTTCGACAGCAAATCGCTTTTTTTGATCCGGGTTTGTAGTAGATACCCGAGTGCAGCACGCCAGAGTTGTGCCCCGATTGGTGCTGCCCAACGGACGACTCAGCTTCGATTATGGTGAGTCGCAGGTCCGGATAGCGCGTCTGTAGTTTCAGTGCACTCGCGAGTCCCACGATGCCACCCCCAACTATGACAACATCGGCGTGGCTCATGGGTTGATCCTTGTGCGAGTCAGTGGAGTAGCGAAAGGTGTCGCAGCAAAACAGCTCCACCGATTGTATGGAAACGGGTTAGTTGGCTGTAGGTGCGGATGGGAGGCAAGGTCGGACCAGAGGGGCGGGAGGTTTTCCGAATAATTAGATCAACCGTTATCATAGGACTGGTACCGCAAACTTCTGCTCATGCAAGGGCGGAGTGATGTCAGATGAACATTTGTAAATGCACAAGTTGCGTTCTATGTTTTCGTGAAAGCTAGCCGGCCGGTTGGTTGTACTCGTCTTTGCGTGTGGGGCACATGTCTCAGGGTATCGTAGGAATAAATCTCGAAGAACTGTGTGTTGGCACTGTTTGCAAGCACCCGGTTGAGGATCGTCGGGGCTTGCTGCTTTTGGGCGCGAACGCGAGCATCACTCCCGATGTTATCAAGAATCTACGCGATCGCGAAGTCGCAGAGTTGAGAATCGATTCCCGCGATGTCGAGACGATTTGTGTCGAGGATGCATCGCCGGTTGGTCTGATGCTTGAGCATGAGCGTAAAGAACGGATTGCGAAGTCGACCCCGGTTAAGGATCTGCTGGTTGAGCGTTTTGAAGAGCCTTTGAGTACCGAACGGACCATTGAGCTTGAGCAGGGAATGCTGCTCGCCAAGGCCCACTTTGAGGTAATGCGGGAAGAACTTAGCGACAATGTTGTGTTGGCGACCGAAGGGTTTGTCGAGACCACGAACAGCTATGCACAATTCTTGGTTGAAGATCATGACCAGACGGTGGGTGTTGTGGGTGCTGCTGCAGCTGCTTGCGATGTCGACGATCGAGCGGTTCGTATGGCGGTGCTTGGCATGGCGGTTGCTACCCAGATGGGGCTCACTGGGCAGCAAACACTCGAGTTAGGTCTGACCGCATTACTGCATGACATCGGCTTCAATCTGATGGGGGACGCTGCGAATAAACCCGTCGAACTGATGAACGAGCCAGAATTATGGGAATACCGCAAACATCCAATCGTTTCAGTCTCGTGTGTCGCTGAAGTTCCACAAGTTTCTGAGGGGATTCAGATTGCCATGGAACAGGTTCATGAGCAATTCGATGGAAGTGGTTATCCGCGCGGTGTGAAATCCCATCGCATCCACCATTACGCACGAATCTTGAATGTGGTTGATTCCTATCTTCAGTTGATCTTTCCAACCAATGAGCGGCGCGGGATCATTCCCCACGATGCCCTCGGGTTACTGCTGCATCAGGCTGGGCGTGGATTGTTCGACCCGCTCGTCATCAAAGCGTTTCTACACATGGAAAGCCTCTATCCCCTCGGCAGTACTGTCGAATTGGCTTCGGGCGAAATGGCACGCGTGATTCGACGACCACGCACAGGATTCGCTGAACCAGTTCTGCTGAGTACTGAGGGGCAGCGAATTGACTTAGCTTTGGGCGAAGCGACGGTGGTGCGTCCTGTCTGTGATCCAGAAGTGGATCAGATGCGGTTGCCCCCCAAGGTGCTCGGGACTGTTCTGTGGCACCCATCACACCCAAAGATGAAGATGGGCTGAGCTCCTCGACGCACCGTCCGTGACTGCCGAAAGAAAGTTACTTTCCTCTTTGCTTCTTTTTCCAGCCCAGAACTTCGTGCTCCCGGCGGGGGGTGTTGAATCTGGGCACGAGCCTTCAGCGGTGGGCTCGGGGTGCGACAGACTTCTTTTCGCTGCCGGTGTGAAGCACGCCGACGCTTCAAGATCGATTATGATCAGGATAACTCCCTAGACTATGGTGGAATTGTGAGTGCCTCATGCGAAACAAGGAAAACAAAGACGCGATGAATTGCAATCAGATATATGAACCGAAGGTTTACCCATTACGATGCCAATGCAGAAAACTTGCTGTCCTCTGTCTGACATTGATGTTGTTGTCGGTAGTGAAAACAACTGCTACCGCCGCTGACGCAGAGCGTCGTCCAAACATCATTTACATCATGACTGATGATCTGGGGTATGGTGATTTGGGTTGCTACGGACAGAAAGTGGTGCAGACACCGAATTTGGATAAGATGGCGGCAGAAGGAATACGTTTCACTGATCACTATGCGGGACACACGGTCTGTCGACCCTCGCGACTGGTGCTTTGGACAGGTCAGCATGTCGGACACACTGGTTTGACGGGTAATCGTTCTCGATCATTGACCGGCATGGAGAAAACAGTTGCCCAGCGACTCAAGCAGGCTGGTTACGTTACCGGTGGTGTCGGCAAATGGGCACTGGGTAATGTGGATGTACCTAGCGAGATCAATAATCCCGGTCATCCAAATAACAACGGTTTCGATTACTGGTTTGGGTACTTGAATCAGAGTAACGCTCATAATTTTTATCCACCGTTTTTGTGGGAGAATCGTAAGCAGGTAGCAATGCCTGGAAACGTGCTAGGTGACTTCCCCAACGGTCGTGGACGTGTGTCGTCGGTGAAGACGACTTATTCGCACGACAAAATGACCGATGCCGCATTACGGTTCATCAAAGACA
Source organism: Rhodopirellula sp. (assembly GCA_002689655.1). Taxonomy (GTDB): domain Bacteria; phylum Planctomycetota; class Planctomycetia; order Pirellulales; family Pirellulaceae; genus Rubripirellula. The sequence continues at coordinate 19,488 of NZHC01000150.1, read as the reverse complement.
ATCACGAGAACCCATTTCTGTTGCACGTCCATTGGACGATTCCACATGCCAACAACGAGGCTGGGCGTGTTCATGGTGATGGAATGGAGGTTCCAGAGTATGGTCAATACGCCACGCGAGACTGGCCCAATCCAGAAAAGGGGTTTGCTGCGATGGTCACGCGGATGGATGGGGATGTAGGAAGAATCTTGACCCTGCTGGAAGAGTTGGGAATAGATGACGAGACGGCGGTGTTCTTCACTTCCGACAATGGGCCACATCAGGAGGGCGGCCACCTACACGAGTTTTTTGATTCCAATGGTCAGCTGACTGGATACAAACGTTCAATGCATGATGGGGGTATTCGCGTTCCCTTAGTTGTGCGTTGGCCGGGGAAAATCAAGGCTGGGTCTGTCACTGCCCACCCCTCGGCGTTTTGGGATTTCATGCCAACCGCTTGCGAAATCGCTCAATTGCCAAAGCCGACTTCGTTAGCAGTTGATGCCGAGCGAGGATGCGATGGAATTTCCTACTTCCCGACATTGAAGGGATCCGACTCTGAGCAGCGTAAGCACGAGTATCTTTACTGGGCAAGCCAGGAAGGTTCCACATCGGTTGGGATGAGGATGGGGAACTGGAAGTTGGTCAACTATCGCACTCCGAAAAAAAGAGGGAAAGCGGCAGATGCGCAACGGAAAAACATTACAGACAAGGATGGCGATGATTGGCGACTTTATGATTTGCGTGTCGACATCGGTGAGAAGAACGACATTGCCGATGCCCACCCGGCGATCGTTGAAAAAATGTTGGGTCTGTTGAAAACTGATGGGCTGTTGTAGGCAGGCGTTTCAGCAGCGACACTAGGGGTAGTGGTAAGCAGTCCTGCCATGGCAGGACTGCAAGGACTGCGGTGTCCTGTCAGTGTTTCAAATTCGGAGTTCCGTTCATACGACATGTCTGAAGTAACGGTCCCAGTGGTCCCAACGTGGTTTCAGAATGGATTCCATCGCTTTTTGCGACCGTTTCTCAAACGGCACTTTCATGCGGTGGCTGTGGAAAGTGGATGCCGCGAATCGCTCGATTTTGAGGCTGATGACCCACTACTGATTTATGGAAACCATCCTTCTTGGTGGGATCCATTGATTGCTCATTTCTTGAACCGGAGTCTGTTTCCTAGCCGTCAGTTTTATGCACCCATTGATGCGGAAGCTTTGGAGCAGTATTCGGTATTCGGGAAACTGGGTTTCTATGGCGTGCAGATGAACACAACGAGTGGAGCTGCTGCATTTCTGAAACAGACCACTGCAATTCTTGATGCAGGGCCGAGTGCGATTTGGATCACGCCCGAGGGACGGTTTTCTGACGCACGTGATCATGATGCAGGATTGATGCCTGGCTTATCGCACATGTGTAACAAGCTGAAGCGTGGCAGCGTCGTTCCACTGGCCTTGGAGTATCTGTTTTGGGATGAGCGACTTCCCGTGTGTCTTGCCATGTTTGGGCAGCCGGTGCAGATCGCCGATCTCGCAGTTTGCTCGAAGGCTGAGTGGCAGGAGTTGCTGTCGGGTAACTTAAGGCTGACTCAGAACAAATTGTCCCGGCTGGCGATTGCACGTAGCTCAGATCCTTTCGATGATCTGTTGCTGGGCAAAGCGGGGGCAGGGATTTTTTATGACTCATTCCGACGAGTACGTTCCGTTCTTTCTGGAAAAAAGTTCCGGAATAAACATGGAGAGCAATTTCAATGATGCTCAGTCTTGCGATCATGTCATTGGCCATTGCCTGTCTGCCGGCGGTCATGTTTGCGAAGAATTTACCTGCCTTTCTGTTTCCTGTTGCATCGGGGACTGAGAACGGTCGGGACAAGGATTGTAGTTACGACCGGAAGGACACGGTCGATTATGGCGGTGTGTCAGTGCTCATCCCGGCTCGCGACGAACAAGATGGCATTGCGGCGAGTGTAAATGCTGCGTTGTGTAGTCAGGGTGTGGATGTGGAAGTCCTGGTCTTAGATGATCAGTCGACCGACAGGACTGCTGAGATCGTGCAGCGAATCGCAGTAGCAGACTCCAGAGTTCGCTATCTCAAGGGTGAGGACTTGCCTGAGGGATGGAACGGCAAGCAGTTTGGGTGCAAGCAGTTATCGGAAGCAGCAGAATACGAGACGCTCGTTTTTCTTGATGCCGACGTGAGACTTAAAGCCGATGCTTTGCGGCGATTGGTAGCCTGCTACGAATCACTTGGCGTTGGCTTGTTGAGTGTGTTTCCCCTTCAGGAAACAGAAACTCTTCTTGAGAAGTGGATCATTCCGTTGATGCATTATGTGCTACTCGGTTATTGTCCGCTGCATAGGATGCGGACGGATCTCAGGCCGGCGCTCGCTGCGGGATGCGGTCAATTGTTTGTGACAAAGCAGAACGCCTATCAAAAAGCCGGAACACACGCAGCGATTCGTGGTTCAAGGCATGATGGGGTCAAACTGCCACGTGCCTATCGTGAAGCCGGGCTCATGACCGATGTCTACGATGGCCAGGAATTGGCTGAATGTCGTATGTATCACTCTGCACATGAGGTGATTCGGGGGGTGTTGAAAAATGCCACGGAAGGGCTGGCATCGCTCAAGTTGCTTTTTCCGTTCACGGTTTTGCTGATCGGTGGGAGTGTGCTTCCGGTTGCTTTGGTGGCATCGAGTTTGGCTTTGGGCGATACCGTTGCAGCGTTTGTTGCTGGTGTCGCTGTGCTTGTAGGGCATTTTCCTCGCGTCTTTGCTGCCCTGCGATTGTCTCAGTCATGGTTGGGAGTCTTGTGTCATGCACCAGCGACGCTGTTGTTTGTTCTCTTGCAATGGATTGCGTTGCTGAGTCATCTTGCCGGTCGCCAGGTTGCCTGGCGCGGTCGAACGTCGAGCTGATCAGTGTTTGTCATACTGCGATGTTATTTGTCATACTGCGATGTTATTTGTCATACTGCGGTTTTGTTGACAACTTGCGCACCGATGTGGGTGTTGGGGTCTGAACTTGATTCCTTGAAGTTTTGCCTTTCCGATTTGGGAGTGTTCTGATGCGATTTGCTGTTGGGATATTCATGGTTCTACTTCCAATGACTGCCGCAAACGCTGTACGGCCTAATTTGATTGTGGTGCTTGCAGACGACTTGGGTTTTGGTGATCTGGGCTGTTATGGGAATGAGGGGATTCAATCGCCACGTATCGATCACTTCGCCACAGAGGGCATGAGGTTGACGAGTTGTTACGCGGCTCATCCCAATTGTTCGCCATCGCGAGCCGGGCTGATGACTGGTCGGACACCATTCCGACTCGGAATCTACAATTGGATTCCGATGTTTTCACCCATGCACGTGAAGCGAACTGAAGTGACCATTGCGACCCTGCTGCGAGATTCAGGTTATGAAACCTGTCATGTGGGAAAATGGCATCTGAACGGAAACTTTAACTTGCCGGGCCAACCACAACCCAACGACCATGGATTTGATCACTGGTTTGCGACTCAGAACAACGCTCTGCCAAATCACCGAAATCCAGAAAACTTTGTGCGAAATGGCAACGAAGTAGGGACGTTGAAGGGCTATTCGGCAGAGCTTGTAGCAGCAGAAGCTGTTGAGTGGCTTCGGAAACAGCGTGATTCCAACAAGCCATTTTTTCTATTCGCTTGCTTTCACGAACCACACGAGCCGATTGCGTCTGCTGGTAAATATAAACAACTGTATCCCCACGAGGATCCAGCGTATTCAGCTCATCACGGCAATATCTCACAATTGGATGCCGGTTTTGGCCGTCTGCTCGACGCGGTAAAAAAACTCGGACTGCAGGATGATACCGTTGTCATCTTCACGAGCGATAATGGACCTGCCATCACGGCCATGCATCCTCATGGTTCGGCTGGTCCATTTCGGGATAAGAAAGGCACCGTCTATGAAGGTGGGATCCGAGTCCCAGGAATTGTGCGATGGCCTGGCAGAATCGCAGCAGGTTCAAAAAGTGATGTGCCGATAAGTGCTCTCGATTTTCTTCCAACGCTTTGCGAGCTCGGTCAGGCTACTTTACCAACTGAACGTGAGTTGGACGGCATCAGTTTGCTGCCACTGCTGAACGATGAACCGTTACGCAGGAAGAAACCGCTTTATTGGCAGTTCAATCGAGCCAAAGGGCTTGCGAAAGTCGCGGTTCGTGATGGGAGGTGGAAACTGCTGGCTTCGATCACCCAACCAGGTCCAAGCACCGGCGCCGACTTGTCCCAGCTGGAAATGCAGGCTATCAAAAACGCTCGTTTGAAGGACTTTGAGCTGTATGATCTTGGAGCGGATGTGAGCGAGTCAGAGGATCGCAGCGATGTTGAGCCCATTGTCCTGGACCGACTCAAAAAGCAAATGCAAGCAATTTTTCAGAGCGTGCAAAATGAGGGGGCTGTTTGGCCGGATTGGAAGTGGCCTCGGTACGAGTCGCGCCACATCATCTGGCCTGACTACTGGCTGAATCGCGAGAAAAGGTGAGATTCGCAGCGGAAACTAAGCATCCACGGCGGGCGATCTCACACGCTGGCAAGAGTGATGGACGTGAATTGGCTCCCAAATTCGGCTGGATGCTGGTAGCTCTGTACGTTAAACTTCCGGTGCCCAGCAGGTTCACCGTGGTGAGTTCACGGTGTTCTACAAGGATGCTTCGCAACCAGCCACGATGACTCGTCAAGGATGACGAACTGACAATGAACAATTTCGGTCGCGTTCTAAGGATTGCCGCTCGACGGCGTTTTGCCCTCGTTGGCATTCTATTCACTTCACTTGTGATTGCAGTACTGTGGGGAGCGAACATTGGCACTCTCTATCCGCTCGTCGAAGTGGTTTTCAAGGGTGACAGTCTTCCGAGCTATGTCGCATCCCGAATCGAAGCATCTCGCGTTGATTTGACTGACATCGATCAGCGGCTAACGGAAATTACCAAGTCAATTCCGCTGGCGAGCGATGACAAAAAAATTGCGTTGCAGGTCGAACAGCAGACGTTGGAGGCTCGGCATGCCTTGGTGAGTGAATCGAACGCATGGTTTATCAAAGTCAAGCCTTGGGTCGATCGTTATGCGCCGGATGGCCCCTACGCGACGCTGATGTTGATTGTTGCGTTGTTGGTTGGAGGAACTGCTCTGAAGCTTCTGGCGCTAATGCTCAATCTTTTGTTGGTACAGTACGTTGCCGAACGTACCGCATTCGATCTGCGATCAGCATTCTTTCGCAAGTCGCTCTCATTGGATCTTGATTCGTTCGGGGAGAATGGATCGGCGGAGTTAACGTCGCGTTTGACCAATGATGTGTCTCACGTTTCTGCAGGTGTTTCTGTACTCTTGGGACGCATGGTGCGTGAACCCCTGAAAATGATGGTCTGCTTGGGTGGAGCGATGTTCATTTGCTGGCGTTTGATGCTGCTCGTGATGATCGTCACGCCAATTGTTGTGTTAGTGATGTCTTATCTCAGCCGAGCCATTCGCAGAGCAAGTCGGCGGGCAATGGAAGAAATGAGCCAGCTTTATGGAATGCTTAGTGATGCATTTGCCGGCATACGCGTGGTGAAGGCATTCAATACTCAAGCTTTTGAGCGAGCCAAGTTCAGGCGTGGCACCTATGCTTTTTATCGTAAATCGATGAAGATCGCCTTTTACAATATGCTGGCACGCAGCAGCAGTGAGATGCTGGGAATGGTAACTGTCGGCATGGCAATTCTTGCGGGCGGCTATTTGGTGGTCAATCAAGAGACCCATCTGCTCGGGGTTCGCATGAGCCAAGAGCCGCTTAATGTCGGGGAGGTACTGATGTTCTTCGGCTTTCTGATTGGTGCTTCTGACCCTGCTCGTAAATTGACCGATGTGTGGAGTGGATTGCAGAGAGGGCTTGCAGCCACCACGCGTGTCTACGACATCATCGATCAGACCGTTAGAGTCCAGGAGCCAGTGAAACCGAAATCTGTCCTTCGGCCGCACCGAACTATCAGATTCAAGGACGTTTGTTATCAGTACTCTTCTGGGCCCAAGGTGCTGCAGGGAATGGACTTTGAGATACAGCACGGGGAAACCGTGGCTGTGGTCGGTCCCAACGGTAGTGGGAAAAGTACCTTAGTCAGCCTGCTTTGTAGGTTTGACGATCCACAGTCCGGGGAAGTACTTTTGGATGCCGTTCCGCTTCGTGACATGCGGACCCGTGATGTGCGCCGAAGGATTGCTTTGGTGACGCAACGCACAGCTTTATTCGAAGATACCATTGAGAATAATATCCGCTATGGCAGTCCCGGTGCGGATTCTCATGCCGTGGTGCGCGCGGCCAAGTTAGCGTTTGCCGACGATTTTATTCGTACCAAAACCCCTGATGGATACCAGACTTTGTTGGGAGCGGGTGGAGTGCGATTGTCCGGCGGGCAAATGCAGCGTATTGCCTTGGCTCGGGCGTTTCTAAGAAACCCTGATATCTTGATTCTCGATGAGGCTACCAGTCAGATTGATATGGAAAGCGAGCAGTTGATTCATGAAGCACTCAAAAAATTCCTTGTCAATCGTACGGGTGTGATGATCACGCATCGCCCTAGCTCGCTGGCGATGGCCGACCGCACGATTGTGGTTGAAGCAGGGAAAGTGTCTGATGCTGGCAATCACGCTGAGCTGCAGCAAAGCAACGCGTTTTATCGAAGCCTTTGTGGTGAGCAGAGGGTGTCGGCCTGAGCTGGGAGGCCTCTGCGTAGCCCCGGACGTACTGTTGGTTTTGTCTGGGGCGGATGGGAATTCGCAGGCTCGACGGGCTAACTAAAAAAACTCTGTTCCGTCGAGTGACGGAACAGAGTTCTCGCAGGGGTTCTCATGTCCAGCCATGGCTGGGGCAGAGTCTCGTGTTCAGAGTCTCGTGTTCAGAGTCTCGTGTTCAGAGTCTCGTGTTCAGAGTCTAGGGACCAAGAGTCCGGAGTCGCTTCGGCGTCCCAGATCCTCTTAGAGTCCAAGATCCTCTTAGAGTCCAAGATCACCGAACAGCGGCGTGCTGAGGTATCGTTCACCGAGGCTGCACATGATGGTGACGATCTTTTTTCCTTTCATTTCTGGGCGAGCTGCAATCTGGGCTGCTGCCCACATGTTGGCACCGCTGCTGATGCCGCCCACAATGCCTTCTTCCTTTGCGAGTTTCCGTCCCCACTCAAACGCATCTTCGTCGTCCACTTGTACCACGTCGTCGATAACGGACGTATCGAGGTTCTTGGGTACGAAGCCAGCGCCGATGCCTTGGATGCGATGCTTTCCGGGGTCACCACCGCTGATCACGGGTGAGTGCTTGGGTTCGACGGCAAAGGCCTTGAAATTTGGATTCTGTTTTTTGAGGAAGCGGGTGACTCCTGTAATGGTTCCCCCGGTGCCCACCCCAGCGACGATCGCGTCGATGTCTTGTCCACTATCGGCCCAGATTTCGGGACCGGTGGTTGATTCATGAATCGCGGGGTTTGCTGGATTTTCAAACTGCTGCGGCATGTAGGCATTGTCGGTAGCGGCGACCAGCTCAGCGGCGCGATTGATCGCCCCCTTCATCCCCTCTCCAGCTGGGGTTAGGACAAGATTGGCACCCATTGCTCTAAGCAAAGCCCTTCGTTCGACGGACATCGACTCAGGCATTGTCAGCGTCAGTTTATAGCCTTTGGCTGCACAAACAAACGCTAAAGCAATCCCAGTGTTGCCGCTGGTGGGTTCGATGACATGGGTATCCGCGTTGATACTTCCATCACGCTCACCAGCTTCGATCATCGCCACGCCAATGCGATCTTTGACGCTGTTGAGTGGTTGGAAAAACTCGCACTTTGCGAATACCGCGGCACCGTCACCGGATACCAAGCGGTTGATCTGAATCATCGGTGTATCACCGATTGCTTTGGTAGCGTCGGAGTAGCTTTTATCGCGTGGCATAGGAACCTCGTTTAACGGGGAACAGTCAACGGTGAAAAAAGGTCGTAACCTTCCCGGCCCTTGAGCAACGGTTGCATTTGGTAGGCCGGTTTATCTTGAGTAAAAGTCGGTGGGTTCGATCGATCCTGGGTCGGGCTGGCACTTGGTGAGCCTGCTGGGTTTGATCTTTCACGAATGGAGGGACGTTGATCCGTCCCCATGCGGTGTCTGCGTTTTGTCAGAGAAGTTTCCACTTCGGATAGTCATGGCAAATTGCTTCCTTGCAAGGCTATGTGCTGTGTGCTTTTAGCTATGAGCTACGTGCCGGGTACTAGCTGCTGGGTACTAGCTGCTGGGTACTAGCTGCTGGGTACTAGCTGCTGGGTACTTTGGAACTGACTGCGGTTCAGTTCTAGGTTCAGTCGACTGTCCAAGTGTCACCGGAGGTGAACAGGGCATCCAAGTCACCATCACCTTTATTTGCGGTGGCTGTTGCTACCTGATGATTGATTTGATCGTCGTAAGTTGGAACGTCTTCCACAGCACGCAAGACACCAATCGGTTCCGGCATGGCTGGATACGACATCCGCGCCATCATCATGTGAATTGATGGATTGGGGTCTTTCTCGTCATGGATTAGAAGGTCATCGGCAGGCACATCCGAGGTATTCACGATTTCCAAGTGTGTGCCGACCAAACGAATTCCTTTGCTTCCATTGGCAAATACCAACGGCTTTCCGTGTTCCAACTCGATCACATTATCGGCGCGTTGCTTTCGTTCCTGTGCGTAGGCCATGGCACCGTCGTTGAAGACGTTGCAATTCTGGTAAACCTCTACCAGCGATGCACCCTTGTGTGCTGCAGCGCGTTTCAGCGTTTCGCCTAGATGTTTAACATGTGCATCGATGCTTCGGGCGACAAACGTGGCTTCGGCAGCGAGTGCTACAGAGAGTGGGCTCAGTGGGTGATCGATTGAACCCATGGGCGTGCTCTTCGTGATCTGGCCCTCAACACTCGTTGGGCTGTATTGCCCTTTCGTGAGTCCGTAGATCCGGTTGTTGAAGAGGACGATGTTCACATCGAGGTTGCGGCGGAGGGCATGAATAAAGTGGTTGCCACCGATCGATAAAGCGTCTCCGTCACCCGTGATGACCCAAACCATCAGTTCTGGGCGCGTCGTTTTGAGTCCAGTGGCGAAGGCCGGAGCGCGGCCGTGGATGCTGTGCATGCCGTACGTGTTCATGTAGTACGGGAAGCGACTGCTGCAGCCAATGCCACTGATGAAGACAGTTTTTTCCCGAGGAAATCCAAGCTCCGGCAGGATCTTTTTCATCTGCGCAAGAATCGAATAATCACCGCAGCCAGGGCACCAGCGAACATCCTGATCGGATGCAAAGTCAGCAGGTTTCAATACAGGTAACGTGGACATGGCTCAGATTTGCAAATCGCAGTGGGAAGGGTGGAAAAAATACGTTGATGCGGCAGCAGCAGGTTCTTCTTGGTGTCAATTGAATTTTGTGTGGGTCCTAACAGGCTTTGAGCCGCGAATCGCCTTTGACTGCATTACTTTCTTGCTCGATTGCGGCGACCAGTTCGGTGACGGTGAATGGCTTCCCTTGCACTTTATTGACTCCGATACAGTCAACTAGGTACTCGGCTCGCAGCAGCAGACGCAACTGGCCCGAGTTCAGTTCGGCAACGATGACCTTTTTGAATTGCTGCAGCAGGTCGCCGAGGTTTGAGGGCATGGGATTCAGGTAGCGTAAGTGGGCGTGACTGACGCTGTGCCCATCTTCGCGACACCGCCCGACGGCAGTATGGCATGCGCCGTAGGTGCCGCCCCACGACACGACAAGCACGTCTCCCGTGGCTGGACCACTGATGTCCTGCTTCGGGATGCGTTCAGCAATCTTGGCAACTTTGGCGGCACGCATGTTGGTCATGTGCTGGTGGTTGGCCGGGTCGTAGCTGACGTTACCCGATCCGTCTTCCTTTTCGAGTCCACCGACGCGATGCATCAGTCCTGGCGTGCCAGGAATGGCCCATGGGCGTGCCAAATGCTCGTCACGTGAATAGGGCATGAACGGTTCGCTTTGGTCAGTTCCCTCGGGATGGGTAATGCTGATAGGTGCGATTCCCGACATGGTGGGGATTTTCCAAGGCTCGCTACCGTTGGCGATGTAACCATCGGAAAGAATCATGACCGGAACCATGCATTCCACTGCCAGTCGCCAAGCTTCGACGGCAATCTCAAAACAGTCCGCAGGTGAACGCGGCGCCAGGATGGGCAGTGGTGCCTCTCCATTACGACCGTACATGCCCTGTAGCAGGTCACTTTGCTCGGTCTTGGTTGGTAGTCCTGTGCTCGGGCCACCACGTTGGACGTTAATGATGATCATGGGAAGTTCCAAAATCATTCCCAATCCCATCCCCTCAGCCTTCAACGCAATCCCGGGGCCACTACTGGCAGTGACAGCCATCGAGCCGCCAAAGGCGGCGCCAATGGTTGAGCAAACCGCTGCAATCTCGTCCTCGGCTTGAAAGGTCTTAACACCAAAGTGTTTGTACTTGGTGAGCTCGTGAAGAATGTCGCTCGCAGGGGTGATTGGGTAGGTGCCATAAAACAGGTCTTTGTTGCTGACCTTGGAGGCTGCAATCAGGCCCCATGCCAACGCCTGGTTCCCCATGATGTTGCGGTAAATACCCGGCTTCAGTTCGGCTGCCTCTACCTGGTAGCTTTCGCCGAACGCTTCGGTTGTTTCACCGAACGCCCAACCGGCGCGAAGTGCTGCCTCGTTGGCGGCGGCGATTTCGGGTTTCTTACTGAACTTGGCCTGAATGAACCGTAGTGTTGGATCGAGTGAACGTCCAAAGAGCCAGTAAACAAGACCCATGGCAAAGAAGTTTTTACAGCGATCGGCAACTTTGGTGCCCAGGCCAAACTCGGATACCGCTTCACGGGTCAACTTGGTCATCGGGACCTTGATGATCCTGTAGGTCTCCTCAAGGACGTTGGCGTCCAGCGGATTGGAATCCACCTTCGCAAGTTTGAATTCTTTCTCGTTAAAGCCATCTTCGTTTGCGATCAGGATGCCGCCGTGACGCAAGTCATCCAGATTGGTGACCATGGCGGCCGGATTCATAACCACCAAAGCGTCCAAGGTATCACCGGGAGTGAAGATCTCTTCGCTGGCAAATTGCACTTGGAATCCCGAGACACCAGCTCGTGTCCCACGCGGAGCGCGGATTTCAGCCGGAAAGTCGGGAAAAGTCGCTACATCGTTGCCCGCCAATGCACTTGTATTGGTTAACTGAGTGCCTAGCAGTTGCATGCCGTCACCCGAGTCGCCAGCCAGTCGCACTGTAATGCCGGAAACAGACTGAACGTCTTTTGAAGTCTTAAGGGAGGCCATGTATGCAATCCGGGGCGTTACCAGACGCCAGTGAAACGAAAACGTGAGAGACTTTAAGGGTTATATCGATCATTCGGGTTCGGAAACTTACCGAAAGTTTATAAATCCGAGGGCATGGCGTAACTGCCGTGGACTCGGGAAGGGGCTGGAATTCCCAAGAAACTGACAAAAAGGCGTTCATTACCGTCATTCTGAGGCCAATACTGCCTCACCCCACAGACTAGGGTCATCCATCACCGGGTACTCTGGGCCGAGCGAAAACGTCTGCCAACCTAGTTCGCGATCGATCACGGCGTAGTAAAGTCCGATGCGAGGTTGCTCGGTGGGTTCAAAGCCAGTCATCGCCGAATGGGGAACAAAACCCGAAAGCTCGTACCCGTCATGCCGCGGAAAGGCCGCGATCTTTAGTGAGTTCTCTGGTACCGACTTGGGATTGGCTCGCGCCCGATTGATGGGAATCAGCGAAGTCACGGGTTTTTCACGTTTGGACCCTCCCCCAGCAGGCATCCACAGAAACCGATGGCAATATTGCGTCGCCCGATGAATGCCGGGGCTACAACGAGTGTCGATCCAAAGATGGAATCCATCACTGTCATCAAGTCGAGATTCACGGCACCACGGCAGTTGCCCTTTGCCATTGACCGTCACATGAATGCCCAAGCCTTCGCTGCACCAACCCATCCTTACATCGGCAAACACGGGACGATCATCCAAACCACCGAAAGAGGGAAGGCGACACTCGGCGGGCAATTTCAAGCCACGGTTGGTCCATGTGCACTCTGTCTGCTGAATCGCAACCTCAAACCGGAATAGAAATGTGGGATCGATCAGTTTGGACGACATCAAAAGTTTCACTGCAAGGTGTACCGATCGCGGCCGTCCTCGAAACATCATCGGGGCGTGCGAAGGGAATCACTGTTCAAATCATAAGTACATTAGTTTAGCAAAGCAGGGAAGGGATAGGTGACTGCGCCTGTGCCTTGCAGAGCGAAACAGTAAGAAAATTGACGCCGCTGATATCGGTTCTTGGGTCAGTTCCCGCAGGGAAGCCGGCCAGACGGATGCGGGAATTTTACGCACGCGGATGTGAACGTTGAGAGAACGCTAAACGATGAAAGGTGCACGGGGTTGACTCGTGCTGGTGACCCTTCCTGCGTCGTGAAGCTTCATTGCTCTGGCACGTGGGCACACGGCTACGCAGCCATGATGCCGGGTGGAAGTTTTTTGTTTTGAAACGGGAATTTTCAATGCTGGTTTCGCTGACTGCTTTTAGCAGCGAAGCATGCGATCCACTGACAGGTTTTTAAAAAGAGATTGTCTGGCAGCAGCAGAGCACCGAGCAAGAGCACCGAGCAAGAGCACCGCTGGTGAGGTGTTCGGTGACTCTGTGAACATTTCGGCAGGTCATGGTGCCTGCGTTTGTCTACACGATGCTGGCAATTGAACACCAGGTGACGGGGATTCGCTGAACCTGCATTTAACGCCGCAAACGGAATGCTTGCGGCGAGGTAGGCGATGGAAGGCGGTTTACCGCGACAGATTGAAGGTGCCGCTGTCGCGACCACCTTGGAACTTTGCACGGATATGACTGTTGGTCACGGTCGCATTCATCCGGTAGGTGCCCAAAAGTGGTAGGCGTTGGCTAGAAGTGTATTGGTTCTCCGTCCCAGACACTCGATCCAAGCGAGCAGGGTAGGCGAACGGAATAATGCCAGCAAAACGCCCAACAAACAACGCACGATAGGTGTCGTGGTCCACTTGACGGACTCGCGCTTTGAGAGGGCCACTGTGCCCCGTGGCGCCACTATTCCACGATCCACGCCATTTTCCAGTCGGCGAGGCCGCCGATGAAGTTGGGGAAGTCGCCACAACGGTGGTGAGGATTGCAAGAACGAAGATTAGTTTGAGCTGTTTGTTTTTCATGAGATGCCATCCAACACGTGAGGAAGTTGTCGTGAGTGACCGGGGAATTTCAATGGAATTCATGTTACAGAGTAATTTCAAAGGGACGACGTAGCAAAAAAGCCACGCCAAATTTGGGAGGTTTGGCGTGGCTAAGCGTCTTTATCGCGCTGATCGCTTTGTTCGGAGTACCTAGTGGTGCCGACCGTAGCGGTAGTGCGGTCGGACGTGATAGTTGAAGTTGCCTGGGATCAAACCGTAGTGGCTACGGTGGCGATAAATATCGGTAGGCCATGGATTGTGGTAGCCGTAGCTGCGGCGAATTGGGCTTCGGTAGTCGTAGCGATAGCTGTTGTAGCTCGGGTAGTAACAATTGGGTGCACGGGTGTAATACGAAGGGTAGCGTTGCCCCACCTGTATACTCAGGCCTCTTGTTCCGAAAGAAAATCCTTGTGCTTCCGCTTTTGGAGTATCCGTTACCGTCAGAAAGCTAACCGCGATGATCGGTGCTGCGATCCATTTGATGAGTGTGGACAATGGGTGTGCCTCGTTTGATGAAATGGGATTGAGTCGCGGGTTAACAAATGCCCGCAAACTGGGTTCTCCAAGTCAAATTGCTAACAGCGTGCCAATGGACTTAAGCGAGCGCGGGCTCGCGAGTGGGCAATGTATTTGTGGGAAACAAGAGTCCGCCGCCGGCTTGGGGTGCCGAGATACATTGATGTATCAAATCAAACTGAAGACAGGCCTGTATCCTTGTGATGACACCTTGACTGCTCCAACCGAAGTTCGGCGTTGAAATACCTGACCATCTCGGGGTGCGGGTTTCCGCAATTTCGAATCTGAAGAGGGTTGGCGGGCCGCTGCTACACGTGCCGTCTCTTGTGCTAAACAGGTGGATGTTTCTACCTCACGCAACACTCGTACCAACAAACCGGCAAATGCCAAGCTGAACAGGTTCCGGTCACTCGTTCGAAAGAGTCGGAAGCAACAGCGGTGCCGCTGCCTCATGACGAATTAGATACCGCGACCAGCTAGTCGCTGGGCAGAGGCGGAACAGACAAAGTCGATACGGTCAGGTTTGCAGGCCAGGAAGGTGCTGATAGCACCAGTCCTCATCAGGACACAGAAGCTTTCAACGCTGAGGATGAAGGCTAGTGGGTGAGATTCGTTTAGCCTCTCAAGATTTGACGATGTCTTTCATCTTCGGTTCAAGATAGGTGACCGTCGAGTGCATGCTCGCAAGGTTACCGTAATCTTCTTCAGGAATTTGGACACGGTGCCGCTTTCGCAGTTCCATCACGATATCCAGAAAATCCATGCTGTCGAGTTCCAGTTGATCGCGGAATGCTTTCTCGTCGTCGAGGCTATCCAGTTCCTCGTCGGGGGAAATGTCTTCGAGGATATCGAGAATTTCGTCGCGAATTTCTGCAGGGGTCATCGATTCAATGGCTCCGGTAAATTATTCGACATCAGACTGGCTGAGGTTGGCCGATGGCTAGGATGTCGGTTCAAAAGCTTTCAAGTGATTTAGTGTAATGCTCAACTGTCGACATCGTTCAACAGAAGAAAGCGGCGACGACGTCTAAACGCGTCCAATGATGACAACTGAGTTAATTCCCAGCATCCCGAAGGAATTGTTCAGAACGTAATCAATTTTCTTGCCCTCTTCCGGTTCGTTCAAAACCAGTCCAGGAATCGCACAATCAGGATCGAGTTCATCGACGTTGATTGTGGGGTGTACGACTCCATCGCGGAAGGATAGCAGGTTGCCAGCTAATTCTAACGATCCCGCTGCACCCATGGCGTGGCCAATGTAGCTTTTCGTGTTGTTGATCCGTGGGTTGGTGCATTCACCAAACACGGTTCGCAAAGCTTTGCATTCCTGAGAGTCACCGCTGCTGGTGCCTGTCGCGTGGGTGCTGACCAAGTCGATTTGATTTGCTTCGAGGCCCGCTTTTTTGAGCGCCATGTGAACACATTCGGCTTGTCGCTCCGGATTCGGAAGGACAAAGTCAGTTGCGTCAGTATTCATTGCGTAGCCTACAAGCTCGCCATGAATTTCAGCGTCACGGGCTTTTGCATCGCTGAGGCGTTCCAGAACGTACAGGCAACCACCTTCCGCAACAACGATTCCATTGCGATCGGCATCAAAGGGACGAGATGCTTGCGCCGGATCATCGTGCGTGGCGAGTGCGTTTTGGCTATTGAAACTTGCGAAAATACCGAAGGTGTGAATGCTTTCGCTTGTGCCCCCCGCGATTGCCAAGTCACACTCATTCAATCGCAGCATTTGTGCCCCTTGAATGATGCCGGCGTTACCTGCCGCACATGCGGCTCCAATGGTGTAATGCGGGCCAGTGATGCCCATGTTGAGTGCTATTTCGCCAGCGGGATTGTTTGCTACCGTCCTTGGATTGTGGTGGTGAGACCAACAGCTGGTGTCGTAGTCGAAACCTTTGATGACATAAATTTCGTTCTCTGTCTCCACGTTTCCGTGTTCCGTCACTCCCACGTAAATTCCAACGCGAGAACGATCCGTATTCTCCCAATCGATGCCTGAATGCTGGATGGCTTCGTTTGCGGCGTAAACGCCAACGCTTCCTGCCCGCGTTCCCCGGCGTACTTCTTTTTTCTTCTGATACCGGTTGGTATCGAAATCGCAGATACCGGCCAACGTCTTACCAAAGTAGCGGATTTCGTAAGGTTGGACGCCGCTTCGTTTTTCCAGCAGTGCCTCGCGAAAACTAGACCAGTCGTTTCCGTTTGGCGCAGTAAGCCCAACGCCAGTGATGACGATTCGCTGGTCGTCAGGCAGTTCGGAGGCGCGGTTGGGAGCGATCACAAGACAGAAATTGGTAAGAGGTACGCTCGGTGAGCAATATTTTCCGAGCAATAACGATACCGCGAGGACTTCGACTGCATCACACCCGGTAACGAAAAGGCTAACAATCGAAGACAAAATTGACAACGCCTGCGAAGGCACATTCGGGCCTTGGTTTTTCAGAAAACAACGTGAAAAACGGTTTAAAACATGTTACCCGCGTTCTTTCCACGCTTTACCGAGCCGTTCCAATCCCTGATCCAGACTCAGCCGGACTCGAAACCCAAGCTTTTCCTTCGCCGATTCAATCGAAAAATAGTGGTCTCGGGCGAGCTGCGCCGCGACAAAACGGGTCATCGGTGGCTCCGTTTTACGGCCCGTGATGCGGTATGCAGCCTCCAGAAACGATCCGATGCGATAGGCCGCTTGATACGAGATTCTCTTGGTGGGAGGTGGTGCTGCTCCTAATTTACAGATCTGCCGAATCCAGTCCCAGCACTTGACTGGCTCCTCTTGTGCAATGAAGTAGGCTTGGCCACCGCAGGTATCTGGATGGCTTGCAAGTGCGTCAATTGCGTCAAGGTGTGCTGCAGCTGCATTGACAACGTGAACCGTGTCGACCACGTTGTTGCCGTCTCCAACAATCCGCAGACGCCCAGATCTCGCTCGATCCAGGATTCGCGGCAGGAGATGAGGATCGTCGTCTCCCCAGATTAAGTGGGGGCGGAGTGCGAGAGTTGCAAGCCCGCCCGGAGCATGTGCGTTGAGGACCGCTTGTTCGGCCAGCGCTTTGGTCTGTGGGTAATGGCACAGCCAGTGCTTAGCATACGGCGTGGTTTCATCGACACCCCGCTGATGCTCACCATCAAAGGTGACACTGGGGCTACTGGTGAATACACACTGTGAGATATGATTTGACTTACACGCCGCTAAAACATGATCCGTGGCCAGTTTGTTGATCGAGTAGAAGTGTTCCCAAGGCCCCCACACTCCTGCCACAGCGGCTGTGTGCACTACTGAGTCGCATTCGCGAATCGAGCGGCGGACGAAGTTGGGGTCCCGAAGGTCGCCGCGACAATGCTGCATGCCAAGCCTGACGAGGTCAGGGTATTCCTGCCGGGAAATTCCAGTGACCCGGTCGCCTCGTTCTAATAGTTGTCGGACGATTTCACTGCCAAGAAAACCGCCGCACCCGGTTACCATCACATGCAAGGTTGTATCGCCTATCGTAGTAGCTCATTACCTGTCGTCGCTCATGGACTTCACTTAGCATTCCCTAGTCGGTGTATCATAAACGCGGGTTCGTTGCCAGCTTGCGAACGCTGCCAGCTCGCAGAAAAAAGGTCTACTGTCC
Organism: Rhodopirellula sp.; assembly: GCA_002689655.1. GTDB lineage: Bacteria > Planctomycetota > Planctomycetia > Pirellulales > Pirellulaceae > Rubripirellula. The sequence goes on along the minus strand of NZHC01000150.1, from coordinate 2,100 downwards.
TCACCAGGCATGAGAAGGTATGCCGATTTGAGGCTGGCTACCCGCTGAAGCATTGCCTGATCGAGGCACTTGAAATATTGATTCCCATGTTCACCTTCTTTTGAAAAACGACCGCGTCCTATGAACTTCACAAGTACTCACCAGATCATGCCTGAGGGCAACGTCCGTCTGGACGACATCGAACCATCCAGCGTGGGACCATTTGAAGGAAAAAAGGAGGCCAGAGAGTTTACTGCTGAGATGACTCAGGAGATTGGCGAATTGCAATATCGGCAATTTGTGGAGGGGAAACAGGGACTGTTGATCGTACTGCAAGCTCCTGATGCTGCGGGGAAAGATGGCTTGATCCGAAAAGTCTTAGGCCAAATGAATCCCCAAGGCTGTCGAACCTATCCGTTCAAGGCACCCACTCGGAAAGAGCTTGATCATGATTTTCTGTGGCGCGTCCATCACTGCACGCCCGCGCGTGGGCACGTTTCGATTTTTAACCGATCGCATTATGAAGATGTGTTGATCGTGCGCGTTGAGGATTTGGTGCCCCAAGCGGTCTGGAGTGAGCGATATGAAATTATCAATAGCTTCGAGAAGAATTTGAAGGCGAGTGGGACAACGATTCTAAAGTTCTATCTGCACATTAGTAAGGAAGAACAACTTTCTCGATTTAGGAAGCGTCTTGAAAACCCACAAAAACACTGGAAACTGAACGTTGCTGACTACACCGTAAGAGAACGGTGGGATGAGTATCGTGAAGCCTATGAAGATGTGTTTCAAAAGTGTAATCATGCTGATGCTCCTTGGTACATTATTCCTGCGGACAATAAGTGGTATCGGGATGCTGCGGTTGCTGAGATTGTTCGCGACACCTTGCGCGAGATGAATCCGCAGACGCCCCCGGTTGAGGTGGATCTGGATGAAATTCGTAGTTACTACCAGCAGGAAGTGAATAAGCTTCCGCGTTGATAGGGTACTGAGATGGCTTTCGGATTTCACGTTTGACAGGTATCTTTCCGTCAGTGAACGTTCCGCATCGATTCGAAGCTGTGCACGTGCTTCGTTGCTCTGCGGGTTGCAGGAAATGTGGCTTGTCGAGACTATTTGTTCGTGTTTGTTCGTGTTTGTTCGTGTTTGTTCGTTGTCCGTTGATGCCGTCAATTTCGTCCACTCCCATGAACTTCAATTCGAATGATTGAGACTTGGCCCTCTGAACACGATGTGCGGCGTCTGACTTTCATTTCAGATCTGCACCTGTTCAGCAATCGGTGCAACGTGGTTGAGCATCACAATCTGATTGAGTCTTCCATCCAGAGTGCGGATACGTGCGTGTGGGGTGGTGATTTATTCGACTTCCGTTGGAGTCGTCTTGAAAACGATAGTGCAGCCGTCGATCGTGCGTTGAAATGGCTTGAGGACTGGTATCAGCGTTTCCCTGATAAGCAATTCATTTATTTGCACGGAAATCATGACGCACATCACGGTTTTTCCGAGGCGATGATTCGTTGGGCTGCTGACCGTGATCGTTTTGCATGCGATCTGGATTGCATGCGGATTAAGGACACATTGTTGCTGCATGGTGATGTGATCGAGGGAAAGGGTAATCTGGAGGCTTTTGCCGACTATCGTGGGCGTTGGCAAAATAAACGCGTGGCATCGCGTCTCGCCAGCGGTTTCTATGACGTTGCAATTGCCACGCGAGCTCACAGAGCTGCCGCCATGGCGGCCCACCGCCGCAAAGCAACTTGCCTCAGGTTATTGCACTGGATGAGCGGGCAGCCTGAACATGCCACCGACGGCGTTAGAAGAATCGTGTTTGGTCACACGCATCGACGTATCCAAGGCTACCGCTTGGAAGGGATTGAATTTTTCAATGGGGGAGCCACGGTGCGGCACGTTCCCTTCTCGCCGGTCATGATTGAGTTTGACGGTTGATGCCTGTCGGACTTCAGCGGCAACGAACAAGTGTGCCTGATCTCAGCACAGCGACTCGGCACAGCGACTCAGCACAGCGACTCGGCACAGCAAGGCTTGCGGGTGCAACAGGGAGAGCTTACACCCGCAGCATGAAAAAGCTGCATGGTAGTGTTGTGGTTTTCTCGTTCAGGT
>NZHC01000149.1 GCA_002689655.1 Rhodopirellula sp. | reverse complement strand
TGCAATCTGCCTAAGCGGAGGACACGGGACTCGAACCCGCAGCCCCTTGCGGGGTACCTCAGTTCCAGTGAGGCCGCTCACCAATTCGCTTATCCTCCGAACGAATCTTGACGTATTCTTGCGAGCGTTTCAGTTCTGTGCAATGACACCTAACGCATTGTTTTTTGCACAACCACTCTCACAACGCTTACTTAAAGCCGGTCGCATGATCATTCGAATGCGTTGGCTGCGCCGCTGATCAACTTGATGAACTCCTTGTTATTCTCGAATCGACCAAGTTGTTTGGTCAACTGCTCCATCGCATCGCAGGGGTGCATGCTACTAAGCGTTCGCCGAAGCATGGTAACCGCCTCATAAGTCTCTTCATCGTGCAACAGTTCTTCACGCCGAGTACCGCTCTGCGAAATGTCAATCGATGGCCATACGCGTCGATCTGCCAACCGACGGTCCAGGACCAACTCCATGTTTCCGGTTCCTTTGAACTCCTGAAAAATCGCTTCATCCATACGACTATTCGTATCGACCAACGCCGTCCCCACGACCGTCAGCGAACCACCCTGCTCAAAAGCACGCGCGGTTGCGAACAATTTTTTCGGGATATCCATCGCTTTGATATCCAAACCGCCCGTCATCGTAGCACCTCCGCGGCCTGACCTGCCAACCCATTTGTTGAAGGCGCGAGCCAATCGCGTGATGGAATCCAGCATCAGGAACACGTCCTGGCCCATTTCAGCCAATCGACGAGCACGATCGATTGTTAGCTGGCTCAAGCGAACGTGGCTCTCCACGTCCATATCAAGACTGCTGGCGATGACCTCACCACCGACGACATTGCGTCGCATGTCAGTGACTTCCTCTGGTCGCTCATCAATAAGAAGAACCATTAGCTTGACATCAGGATGATTTGCCGCAACACCACTGGCGATATCCTGCAGCATGACCGTCTTTCCGCTTCTGGGTGGTGCCACAATCAAGGCACGCTGACCTTTCCCCATCGGCGCCAACAAATCGATCACGCGATTTGTCAGTGGCTTGCGTCCGGTCTCCAGATGCAACCATTGCTCGGGGTTGATCGGTGTCAAAGCATCAAAACTCTTGACCTCGGGATATTTCTCCGGGTCCATGCCATCAACATCAAGAATCTCACGGACTCTTGGTCCTTGCTGACGTCGTGCTTCCTGAACCATCGCCTTGAGGTAAACCCCCTGTCGCAAACCAAATCTTTCGATCATCGTGCCGGGGACAAATGGATCACTGCGTTCCCGCGAATAATTATTATCTGCGTTTCGAAGGAAACCGTATCCGTTGGGATGCAACTCGAGGATACCCTCGCCTTCTTCTAACGGTGCATCGCTCGGGATATCGGCGGGCTCACGATCGGAATGACCTCCGCCGTTGTTCCCACCGCCACCGCCACCGCCACCGCCACCGCGTCTACGCCGGCGTGCCCTAGGTTTCCCGTTTCCACCGGAATTAGAACCATTGGAACCCGAATTGTTTCGGCCGCGATTTGTGCGTTTTTTTTTCGCCATGTGTCATCCAGAGTGCTCTTTGAGTCACCTTTTCGAATGTTTGGGAAGACTCACGAGTCGACGGACTATCGAAATCGAAAGTGCTTGCTGCCTATCAACAACTCACATTTTTTCGTTTTCAATTTCCCTTGACTCGACGTATTCCACTGAAACGGTAGTGCCAGTGACTTGTCAGCAAGATTGAAAGATTTACCGCGACAGGAACAGAGAGATGAAAACCTTCACTGATGAAGCAGCGGTAATGCTCCGCAAAGGTCAAAACTGTTAGTGTTGTTCTTTATGAATTTGTCGATGGGCTGCCGATTTCCGAATCTGAACAGAGTGCATGAGTACAATCTGTAGCCAATCGTCTTGGGTTACATCACAATTTCTGCGTATTTCGCGGCCTTCAGCGTCCGAACCAGCATCCTCTCAGGGATCGCTTACTCCAGTGACTGAAACATACCGTTAACGAATCCCAAGAAAGGTCGTAGGGAACGTCTTCGATGTCTCTCAGGGTCTCTCAGGCTTCCGGCCACCAACGCTTGTAGTTGGTATTTGAGGAACTTATTTAAACGAAGTTGAATGAACCGCCTCTTACGGTTCGTAAAAGGGGATATGCAACGGCTCAAACCATCTATCCCCATGCATTTCACGGATCCGATCGCAGACAAAACATCCGTTATCTCCAAGAATTTTGTTGGCCAAAATCCTTGGCGATATGTGGTGGTCGCAGGTGCGGTGTCGCCACATCAGAGGGACGCGATCAAGACGTCCTAGGAGAGGCATCGGAGTCGTGAAACTCGCCTGCCTTCAGCTTGCGTTGAAATATAAGCCCTCGAAATCCAATGTCAAGTCCGATTTGTGAAGAACTGTCCCACCAAAATAGGCGAACCCAAAAAGATCACGCTAGCGTCAAAGTCAACCTAATTTGTAGGTTCGCATCAAGCCGCAGAGTCCAAGCGGTCGATCAGAAGCAAGCGCGGGGACCATTTTCTCGCTATTGGCCTTAGTTTTTACATGAAATCGAAGACAGGAAGCAGGTTTGATGCGAACGGCAGCCCCCAAACTCATAGTCATGATCGCGGTTTCGCTGATGACTTCCCAAGTCGCCAGAGCCGAAATTTCATGGGAATCTGACCTACGCACCGCTCATCAGAAGGCCGCGGCAGAAAATAAATTGCTTCTTCTGCATTTCTACAGCGATAACTGCATCTGGTGCGATCGCCTTGAAGCGGGTGCTTTCAAACAAGCGAATGTTGGTCAGGCCATCAGCCGTGACTACATCGCGCTCAAGGTCCACGCGACAAAAACTCCCAAGCTAGCCAGTCTATTCAAGGTCACCAAATTCCCAACAGATGTCATCGTCACAACCCAAGGCCAGACCCTCGCACACAAGGTCAGCCCGCAGCAATCGGAACGTTATGTCGCAATGCTGACAGGATGCGTCGCCTCGAAGCCCATCGCACAAGTTGCTGAAAAAGTTGAACCCGCCCCACTCAAGCCGCCGGCAGCTTCTGTACCGGCCAGTGCGTCCAAACCAGATCCAACGTTACCCGTCAGCACCAATAGGGAAGTTTCGAATAACTCGCGGCCCCGGCTGAGCAATGATGTTCCAAGCAATGGATTGCAAGCGACACTCACCGGCTCGCGTGGTCCAACAATGACTTTGCCAGGCGAGACAACCAACGGATCATTCAATCAGCTACCTGGCGATGACAGCGCCCCCAACGGAGCAGTACCACTGAGCCCACAACTGGCATTACCACACACACAACCTTCTACGCCCTCGCCAGCCGAGGCTACCGCCCCAACACCCGAGAACGCAACATCTGGAACTGGCGCGTCCGAGACCACCTCTCCCGCTAATCAAGCGACACCAACGATCGCTCAACCTGATTTGGCAATGCAAGGCTTCTGTGCCGTGACCGTCATCAATGAAAATAGGTGGGTCGAGGGCAAAGCAGAATACGGCGTCATCCACCTTGGGAAACTGTATTTATTTTCTACTCAGCAAGCGATGAGTTCATTCCTCGCAAACCCTACTCCATTCACCCCTGTGCTTAACGAAATTGACGTTGTGCGTTTCTTCGAAGAGCGGAAGATCGTCAAAGGCAAACGTGAATTTGGTGTGTTGGACCCGATTCACAATCGCATGTTCTTCTTCGCTGATGAAGCGGCACTCAAACACTTCGAGAATGAGTACGAGCGATATACAGATGCAGCTCTTGAAATCATGGCGACCGCGATTCGGGAAGCGAACCCGGGGACCTGATCGAAAAACACATCCTCACAATGATGAAAACACTAATGGCGATTACCCCAGAAGGGTGATCGCCATTTTTTCGTTGATCAAGAACTCACCCATCAGACCAGCATGTGCGGTGCTTGGATTTGCAACGTTTGAGTCCAAGGAAAACTGTTTTCTAAAATTTCTGGCGGTGTGCCGCGAAAGTCTCCCCAAGAGCCATAATGGCCTACCGAAAGCCTTGCATAGCTAGGGCGAAAGCCCAGAAGCACGGCAACACCGACTAAGAAGAACGCAAGGGATATGAGCAACCAAACCCCTCTGGCAGCCGTTTTCCCATGACGCTTTGCGACAGCCTGAAAGGTTCGCAACTGATAGGGTGCACTCCAGCGACCGACCCCAATCAAAAAGCTAACCAGCGCAAAAAACAATGCCAAGCTGCCGACGAGAATTTCGTCAGGATTCACAGATCACCTTTCACTTATACACGCTCTCAACAACCCGGCCACGACTGGCTTTCATGATCCTATATTAACGGATCTTCACAGCACTCAAGTAGGGTTCAAGATGTTTTCATGCCTACAAAACACACCTCGGCCGCTTAAGTCACAAACCGGGATCGGCGTTGTGACGAGGCCACAGTTTAGACGCACACGCCGTGCTTATGCTGTCGCAAAGTTGTTCATACGGCGACGCAGCAGGCATTACACGCGAGCCACCTTCAGCTTTGCAGTGCATACACCCACCTCACGAGCCCCATCGATGGTTGTAGATCTGAGAACTGGGGCAGGGACAGCAACGTGAGTACCAATGCTCACTAATCTGTCGTGACCCGAGTTCTGCCGTCGCGTATTTCCAATGTTTTCCAGCATCTACCAAAGCACGCAGAAACTACCCTTAAGAGTCAGCCCGCCGCATCTTTCGGCGTAGCGTGCGTATCTGTAGTCGTACTGATTCCAAATCTGGACAGATCTCTAAAGCGCGTCGCAAAGCCATCAGTGCTCCTACATCATCCCCCAGCTCGACGCGACACCGAGCCAGTCCTTGCCAAGCCGGATAGTGGAAACGACAATTCCACAAACAGACACGATAAACACCTTCTGCTTGAAAGTGATTTCCCATCCCATGCCAGCAGATCGCCAGCTGGTGATGAGCCTCAGCAAATCGAGGAGATAAAGAAACCAGCTGCTCCGCGAGGCTAAACGCATCCTGATACTCGCCACCATCATTCAAATGCATCAACCGAAGCAAGGACTGATGATGCACGGGCTCGCAATCCCGGAGCAGAATCGCGCGGAAAGAATCATCAGCTGACAGTCGAACGCCGCGGTCCTGGTCGTTCAACGCTCGCGCCAGCGGTGAGATCGCCCGTTGATTCCCCAAAATCCCCAGGGCAAGTGCGGCTGCACGGCGAGTCTCCGAATCACCGCGTCTCAACAGTGTCAGCAGCGTTAACTGTGAATAGTGTTCGTCGACCTCCCATGCAAACACCGCCGAGTCAGCTGTTGAGAGAAAACGTCGATAGGCCGTCGCAAGACGATTTACTTTGAGTGCCGGGGAAGTCACCGTCGCTCCGGGGTCATTGGATATCATTCCTTGGTGCCGACGCGAGATCTACAACAAGAGAGAATCCTTGCCCCCCTTGTGGTCACGACAAATCCACAACGTTTGTACACCACTGCTTCACAGCGCCGCCTCCCCCGCGCAAGGAATTGGCCGAAGCAGCAATGTTAATATTTAACGTTCAGAACCAGCGAGTCTAGTCGCGACAGCAAGGAACGACAAGCAATGAAACCGCACAGAAAAGCAATATTCCTGCATATCAGTTCGCTCCTTCGGTGGCCCCACTAGTTGCCTGCGATTGACCCAAGCAATGCACATCCGGCAAACCCGCATCCAGTCTGTATTTCAGTCACAACATTCAAGTCACAACCGAGATCAGGAAATCATTAATTCCGCCCCATTGCTTGCACGACACATGGCAAAACTTTCGCACCGCGTCGAGCTTCGCCTAGGGGTCTTAAAAACCGCCTAATCAGGTAACTTCAGCTGCCTCGCCTGTCTTTGCCCCTCTTTGCTTTCAAAACATCGCTGCAAAAGCATGTAACCAAGCAACTCAACAAACACTCCAAAGCAATACCGTCGGTTTTGCAAAACAAACTCCACTGAGCAGCACTCCACTGAGCAGCACTCCACTGAGCAGNACGTCGCTGAGCAATGCGTCGCTACGATTTCCCGATTTGTTGCCCCCCGATTTTCAGCTTTCCTAGTTTCAGCTTTCCTAGTTTCAGCTTTCCTAGTTTCAGCTTTCCTACGGGGCTCCTCCGCCCGAACTCATCGCATGGCGTTGAGTCGATGCGCGGAAACAACGTCACGCTATAATGAGGGCACATTCAATGACGGCACAGTTATCGGCTTGACAGTGAATGCTTCGCTGATGTTCACGCTCACACCCACCTACAACAGCCAATGCGTTCAATTACTTCATCACCCACACAGGTCTCGCGAAGAAGCTCGTGGTCGAAAGTGACCTCATCGACAACGCTCGTTTTTGCGTTTTGCCTTACCCGAATTTGCGTTGGAGACGATTTTTCCACAGCCAGCCCAATCTATGAGAAACTGGCGACTCCGATGAACTCTGTTTTCGACGGCAAGCCGTTTCGCGCTGCCATCTCCGGCATCGCTGAACAAGTAGGTCTGAACGTATGGCTAGATCGCAGTATCGACCCCACTGCCGTTGTCAATGTTGGATCGTCTGGCTCGACCGTGTATGGTGCTCTCAGCCAAATTGCCGCATCCCGCAAGTGCGTGCTGATGCCAATCAGCAACGTTTTGCTCATTGGCCGCCGCGAGCGTGTAGCAAAACTGACGGCGGCGATCTTGTTATCCCGGGCATCAAGAAACAGCGTGCCTGCCTCGGTAATCGATGTCAAATGGGATGATCTGACCACGCCAACGACCGCCTTGAATCGATCAACCGGAACAACATCCGACTCATCCCCAACCCTACCTCATGACCTATGGCCAAAAACCGAGTGGAGGCAGATCAGGCAGACTGTCGCTGTCGCACTCATTTTAGGTCAATTCGACCTACAGTTTGAACCGTCTTCATTTCCGGAACGGCTGGTCACCAGCCCCCTGACACAACCCGGGCGTTTGGAACGCCGATATTCAAGTGAACTTGCCAAATTCGTACGACCAACAGTCAACAAGGCTGACCCGACCGCCCGCACACGAGAGTCAGGAAAGTGGCTCGAAACCACGGCAACCTTTGCCGCCCACGCGGCGGCGAACGAAGCGATTTTCGCAGCGTTGAAACCCACACTACCGGACCCCGACAACGACACGTTTACGTTAAAGCAGATGCGAACTTCCGCCGGGAACGCATTGCAACAATTGTGTGGCGTCGCCGGCAGACGTTGCGAGATTGCTCCAAATGCAAGAAAGGCGTGTGAACAGACTGTAACGGTCGAAGGCAAAGATGCCACCTTGCGAGAGCTTATCGAATTGGTCGCAACACAAGCTGGCGTCAAAGCAACGTGGGGTGATGGTGTGATTTTTATCTCGCCTGAAAGATTTAAATAAATCTAGCCTGAACAACCGCAAACAACCCAGCCTCGCACGCTCATACCCGCGAAAACGCGTCTGGCCAATCTGCAGACACAACCGCCCGCAAATCAAGTCTGAAGTGGAATGCTGCTGGATTTGAGTGCGAGCTGAACGAATCCATGACGAATCGATCCCCACCTGCTAAGCTGCCATTATGAAAACACAATTAACTCGCCCCCACCGGTCGATCGCAACCAACCTTTTTCTGTACTTTGCACTTCTAATCTGCATCGGCTGTGAATCCGCCAGTCAGCAAGCAGCAGCCCCATCGGCAAACGACACGTCCAGTCAGCCAAGCCCCTCCGAGGATCGGAANACCAACGCAGAAAACGAGGGCATCTCGTCCCAGGATGACAACGTTGTCGCTCAAGACGAAGCATCAGGGAATGCCGCCAATACCAACGAAGGCACAACGGACTCAGCGGAACCGCCGAGTTCTCCCGCTGTTGCCAAGTCACCTGTGATGAGTGCAGAAGCGTTTCTCATGGCCGCGGGTGAAGGNAGAATCGAAGACGTGAAGCGGGCCTTGGATAGCGGGATCAGTATTGANGNAGCCGAACCCGGTCGGGCACATACGGCGCTTCACCACGCTGCGTACAACGGTCACACCGCAACCGTGTTGTTCCTGATCCAACAAGGAGCAACACTCGATTCCCGCGATCATGAAGGAAAAACTCCACTTATTCATGCCTGCACGGGCCCCTTCCCTGAAACCGTACAGGCATTGATCAAAGCCGGCGCTGACGTCAACGTGAAAGGNACCGCCGAGGGATTCACACCACTCATGATGGCTGCAGGNTTGGACCAACTGAAAAGTGTCCAGATCCTCTTGGAAAACGGGGCCAACAAAGAGGCGGTCGACGAGGATAACGACAAAGCGATCGATCACGCACGTCGAGCTGGNTTGAGCGAGATCGTCAAAGTTTTGCAGTGAGCAGGGTCTGCGTGCAAAATCTGAGTGTCACTTGCCCGAGCAACACCTCGCTGGAACTCTTAGGCTCCCCGCCCCCCTCTCTCATCCCGACCATCCTCATTCACCCGACAGTCAAGGCAGAAGAGTCTAAGGGTTCACTGTTGTCCGAACTGTTTGGGCGATGCCAGCTTGCATTCTTTGACTTTGGGCCTTAATNGTGAAANCAAAGGTCTGCGGCTGATTACTCTCCAAGACGATTTGAAATTCGGCGCTGCTCCCTGGTGTCATTGAGCCGATCGGTTTAAGCGTGACGACATCACCATTGACAGTGAACGTGTTGGCTTCAGGATTCGTAATGGGGTTCGCACTCACGAGTCGAACACCAGGAGGTAATCTGAATTGCATGGCAATCTGCCCGTCCCGCTCGCTTGAATCATTGATGATGGTCAGGCGATACCGAATTGGCTGCGCAACTTGTGCCGGATTTGTCATGGGCACAAGCCGCATCTGAAGTTTCTCTGTACGCTGAGGCACAGGTGTCGCCCTAACAGGAGGCGTGACAGGTACTCCGGAATTGACTCCGCCCTGTAAAGGAAGTGCAGGCGCTACCGTCGTGGGTGCATTAGGTGCGACTGGTGTTGACAGCACTGGCGGCAGCTCGTTGCGTGGCGCAGTGAGCGGTGGGGGAACAACATTGACAACCTCATAAAGAAAATCGGTATTCGCACTGGTTTGTTCGTCAGATGTTACCTCCAGCGTTATCCTCGCCGAATTTGCGGGACTGATAACTTTNAACAAGCCTTCCAAAGTCGCTGTCTTTTCCGCCTCCAAACGCGGTATTGACCACGAAATCACATTCTGTGCGACTCGGCTCTGGTCCGAGCCCTCCGTTGCTTGCTCCAGTTGCACAACGGGCGAATAGGCCATCACGACCTTCACGTTAGTTGCGACGCCAAGACCAATGTTACTTACGATAGCTCGAATCAAAGTCTGTTGCCCCACCGCAATACGATTACGTCCCGCCAGTTCGGCTTTCAAGCGTGGATTCCGAGGCACAGGATTGATAACCGTTACGCAACTTTGCTGTGTATCGCGTTGCCCGCCATCTGCAAATGCGTCGACGGTGATGCACCGCTGCCCTGCTTTGACCGTGATAAATTCGACCTGAGCCTCCCAGGTCTCTCCCGGCTGCAACACCCCACTTCTCGCGGTCCGAAGTGGGCTAACACCGCTCTCGTGCACCAGACCGTCGTCCCCTGCAGCGGTCAGGTAAACATTCTGAAGAACGCGTGTTCCGGTATTCGTTACGTCAATGTTAAACGCAACTTTATCACCCGAAACCAATCGTGTGCCGGCCGATTGCATGGGGGTAACTTTGACTGACAGTGATGGCCTGAAAACATCGACTCGCACGCGATCTTCAGCAACCATTCCACCGCCACGAGCATTGAACACCAAATCCACAGGTGACTGCGCCGACAGATTGACAACTAGATCCAGTTGAGATTGAGGGGGCACTGTTCCAATTTCCCAAACCACAGCGTTCGGCAGCACCTGTGCCTGCAAGTTCGCGCTCAAAACCTTGGCTCCCTGTGGAATGGGCAAGCTCAAGCTGACCCCGGTCAACGGCTGATCGCCAGGATTGGAAACGTTCGCCACTACCTGAAATGGAGCATCAAAACCAGCCACTGCTGGTCCTCCTGCACGCAACGCCAATTCGGGTGCGCTCCAAGTCACGAAAGCTTGGCCACGACCAAGCGTAATCGTTGGGATGTTATCCAGTTCTCCCCCCGGCCGTATCACCTGAACATCAATCGCCGCACTACCACTGGTGCCAGGATTCGGTTGCAACTGAACCGAGGCATTACCCGATTCGTCCACCTTGGCCTCAACAACTGACGACCCGTTGGTTCCCGCAAACGTAGCCAGATCGGGTTGCAAAATCTCGTACCGAACCTTCCAACCGCGAGCGGGCAACCCACCCTCAGATCGAGTCACACGTGTCGTCAATGCGACGGGTGTTCCGGCTTGGACGACCTGTGGCGTAGGAAACTGCCATCGTGCATCAACCCAATAGATCGTGGTTGTCGCTTTGCGTTGGTCCCAGCATTCACTTTCTGGTGCAAGCACAGTAACACGACTTGTCCCTTCGGAAGGACTGCTGATTGTAATCCACGTTTGCCCCTTCTCTAGCTGTACATCGTCACGGGGGTTCATATTCCCTCGCGTGATCAAGGTGCGTTTACTGCTGGTGACCCCCATCGCATATGCAGGATCTATTTTTTTGGGTCGGTCCATTGACCCCACTAAACGTCCAACGATTCCTGGCTCATCATCACCCACCTGCAGGAAGGTGCCGACACTTTCGGGTGTCAACATCCACTCCAGTTTCTCATTCATCTGCAAGTAGCCATCAGGACCGCAGATACCAGAGAGCAACACGACTTCCCCGCCGACCGGCGCGACCACCTTGGTAGGAGTCAGCAGGATACATCCACGCTTCCCCTTGCCTGCGAGATGCAAACGGTCGTTGGCTTTACATTGCTCGCCCAACAACACAGCAGGAGGCCCATCTTTGCAGGAACCGCTACATGCCGCACTTGGCACACATGGCTCATTCCCTTTGTGATTCAACAACCCCTTCGATTCATTACAAGCAGGTGGATCGACTGGTTCCGTCCATGCTGGTACGGGATCTTTGCACTTATGATCCTTGCACTTAAGCCCCAAGCCATGCACGTGTTCATGCAGGTGATCCGTCAGCCCATTCACCTTGTCGCCCAGTGTTCGGAACGGTCGCAAACAGACGCAGTTATCTGCATTACAACAAGGCACTGCAAAGGTGGTCGTCGTAGGCTTGGCCGCGAACAGGCAAGCCCCGGTCGGGTCAATTGCAGGCAACCGAAGTTGACTACAGCAACCACTGCAAGCAAAAGCGACCAAAGCCAATACCAATACAGTGCACCGCCTCATGATGGCGGAGCAAACTCTGTCCGTTGTCGTATTTTGGAAGTTTCGATTCATTGGTCTGTCGCGAAATTCGTCGGGCTCGGCTGTTAAGCACGAACGGTTCGGAAAGGAATGCGTTTTGGACAGACTTTGTCCACGGAACCCTACCACGCGGCTTGGGCTGACGTTGCCAAAACGCAACAAGTTTCGTTGCTCATAAGCAACACAGGTATGCGCAATGCGCTAGTCGTGACCATTACGCAGGCGTTTCAAGTTGCTTTGGGCCAAAAAACTGCAGGACAAATGGAAGAGCAGTGCTGACTCCGAGTTCATCTGAACCCACCCACGCCGCGCGAGCCTCATAACCCGGTTTACTGCTTCGAGGCTGATCCTACTGGCATCAAGGAACTCAAATCATCTCAACTCACCCACCCAAATCCCGCGACCTGCCACTCCTCCAAGGACTCGCAAGGAACTTGCCAGTTCCCTTGCTTTCACCGGCAACGGTCCCAAATCCCGGCAAAACATCAGCGAGAAATCGATCTGGATCTACAGTTACCTTTTTTCTGTGCTGGTTAGCTACCTTGCCACCAGCGAATTGCCATGGGACCGAACATCTCCGGCCGGCTCACCTGTGGTCTGCGCACGATTAAGCACTCGGTCCCCAAAACAAGGTGCAGTTGGGAAAACCTGTTCCCGAGCCCAAGGATCTGGCCAGCTACCGAGGCAACGATCTTTTCATGCTTTTCTCGCCCCGCGGGGGCTAGATGAACACCGGCTGCGATTGACAGGAGCACGGCCCGAGGTCATTCTATGGCTGTGAGAAACTCGTACAAGAATGAATGTTGTGACAGCCAAAAATTCCCCATCCATTATTAACCGCGTCTCTGGTATTGTTGGCCAGCACTGACGCGGGGGAGAGCTTTCCAACCGGCTGCGAAGGCCGGTGGAAACAAGTGAATAATCCTGAGTGACACTTCACCCCCATCCCCTGTAAGGGTTTGGGGGTTTTTTCGTATCCTTCTCTAACGTTTGCCAAGTCCCAAATGCAGACCGATTGAAGAAAGTTCAAAATACCGATGAATTTGAAACCGATCCAGATTTACGACACAACCTTGCGAGACGGATCCCAAGGTGAGGGCGTCAGTTTTTCCCTGCAGGACAAATTGAATATCGCGAGGCGTCTCGCCGAGTCAGGGATCGATTTCATTGAAGGGGGCTACCCACTCTCCAACGAGAAGGATGTAGCTTTCTTTGAGCAGATTCGTCAGTTCGATCTGGGGCACACGCAAGTGTGCGCGTTCGGCATGACGCGGCGTAAGTCAATGAAAGCCGAAGATGATCCTGGAATGCAAGCGTTGGTGCAGGCACAAACGCCATGCATCACTTTGGTGGGGAAAACATGGGATTACCACGCGACCGAAGTGTTGCGTGTTACCCTTGACGAAAACCTCGACATGATTGGTGAGAGTGGTGAGTTTTTAGCGCGTCATGCTCAACTTATCTATGACGCCGAACACTTTTTCGATGGCTACCATGCAAATCCCGACTACGCAATCAAGACGCTCATATCAGCCGCATCCGCTGGTGCGAAATGGCTAGTCCTTTGTGATACCAATGGGGGAACGCTGCCGGAGCACATTGCCGAAATCACTCAAAAGGTTGTATCGGAGCTTTCCGGTTATGATACCGCTATCGGGATTCATACTCACAACGATGGTGAGCTTGCTGTTGCCAACTCACTTGCTGCAGTTGACGCCGGTGCCTTGCAGGTCCAAGGCACCATCAATGGAATTGGAGAACGATGCGGCAACGCGGACCTAATTTCAGTCGTTTCCAACCTTGCTCTGAAAAAGGACAGCTACAGCGTCCTTGGTGGCAAACCATTGACGCACCTGACTGAACTGAGTCGTTACGTTTACGAGACGGCTAACCTGCAATGGAAGAACGGCCAAGCGTTTGTCGGCCAAAGCGCCTTTGCACACAAAGGCGGGATGCACGTCCACGCCATTAACAAGGCATCCAAGACCTACGAGCACATCGACCCAGCGTTGGTTGGGAACGAGCGTAGGATTCTGGTAAGTGAATTATCTGGACGAAGCAACATCGTTGCGATTGCCACCAAACACAACATCGAAGGCAACCGAGAATTGATGGACAAGATCCTTCAGGAAGTTGTTCGGCTCGAAAACCACGGGTATCAGTTTGAAAATGCCGGGGCCTCTTTCGACTTGCTTGTAAAACGAGTGGCAGGTACGTACACGTCTCATTTCTCACCAATCAAGTATCGTGTAGTCGCAGGGGATCGCAACAGTGACGAAAAAAACGTCTTTGCCGAAGCCATCATCAAGCTGAAAGTCCGCGAAACTCTCTGGTTCGACGCTGCTGAGGGGTATGGCCCCGTCAATGCCTTGGATGCGGCTCTGCGAAAAGCACTGATGGATGCCTATCCTTCTCTCAACGACATGCACCTGATTGATTACAAAGTCAGGGTGGTCGACTCTGGTGCTGGCACGGCCGCGTCAATACGCGTCAATATCGAGAGCGGCGACGCAACTGAAACGTGGGGCACCATAGGTGTCAGCGAGAACATCATCGAAGCAAGCTGGCAAGCACTTGTCGATTCAGTTGAATACAAACTTCACAAAGATGAATTGCCGCTTGGCGGAAGCTGAAAACAACCGGGTTTGCAACCCTTGCTGGCCCTCCCTAAATTTCACAACAAAACCTAGATCTCTGCAAGACAATCGATGAACGAGATTCCAGACCGGTTTGATCACACAAATGCTGCAAGTCGTATCCTGCAGGCATGGAGTGATGCAAAATGCGCACACGCCGAAGTCAATCCTGACCGGAAGCCATTTACCGTAGTGATTCCCCCACCCAACGTTACAGGTGCCCTGCACCTCGGTCACGGACTGAACAATACGCTACAGGACATTGTGGTCCGCACACGTCGGATGCAGGGCTATGAAGCTCTGTGGATGCCGGGCACCGATCATGCCGGAATTGCAACTCAGGCTGTAGTTGAACGCCGGCTCAAAGAACAGGAAGACCTGTCACGCCATGACCTGGGCCGCGAAGGGTTAGTCAGTCGCATCTGGGAGTGGAAGGCACAGTATGAGAGACGAATACTTGGCCAACTTAAACGCATGGGCTGCAGTTGCGACTGGGATCGCCTGCGATTCACGTTGGACGACGTGTGTGCGGCAGCGGTCCGGGCTACCTTTTATGATCTGTTCAGCAAGCGAATGATCTACCGCGGCAAGCGGTTGGTGAACTGGGATACTTTCCTGCAAACCGCAGTTAGTAATGATGAGGTTGAGAACGTCACAAAGAAAGGCCACTTCTGGCATTTCAGCTATCCAGTAATCGATCCCAAGGACAATGAACCATCGCAGGTAGAGATTGCCACCACCCGCCCCGAAACCATGTTGGGTGATACTGCGGTGGCTGTGCATCCGAACCCAGCCAAAGCTTTCGACAAGGTTGAACAGGAACTTCAACAGAAGCTTGCCGATGCAACAGACAAGGAAAAGCTTGAAATTCAAAATCAAATCGACGCTGTTCAAGCGCGCTGCAACGAGATGCTACCCCAACTGGAACAACTCAGAGACATGGCCCTTGATGGCCGTAAACTTATGTTGCCGTTGTTGAACCGCGAGATTCCACTGATCACCGACGTGTGGGCCAAACCGGAACTCGGTAGCGGATGCGTCAAGATAACGCCAGCTCATGACCCCAATGACTATGAAGTTGGGCTACGAGCTGAACTTCCTATGATCAACATCCTGAACCCGGATGGCACCATCAATGCCGAAGGTGGTGACTACAAGGGACTGACCATCCCGCAGGCACGCAAGAAAGTGGTTGCCGACCTCGACGCATTGGGACAACTGGGTGATGTTGAGGATCGGGAAATTGAGTTACCACACAGCGACCGGAGCAAAACTCCCATCGAGCCTTACCTCGCTGACCAGTGGTTCGTCGCAATGGGAGAACTGGCACAATCTGCCATGGATGCCGTTGACGACGACCGCGTAAAAATATTCCCTGAACGCTACCGCAAAGGTTATCTGGACTGGCTCGGAGAAAAACGTGACTGGCCGGTCAGTCGTCAATTGTGGTGGGGGCACCGCATCCCAATCTGGTCCATCAATGGATTGGACGAAACCGCTGCCGACGATACGGTCGCGCGGCTGTCGATGATGCCGGCGCATGCCGCCGGCGATTTGCAGGCCCATATCGACAACCGTGAGGATGGAAGTCGTAGCATTTATGTCTGCATTCGACAGGAAGATACTGTCGTCGAAGAAGAAATTGAGGCCATGGGCTTTGTCCGCGACCCGGATGTATTGGATACGTGGTTCTCGTCAGCATTGTGGCCGCACAGCACCTTGGGCTGGCCAGAGAAAACAGCCGAACTGGAGTACTTCTACCCCACCAGTACCCTTATCACATCGCGTGATATTATCACACTTTGGGTTGCACGAATGGTCTTAATGGGGTTGAACAACATCGGGGACATTCCTTTTAAGGAGGTCTTCATCCACCCCAAGATTCTGGACGGTCTTGGAGAGACCATGAGCAAGAGCAAAGGGAATGGCGTCGACCCAATCGACGTGATCGACAAGTTTGGTCCAGATGCGTTGCGTTTTGGACTCGCTCGCCTGGCAACGGATACGCAAGATGTTCGCATGCCGGTGCAATATGAATGTCCGCATTGCGGAAAGCTGATCGACCAAACCAAAAAGAATCGCTCGTTACCGAAAATGGCGTGCCCAGGCTGCAGCGAGCTTTTCTCGACCCAATGGGCAGAGTCCGAGGAAGACAAATCGCTTCCCAAAGCTGCCGTGGTCAGTGAACGCTTCGAGACGGCTCGAAACTTTGTCAACAAACTGTGGAATGCCGCCAGGTTTGTTCTGATGAATATGGAAGACTATTCACCCCAGACCGTCACCATCGACGACCTGCCGCTGGAAGATCGCTGGCTTTTGAGTCGCCTTTCAACCGTCACGCAACAAGTCTCGGAAGGCATTGATCGTTACAAGTTTGCCGAGAGCACGAGAGTTCTTTACAACTTCGCATGGGATGAATTCTGCAGTTTCTACGTTGAAATTGCAAAACCGCGACTCGCAGATCCGGACAAACGTGCCTTAACCCAAGCAGTCATGGCCCATGGACTTGATACTCTGCTGAAATTGCTTCACCCAGTCATGCCGTTTGTGACCGAGGCAATCTGGGAGTGTTTGAATCAGGCTGCACCCCAACGAGGGGTGCCGAATCCAGTTGCCTCCCCGCAGTTTGTCATGACATCCGAGTGGCCTACCGCGGTTCCCGAACATCACGATGAGTCGATTGAACGCCAATTTGCAGAATTCCAAGAAGTGGTTGGGGCGATTCGGAAGATCCGCGCCAGCCAAAACATAGCACCGCGTGAAACCGTCCCCGTCGCCATACGCTGCAGTGATTCCTCACTCGCTTTATTGCAACCCATGGTGAGCTATTTCGCGAGTTTGGCCGGCGCAGAGATAGTCGCTATTGGGCCCGCAGCAACCGCGTTCGAAACCGACGCCCCCCTCGCACTGACCGCCATTGATATTGATGTTCATGTCGATCTCGAGAAATTCATCGATGTTGACGCGGAACTCGCGCGACTGGACAAGCTGAAATCACAGCTAGAAAAGCAGATCAATGGGAAACAACAAAAACTTGGCAATGAGAACTTCGTTGCTAGAGCACCTGCAGATGTGGTTGAAAAAGAACGAGCCTCGTTAGCAGATCTCGAGAAAAGAAGAGAATCCGTCTCGGGAGACATCGATAGACTCCGCAACAAGTCATCGCAGTGACTTCAAACTGGTTTGCCGCCTGTTCCGCCCTGGCGGCCGAACCTGATTGAGGATCAAAAACGTTTCCTGACGGAAAGGGCATCCTGCGCAAGTGGCGGTAGTCAAATGCCCGCTTCCACAAAAACATGAGCGTTCCTCGATCGCCCGCAGATTCGGGTAAAGTAACAGCGGTATATCAAAACAGCATTGCAGCCAGACAATGCCTTCAGCTGAGTGCAAATTCAAGATCCATGATTACCGATTAAAACCTTATCAACTGACTCTTACTTTTCGTACGGAGCAACGAACCAATGATGCAATTGGGCTTTGTCAGCGCGATCCTACCAGACTTGTCACTCGAAGAAGTTTTTGCGACTGCCGCGGAAATCGGCTATGAATGCGTGGAAGTGATGTGCTGGCCTCAGGGGAAAGCAACCCGTCGATACGCCGGTATCACTCACATCAACGTGGCTGATCTGAATGACTCATCAGTGACTGAGTCCATCCATCATCTCTCTCAGAAATATGGTGTTGGCATAAGTGGACTTGGATATTACCCAAACGCTCTATCTGGTGACCCTGCAGAGGCTGAACAAGCAGTTGAACATATCAAAGCTGTGATCACCGCCACGTCAAAACTGAATTTGACGCGGATGAACACATTCATTGGTCGCGACTGGACAAAAAGCGTTGATGATAATTGGCCTCGATTCCTGAGCACTTGGAAGCCCATCATCGAACATGCGGAAGCACATGGCGTTAAGGTCGGAATCGAGAACTGCCCGATGCTATTCACAGCAGACGAATGGCCAGGCGGTAAAAATCTTGCTGGCAGCCCTGCAATCTGGCGGCGAATGTTCAATGATATCCCCAGTGATCACTTTGGCCTCAACTACGACCCATCACATCTTGTATTCCAGCAAATGGACTACCTGAAACCCATGCGGGAGTTTGCAGACAAGCTATTTCACATTCATGCAAAAGATGTGCGGGTTGACCATCATCAGTTGGATGATCTCGGTATCCTTGCTTACCCCAACCAGTTCCACTCTCCTAAACTACCGGGGATGGGCGACGTGAATTGGGGTAAATTCTTTTCGACCTTGACGGACACCGGCTATCGTGGCCCAGTCTGTGTTGAGGTTGAAGACCGTGCTTACGAGGGAAGCGTCGACGATTGTAAACTGGCGTTAGTGCAAAGCCATGACTTCCTTCGCAACTATCTTCCTGGGGCAAAGCTACTTTAGTCGCGGACAGAATTACATCCATTCCTGATTCACTCGAGGGGACGCCGCCCGCTGCGGAACAACCGGCAACCTGATTTTGGGCGAGAAATCGAATGCCGGCCTCAAACGTTGCAAACAGAAAAACACCGTTTGAAAGTCGGATGCGTGACAAAGGACAGCGTGGGGATCAGCCCTGCCCGCGACTGGCCCAAACGGGGATGCCCAGCCGGACAACAACTTTTCGAATCGGCAACATTCGCAATCAGGCGTGCTCGAAACAGTTGCTGCGACGGTCACTCCTGAATCATTTCGATCGCTGCGATGGAACCAGGATTCTCTGAATCCAGATGCTTAAAACTAATTTTGAGCGACGTTTCTACTGATACACCATTGAATTCTTTGACCAAAATCCGATTGCGGTCAGGCCCTCCAATCGGCTCAAAACTGATGGCCTCAGCGACAACCTTTCCCTGGAATGAAAGATCGAAAGGTCCTGAAGCCACCGATTTGATCGCCTGTTGCTGAAGCGAGCCTAGATATATTTTCACCGTATAACTTGCCGCCCCGTCTTTTTTATCACGAAGTGGGATGTCAAGACTTTTCAGCCCGGTCGTACCCGAGGTGTAAAGCCAAGGTGTCTGCGTCGCACCAAGATCGATTGCCTCAGCGTTAAGACTGTACCACTTGCCCCCTGCCTGAAGCTGGTGCTTCAGATCAAAGACGAATTCAAGTCGCCCGCGAGAACTTGGGCGTGGGTATCCGAACCATGCACGTCCGGAATCATCTTTCCTATCTCCGGGGGCCCCCAAGTTGATCCCCATCCGCTTCACCGGTGTTGAAGCTCCAACCGCGCTAAAGATCCCCCAAGACTTACTCTCAGTCTTTGGCTCCATCACCACCGTCGAAGCGATCGAGAATTGACAAACGCACCCCGCGCTCGCCTCGGGAATCATCACCAAACCATTTCCCGGAATGGCGTTGACCCAGCACCCTAGACGCTGCCCGGCAAAGTGCCTTGTCCCGCTATCGTTATACAGATCGTAATAACCAATGAATCCCGATCGAAAGAACATCATATTGGGTGTCGCCGTGATCACACCACAATGGTGCCCGGGCCGGCTGAAACGCCACTGGGTTTCCTCGCCAGTGAATGGATGAGAACTAGTTTTCGGCTCTCCAGTGTGCAGATTAAATGCCCACGGTTCCGCATACACCTCATTGCCAATCACAGCAGGGCGATTCATATAGTTAGCATTTTTCGCCCACAGCCGGTTCCCATCACTGGAATCAAGCACAACTATTTTACGCTGATCGAACTCGCCGGACAAAAACTGCCTCCAATAGTGGCCGTTTGCATTTGCCCCGCAAAGCACGACATGGCCGTTGGCATACATGAGGGTAAGACTCCCGCCTCCGGCACTGACATTCGTCGTATCGGTGACGTCCACTGCCTTGGACCAGACTTTCTCTCCGGTCTTGCGATCAAGCGCGACCGCCAAGCGAAGATCAAGCTTTTTCATTTCTACTTCAGCTTTGCGTGCCGCATCACCCGTCAACTTTCTGTAATCATCCTTGTCCTGCAAATAGAGCTGCTGCCGTTCCTCAGGGCTGATCGAAGAATCGATGAAGTACACATGTTCGGGTCCGATAGCAATTGTTGTGTGCAGAATATTATCACCGCCGTACGTCCACACACGCTTTCCAGTTTCAGTATCCACAGCAAACACAGCATCGGTTTGGCTTTTTACTTTCAAGCCTCTTCGACGAAGCCGCGCCTCCAACTCCTCGCGGATGGTACTGGTACCAAACAGCTGTCCATTATCGTAAGCAAGATACGCCCATGCCCTCTCAATTCCATCACTGGATTCTGGTGTGTTGTACTGGGCAATCACTTTACCAGAGTTCGCATCAATGGCGACGCATGCCTCACCTGCCGCCGCATAGAGGTGGTCATCACTTGCGGCAAGATTATGGGTTTCCCGGTTATTAAACACACCGGTGCGGATCGCTCCAGGATTCTTGTATTCCCAAAGAAAAGTCCCATTGTAGGCATCGTACGCCATGATCTTATCGGTTCCCTGAATGAACATCCGTCCGTTCGTCGACAACGGCGCACCGGCTGCCTCATGCCGGTTCAGCATCGAACTAGGGCCCGGATCTCCATACCAAAGCACGCCCAAACCGTTGCGAATACGATGATCTGCCGAGAAGGAAGTATTCGCAACATTTCCGTATTGATGCGACCACGATCCTGACCCCGGTAACTTCCCCCGACGCAACATGTACCAGGGTGATTCACTAATCATTTCACCCTCATCTTGATGAAATAGATCAGTCAACCACTGTGACACATTTTTTTCAAAGTCCCCGCCCGACTGCGAATGGGGGCAACCCAATATCGCCACTCCCCCACAGGGTTTCAGAAACCTCGACACATCTTCGGGGGCACAGCCAATGTCACCGTTCTGTAACACGGTATCTGACACTATCAGGTTGGCAAAGTAATTACTAAATGGTATTTCCGTGAGCGAAGCGTTGACGATTGTCACACTTGTTCCATGCATTCCCGATGCTTCAAGCAAGGCTCGCGATTCTGCGGCCTTGGTTGTATCGGGCTCGACCCCGATCACCGTCAAATCACTCTGCACTGCCAACTCGTAAGCCAATCGCCCTTTTTCGCTCCCGAGAACCAGACAAAACCCCGCTGCATGTCCGCTGCGTTGCAAAATTTCGGCCGCAGCTTTCCTGAATTGTTCCTGGTCCTTGAGTGCCTCGTACGGTTTGCCAAATGCACCAGGCCACTCACGGATTGGTGCACTGGCAACACCTGCAGCAAGATTCAGTTCTGACACGAACCCGTAGATGTGCCCCTCATCAGTACTGACCGTCATTACACCGCTATCGACGGCCAAGCCACGAACATTACCAACCACCTTTTGTGTCCACAAAAGTTTGCCAGACTTTCGATCCAAGGCGACCAACTCGTTCAACCCACCCGCAACAACAACGTTTTGCGTTGCAATCAACACGTCATCAAACGTAGTGGGAAACTCCCACAAGACGCCAATCTGACCAAACTCAATCATCTTCTGCTTTGCTTCGGCTAACTTGGCAGGATTGCTCCGAGCGGCCCGAGCTTTCAAAAACCATTTCTGTTTTTCTTGACTTGCCTTGGAGTGTTTCGCACGGTCCACGCAGATCAACTTTTCACCAGTCAGAATGAATGCCTGATCATCTGCCAATGCCATCTGCCTGCCATTGATGTACGCCTCTCCTACATCGCCATTTCGTTGATCCATGGCAAGAAAATGGTGGGGACCCCCGGCATAAACCTGCCCATCCCCCAGCAATGCTTTGGTTCCACCCACCACACCACCAGCATCGGTTCGCCATGAATACTTTTCTTGAAAGACGATGCTGCCATCTTGCTTGGAGATCGCGACCGGCAAGGACCGCCCTGAGGGAACGAACAGATTATCTTTGTTGCTTAGTAGATAGCCTTGCGGCGTCAAATCGTTGCGGCCGGCATTCTGCTCGCTGATCGTGTCATTACGCCAAATGACGTCGCCTGATGTCGCGTCCACTGCACACAGATAAATCATTTCATGTGGGAAGACACCAGCACCAAAATAGGCTGTATCCCCATCAATCAAAACACCTGTCCTGACAGGCCAGCGTGATATCATCTCGCCACGCGATAACAGGCGATCGTCTTTGCCCCCAACACGCATGCTCCAAACAGACTGGCCAGTCAGCGCGTTGAGACAATAGACTTTTCCATCATCGGATCCAAAGTAAATATTGCCATGCGCCAGGGTCGGTGCGAGGCGAATCGGCCCCTCGGTGTAGTGCGACCAAAGAACCTCACCAGTTGTGCTCTTTACACAATACAAACGGTGATCCACGGTACTGCCGAAATACACACGTCCCTCAGAAATCACAGTCTGCATCGCCGCATCGAAATCAACGCGGTGTCGCATCTCATGGCCCTCGATCGGCGCGTTTCGAGGCCCCTCCCATGCCATCCTCGGCTTCGCAGGTGATTTATGCTGCCAAACCAACTTCAATGGAAACTCCAGTTCCGTTGGTGAGTACCCGGCCCGATCATTACCATTCAGATAAGTCGACCAGTCTGCCGACACCGTCACCGCCGAGACCGGAAGGAATACGATTGCGAATACGAAACGTAATAAAGGCATGACTCAACTCCAGTTGGGTTTGTATTCCAAATCCCTGCTTGGTCGACGCTGGCTCTACGGTGCACAGGGGTTCCACTGCTTCGGCAACCGCACGATGATGATACCAGTCTCCGAGTTCGCTGCTCTTCAGAAAGACATCAAGCAGACAGCGGCAACCATAGCTGACAATATAACGCTCCACACCATAGCCGAGGGAATAACCGACGGTCTCGCAAACGTTTATTTGGAACTCTGCAGACTGCAGTGAAATGGATCTGACCCCGCAAACGGCAGTTCAGGGCCGATGCACAAGAGGCTAGCCGATCATGAGATAACGCGTTTGGTCTCTGCAATGTGAGAAGCGATACCACTTTGACAAATGCGTTCCCGCGCGGGAAGGCAAGATCAACCCGAACGCGGCGGAGCGTTCCCGACATCGGCCAACGCCAAGTAAGAGCGACAGATTACCTAGTCTGTTTGCAGCGTATGCTGGCTAACAGCAATTCGGCCTAGTATGCAAAAAGAGAGCGGATTTCTCCCGTGTGATTTTGGAAACTGCATTCAGGAAACAGCAGCAGCTTCTTGAACACCAAACGCAAAAAGTGTCTCCCGTAACTGCTCTAGTTCTGCAGGTTCCAAAGGCGTCATGGGCAGTCGAAGGTCGCCGCTATCACGCCCAACCAATTGCATCGCTGTTTTGACAGGGATGGGATTGGTGGCNAGTCCGAGCATTTTGCTGCACAGTGCAAATAGCCTATGGTGCAACTCTCTGGCTTTGGCGAACTCTCCCGCGGATGCAGCATTCACCAGTTCGATCATCGGTGCTGGCACAACATTTCCCACCACAGAAACAACCCCCTCCGCACCAACACTCATCATGGGAAGCGTCAACGAATCATCTCCGCTAAGGACAGTCAAATCGGTCGTCCCAACGATGGCAGAGCACTGGTCAAGTTTACCGGTGGCTTCTTTCACCATCTTGATCCCGGCTACTTCACTCAGACGCTGAATGGTTCCCACCTCAATCTCTTTTCCGGTGCGACCGGGGATATTGTAGACGCAGACCGGAATATCCACTTCTTCGGCAACCGCTTTGAAGTGCTGATAAAACCCTTCTTGAGTTGGTTTGTTGTAGTAAGGAGCAACTTGCAACGTCGCATCAGCGCCCTCTGAGGCAGCCCGCCGAGTCAATCGCAGCGCCTCTGCCGTGCTATTGCTACCAGTGCCGGCCATGACTTTTGCCCGACCAGCGACACATTGAATCACTTCCGTGATCACCCGATCATGCTCATCATGAGTCAGGGTTGGCGATTCACCGGTTGTTCCAACAGGAACGATNCAGGTGGTGCCGGCAGCCAATTGAAACTCGACCTGATCACGGAGTCTCTTGCAGTCCACCTCGCCATCGGCAAAAGGTGTGATGATGGCGACCGACAATCCGGCGAAATCGGATCCCTTTCTTTCGGACATATCAGTTCTCGATGGGGTTAGGAGTGTGCGAGCCGGGAGTTTAGCAAGCATTGCCAGCATTCAAAAGGACCGGAAAAGAACTCGGACACGCGGCCCCCCTTGTTTACGCATTTTACCACGCCGATAAATCTCGCAATCTGCCGCTTTGAAGTTTGTCAGATTTGAGTCCAGGCGAGAGAAAGCGGCCCCTATTCATCTCCCAACAGTCGCCCAGCTTTGGTACATCCGGGGCCACGAGAGCTGCCATTGGATACCGCAGACCTTCTGGTTCCCCGACTCCCGCAAGCTTGATGCCGACCCGCCTGACGCGATACGTGCTGATCGAGATCCTGAAAATATTCACGGTGTCTCTGATTGCGCTGACGTTACTAATCCTTTTGATTGGTGTGGGTCGTGAGCTTCTTCGCCAGGGTCTTGGCCCCTTGGCAATCCTACAGCTTTTACCATTTGTCTTGCCGATCGCTCTTCAATTTGCGTTCCCAGCGACGGCTTTATTTTCTGTTTGTTGTGTTTACGGACGAATGGCTGCTGACGGAGAGGTGGCGACAGTCAAGGCATCCGGAATATCCCCTCTCAAAATTCTGCAACCCGCATTCATCTTTGCGGCTTTATTAAGTCCAATCGCTGTCTACGTCTCAGATCTTGCCGTCTCGTGGGGGCNCCCCGGCATTCAGCGTGTTGTGCTGATGTCGATTGAAGACGTCACCTATCGATATTTGAAGAACCAGCGGTACTACAAGTCAGGACGTGATCCAAGTCGCGGTTTCTCAATTCACGTTGAGAACGTTGTTGGCCGGACAATGATCCGGCCAACGGTCAGTATTCAAGGTGGGGGGAACGACCCGATCAAGCTGTCCGCCCGCGAGGGTGAACTGAGATGGGATCAAGCAACCGAACAACTCGTTCTGTATGTGGTCGATACTCAAATTGAAGCGGGAAGCAACTTTCGCGGAATCATTCCTGACGAGGGCGAATTCCCCATCCCGCTGGGAAACGCGCTCAAAGCCANAAAGTTGAGCGAACAAAGTCCAAGTGAAGTCCCGTTGAATCTGCTCGGCAAGGAGAGCGTTGCACAGGACAATCGCAATCACATCGCAGTGGGTGAAGTCGCAGCTCACACCGGATTCAGCCTCATGACCTGCCGGCTTGATGAAATTGCTGATGGGAAGGGCAAACAACTCGAAGAACGCCTGCGTAGCAACAGGAAACGCCTGATTCGCCTCCAAACCGAGCCTTGGCGNCGATGGGCATGGGGCTTCAGTTGCTTGTTTTTCGTCTTTGTTGGCGCACCGCTGGCGATGATTGCAAAAACGAGTGATTACTGGTCAACCTTTGGCCTATGTTTCCTTCCAACCCTGCTGGCATACTACCCGTTATTCATTTTCGGTCTGGAACAGGCCAAAGATGGCAATCTGCCTCCTTACGGAGTTTGGATGGGCAATGCGATCATGGTGATGATCGGAACGATCCTGATCACTCGCGTACGTAGATACTAAAAAGCTGGGATACTAAAAAGCTGGGATACTAAAAAGCTGGGATACTAAAAAGCTATGCGGCTGCAATGGATGACACCGTCGTACCGTCTTTTGTAACAGCGAACTTTTGTAACAGCGAACTTTTGTAACAGCGAACGCTGATTGGCATCGAATATGCTCTAGGTCATCATCCGTTGATGGAACCGAACACAAAACCGCTTGACGACCGCAAACGGATGTCCAGCACAGACATTCATCCACCACCACTCGCCGAGATATTCCAAGTGTCGTCCAATTACCAAAGTGAATTTCTCTCACTTATCAACAAAAAAACATGCACCATAGGCGTGATCGGGTTGGGGTACGTTGGTCTACCGCTAATTGATGCCTTCACAACTGCGGGATATCGCTGTTTGGGGTTTGATATTGATCCGGAGAAAGTCGATTCGTTGACACGAGGACAAAGCTACATCAAACACATCAACAGCGCAAAGATCTCGGAATGGCTTGAAAAAGATCTTTTCGAAGCCACCACCGACATGCATCGTCTAAGCGAACCCGATGCTTTGTTGATTTGTGTCCCAACCCCGCTGGATG
This sequence comes from Rhodopirellula sp., assembly GCA_002689655.1. Lineage (GTDB taxonomy): Bacteria > Planctomycetota > Planctomycetia > Pirellulales > Pirellulaceae > Rubripirellula. The sequence goes on along the minus strand of NZHC01000149.1, from coordinate 9,357 downwards.
AAGCTCGCGATCCCGACTTGAAATACGTCACGGGCACCTGTGAGCACATCGCCCCTGCACTCAGAAAAGGTCAACTTGTTGTTCTCGAAAGCACCACCTATCCCACCACAACTCGCGATGTCGTCGTCCCTATACTGGAACAGAGTGGTCTCGCGGCTGGACAAGACTTCTTCGTCGCCTACAGTCCTGAACGAGAAGATCCAGGCAACCCGGACTTCTCAGCAGCGGGAATACCAAAAGTGGTTGGCGGCATTAATGATGTCAGCCTTGAATGCGCCAGCAGCCTCTACGAAAAAGCAGTCGCGGGCGTAATTCCCGTCAGCAATTGCGAAGTCGCAGAAGCCGCCAAAGTGCTGGAGAACATTTACCGCGCTGTCAACATCGCATTGGTCAATGAGCTGAAAGTCCTTTTCGACTCAATGAATATCGACATTTGGGAAGTAATCAATGCCGCGAAAACCAAACCATTCGGATTCCAAGCGTTCTATCCCGGTCCGGGTCTTGGTGGGCACTGCATCCCTATCGACCCGTTTTACCTTTCATGGTTGGCTCGCAAACAGGGGTTGAACGCCAGATTCATTGAATTGGCAGGTGAAGTGAACCGAGCCATGCCGGAATATGTTGTCACGAGAACCTCCGAATTCCTAAATGAATTTTCAAAGCCAATTCGCGGAAGCAGAATTTGCCTTGCGGGAGTTGCCTACAAGAAAGATGTTGATGATCCCAGAGAATCGCCATCGTTTGAATTGCTGGAACTGCTGCTCGAACGTGGCGCGGAGATGAGCTACAGCGATCCACATGTGCCCAGCCTGCCATCCATGCGGCATTTTGATCTACCGTCCATGGAAAGCCAAGATCTGACCCCGGACTACCTGCAATCACTCGATGCGGTGCTAATTGCCACAGACCATACCGATTTTGACTACGATGCGATTGTCGAGCATGCACCATTGGTGATCGACACAAGAAACGCGACCAGCCACGTCGATGGCAACCGCGAACACATCCGCAAAACCTGATCGCATCCGGTTGACGGTCTATTTTCCATCACTCTTGATGGTATCACAGCAGAACTCTTCAGCGTCAACATGCAATTAAAAGATGAAAACTCTGTTCTTTCCGTGCTGACACTGGACCCGTTTCATGGTGGCAGCCATCGTCAATTCACTGAGTGTTTGGCAAGTACAAGCCGACATCACTGGCATGTCATCAGCGGCAAACCTGTGCACTGGAAGTGGAGGATGCGGTCTGCCCCAATCGATTTCGCCAAAAGAACCCAGGAGTTGATTGCCACAGTTGGCTACCCCGACGTGCTGTTCTGCACCGACATGCTCGATTTGCCCGCCTACCTCGGGTTGATAGCAGATGCACGCATCCAACAGCTGCCCAAGGTAGTGTATTTTCACGAGAACCAGTGGACCTACCCGGTCTCTCCCAATAAGAGGGTCGATAATCATTTCGGGTACACAAATTTGTTGTCAGCGCTCACCGCTGACGAAGTGTGGTTCAACTCACAGTTCCACCTCGATGACTTTATCAATGGCAGCAGAAACTTCCTCAAACAAATGCCTGACACGCGAGAGCTGCATTCACTTGATGCACTGCAGGCCAAAGCACGTATCATTCCACCCGGCTTTTCTCCTCCGTTGGCCCCAGCAAAGATAAAGATCAACGATCACAACGCGGGTCTGGGAAAAATCGGGTCTCCAGTGGAGCAAACCACCAACCGTCCCGCGGACAGAGCCGCGGAAAATGATGTCAGCAATCAAACTGACCCTCAAATCACAGTGGGCTGGGTATCACGATGGGAATATGACAAATGCCCTGAAAAATTTGTAAACTTTCTCCGCATGCTGACTGCTGCTGAACTGAATTTCCGACTGATTTTACTAGGAGCTCGACCACGCCATCCGGTTCCACAACTGCAAGAAATCAACGCGACGTACAAAACGCGGATCTTGCACGACGGGTTCGCCACGGACATCGAAAATTACTGGTGTTTACTTAGCCAAATGGACGTAGTGGTATCAACCGCGGACCACGAGTTTTTTGGCATTGCGATTTGCGAGGCAATTTGGGCTGGTGCCATCCCAATCGTTCCGGACAAACTTAGCTACCGAGAACACATTCCTGCGAGTTGCCGATACCAAACGCTGAGTGACGCCGTGAGTCTGGTAGCAAAGTATACTTCAACAGCCGCGCGCCATCATCAAAGTAACCTTTGCAAACAGCACATCGAACCGATGCAGACGAGTGGAATCATAAAACAGATTGATACACACTTAACAGAATTGGCGTCGCAAGCATCTTTGTAATCAGCGTATCCCGCTTGATTCGGATAGGTGTTGAGCGCAGCCGAGCAATCGTCATAGACGGGTCACCGATCGAATGTGTTGGTCAACAATCAAGCTCCACGTCATCTGCTGTCACTTATCATTCCACGACACAGACCCAACTTAAGACGTCTGCTGGATCGTAAGGAACGAACCCATCTAAAGCGACCACGGATAGCTGCCTATCGCTCTGCTTTGCGTCAAAGACTTCCAGTCCGTTTCCCAAAACAATGGCGTTAAGCAGGACGGGCATTTTTCACGAGCGTCACCTCATTGCCTTCGAGATTGAACTCAAGGCCATCCGTGAGTCGCTCCATGAACAGCAAACCATGGCCAGCATCTTTTCGCAGCCGAGCGAGAGTTGCCGCATCAAGAAAGTTCTGAACCTTGAATCCATCCCCCCCATCTCGTATTGTCACCCTCAATCCAGCTCGATCAGAAACCACCCGCACCTGAATACGCCGCTCTTTATAAGGCAACTCAGACTTGCGTTTCTCGATTAAGTCCGTGGTCGCGTGTTCGAATACGATCTGGTGATGACTCGGCGTCACTGATGGCCCTAATCCAAGATTACCTCGATACATGGCGTTGACCAGCGCATGCTCCAACGCGAATCCAAGGCGTGTACGTTCCGCCCCAGGAAGTGAACGCATTCCCTCTGCTACCTGCGATACCAAGGTCACCAATGGCGAAATCAATCGCGGTTCATTGGACAAAACAAAATTAAATGAGCTGGATTCCAGCCTCGCCAGCAGCGGTCCATAAGGATCGTTTCCAAACGCAACTCGACACACCGTCTCCACGGTCTCCATCAGAAGCACCTGCAGTTGTTCCTCCGAGACACACGAGACAGCCCCCACCCTCAGCGCCTCATCCGCAAGTTGCTCGGAACCCGCTGGAGCAATAAAGATCACAAGCACATCAGGGAAGTGCGATTGAACACCACGTACGAACTCAGATCCACTCATCTCTTTAAGACTGAGATCCGCAACGACTACATCGATCGCACCTTTTCGTAGCGTATGTATCGCATCTCTGCCGTTGCTTGCATGCGTGACCCCATGCCCCCTTCGCTCGAGCAAAATTCGGATTTCAACAGCACGCGTTGGGCTAGACTGCACGAGCAGTATTTCTGCCATTTGCTCGACGCCCCAGGTTACTGATGATCAATACGGCCAGTCACGCTGAGTAATACCTTAGCAGCTCCGCAACCCAAAATGGAACTTTGACAAATTTACTAGCGCACCCAGCATTTTTCCGCCTCCAGCGATCTTCCTGGGCGGGGTCTGCTCGCCGAGGAGGGCGGACTTGCGTGCATCCTGTCAAACACAGATTCTGTATGGCAGCACTGCCACATTGGGGACCCGCATTGGGGCACCTCGCTTGCTGCTGTTCGGACCACGTTAGAACCTGCAGTTTGACGAGACGTTAGACCTGAAAAGAATTACCCACCTTGCACTTCATTGCCTTGCACTTCATTGCCTTGCACTGCTGCAGCCAACGCCGGAAACTTGCAGTCGGCCGATAAAGACTAAATGCTATGACGGCGGACGTTTACTCATCCCACAAATATCAAAGCCCAGGCGTAAAGTCATCCTCCGATGAAAGAGCCAGAGCGAACTCCGCAAGTAGCTGAGCGACATTATGAATGTCACTCAATGAAACGACCTCCACAGCCGAGTGCATGTACCGGTTTGGGATGGCAACCAGACCCGTTGCTACTCCTGAGCCATGAACCTGCAACACGTTGGCATCGTTTGGTGTCGCTCTGCCGATCGCTGCCAATTGAAAGGGAATCGAGTATTGTTCGCATAACTCAATCAGTCGCTGTGCAACCTTCGGGTTGATATTTGGCCCACGAAAGATAACAGGTCCTTCACCGAGTGCAATGTTTCCTTGCTTCTGCTTGTCAATGGTCGGACAGTCAGATGCATGGGTGACATCAACAGCGATCGCAACTTTGGGTCGAATACTGCCCGCGGCTGTCTTTGCACCACGAAGCCCAATCTCTTCTTGTACGGTGGACACCGAATGTAGATGGCATCTCAACTGCTGCGGCACAGCATGAGCACGCCTCAAGGCCTCCATGACGGTCCACATCCCCGTCTTATTATCCATTCCCGGCCCCGAAACCAGTTCACCCATCAAGGGCTGATATCGCAAAGCGAGCGTGACGGGGTCTCCGATCATTACCTTTTCCGATGCCTCCTTCCCATCCGCCGCACCAATGTCCAGCCATAGGTCATTGAGGTCGACCACTTTTTTCCGTTCTTCAGGTGTGAGCAAGTGAATGGGTTTGCGGCTTATTACTGCGGGAACGGGTCCCTGCAGCGTCCAAATGGTCATGGGCTGCCCAATCAGTTGCTGCGGGTCCCAGCCCCCAATCGTCTGAGCGAACACAAAACCTGCATCATTGATGTACGAAATCAGCATCCCAATCTGATCACAGTGGCCTGCGTACATGAGGCGTGGTCCATCGGTTTCGCCTATGGATGCAATCAGATTGCCATGCACATCGATCCGCACGTCATCTGCGAACGGTGAGATATAATCTCGAACCAGAGCCTGAACAGGTTCTTCGAAGCCTGATGGACTTGGGGTTTCAATCGCCGACTGAAAAAACTTGGCTGCAGATTCATCCATCTTTTCTTGTTCCGTGTGAACACAGGTTGAATTGTTTTTGGGAAGTGTAAGCTTATGGCGAACATCTTTGAAACGGCATTCCTGTCCGTTCTCTCGGACGCCATCATGCTTCAATGCATTACCGCCAGTTTTCGAGACCACCGACGCAGCCCGCCAAACTGGTGCAAACATGCACCGACGAACGCAGTACGTTTACTTTTCGCTAGACCAAACGGTGGGAACTGCGTCCGAGATCCCCTCGCTCTCGAAATAACTTGCCCATGCCGATTGGTTGCGTCAATGACACGGGTCACCGCAAATTCACCAATTGGCTGTTGCGGGTAGCACACAGAGTGACACCAACGGACGAACACCCTCACCGCCTGCATGCTGGATCTCGTCCCGCTCAACGAACACTGAGCGGATCTCGTCCCCCTCAGTGGTCGTTGAGCAAGAAAGGGCTGGTGGCATCTGCGGTACGATGATCTCCCCGCTGCTCAAATCTTGAACACAATACAACAATGATTCGGACTTTTACGACTAAATCGCGGTTCGTAACATCTGCAACGCCTACCAAACTCACCCCAAAAACAAGCGATACAAAAAAACTTTTCGCAGGAGCCGCTTTCTCTGCCTCAGCATCAACTCACGTCCGATCCGCCTGATTCTTCGGAATTCACGCACTTTTAGCGCATTGTCCTGCATTTCCGAAACGCGAACTTATGCCCAATACTCCGACAAAACTGTTGATAGTGCTTGTTCCCGATCAAACGCACTAAAGAGTTAGTAGGGTTTTACTCGAAACTAACTCTCGGACAGCGAACCCTTTGTTAAGGGCTGAGTTCAACTTCTCGCGATCTTCGCGAGTGATTGAATCAAAACCCAGTGAAAGGTTTGAGGTCTAACCCAGGGGGGATTCTGGGAAATGCAACAGGCTGCTGCCAAGTCGCATGATGCGACAACGCAGCAACCACGAGCAGCTCGGCGGCCATAGCCGAACGTTCCTGCACGGAACGGGATTTACGTGAAAGCGTGGGTCCCAAGTTCACGTGTAAGGACCGTTGGGCGTTGATCGCCGCAGGTTCGCAGCTTCTACCCCTGCCGCAGTAATGTGGAAGGTCACATCAGGTGGCCATTTAATGAAGTTTTGACAACCAAAACCGCGAGGATCCCGCAGGGCGAGCGTCGCAAGATGCAAACCGGGTGGCCCAGACCCAACGTTGATACTGATTTCATCTGTCTGTTTACCGTGACCCACCATGGCAAGCAGAAGTGACCGCTCAGGACCGGTCGCTTGACTTCATCACCTTCGAAGACGGGCTGCGAGAGCAATGGTTACCGACGCACCATTGTTCGAGGGAATAAAACGAGGCGTTATGGAGAACCTAGTATGAAGGTCTTCACAACTGGACAGGTCGCCAAGATCTGTAAAGTAGCACCCCGAACCGTTTCAAAATGGTTCGATTCGGGGCGTTTGAAAGGCTATCGCATTCCTGGATCACAGGACCGCCGTATTCCGAGAGAGTACTTAATTAAGTTTCTCAAGGAGCATGGTATGCCCCTGGGCGATTTGGAAGACGAAGCAATGGCAAAGTGCCTAATCGTCGCCCAAGACCAGGTGTTAATTGAAAACTTGAAGCGTGAGCTTCCACCAGAAAAATCGTTTAAAGTGGCAGTCGCCGCCAGCGGTTTCGAGGCCGGAATTCAAGCAGAGAGCTTCAATCCGGATTGTATCATCGTTGACTTTTCGATTGGCAAGATCGAAGCAGTGCAAATCTGCCAGAACTTGCGCAAGAACATTGACTTCACTGATATCATCCTAATCGCGTTGTTGCCAGATGATGGCCAACCGATGAGTTTTGATAGAAGCAGCATCAACGAAACGTTCAAGAAGCCGTTTGACGCCCATCTGTTGGCAGAGCGACTTCGAACCCTTGTTGGTACCAAGAAAGAGTTGGTCTAGTTTCGGACCAAGCTGAACGGATTCAGCTAAAGTACGAAACAATGATCCTGAATGCCTCGTCGAATAAGCGTTTCACATCCCCGCAGATGTGAAACGCTTTTTTTTTTGCTTGGTGAGATTTCATTTGTGTCTTCGGTTGCTTGACAAACGAACGCCAAAACTCCACAGTGAGGCACGAGAACGCAGGGCCAAAAGCACGCCCTAAAACAGCACCAACCCACATCGAAAGACATCCGCTGAAGAATGCGCCCACCCATTTCGACTCTGACGGGAAGGCACACATGGTGGATGTCTCTGCAAAGGCTCCATCTGTTCGTGAGGCCACTGCCGCCGGCGAAATCATTATGGCGATTTCAACAGCCGACCTGATCAAGTCTGGTGATGCAAAAAAAGGTGATGTGCTGGGTGTTGCCCGCTTGGCTGCAATTCAGGCGACGAAGAGCACGCATCTTCTGGTTCCCTTATGTCACGCGATTCCGGTCGAAGCCGTTTCAGTCAAATTCAACTGGCTCGAGCGTTCCGAAGACAACAGCACTCCAGATTCCAGCATCGACCGACATCAGGCAGTCCTCGTATGCGAGGTTTGCGTCAGGACTTCGGCGAAAACAGGTGTGGAAATGGAAGCTATGCTCGCAGTCTCGGTAGGATGCTTGACTGTCTATGACATGGTCAAAGCAGTCGAACGCGGTATTCAGATCAAGAACATCCGTCTTTTAGAAAAAAAGGGCGGGAAAACCGGGCATTATCGCCGAAATTGATCCAAACGGTTGCTAATCGCGAGTGAATTACGGTTCAATCACAGGTGGGGATAGAGCAGGTGTCGGTTGTGCAACGCTCTAAACTTCTACCAAGTTGACCGCCGCAGCGTCCCTAATGAGTCACTTCACAATGGATTCGACGAGCACACTTGCAACAAGAAACGCCGAACGCACGCCAAGTCGCGTTCAGAAAGTTTCCCCGGACAGGGGCAACCGATCGCCCAACCTGTCTCCGGGAATAGATCGAGCGGCTATTCCAGAAAGCAGTTTGTCTGCAAAAGAAGCAATGCTGCATTTAAGTGCGCCCGTACTACGCGAACTAATGGAAGTTGAACAGCGTCTGTCGGTGGAACTGCAGAGTCCCTACGAAGAACTGATCTCCGTGCTTCAACACGGTACACAACTGGGCGGGAAAAGGCTTCGCCCAGCACTTTTGCTGCTCACTGGTTCCGCGGTCGGTCCACTGACTTCCGAACATATGGTGCTGGGGACGGTTGTGGAAATGGTCCACACCGCAACTTTGATCCACGATGATGTGCTCGATGAGGCAGCAACCCGCCGTCATGTCGCAACCATCAATGCCCGCTGGGATGAACACACGAGCATTTTGGTCGGAGATTATCTATTTGCGCAAAGCTTCCGTCTAGCGGCCACTTTGTCGTCAACAGAGGCGTGCCGGATGGTTGGGGAAGCAGCACGTTTGGTTTGCGAAGGTGAACTGAGACAGGTGCTCTCGCGAGACGTTTTGAACATCCCGGAACAAGACTACTTCACGATGATCCGCGGCAAAACTGCGGAACTCTGCCGCGTCGCGTGCGAATTGGGTGCAATTTATTCCGGCGGAACGAAGACGACCGTGGAAGCCATGGGACGCTATGGCGATTCTCTGGGGATAGCCTTTCAGATCGCGGACGACTTTCTTGATCTGTGGGGTGATGACAGGACCGTGGGAAAGACCCTTGGAACTGATGTAGGACAGGGAAAAATGACACTTCCACTTATCAGGCTTCGCGATACAGTCTCAACGTCGAAATGGGAGACGATCAGCGAGATCCTCACTGGTCCTCCAGAAAGCCGCCTGCATGATGTGATGCCGTTTCTACAGACAAGCGACGCACGTGGCTACACGCAGCGAGTTGCTGAGTCCTTTAAACAGCGAGCCATACGGTCCTTGGACTGTTTGCCCGAAAGTGATTCCAAGCAGTCACTGGTACAACTCGCCGAGTTTTGTACTGACCGCCGGTTCTAAAAACGTGGGCACCTCTACACGCGGTGACCGGACTTCTTTGTCCTGGACTTCTCGACGGCGTAAATGCCAACGTCGATACGTTCAAGGGCGCATTGGATGAATGTTGGTATCCGGCAAACTCTGCTCGGGGGAGTAGGCTCGTTGCCACGAAAACCAGCCGGAATGAACGGTCGATTCGATCGTAATGCAATCCAATCCAAGGTGCCGTGGGTAACGTATGTGTTTCTCACCCTCAATCACCGATAGACCAAATTAACCAGATCAATGTCCGCAAGAGGGCAATCGAAACCTAAGCACTGGCACCTAAGCACTGGCACCTAAGCACTGGCACCTAAGCACTGGCACCTAAGCACTGGAACCTAAGCACTGGAACCTAAGCACTGGAACCTAAGCACTGGAACCTAAGCACTGGAACGCCAAACTTGGCGAATC
>NZHC01000148.1 GCA_002689655.1 Rhodopirellula sp. | reverse complement strand
GCTGGGGACAGAAGACGATGTCGCAATCGTGCCCGGCCTTGTCACTTTAGGCGAAGATGCGGACAACGAAGTTGTCGTCCGATTCTCTGAAGCGTTGGTCGATGACCTCTATAAAATTGAAGTTATCGGTTATGACGATCCCTCAGCAGGCTTGATCGGTCTGAGAAACACACGAGGGGAATTATTGCATACCGGTGATCCGCAGCAGCGAGTTGACGTCACTCGTTTTGACTTGCAATTAGGAGCGCTCGTTGAATCAGTGGTGCCGCAACCGGTAATTCGGTTGGCTGACGGCACGCTTCGGCAAAATCGCGACGAGATTCTTGTCCACTTCAACGATGACCCGTTATTTGTCGAGAACGATAGCGACGGAAATCCAACTCTGCGGTCCGTTGAGCATCCCCGTTTCTATCAATTGTTATTGACGCAGGAGACGGTTCGTACATCCGATGACGCGTTCTATAAGCCTGACCAGGTTGTTTACGACGAGGCGACCAATACGGCGAGGTTGATTTTCTCGGATGACCTCAATCAATTGGTTGATGATGCTGATTTGAATGCTGGTGTTGGTTTGGCAGGTGGTACGTTCCGTTTAAGAATCGGAACAGCAGTCGATGACCGTGTGGATTTAATCATCCCACTGGATGAGCGCAGTGTTGCGCCGCTGGTGGTGACTGACTTCGGAATCGCAGGTCTGCGTGTGACCTTTGAATCCGTGGCCGTTGGTGAGTCAAACTCTGGTCGGATGGTACGGTTTGAGGATTCCGGTGGCGGCGGTTTAGCCGTGACGACGGAAGCAGCCGCTTCTGGTTTGAACACCATTGTTGTGGATTTTGGTGGCGATTCCCCCACCATCGCTGATTTGGAAACGGCAATCACCAATGCTGTCCCCACCTTGATCACGATGACAGTGGATGCTGGTGATGACTCGCAGCTAGTGCCTTCAAGGTTGATCGGTGCGCCAGCATTGAGCTTGGTTGCTGTTGGCGAGACGCTGGAAACTGCGTTGAATGTGGGAGTGTTCGGGAATGGCGGGACGGCTGGCGCGTTGACCAGTCTCGTTTACTCGGAAGCGATTGATGCTCAAGCATTCTTGGTCGAGCCGATCGGCGGCGATGATGATTTGGGGCACAGTCAAACATCCAATCATATCAATGCGGATTTCGGGCCGGATTTGCTCGACGGTGTCACTGAAATTGCCTACAACTTTCAGGGAATCTTTGCCACGGCAGGGGGGACTTCGCACCTCAATCAAATCACTGAAACCGAAAAGATTCGGATTCGCGAAGCCTTGAATCTCTGGGCCAGCGAAATAGGGGTGCAGTTCCGAGAAACTGCAAACGAGGGGATCACGTTTGCGTTCGGTGATAACACTGCTTTGACTGCGGAAAATGGTATTTTTCCGGAGTTCTTCGGGCCTCTCAATGCGACTGTTCGTATTGATCCGCTGTTCGATGTTCCGGCGATGGTTTTCGATCGTTCGGCGACTCTGGGAACTGATTATGGCGAAGGCCTGACCCGCAAAGCTGTCGCCGGAATTGGTTTGCTTATCGGTTTGGAGCGAGCTTCGGATCTGTCCACCTCGACCATCATGTCAATGAATGGTGGGTTCCTGAACGCAAGTATCGATTTCCTCTTTGACAACGAACCAGTGTTTCCTGGCAATACCGATGTATTGCACGGTCAGTATTTGCATCGCCCGGACAGTGTCGACATTGACCTGTACCGCTTTGAAGTTGATTTAGATGATCCAAATCAAACCGGTATCTTGACCGCTGAGAGTTTCGCAGAGCGTCTTGCTGATTCAAGTTTGCTTGATACCAGTTTGACACTGTTCGAAGAGACAACTGCATCGATCACGACGGACTTTGGATTGGGAATCGATCTGTCAGTGACCCTGACCTCCTTGCTCAATGGGCGTCAGGGAAATGCGTCGAGAGTGACATTTGTGCAAACGGATCGTGCTGTTGGTGATACGGGCATACGCGTGCTTCGATCTCAGGATGCTTCGGGGGTTGATGTATCCAACGGGATTCTCATTGATCTACCTCGATTGGGACCGAATGTAACCGCGGTTTCGGCAAGCGACTTGGTGGACGCAATCAATGATGATCCATTTGCAAGTTCAATTTTCAGAGCTTCGATCTCTGTTGGTGATCCTGCCACAAATATTGTTGACGTTGATCTTGGCACCTTTTCTCCACTGATCCTCGATGGTGGCGGTTTGAAACGTGTTCAGGTCAATGATGATTATTTTGGCGAAGACTCTCGGATTCGAGCGTCTCTTGGCGAAGGGGTCTATTACCTAGGCGTTGCCGCAAGTGGAAATGATCAATACGATCCTACAATTAGCGGAAGCGGTTATGGTGGACGCACCCAAGGTGCCTATGATTTGCATCTGAAGTTTGAGCCGCAAGTTGACGAAACCGACGTTCTTCGCGACCGAGATGGGACACGGGTCGATGTGCCAGGAACACCTATCGATGCGGATGGCGACGGTGTTCCGGGTGGCGTTCATAATTTCTGGTTCCAGACACGCGCCGTGGATCGAATGCTCGTGGTCGAGGGAGACGGTTCGAGTATCGAAGAAGGCCAGACCATTACAATCATGGGTGGTTCGAATTTCTCTCGTACTTATGAGTTTGTTACCGATTTGGGCAATGTGACACCTGGAAATACTGGTGTGCAATACAGCCCTGTGGGTGATGCGCAGTCCATCGCAAATGCACTGCGATTTGCCATCGATTCTCAGAACTCGGTCACGGGTGTTTCGGCGTCGACTTCACAGCAGGTTTACGAGGGTCAGACGCGATCTGTGCTAACGCTTTCAGGTGATCGTAGCGTCACCCTTTCCTCCGATTTTCAGGGCGTTGACGTTCTTGGTCGAACCTTGTTTGTTGATAAGGCGGCTGGGCCTTCAGCTGATGGAACATTGGCACAGCCATTCAATAACATCTCGAACCCGAACCTTCCGAATGCATTTGGTTCAGCATACTTTGGTGATATTGTACGGATTGTCGGAAACGGTGGTCTGGACGCCGATTTGCTGACCGAGGAAGACAACTTCAGTTACAAAATTGGAATCGCTGAGGTCGGTGGAAGTTCGCTCGAAGACGGCACTAGCATGAATGTGCCGCGTGGTGTGACCACGATGATTGATGCAGGTGCGGCCTTTAAACTTCGAAACTCGTACATCAACGTTGGTAGCAGCACCACACAGATTGATCGCAGTGGCGGTGCACTGCAGATTCTCGGTGCTCCGCGGCACGTTCAACTCAGTGTTTCCGGGGATCCAGTTGTTACGACTCTGGTTGGTGACGAATCAGGAGACGGAGCCGTTGGTTACTCAGATGGAAGCGTTGTTTTCACAAGCATACGTGACCGTGATGTTGATGCGAATGCATCAGGCTTCAGTCCTGAAGCGGCCGCAGGTAACTGGGGTGGTATCATCTATCGTCGCGATATTGATGAAGCTGAGGGAAGAAGTGATCTCGAGGATGATGGTATCTTCCTGCAAACCGTCAACCACGCGGAGATCCGCTATGGTGGAGGTAGCAATGTACTGATCGACTCAGTTCAGCAATTGGTTAATCCCATCCAAATTGTGAATATGCGGCCAACCGTCAGCTTCAATCAGATCAGATTGAGTGCTGATTCAGCGATCAGCGCTGCACCCAACAGTTTTGAAGAAACGAGTTATCAGGCACCGCAATTTCAGAAAGGCGGTGCATTCACCGCTGATTACGATCGTGTTGGGCCCGATATGTATCAAAACCTGTTGCTGGACAACAGTGTTAACGGCGTTTTCATCCGTGTTGCAACCACCCCTGTCGAGGCACCCAAACAGTTTACTGTGTCGGCTCGTTTCGACGACTCGGAATTGGTTCATTACGTTTCTGAGAACCTTGTTGTTGTGGGCTCGCCAGGCGGTTCGATTGAAGATGGTATTGCGCCCTCCATGACGCTGATCTCGGCGCGCCGATTGTCTGGTGGACCATTGGGGCCTGATCCCGTTCCAGTCGGAGATCCTGCGAATCCACCGGTCAGCTATGACTACAAAATGACCTTTGTGGATGCAAACGGGTTTGAGTCGTTGGCAAGTGATGATGTCTTCACATTTGCAGTTGCTGACCCTGATTCAAGCATTCAATTGACCTCGTTGCCCGCCGTACCGAGCGGTGGTGACTACGTTTCACGTCGACTTTATCGATCGGATGCTGGTGCCGACGACTATCGTTTGGTGGGCCGTCTGGATTCTTCTTCTGTTCTGTTTACGGATGATTCTGCTGGCGGCGACGCGGCACTGGATCTTACGCTTGACGGTATTCGCGGCCGTCTGGATGCATCCTTGGTTTTGGACCCGTCTCTCATCATGAAGCTCCGTGGTTCACGGATCGAAATGGGGCAGGGAACACAACTGCTGGCGGAGGGCACGCTGCAGAGCCCAATCGTATTCACCAGTTCCTTGGACGACCGATTCGGTGCCGGTGGGACCTTTGACACCAACAACGACAATCATCTCGAGTCACAGCCAGCCGCGCCGGTGCGTGGGGACTGGGCTGGAATCTATGCTGGGCCGACGTCTAACGTAAGCTTTGATCATGTGCAGTTGTCTTATGCGGGTGGTATCAGTTTGCTCGACGGTGGATTGGCTCGCGGGTTCCTGCCGCTGGAGCTTCAGCAGGCTGAAGGACGCATCACAAACTCACGCTTCGAGTTCAACGATCAGGGACAGGATGGAGCGGGGCCTGCAGGTCGCTTTGGGCGTCTTGCTGTTACACAATCGACGATTATGGTTCGTGGTTCACAACCCATCATCGTTGGCAACACGTTTGTCGATAATCGTGGTTCAATCATTGATATCGATATCGAATCGATGGGTGGCAACTACCGCATGGACATCGGACGCCAAACCGGTGCAATCGATCGTATTAGCGTACTCGATGACAATTATGGACCGATGATCCGGTACAACCGCTACCTGAATGATACGAGTTCGGGCTTGCAACTGTCTGGCTTGGAAGTGCGCGCGGGACTGATCACAACGGAAACGACGTTCGACGACACGGATATTGCGCATCTGCTGTTTGATAATATCACGGTAGGTAACTTGCATAGCTCCGGTGGCTTGCGTTTGTTGAGTCGGCCTGATGAGAGCCTCGTTGTGAAATTCATAGGCTCAGGGTCTCCCAATGCTGCATCATCCGGAACAGGGATCACTGCAACGGGTTCTCTCGAAGGAATCAACGACAGGATTGGTGGAACCGTTCATGTGGTTGGGATGCCGGGTGCTCCGGTAGTCTTGACAAGCTTGAACGATGATTCCGTCGGTGCAGGTCTCAAGCCTGATGGCTCTTCCTTTACGGATCATGATGGAGATGGTGTTTCTACTCGCGGTGTTGCTAACGATTGGAATGGAATTGTTCTCGATGAGTTCAGTAATGACAGTAACTTTGCAATCGTTCCTGAACTGGAGTTGCTGACAGAGTCTGCGCCGGGCCTGAATGGAACTGCTGCCAACGCGCAGTTCCTCGGCGAACTCGCTCAAGATGCATTAACCGCGGATACCGTTCGTCGGCTTGGTTTCGAGATTGATGGTTACTTGAGTGGTAATCAGGATATCGATACCTACAGCTTCATTGGATCTCCAGGTTCGGAGGTTTGGGTTGATGTCGATCGATCCACTTTCACCGTCGATACCATCGTCGAATTGTTGGACGCCAATGGAAATGTTCTGGCTCGAAGCGACAATAGTGCCGCTGAAACAAGCAGGACAGACCCCGCCCCTGTGACCGTGTTCGATCCAGCCTTGGAAGGTCTAGCGACCTCGCTGAAGGCATCTGATGAGATATATGTGGAACGCGATGACTATGATTTCCTTCAAGATTTTGGTTCCGACAATCTTCGTGACGCAGGCTTGCACTTCCCGCTAGGGGGTGACCGATCCGATCCAAATTCACGTAGTGTTTATTTTGTCCGAATCCGCAGTGCCTCGTTGAATCCCGACGATGCCAATGGCGGATTGACAGGTGGACAATACCGGATGCAGGTTCGGTTGAGCGAAGAGCAGGCGTTTCCGGGGAGCGTCGTTCGCTTCGCGAATATCAAGTATGCCAATAACGGTATTCGGGTTCAGGGCTTGATGTCGAATTCACCTCTTCTGGGCGAGGTTCAGGAAAATGAAGCGGCGGCGGGAGACCTGCTTGCGGGGAACGATTTTGTGGTTGCGGCAACGCTCGCTCAGGGTCCACAGTACATTGGCAACCTGGTCGACAACCACAATATGGTGATCGGTGTGGGCGGCGAGATTTCGGCTGGCACCGATGTCGATTTGTACAACTTTGAGATCGATTTTGTATCCGGTGGTCCCGGGCTTCAGTCCACTGTTTTTGATATTGATTTTGCAGACGGGTTCAATCGCCCCAACACCAATGTCAGCGTTTTCTTTGACCGTGCAGATGGTAATTCACTGCCTGAACTGGTGTATTTCGGCAGTGCAAGCAATGTTCTGGATGACTTGGACAGCCCGCTTGCCAATGATCCTGCCCTCGAATCGCTGTTGCGTGGTTCGATCGCCAATGGCGATCCGTTCATCGGCCCCGTGTCGCTGCCTGAGGGTAATTACTATGTTGCTGTTACTCAGGACGGGATCTTTCCCGAGTCACTGACGGATGCAGTTCGCGAGCCCATTAATTCAATTCGACGTATCGCTGAGGATCGTATCGGTGCAGATGTCGCCGCTGAAGGCTACAGCACCGCGAATCCACCAGCGGTCCCGCAGCTTTTTGATCCAGCTGTTTTCGTGCCTGCAACCGAGTTTGTTGTCGCCACCGATACTGATCTGGGACATGGAAAACCAAACCACTTTGCCGGTGTAGGAACTCCATTTGTTCCGCCACCAGCCAACATCATTCACTTTGAATCAGACTTTGTCCTTGCTGGTTTTGATGCACCTGATTTTGTCAGCACCGATCCGGTGAACACTCCTAACGATACGTTGGGCAGTTTTCAGCAGGAAGAATGGTCGCTTGCTGATGAGGACGAAATTGGTGACAGTGTCGTTCGACTTTTTCCTCCCTTTGATATTCTGGGATCTTCCAACACGTCGACCTCCGTACCACATGTGTCATTCAATGGCTTTCTGCAAAATGACGCAGCCGATTTCTTTATCCTCGATGTTGACCTGCCGTCGCGAGTGATTCTTGATGTCGATGGCGGTTGGGATATTGCTGATGGTGTGCCCGATCCACTGAATCCACCCTTGTTTGGTGGTTCTGTCGATACGAAACTTGTGATTTTACAACCACAGCAGGATCCCGATCTGATTGCAACGGAGTCGTTGCAATTGGTTCCTGTACTTGAACCTTACGATCCATTTTTCCCAATTGATCTCAGTGGCGATGACGAAGTCAGTTTCAGCGCAGTTGAAGATGGCCGGGCTGGTAGTAACTCGGTTTTTGATCCGTTCATCGAGACATTTTTGTTTCCCGGCAGGTATTGGGTAGGCGTCTTGGGAGAGGACTCGGTCCTGGCTTTCAGTGATACAGGGGCTACCGCGACGGGGTCAGCAAGTGGTACCTACACGCTGCATGTATCCATGGATCCGGAGGATCCGCATACCGTTCCTCTCATTCCTCCGGGACCGGGGTCGCAGGTACTCTCCTACCCAAGGAACGCAACTAATGCCGAATCAACGGTGACCAGTGCACCTTTCGACCTTGCGGGTTATGTGGCTGAGGATCTTCCAACTCTGTACTTGAATCGGTCTTACGAACCAGCAGCGGGCGATGTCGCGCGATTGATTGTGACTAGCAATGAAAATTCTGGTGGAAGTGTTTTGCATACTTTCACGGCGGGGGATTGGGAGCAAGTTCGTCTTTCTCTCGGTGATTTTGCTGGACACACCAACATACAATTGAACATCGATTACGACGCTCCGGGCGGGGGCTCAACGGCTGAAGGCCTTCGCGTTGACGACATCGTGATTGGTTTCGCTGAACGCGGGGAAGGGGTCTTTGACGCAGCTCGCGGAACGACTTTCCGTGGTTCCGCGACCAGTAATGCTGGCGCTTACCAGTTGGAACTTCGCCATGGAACCGACTTTGCCACGCGTGCTGGTGTGATCACACTGCAAGATGACTTTGACACGAACGATCGACAGAATCGAAGTGTTACGCTTGTGGCTCCGGAACCCGGATCCGTGTCAGATGAAGATACGTTTGTGCTAGGCGATGGAGCTGTCAATCAGCGGTTTGAATTTGACGTTGCGGGCGATGGAGTGACATTCGGAAACACTCTCCTGAATATCGCAGGTTTGACAACGTCTGCAGATGTTGCGGAGGTGATTCGTGCTGCCATCAATTCGCAAACTCTGATCGAGGTCGAAGCTTCTACTTCTGGCGGATTGGATGGCACGGAAGTAGGCGGTGGTATCCCGACTGATGCTCGAGTCGCGTTGCACGGTGTTCGCACCGGCAGTTTCGATCCGATCACTTCGGTCACTGCTGCCCCGGCGTTACTGTCTTTTGACAGTGATGGATCGTTGTTGATCCCTGCCATCTTGCACGATGGACTTGGGGACAGCAATCATGAACGTCTACAGGGCGTTGTGATTGTGGAGCACAATGTGATCAGTGATGTGCGTGGTGTTGGAATCTGGTCTGAGCCGGGTGAGCGGGACACGGTGCCAGCTCATGCTGCTGCTGCTGGTTTTGGTGAGGAAGCGCCGCCCGTTGGCTTGAGCCAGCCGGGGGCAGTGATCAACCTTCCAGAAGAAAATGACAGCGTGCTTGGTGGCTTGGCCCCGGGAATCCTGATTCAGAACAATACGCTGGACAATGCAGAGTTTGCAGGTGTCAAAATCGCGGGTCAGAACCAACCATGGGTGCTTGAAGTATCTACTGGTAACGACATTCTCGATGATGGGCCCGGATTGGGGCAAGCCGATCGATTTTCCATCACGGCTGCCGGCACCACGGTGACCTTCGAGTTCGAGGAAATCGGCGATGGAGATTGGGATCCAGATCTATTAGCTTTTGAATGGGGTGCGGAAACCCAAGGTGGAGATGGATTTAACGCGGGCAATGTGCCTGTTTACTACCGACATGATGACGATTTTCTAACTCCCGTCTATGCAAACCGGGCCACCGAGTACAGTTCCATTGAAATGCTGCATTCGATGCGGGAGTCGATTCAGGGCAGTATTCTGATGACCAATGCACTCTCGGAACTGGTCGAACTGACAGTAGGTCCATCTCTGGTCAATCCTGGTGCACCCGCGCTGTACATTGAGGGTGCAGAATCTGTCGGCGTCAGTCTGGTGAATAGACCTATTAACCCCGACGATGTCCTGCTGGCCTATCAAGCACCGATCTATGAGGCACCCCAGCCGTTTGCCAAAGTGGTGAATAATACTTTCTATGGTGATGACGGTCAGGCATCCCAGTATCCAGAAGGATACGAACAGGACGGACTCGATGGCCCGCATCAGGCAAGCAGTCTTGGCTTGCTTGATCTGGAACCTAATGAATTCATAGCAGGTGCAGTTGAAACTCGAGTTGGCGGCAGCCATCGCGCGCCGTATACCGTATTGACGACATTGGGTGACAATGCTGGCCCTGCAGATCTGCAATCAGCAGGCGATGTCGATTTCTATCGTGTTTATCTCAATGTAGGTGATCGTCTGATTGCTGATATTGACACCGTCGCAGGCGGTCCTGACACCGTGATGAGGTTATTCGATGAAGCCGGTATTCCACAGGCTTTCGAAGATCAAGCCGGTGAGCTTGTTACGATCAGTGAAAATGACATCGCGCCAGATTATCTTGATCCGTCTGACCCGACTGATTACCAAAATCTTCTGCCTGACCCAACGAATGAGAGAGATGCGTTCATTGATTTCGTTGCTGACAAAGCAGGCATCTACTACGTGGGTGTAAGTTCGGCTGGCAATGAAAATTACGATACCAGAACGTTGTCGGGCCGTGTTTCCGGGGCGGACGTCGGCACGGGTACTTACCGGATTACGCTCGAAGCGTTGGCGGCCCGTTCTTTCGTGATGTCGCTAGCGAATGCCTCCGGTCAGGCACTTAACGGTACCACCTTCACCGTGACGCAAATTGAGGACATTCCAGACGGCTTCCCTCAGATCTCGGGCGCTGGTCCCGACAATCGGGTGACCTTTACGTTTGGCGGCATCAATGCAACCAACGATCGCATTCCAGATGTCATGAAGTTGATTGAAGGGCAAATCAATGCAATTGTTGGTACACCGTTTGGATTGCAGCCAATTCTGCCGAATATTGATTACACCACTTACTTCGATTCGGCGGTAAGCCCATTGGGGGCTATCCTGCCAGGTTCGGCCCAGGCTTTGGGTGGAGCTTCTGGTGCGAACGTGGGATTGGTCGCCAGCCCTGTTGCAACAGATGATAGCACGGGTGGCTTCGGTCATATCCCATCAGGCAATGCGGGAGCAGAAATCTTCACGGCAGCCTCTGGCTCGACAGAGCAATGGGTATTCATTGAAAATGTTGCCAAGATAGAGCTCAGTCCTGAGGCGGTTGCAGCTGGATTGCAGTTGACCCCGATTGACGATGGCGATCCTCCAGGACCAGTCGACGCGGACCGTGTTGTTGAGGATGATGTTGACCAACTGATCAAGGAGACAGGTCTGCTGATCACTGCTGGTGCAAGTCCCACAGCCTTGAACAACGTATTCGTGAATCTTGATGACAGCCTGGTTGAGGTTGCCAGTAAATCGCAAGAGGTGATCGTTGTTGGAAATGTCTTCCAGTACGCCGAAGGGCCAGTTATTGGCCAGTTCCCGAACTCCACTGGCGCTAATGGTAATGATGATTTCAACATCACTTTGGGAACGGAGGAGCCCGCGTTGGCTTATCCCGAGGCAAACAACTTCCAGCCAGCCGAAGGTTCACGACTGATTGATTCTTCGGTCAACTCCGTTGTTGAGCGAAGTGCGGTGGTGCAGCTTAAGGATGCCATTGGTCTGTCGGCCAGTAATATCTTGGCTCCGACTCACGACGTAGGTGGAGTTTTGCGTGCCGATAACCCCAACTATGCACCTCCGGGTGGAATTGGTGGATCGGTTTTCAAGGATCGAGGTTCGACTGAGTTGGCGGACTTCAATGGTCCAGTTGCGATCGCAGAAACTGCAAGGGATAACGATGCNGAGGGNATTGATNNNGATCCNGCNNTCAGCTTNATNAATNTNNAAGANGGTGTTTACNGNGANTTCNGNATTCAANTNNGNGACAACGGTGATTCCTCTGANCCNTTCACNGGNATCGGNGTNGANGANAANACNGTTGTNGTNCCNGAAATTCCNGGACTNNGNGAANCAGGNGCNAANATCACNCTGATNGAAAATGANGAGTTNNTNCANGAAGGTATCGATTATACNTTCAACTACGATTCNACNNGGAACTTGATCACACTGACNCCNCTGGCTGGNGTNTGGCAGAANGANCGNTCNTANCGAATNGANATCAANAANGAAGANCGCGATGTNCTNNTTGCTCCTNCNAGCAACGTCATTCAGGATGGCGATCANATGGANNTCATCGATAGCAATGGTGGCCAAATCGTNTTNGANTTNGAGNCNGGNTATTCACTCTTGTTNCCCGAGCCAATCACNTTGGTGGTNCCGCAAGNNGGAACCGAGATNGGTGGCGTNACNGATGGTGACTTCTTCCAANTCAATGANGGNGTNAATCCNNCTGTNGTNTTTGAATTCAACNANCCCGGNGATNCNACNNTGCCNGGNGCTNTNCCGATTGAATTGCCTNNNACNCCAACACCAGANNATGAGGCAGANAAGCANNNTTTCCTNGAGGNAATNGCTGNNTCNATNCGNNCAGCNATCCANAACNAAGTTGANAATGGNCTNNTGGACCTCGATGTAGCCGGCGANGGNGTCCGCGTNGTNNTNGGNGCNGAACCNGGCGCNACNGCNTCAACNGAAAATACNGGCATNCAGCAATTGCCNAGAACCCTNGCACTTCGNGTNCCGACNCAGGGNGTCANTGCNTTGGGTGGNATTGTTGATGGNGATACATTCCAGATCGACNNNGGTGGCGGACCNGTTACCTTCGAATTCGATACCGGCAATGGCATTGTCTCACCNTTGAATAAGATTGTTTCGGTGGTTAACGGCGATACGGCAATTGATACGGCGATTGCAATCAAGGATGCAATTGACAATGCCGGAATGGGATTGAATTCGTCGATTGAGGACGATGGCTTGTCTGTCTACTTGAATCTTCCACTTGATGGGTCGGCCTCGGTTGAGCAGGGGCAATTGGCATTGGTAGGCTTGAGTCGACCTGCTCTGGACGAAGAGGAAATTGTCATCACCCCGTCTGATGGAATCTCAGATCCCGTTGTCTTCGAGATCAATCGCACTGACGAGCGTGATAGTTTGGGTAATGAAATCAANCCNGGAATTGGTGATGGGGTTACTGCGCCGAATATTGCCATTGATCTGAATCGTGCAACGACGGGAGATGACTTTGCCGCATTGGTTGCTAATGCAATTCAGGGGCTTAACCCGGTCGCGGGATTGGATCCTGCTGAAGTTGAAGTGATNTCTGGTGGTATCCTGCAGGTGGGTGGTGAAGAAGGGCTTGGGCTTGCTGCCCAGGCTAACTCCATCGAGGTCACCGGGTCGCCGTCGGTCAGTGGCCCGTCTACTGTTGAAGTCGCTGGTCCACTGCTTCTGAATCTGCCGCTGGTTGGCGGTGCAGGGATCTTGGATGGAAGCGTGATGGTACTGACTGCTGACAACGGCGATGAAGTGATCTTTGAGTTCAATGTCAATGGATCTGGTGTCACGATTCCAACCGCGGTACCTGTTCCTTACAACTTGACCGACCTGGTTGACACGGTTGCTGCTAATCTCGCGTTGGTTGTCAATGGAGTGGCCAATCTTGGCATTACAGCAACGGACCTTCCAGGTGGCGAGGTTTCCTTTGGCCGAATCAGCGAGTCACGTGTCAATATTGACGGGATCTTTGATCCCTTGGGTACAGGGATATCTGCTCCGGGGCTCAACGGAGCCGAACTGAAACGCGGAATCGTTAACGATGGTGAAGTACTGGTGATCAGCCAGGGTGCAACTACTGTCAGTTACGAGTTTGAGGCAGTGGCCGCTGGCGGTGGTGTCGGGACTGGTAATGTAGCCGTGCCTTTCACCGCGGACAGTACGCCTGGACAGGTCGCCCTTGCTCTTGCTTCTACGATCAATAACAACAAGTTGGGACTTTCGGTCGAAGCAGTCGCCGAGCTTGATCCAGCGACAGGAATTGCNAATGGCAAAGTCTCGCTAAATGATAAGCCCGGCACAGTGGTCGATATTTCTGCTGCTCCAACTCTCGAGAAATCGGGTGTTCCCGGCGGTGCGACTGCGATTAGTTACTCACCNTTGTTCGGAANCAACGAGATCAAGTTGGCGATGATCGAAGCAATCAACTCGGTGAACCAACCGGGCGAACCTGCTGTGACTTCGTTGTCAGCAGAAGATCGGGGTGGTGACACGTTCTTCGTGTCCAATGCTTCGTTNTTCCGCGGTGTGGCAGATACAGGAGGCATCGTGGCGAACTTCTCGTTGCCTGGTGTGCAGGATATTGCTGGCAATAAGCTGGAAGCGAATCGTCCCGACTTCTCGACTCGCTTCACCATTCTGATGCCAACAGCACAATTGGATTTTGGTGACGCACCCGATCCAGTTAATTTGGTTAACGGAAGATACCCAACCAGGTTGGTGAACAACGGACCTCGGCATGTTGTCGGAAATGGTCCACTGTTAGGCGACAAGATTGACGCTAATTTGGACGGTTTGCCCGGCATCACTGCTAATCGTGATGATGTTGCGATCGCGGTTCAGCATGACAGTGCGAACTTGTTCTCAACTGCTCTCGCGGGTGGAGGCGCTACAATCACGATCACTACACCTGATGGTTCTGATCCAGATCTTTGGGATGGTGATACTTTTACCCTTGATCTGGGAACGGCTCAAGCGACATTTGAGTTTGACGTGCTGACGGATAACTCAGGTGCCTTTGATGAGGACAATTACGCGATTCGACCTCTCGTCAGTGNTTCTGCAATCTCGATCGCAGAGGCTATTCAGGTTGCCATTACTGAGGCCACGACTGAAAGTAATTTCAAATTCAATCCTGCTTCTGTCGTGATTTCAGGAGACGCGTTGTCGGCCACTGTCAACGTTAGTGCTGATGATGAAGATGGTGTCAGCTTTATCAGTGAGTTTAATCCTCTTGGGGTATTGAATCACGGCATCTATTTGCCAATCGAAGTGGATGTTACCGGGGCGGGAGTCCTTGAAGGTTGGATCGACTTCAATGCGGACGGTGATTGGGATGATCCAGGCGAGCAAGTGTTGCCGATGGTGTTTGACCCCGCGACACAGGCTCTGCGGGACGAGTTGTTGCCTGTCAATGAAACGGGAGCTGTTTCAAATATCTTCGCTGACACCGGTGGGACGAGTACCCGGATATTCAATATTGTGGTTCCACCCACGACCCCAATTCCTCCTTCAGCCTTGACGACTTATGCGAGGTTCCGAGTTTCGAAAGAGGGTGGGCTTGGACCTGATGGCCTTTCACTCAGTGGCGAAGTTGAGGATTACTCAATTAGACTGCTGCCGGGCTTACCGCCGGAAATTCAGAATCCCGAGGTTTTGTACGATCACGTTAATCTTGCTGAAGACGCCTTCTTTGTTGCAGATGGAGTCGGTGGCAACCCAGCAGGACTGCTTGATGGAACTAACGTCAGCGATCCAGATGGAGTTGCGATCTACCTCGATGATCGTTTTACAGATGAAATGCTGCAGGTGGATCCAGACGGACCGAGTGGGCCAATTGCCCCTGTCGATGCAGGTGTATTGAACGTTAACGCGAATGGCACGTTTGACTTCCAGCCAGTGCCCGACTTCAACGGCGCGGTGGAATTCACTGTCCGNGTCATCGATCAGCCGGCCGATCCCACATTGCAATTAGTCAATTCGACCCCTCTGACTGTCACTCTGAACGTGTCGGCAGTCAATGATGCTCCTGTGGCAAGCAACCCTCCGGTTGTGGTTGCGAGGGAAATCAATGAGGACGAACCGGCAGTATTCAATATCACTGATGTTGATGCAACTCAGTCTCTNATTGATGGCAAATACATTCCCGGTAACGTCACGTCAGTCGANGAGACGAGCCAGCCCATGAAAATCCTCGAGGCGGGGACGCTCACTGGTTCGGTCTATCTTTCCGATCAGGGCGGTAACGTGACCGTTTCTGCTGATGGTTCGACCATCACGTATACACCACCGGAAAACTACAACGGGAATGTAGCGCCGGGCACTGACTCGTTCACTTATATCGTGATTGATGAGCCAGGTGGAAGCTTTACCGCGCAGCAGTCCGCGGATGTAGGAACCGTGAATATCACGTTTGTTGCCGTCAATGATCCGCCCGTGGCCGCCGACGACAGTTACAACGCCACGGAAAATGAGGATTTGGTGATTCCACTNACTGGCAACGTGGATGGTGTCGATGGAATCTTCAATAACGATAATGGCGGACCGGGTGATGAGGATCAAAGTCTAGTCCTGAAGGCGACTGATTTCCCTCAGGTCACATCGCAGGGCGGCACGGTTGTGTATGACTCAGGAACTGAGCTGTTGACTTATTCCCCAGCACCGAACTTCAGTGGCACAGACACGTTCGTGTACACGGCTGTTGACTCCTCCGGCAGTGAATCAGAATTGCCCGCAACGGTCACGATCACCGTGGCTGGTGTCGATGACAGTCCTGTCTTCCTTGGTGTCGATGGCCAAGCGGGTGTATCGTCGATCACGCGGGATGAGGCAAAGGTTGGTGGCGAGACTGTTACCTACGACTTGAACACGTGGTTTAGTGATCCTGAAGGTGCAGCTTTGACTTACAGTTCAAGCACGAACCCGAACCCCACATCCTTGTTCACTCACGAGATCACAGCGAATGTGTTGACTCTGGAGTTGGCAGCGTTCGAGAACGGTGCGGCAAATCTGTTGGTGACCGCAGATGATGGGTCAACAGGGACAACAGCAACCATTCTGGTAACACTTGAAGATACGCCAGATGGGCCTTTGGTAATCACCGCACAGGATCCTTTTCCTGTGACCGGAGACGAAGACACGCTAGTGACTCAGGACATGTCTGTTGTGTTCAGTGATCCAGATGGTGATGCCTTGGTTTACCATGTGACCGAATTGGGTACGTTGATCAATCCAACAGTGAGCCAGATTCAGGATCACGAATTGGTACAAGCGATCGACTTTGCGGGGGATGTAATGACAATCACCCTGCAGCCAAATCAGCATGGCTCGGTGAATTTACGACTGGAAGCAGATGATCAGGATGCTGGAACACCGAACGTTGGGCATGAGTTCCTGGTGACTGTTGATAGTGAGCCAGATTTCCCAGTTGCAGTAGACGACGGTTATGTCGTGCCAATTGGCTCAGCACTGCAAGTTACGAATGTGAGTGAAGCACTTCTGGGGAATGATTATGATCCTGATGGTGATGAGATTATATTCAACTTGGTGGCAGTCGACCCCACTGAAGGTACTGTTGTGGTCAACAGTGATGGAACCTTCACGTATACCAACGATCAGGGAACTATTGGTGGAACCGATTCGTTCACTTACAACATCGTGGACAGCACTGGCAAGTCGAGCAATGACGCAACGGTTACCATTACCTTCGAAGCTTCGGCTTATCAGAATCCGACCCCGGGCTTGCGGGATGATGTGAATGCTGATGGTTTCGTGACCGCTTTGGATGCTTTGCGGATCATTAACTTCCTTTCAGTTCAAGGAAGTCCGAGCGTTCCTGTCAGCGTGATTGGTTCGGCGCCACCGGACTACCTTGATACGACAGGAAACGGTGCGGTGAGCTCATTGGACGCTCTTTCAGTGCTGAACACTCTGGCCTTGCAGGGTGGAAGTGGTGAAGGAGAGTTTGCTCCTCAGAATCTCGCTGGGCTTGGTGTGACTTCAAGCTTCGCTGCGGCAAACCGCAGTGGCTTGCCTGTTCGTGACATGCAGTTGGCGAATGATCTCGAACTTGCATCGCCGTTGGATCAGCTTTTGACTAATGGTCTGGACTTAAACACCGCGGCACTTGAGTCAGCTGTTCACGGAATGGAAGAGACCGATTCAGCGGAAGCGGCGTCGGCCGATAGCGTGGATGAGGTTTTGGCCTCCGTGCTCGATGAAATCGATATAGCTCTAACGATTGAGTAACGAGTGCACCGATGCAGGGTGTCCGCCTCTGGCGTAGCTCTGCTGAATCGTCTTAACGCTGAATCGCCTGCGCACTGGGCAACACGACTAAACCCGGCTGGTAACTCAAGTTGCCAGTCGGGTTTTGTAAATACATTAAGTACCGTTTCTTTCTTTTTTGTCTGCCCAGCCCTGCTCGACGGTTGCCAGAGCAATCTTAGAAATGGCGGCGTAACGCTTCCCTGTTCGCCTACTTTGAAATTTTCCTGGCGATTCCGGAAAAAACAGTTCTTTTTCTTCGGATTTACTGATAAATACTCACGCCCAAACTAAAGTAGTGCGCCTCGCTAGACTGACGATTCTGTCTGTCGTTCCGAGATTTGCTTTCTTATTATTTCATTGATTTTGTCGTTTTACTTGGCACTCTTTTCCGGTGATCTCCCCATGAGCAAAAGACGCAACCTTCGCAAACGCAGTCTTTTACCATCGTCTCGGCAGCTTCGACTTGAGACATTGGAACGGCGGGAGTTGTTAGCTGCAGAGTTTGCGGGGGCATTGGCTCCAGGTTCGTCATTCGATTGGTCTAATGGTTCCGGTGATATCAATCTGGGCGGGCAAAGATGGACAAATCCTGTGGGAGGGCCAAGTCCGAATATCGGTGACGCTGCGACGGTGACTTGGGGGATCGTGCCCGACGGAACGCTCAATCGTGATGGGGATGCCAGCGATTTGGTCGCGTTCCTGAATGGTATCTACGGTGATAACGGATCAACAACGATTGCTGGCCATTCATGGTTCCCCTTGGTCAGTGCAGCTTACGAAGAGTGGTCACAGCTGACCGGACTCAATCTGGAATACGAAGCGAATGATGATGGAGTACAACAGTCGGGTACATTAGCTTCTCGAGGTGTTTTGGGCGTTAGGCCAGATATCCGAATCTTTGGGGCTGCTATTGATGGGAACAGTGGCACTCTCGCATTCAATTTTTTCCCGAACGCGGGAGGGCAATCTGGAACGGATGGTGACATGCAGATTGACACCACCGATAATTTTTACCAGAACCGCAGTGATGGTCCCAATGGACCCAATCGTGCATTGCACAACGTCTTGGTTCACGAGATTGGCCACGGTATAGGTCTGGGGCATGTGATTCCCGTCAATCAGACGAAGATCATGGAGCCAATTATCTCAGTGGCTTATCGGGGCACGCAGCATGACGACCTGCTGGCGGCGCAAAGTCTCTATGGAGATCGTTTTGGAGATAATGATTCTTCGCTGACAGCTACCGATCTGGGTGCGTACAACGGAACACAGTTGACTGTCGACAATGTTTCAATCGACCAGGATAACGACACCGATTGGTACAGTTTCGATGCAACTGCAGGGACTTCGATCAGCCTTGCGGTTTCACCTGTCGGTGAATTGTATGATGTAGGTCGTCAAGGTGGTGCCATCCGTCCGGTCAACACAAAGCTCAACAGCGATCTGCGATTCACGGTATTCGGTCCGAGCGGTTTGCTCGAGTCGCGTAATGCAACGGCGTTAGGAGCGAGGGAGTTTATCTCTGGTTTAACGCTGACTGAGACAGGGACTTATTTGGTACAGGTGTCTGGCACGGCAGTGCTGGGGCCGGCGCCTCCCGCGGGCGAACAGACGCCCACGCAACTGTACTCACTTTCCATCTCGGATCAGTTGAGTGGCCCGCGATTGATTGCGGTTAGACCCGATGCTGGTGAATTACTGCTGGAGGGTGATACCCTCCATACCGCTCCGCAAACATTCAACCTGTTGTTCGAAGGTGGAGTGGGGATCGATGAAGCGACAATCAATCCGGACACTATCAAGCTTTTTCGAAGTGGTACTGACGGAACGTTTGGTGATGGCAATGAGATTGAAGTCGACTTGGGTTACGTCGGCCTTGCCGAACCGGGGAATACGGACCCAGACAATTTGCAACGAATAGTTGTCCGTGCAGCAAGCAGTGCCTCCTTTAATGCGAAAGATGCGTCTGTAGCATTTCCAGATGATCTTTACCAGATTCGAATCATCGGGGCTGGTGATAACCCACTCGCGAGTCAGGCGGGCGAGGCTTTCAATGCTGGTGAAGATTTTGAACTGACCTTCCGGCTTGATCGTGGCGCCCAAGTTGTGTCAGTTGTGCCGCAACCTGTGAATCGTAATACACAAGAGTTGGTCTTCAGCGGAGCGGACGGTGAGTACCGCCTGGCGTTTGGTGGAGAAGAAACCGAACTGCTGAACGTAGCTGATACTGATGTGCAAATTCTCGATGCATTGAATGCTTTGCCTAATGTGCAATCGGGTGATATTGAAAATGTGGGTGCTCGCACATTCCTCTTCACAGGTCATTTTGCCGGAGAGCAGGTTGACTTGCTTGAGGTGATTGAGCGTACGGGTGGCAATGGGACGATTGAGGTGGTTCGGCGCAGTACCCTCAGTCAGGCGTCAAATCAGATAACAGTTTTTTTTGACGATCAGGTTTTGGAAGATGCTCAAGTCACTGATCCTGCCTACTATCAGCTCGTCAACACAAATGCGACTGACGTTGACGCTGATGATTTGACCATGCTTCCGGAGAGCGTTACCTACGATTCGGTCAACAATAGCGCAGTTCTGTTTTTTGCTTCCGATATTCCGGAAGGAAACTATCGGCTGGATGTGGGCACTCCACAATTTGATAATTCGACGGCTGCGAACGCGACGCAGGTGGGGTTGCTGACGAATGATCATGAATATGCTGAGTCTGGGTACCTCGGTGACTTCAAGGGTGAAAGCACGAACCCTGCAGATATCGATTTTTATGAACTCGACTTGCGTCCGGGAGCCACTTTGCAGGTGGATGTCACTGCGCAACTGGCTTCACTAGGGTTGCAGGTCCGTTTACTGAACGCGAATGAGGTCGAGCAAGATCTGGATGGGGCACCGATTGGTGGGACCGCCAGCATCTCATTTAATTCTGTCGCTGGTGGAACCTTTTTCGTCGAAGTCACGAGTCCCAGTAGTGATACAGGTCCCTATTCCATCGACTTGTCAGTTAGCGGTAGTCCGGTAAACCCTGATGATGACAACACAACGACATCGGATGCAACAGATCTTGGAAAACTGGGTGCGGCTTCCTTGACGGTTGTCGCAAGCATTGAATCGCAGGCTATTCCACTGCCACCACGCCCCGGTAGTAGTGATGAGCCAGGGCATCGGCAGTTCGTTCCTGATGATGATCATGCTCCAGGGCTCGGGACTGATCCCGTTGCCCCGCAAGCGATTGAAAAGATTGTGTATTACTTCCCCGATACAATGGGAACAGACCCGCTGGGTAGTCCTTACACAAACCTTCTTACTGAGTCAGAGAAGGATATTGCCCGGATGGCGTTC
>NZHC01000147.1 GCA_002689655.1 Rhodopirellula sp. | reverse complement strand
GGGTGGCAGAGCACCTTATCCATCTTGGGTGGCAGAGCACCTTATCCATCTTGGGTGGCAGAGCACCTTATCCATCTTGGGTGGCAGAGCAACCAGTGGTTCTTAATCTCTTGCGCATGAAGCTTTTGATTCTCCTGGGCGAAGCTGCCCAGAAGTCACACTTCCTATGGGTGACGCTACCCACCAGCGGCCAAGTTAGTTGGCAGTAAAACCAAACTGCCTGCTGATAAGGTTCGGGGGGTGGTTGAGGAACGTAAGTCCATCTCTATCATGCTCCTGAGTTGCCTCGGATGGATTATTCAAATTTATGTACAGCGTACACGAATTCGAGGAATTCACCTGTCTCAGTGACGCTGGCGAAGAAGAGCAGCATGAAAGCTTCCTCCTCAGTGCAGCCGATGTCGAGCAGTAGGTGATAGGTTACTTTTTCGATGTTCATTGCCTCGGATGCGGAATCGACATCCCGAATTGTCTCGACAGGTTTTTGGGTGACATTGGTGTAGACGCTTAAGCCGGCGTTCGCGTGGGACGTGGACAGAACAAGCAGTGCGGTTGCGGCAAGAGACAGGATTTTTTCATCAGATCGTTCCAAGTTTTAATGGGGTTTGTTGCAGGAGAGTCGGCTGACTCGCTTCAAATAACGAAGCGTGGTGCCCAAGCCCACCCGGCGTGGAATTATCAAAAAACTGTTTTTTGTGGCTCTTGGCTCACCTGCTTGGCAAGTTCTCTGCCTTTCTGCCGTTTGAAGTTTTTAGTCAGCGGAACAAGAGTGAAGTCGGGATATCGACCTGATTTTGTGAAAATTACTCAATGAGAGTGGGCTTTTTAAGTGGTTCTGTGGTTCAATCCAGCATGCGGTGTAGTTCGACGTAGGTCTTGTCCCGACTGATCAGAGTATTTTCATGCGACCGAATCTTTTGTTGCGATCTTTTTTGGTTAGTGTTTTGGCTTGCTCGTTGTTGAGCGTTCCGGGGTGGGCGGAGGATCATTTGTTGACAATCGGTGGAGGTTATTCGCCTGCTGGCAATCAAGCCTCTTTGGAACGCAACGTCTTGTTCTTTCAGCGATTGTTGGAAGAACAAGGCATGGGGCGATTGCAGCACGATATTTATTTTGCGGATGGAGATTCCAAAGGTGCCGATTTGCAAGTGATGGATCGGAATTCTGTGCCCAAGGCGAATCGCTTGATGGCCGAGTTCTTTGGGTCGGAAGAAAATCTTGGGCTTGCATATCGCAATCACCAAGTGCCGAACGTCAAAGGCCAGACAAGTCCGGCCAATATTCGTGATTGGTTTTCCACGAAGGGAAAAAAACTCAAGAGTGGAGATCGTTTGCTGATCTATGTCACGGCTCATGGCAACCGCAGCAGCAATCGTCAGAATGAACACGACACCACCATTGCGACCTGGGACAATAAGTCAATCAAAATGACAGAGTTGGTCAAAATGTTGGATCAGCTACCTGGGGGTGTGGAAGTTGTCACTGTCATGGTCCAGTGTCATGCGGGTGGGTTTGCCCGTTTCATGTTCAATGGTGGTGATCCCGATCGTGGTCTTTCCAAGCAGCGGCGAATCGGTTTTTTCGCAACCGTGCATGATCGCCCTGCTGCAGGCTGTACACCCGAAATCGATGAAGCCAGTTATGTGGAATACAGTTCTTTTTTCTGGGCAGCACTTGGGGGGCGTGACCGAGCTGGAAAGCCGATCGCGATTCCAGACTATGACCAGGATGGTGAAGTTTCATTTGAGGAAGCACACGCCTATGTCATCCTGACGGCGGATACCATCGATTTACCTGTGAAGACTTCGGGTGAATTCTTGACGGTTCACAGTAAGTTCAGTGAGGGGGATGACGGACTGCTGGCCAATGACATCGATTACTCACAGGTTTTGGAGCTGGCGACAGCTTCGCAGAAAGAAATTTTAGAGGGCCTGTCCGAGCAGCTGAAACTTTCTGGAGACAATCGTCTCGTTGATGCTTGGAAAGCAACTCAGACTCGTCGTGGACCGGGACGCAACCGCCAGCCTGTGTCTCGTGGCCAAGATAAAAGTCGCGATGTAAGGCGTGAGATCGCTTCTGATTTGAAGCGACGCTGGCCCGCTTTGGCCAATGTGCTCAATCCCCTTGCCATTGAATTGATCACGACACGAAGCAACGAGTTGGTGGCAGCGATCGAAGAGCACCCCAAGTATGAAAGCTACCGAGAACTTTCACTGGAGGCGAAATCGATGTTAAGTGAACAGAAGCGAAAGGTGAAGTTTGACCGTTTTCTACGCACCGCCGACAATGTCATCATGGCCGAAAATCTGAAGCGAATGGATGATCAGGAACAATTTTAACAGTTTCAGGCATTGGTGGCAGCCGAGGGGCGAACACTCAGAGAAAATCAGTGACGCCAGAGAAAGTGTTGACCTCTGTCCTGGCCATCAGCGAATATCGAGTTCGCTGATTGGAAGCGAATGACTTAGTCTCGCGGCATTGAGACGATTGCGTCCCGACCGCGGGAGGCCTCTCAAAGTCAACCCACAGGCTGCGAAAACGTGATGTTGATGTTGGATGGCCGCAACGTGGATGCCAGCAACATGCAATCAGCTTGTCTTCAGGCTGTCAGACGGTCATAAGCTTCTTGGTACTTCGCAGCTGTTTGCTCAATCACTTCGGTGGGCAATGCTGGTGGACCACTTTGTTTGTCCCAGCCACATTGCGACAACCATTCTCGAACAAATTGTTTGTCGAAAGAAGCCTGCGCCTGTCCGGGACAATAATTGTCTGCGGCCCAGAAGCGTGAGCTGTCTGGTGTTAGCACTTCGTCGATCAAAACGATTTCATCCCCGACCTTGCCAAATTCAAATTTGGTGTCAGCAATCAGCAAACCTCTTGCCGCGGCATAGTCACAGGCCGCGGAATAGATCTGCAAACTTGTGTCACGCAATTGAAATGCCAGTGTCTCACCGAAATCTGCGATCATGCGTTCGATGGGAACATTTTCATCATGGCCTTCCTCTGCCTTTGTGGCTGGCGTGAAGATGGGGCTGGGAAGTCGGTCGCATTGTGCCAGATCTGCCGGAAGTGGGTTTCCACAAATTTCGCCGGTAGCCTGGTATTCCTTCAGCCCACTTCCCTCAAGGTAGCCCCGTACCACGCACTCGAACGGAATCACTTCCGCTTTTTCAGTCAG
Organism: Rhodopirellula sp.; assembly: GCA_002689655.1. GTDB lineage: Bacteria > Planctomycetota > Planctomycetia > Pirellulales > Pirellulaceae > Rubripirellula. The sequence goes on along the minus strand of NZHC01000147.1, from coordinate 41,949 downwards.
CATGACGCGTCCCCGTAATGGCGTGATATCAAATTGTGTTGCCAGCGAGGGCGGAATTTCCGTTGATACCAGATGGTGCCGCATCCCCAATTGTTCAAACCAGAAAGAGCTCATCTGGGTAAGCAGCTGTCCTTTACCCGGGATCCCACACGGCAAGATGTAATCAAACGCACTGATGCGATCTGTGCTGACAATCAGCAACGAGTTGCCCAAGTCGTAAACGTCGCGGACTTTTCCGCTCCGGCGGGGTAGCGGGAGCTTGGTTTCAAGCAGAGCTCCGGAGGTGTCAAATCGATACAGTTCGTTGCTTTGTTGTTCGTTCATGCAGGTAATTTGGCAAACCATTCGTAGCAGAGCAACCGGATCACTGCTGTCGAGAGCTGGTATCAGGGTTGAAAAAGTCGTGGAATTCGATGCTGAATAAGCGGGTACTTTAAGGTTTGGCGAGCAGGCGGCTGGCGGTGGCACGTGTGTGGGCACGATTCACGTGCTCTTTATCTGCAGGATTCACGGCAAAAGACCGTTTTTTTCATAGTGGAACCAAGTTGTCCGTTAGCGGTGCATGGTCGCGGAACAGATCGGAAAAGGCTAACATGGCGTCTCATGACGATGGCAGGATGGTGTCGTTCGAGCGTCCATTTCATTTTCTCAGTACATTTCGCGGCGTGCCGGTATGGGGCAATTCCACTTTGATGTCCCACACGCGGCTCGCGACTTCATTGGAAAGTCGTTGTGGAATAACGCGTACATCTGTGGCATTGAAGGTGTGCCGTGGCAGTCTCGGGTTGAGTTCGACGGGTCCCGCCTGACTCTCACGCGGTCGATCGAGTCCTCTGGCAAACTCTACATGGCTTGTCCTCTGGATGGCATCGGTTTTCGCACACTCAGTACTTGTAGTTTACGACCGCTCGATGATGAGCCGCACTTGCTACCGCTGGAGTTTGCCCGCGGAAGTTGTTATCGCGCCCGAATCCAGTCGGATGCCTGGCAGCGTGCTGGTTTGACGCTTAGCAAAGAGTTTGTCGAATTGCTGCAGGAAGGCACCACGCGATTTTTAGATGCTGCGCAACGAAGAGCTGATCCTGACGGTTCGAGCGAAGTTGCCATGGAAGCGATTTTGCTGCTGGAAAAAGCAATTTCTGATTTGGGTGAAAGTTACGCGGTGCAGTCGATTGCATTCCGTAAACAACGTGAACCGCAAATAGGTACGCTTCTGGCGGGTACTGTCACTCCGCCATCCCCGCTCGGCTTGCAGTCCCACACAGCGTTCACCGCAGCATTCAACTCTGCTGCAATTCGTCTGAATTGGGCTGATATCGAAACGGATTCTGGGCGGTTCTCTTACGACAAAGCAGAAGAGGCAGTTGAATTTTGCAGTAGCAAGGGGATGCGTATTATTGGCGGGCCCTTGATCGATTTTCGAGAGCGTTTGATGCCCCACTGGCTGTATTTGCTGGAGGATGACTTTGATGCGTTCTTGAATGCAGTTACGCATTTTGTGGAAACGACTGTCAATAAATTTCGAGGGTCTGTGCAATTGTGGAATTGTGCCAGCGGACTGAATACTCCCGGACCGATGCAATTGAGCGACGAGCAGATCATGCGTCTGTCAGTTGGCATTTTGCAAACTGTCCGCCGTGCTGATCCAACAACCCCTGCCATCATCTCGTTCGATCAACCATTTGGGGAATACTTGGGGCAGAATCGGGAAGGGATTTCACCCCTTCATTTTGCTGACGCCTTGGTACGCAGTGGTTTGGGAATGGCCGGTCTCGGTTTGGAAGTTCGTATGAACTATGCCGAAAAAGCAACGTTCCCTCGGTCGGCCGTGGAACTTGGTCAAATGATTGATCGGTGGGCCACTCTTGGGATGCCCATGTTAGTGCAGTTGGCTGTACCCGGTGGGGTGGGGCCTGACCCAATGGCAGCAGCACCGTGCGATGTGCTTCAGCACGAGTCGCAAAGTAGCGACCCGGCATCCGAGCAGTTGCGGCTTGCTGGGCCTTTGATTCGTACACTCTTGGCAAAGCACATTGTCCATGGGATCGTCTGGGAAGGGTGGTCTGATCAGTTGCCGCACGTCGTCAGCCATACGGGACTGATCGATGCTGATGGTCATGAGCGTCCACTGCTGGAATATTTGACCCGATTACGACGCGACTTTCTTGTCTGAGCATTGGGGCTCCGGCATCCATAGTTTGAATTGATTTTTCGCTTCGGAGTGTAATATGAGAATACTGATCCTGAGTGCCGTCCGTAGTAATTTTATTCTTGGCACAGCAGGCATTTCGTTGCCGAAGAGCACACGCCATTCAGCGTGGCTGATGATGGTAGTTTCACTGGTCATCGTTCACATCTGCGGGTTGTGCGTGGCGGAGCAAGCGTCGGATGAAGGTGGCGTTCGGCCCGTTGGAAAAGTCGAGGAAGTGAAGACTGGTTTCACTTTCACAGAGGGGCCAGCATGGAGTCAGCAGGGATCACTGTTTTTTACAGACATTCCTAATGCCAAAATCCATTTGTTGTCGGAGAAGAGCAATGCACTTAGTACTTTCACCAGCGAGTCTGGTCACGCCAACGGAATCTTGGTTGATGCGTCGAATCGGATTCTGGTTTGCCAAATGGACGGGCGAGTGGTTCAGTACGATGCTGATACTGCCAAGTACGAAGTTCTGGCCGACAAGTACGAGGGGAAACGCTTTAACGCCCCGAATGATCTGATCGTCGACAAGGTCGGTGGGATCTATTTCACTGACCCGCTGTTTCGAGCTCCCCAGCCGTTGCCGCAGGGGATTCAGGCTGTTTACTACATTAATCCGAGGGGCAAAGTATCCAGACTCACGGATGATATTGCTGCCCCCAACGGCATCGCTCTGTCCCCTGACGGTAAACGCCTTTACGTGATTCCAAGTCGGCAGGCAGAAATGCTTGTTTACGATGTAACTGGACCAGGCAAGATTGCTAACGGGCGTGTTTTGTGCCGACTCAAGCAACCGCAGGGGAAAGACAACACGGGAGGCGATGGGATGGCGATTGATGTCGAGGGGAATCTCTACATCACCACCAACCTTGGCGTAGAGATTTTTTCTCAGGCGGGAAAGCATCTGGGTTTAGTCGCATTTCCTCAGCAACCTGCAAACGTGACATTTGGGGGCGCTGACCGCAAAACAATGTATGTCACCGCGCGTACAGGACTGTATCGTATTGCAATGCCGATTGCAGGTCTGAAGCCTAATTGAAGTCAGCTCGAGCGCTCACTGCCTGATGGTGGCATCTGCTGTGTGATGATCCAATCATGGGTTCGATCTGAGGTCATCCGCGGGTCGGATCAAGCCGACCAAGTATCCGGTGGATCGGGTTGCTGCCAAACACTCATGCCACCGTCCACTAGTAACGTCTGCCCCTGAACATGTCCTGCCGCATCAGACAAGAGAAAGACAGCTGCGCCACCGCAAACATCGGCAGTCGGAACTTGACCGTTGGGCGTGTGAAGTTTCATCCACGAATCAAGTTGCCGGTTCTCGTCGAGGACCTTGGTCAGTGGAGTTCGGACCAACCCTGGAGCTAGGGCGTTGACTCGGATTCCCATTGGGGCCAGCGTAACGCAAAGTGATCGGACCATGGCAGCGACTGCGCCTTTACTGGTGTCGTAGGCGGTGTGGTCTGGTTCCGAAAGTACGCCGTTGATCGAACCCGTGAACAAAATACGACCTCGCACGCTATTTTCGACCCACTGCCGAGCAATCGCCTGAGTCAGAAAGTAGCCCGAAGTCACATTTAAATGCATCGTCGTTTGGTAGGTTTCGTAATCCATTTCGAAGTAGGGCTTATCAATGTAGGTTCCTACATTGTTGATCAACAAGTCAACCTTTGGGGCAACTTCCTTGATACGCTTTAGCAATTCCGGTAAGTAGCTATCGGGAGGTCCTGATAGGTCCACAAGTAATAATTCTGCTTTTACCTCCTGGTTACGGCAGGCGGCCAGAGTTTGTTGTGCAGTTTCGTCATCTTTGAGTCCAACCAGCACTACATCCGAACCTGCATTGGCAAGTGCTGTAGCGATGGCAGCGCCCACGCCCTGCGTTCCGCCGGTGATTAAAGCGCAGTGTCCGGTGAGATCAAAAGGTTGTTTGCTATTGTTTTGCATGGGAGTGCTTTGATGGCGTTACCCGTAATCGGGTAACAGGTCAGCGGTTTGTTTCTTCGCAGTTGGTTCGCATGCTGGGCGATGGCAGGTCTGACGAATAAAAAAATTCAAATCACCGAGTTTGTGGTTGAGCCATTCGGGAATGGTGTTTGCCGCAGGCGCGGTTGAAGCTTAGCAGACCAAGATACATGATCGATCATTTGAGGTGCATCACCAAGTTGCGTCGAGATGTCAAACGCTCTGAAAGGCCGTTGCCAATCGATCTCAGGTTATAGCAACAGCACATCGAAGATGATTCGTTTTCGACCTTCGGAAATTGAGTAGAAATGAGATTGGAGCTTCGTGATCATTGTTGTTGAAATGACCATGTGCCGAAAAAATTGACTGGCTAGCCGCCATTCGCTGGCGGGGGTGATGATCGCTCGTCGAGCAGCGTGCTTGAGGGGTGTTTTGGTGTTTTACCGCAGAATTCAGGTTTTTTAGGAAATTTCTGCCGGTGTGACGCTCAGAATTGACGGCAGTACACAGGCAAGAACCCTAACCGTGCGAATTTGGTGACCAAGTCAGTTGGGCTTTGGTAAGTCTCAGGTGAGCGCGATTTTCAGGATTGTGCATGGGTACAAACGGCGGGTTCATGCGTTGCATAAGTTGAGCGAGAAGTTTGGCCGTCGGCGCGGGTTTGGATCGACTATCATGTGACAGTGGATTTACTGTGTTATGCCACACATCCGCACTCCCCTTTTCGTAAGTCTGGCCGATTTGCCAGCTCTCAGGAGTATTGAATGACGTTATTGCGAGTGAAACTGCCCGCCATGTTTGGGTATCTGTTGATTTTTGGCTTGTGTACGATGCTGTGTGTACCCGCCAATGCTCAGGCCCGCAAAGGCAAGAAGCCACTAGCGAAACCCAAAATCAAGTTGCCAGAGAGCGTTCGTAAGCGTGCTCCCGTCGAAATGAAGGTGGTGCCGGTCAATCCAAGTAACCGCCGTGCTGTGCGACGGGCTGCGGGTGAGTTGGACAGTTTCGTCGAGTCAAAATTGCTGGACGAAGATCAAGAGCCGAATGAATTAGCCAGTGACGAAATTTTTCTTCGCCGAGTATATCTTGATGTCGCAGGGCGTATTCCAACGCTGAAGGAAGCGACTAAGTTTTTGGGTTCCAGTTCTGAAACGCGGCGGGAAGACTTGATCGACAAACTACTGGGTAGTCCTGATTATGTCAGCAATATGTACAATTTTTGGGCTGACGTTTTAAGACTTGTCGAGCGACCGCAATCGAACATTGTGGCTGATCCGTACTTGGGCTACGTGAAAGATTCGATTCGGATCAACAAGAACTACAATCAGTGGGTTTATGAGATGCTCACCGCTGATGGTAAGACTTGGGAAAATCCTGCCGTCGGGTTCCAGTTACGTGACGATGGCATGCCGTTGCCGTACGTCGATAATACCATCCGTATTTTGTTGGGCACTCAAATCGGGTGTGCCCAGTGCCATGATCACCCATTTGATCAGTGGACCCAGTACCAGTTCTACGAACTTGCTGCCTACACCAATGGAACTCGTACACGCATTCTGCGTGGTTCACCTGGATTTACAAAACAGAACCCTGCGAACCTGTTGATCAATGAGGCGCGAACCAAGCACGATAAAGGTCGAGTGCCGGGTGAGTTTCAGAGGATCGCCCGAGCGAACACCTACAGCGTCAGCGAAGCCAGGAACGCTGTGATGCGTCTGCCTCATGACTATGCCTACGAAGATGCGAAACCGAAGGAGGTTGTAAAACCTGCCGTCCTTTGGGGGGAAGTTCCGACGAAGGCTCGTAACGGATCACCACGCGAACAGTTTGCTGCTTGGGTCACCAGTGATGACAATCCACAGTTCAGCAAGACCATTGCTAACCGCTTGTGGAAGCGATTCATGGGAGTGGGTTTGGTGGAACCCATTGATGATTTTCGCGATGAACACCCTTGCATGAATGAGCCATTGCTCGAATTTCTCAGTAAGGAGATGGTGCGTAATAATTACGATTTAAAAGAGTTCATTCGAACGATTCTGTACAGTCGTACCTATCAGCGTGAGTCGACGGACTATGAAATCACGTCTGGTGAACCGTATTATTTTCAGGGACCTGCCCTGCGTCGTATGACAGCGGAGCAAGTTTGGGATTCGTTCCTGACTCTAGCAGTGCACAACCCATGGCCATTCCAGCGTCCGACGGCTGCAGAGATGGCGCCAGTTCTTAATTTGGATTTTGGCACCGCCACTTACAGCAGTGTGAAGAGCAAATCCGAGCAGTTCGCAAAAACCTACTTCATGAATCCCTACAAGCGATCGCTCAATCAACACGCGTATCAAGGCAACGTTCTGTGTCGTGCAAGTGAGTTGCCATCACCTGTGCCTGCCGACCACTTCCTTAGGCAGTTTGGACAGGGCGACCGCGAAACGATCAATGGCGGGCAGCAGGATGCAACCGTTCCCCAGATTCTCGCGATGTTCAATGGGCCCATCACGCATGTCATGCTTGAAGCTGGGTCGGCTCTGGTCGATAACCTTGTTGCAGTTGATAACACGCGAGAACGGATGGAAGCGGTCTTTTTGAGTGTTTTGGCTCGAAAGCCGAGTGCCGCTGACCGACGCGCTGCGGCAAGTGAGTTTTCCCGAACCGAAAGTGATGGCAAAGCATTTGGAAATATTGTTTGGGGACTACTGAATACCCGAGAATTTCTATTCATTCAGTAGGACCCTTAAAAGGTTGCCCGTGGACGCTGCGGCGAATGACGGGCATGCTTAAGATTTCACTCATCGAATCGAATGCAACGATTCCAACCTTGATTCCGACTGAAGATTACCTGTCAGGTAGAACCCAAAAAGCGTGGTGATAGCCACCCCGGAGATACAAATGTCCCGACCTGAATTTGCCCCCGAACAACGCCGTGATTTCATGAAGACAATCGCCAAGCAGACGCTTGGTGTGTCCTTCGCTGGATCTGTCGCATCACAAGGTCTGTTTGGCGAGGCACAAGCTGCTCCGATCGTGGGCAAGGCCAAGCACATTATTTATCTGTTCATGGATGGAGCGATGACACATTTGGATACCTTTGATCCAAAGGTGGGTGTGGAGGAAGCTGGAGAAACTAAGCCAATTCAGACTCGTGTACCCGGCATCCAATTTGGTGATCGTTTTCCAAAGCTTTCCTATCTGGCCGGTGCCATCGCTGTGGTTCGGTCACTGAGCACAGAAACAGGGGCTCATGACAAAGGAAAGTACCTGATGCGTACTTCCTACAAGCAACTCAATAGCATTCAGCATCCAGCGATGGGAGCTTGGATGGTTTCGGAAGCTGGGCGGCTCAACAAAGAATTACCAGGGAACTATGTGATCGGTGGTAGTAATCGTCATCCTGGCGCAGGCTTCCTGCCACCATCGCTATCACCGGTGCCGATTGCTAATGCTTCGGCCGGTTTGCAAAATACCACCTTACCGAAATACTTGACCCCCGAGTTTTTCAATCGACGTTTGAGCTTGGCGAGTAAATTTGACCAAAACTTCCAAAGCCGCCGCAGCAATTCGCGTATCGAAGCTTATAACCAATTGTACGGTGAGGCCCGAAGATTGATCGGTAGTGATCACTTGAAGGTGTTCAATATCAAGGATGAGCCGAAACCGATTCAAGAAGCTTATGGCAGCAACCAGCTTGGCCAGGCTTGTCTGCTGGCACGACGCTTGGTGCAGAGTGGTGCGCGATTCATTGAGGTCAATTATGGCGGATGGGACATGCATCAGGATCTCTACACCAAACTGGATGAGCGCGCGGCAAATGTTGACAATGCAGTCGGAAACCTGCTGCGAGATCTGCACAGCAAAGGTTTGTTGGATGAGACCCTGGTTGTTTTGACGACGGAGTTCGGACGTAAACCGAAATTGAACGTCAATGGTGGTCGCGATCATCACCCGGGAGCCTTCAGTAGTCTGCTGATGGGGGCTGGTATCAAGGGGGGACAGGTCTATGGTGAATCCGACAAACAAGGCTTCTCAGTTGCAAAAGACCACGTCTCCGTTTCAGAATTTAATAAGACCATCGCGGCGGCGGCTGGACTTCCACTCGAAGAGGAACGGTATGCTCCCAATGGTCGCCCTTTCAAAATTGGTGGTGATGGAGACCCGGTTAAGGCTCTGCTCGCGTAGTTCCTGCTGGCCAGTAGCAGCGTGGCTAGCTCGCGCCAGTGTTGAATGATCACGGCGTGGTCTCACACCGTCAGCTCGTAACAGGAAATACGCAGTTTACGAATGGATACGGTGTGAATCGACGTTCAAAGGGTGACGCCAGGATCAAACGTTCGTGTTCGGGCAGTTCCCGTAACTCTTGTCGGAAACAGTCGAAAAACGCATTCTGCGAGTACATTTCATGCTGGTGCTTTTCCTTCGCACCTAAGCATTAATTTTGTTCCTGCCTTAGCCATCGGTTGTGTTGGAACTTGCCTTGGAGAGCAAAAAGCATCTTGGCAATTTTTCAATCTCAGTATTTCCACCAGATTTATATTTCAACTGTGAAATGGCAGTTTGGAATGGATAGAATGGTCGTTTGTGGAATCTTTTTCCCTGCCTTCCTGACGCCACTTTGTTTCCAAACTTCGTGTCCCCACCGTTTTCTGATACCAAGTGTATCGTGCACTAGATTCGTCGAGCCTTTTGAGCTGTGATGGAATCATATTGAGTAAGAGATCAGATGAGTTTGAGTCGTCGACGTTTTCATGTGCTGACCGCATTTGCTGTTTTCATCGCCGGGTTTGGATTGCTGTTTGTGCAAGCCCTTGCTGAGGATGGGGTGAGTGACAATGGCGGTTTAGTGTTGCCCGTGCCGGATGCGGTTGCCAATACCGCGGCTGAAATGAAAGCTTACTCAGATCCGCTGGAGCATACGGACTTGGCAATTGCCATGGTACCGATTCCCGGTGGTAAATTCATCATGGGTAGTCGTGAAACGGAAACGAATCGAAACCAGGATGAAGGGGCACGGCGTGCGGTTGAGATCAGTCCGTTCTGGATGGGGAAGTTCGAAATCACTTGGGATCAGTACGATGCATGGCGCGAAGACATTGATCAGCTGCGGCGTCGATTGATGTCGATCAAAGCAGGCCCTCGGGACTTGGCGGTGGATGGTGTTTCAAAACCAACCGAAGAGTACACGGACATGAGTTTTGGGATGGGAAAAGGTGATTATCCAGCTATCTGCATGACACAACATGCTGCCAGAGTGTTCTGTGAATGGCTTTCCGCCAAGACCGGACGTTACTATCGGCTACCAACAGAGGCTGAATGGGAATACGCTTGCCGGGCTGGCACGAAGACCGCCTATTCGTTTGGTGATGATCCAGCCGAATTGGGTCAGTATGCCTGGTTCTTTGACAACACGGATGAGGCGTATCAGCCAGTTGGTAAAAAGAAACCCAATCCTTGGGGTTTGTATGATATGCATGGCAATGTTGCCGAATGGGTACTGGATCAGTATGCCGCTGACTACTACGGTCGAGACGGCAATGCAGTGGATCCGCTGAACATACCGTCCAAACTTTACCCACGAGTGGTACGTGGAGGTGGTTGGGATGATGATCCTGAAATGCTTCGTTCAGCCGCCAGAAAGGGTTCCAGTAATGATTGGAAGGATCAGGATCCACAGATTCCGCGCAGCATTTGGTATCATACGGATGCATTGAGTGTCGGTTTCCGCGTTGTGCGTCCTTTCAAGGAACCGTCTGCGGAAGAACGAAAGACCAAGTGGGACAGAACTGCTCCTGAGCAAAAAGATCCCGAGGATTGACCTGATTTGTGGTCCGTGATGATCATTCGAATCCCGTGTCAGATTTTTCTTTCGTGTCCAATTGTTCAATCCCGCCTTTCGGTTCATTCCGAAATATTGTCTCCCACCTTCATGTGAAAAAAATGAAACAAGATTCAAATCCATCAAGACGCCAATTTCTGAAGCAAACCGGTAGCGTCGCTGCGGCTACGACTCTAGTGACAACGGCGCCGAAAGTGCACGCTGCTGAGGACAATAAAATACGAGTGGTTCTGATTGGATGTGGGGGGCGAGGCACGGGAGCAGCGTTGAACGCGCTGACGGTTGAGAATGGGCCACACCTAGTGGGTTTGGCTGACGTGTTCGAAAAGAACTTGAACAGTACCTACGCGGCTTTGGCCGGCCACAACCAAGTTGGCTCGCGTGTGGATGTTCCTGAAGAGAGCAAGTTCATTGGCTTTGATGGTTACAAGCAGGCGATGGATCTGTTGAAACCAGGTGATCTGGTGATCCTTGCAACACCGCCTGCGTTTCGTTGGGTGCATTACACCTACGCCATCGAGAAAGGTTTGAACGTATTCATGGAAAAGCCTGTGACGGTTGACGGTCCTACCTCGGCAAGAATGTTAGAACTGAATCGAGCTGCAGAGGAGAAGAATCTCAAAGTGGGTGTTGGTTTGATGTGCCGCCATTGCAAGGCGAGGCAGGAATTATTTGATCGAATTCAAAATGGTGAGATCGGCGACCTGACAATGCTACGGGCGTATCGTATGGCGGGCCCCACCGGCTCGGCAGCAGCACCCCCCAACGATGGAAAGTACAGCGAGCTGCAGTACCAGATTCGAAACTTTCACGGCTTCTTGTGGCTCAGTGGCGGTGCGGTCAGTGATTTTCTGATTCATAACATTGATGAATCATGTTGGATGAAAAACGAATGGCCGGTCAAAGTCATCGCGAGCGGAGGGCGGCACTATCGGGGTGATAGTGTTGACCAGAACTTCGATAACTACTCGATGGAATATACGTTTGGTGATGGGACGAAGCTGTTTGTCGAGGGTCGTACCATGCCGGGGTGTAAGCGGGAATTTGCCAGTTATGCTCATGGAACGAAAGGACTCGGTGTTGTTTCCAGTGCCTCACACACCCCCGCGAAGTGCAGGATTTATGATGGACATAAAATGGACAAAACGCGGCTGCAGTGGTCCTATCCCCAGCCTGAGTTGAATCCTTATCAGTTGGAATGGAACGACTTGATTACCGCAATCCGCGAGGATACCCCGTATAACGAGGTTGAGCGTGGTGTGATGGCCAGTGCGGTGACGTCGATGGGACGCATGGCAGCGCACACGGGGCAGGAAATTACGTTGGACCAGTTCCTGAAGCATGACCACGAGTTCGCCCCAGGGCTTGAACAGTTGACGCTTGACTCTCCCGCACCATTGCAAGCCAATGCGGACGGACGCTACAGCGTGCCGATGCCAGGTTTGGTCAAGAAACGTGAATACCTGTAATTCAGTGTTGAAGTGATCTGGCCTGATTCACAAGCCGCATGATCATGTCTCGTGATTGACTATCGTTGGTCAATCACATTGATTCGGGACCTCGCTTCCTCGGCCCATGGGCTGTCGGGCGATAGTTGGAGAAACCGCTGCCAGTGATGTTTGGATTCAACTTCGCGTCCAGTGTCATCTAAAACACGTGCCAAGTTGTAGTGGACGTCAGCGTAGTCTTCGTAGAGCGATAGTGCTCCGCGGAATGCAGCGATCGCCAAGTCGATTTGTCCCGTTTCCACAAGCACACATCCCAAGCTGGCACGCGCCTCGACGTAGTCGGGGTTGAGTTCGATGGCTGAATAGTAACGCTCACGTGCTGCAATCACTGAATTGGTTCGATACAACAATTCGCCAAGTTGAAAGTTGGTATCTGCGCGAGGCCCATCGCGTGCCAGGATTGCGTGGTAACAATCAATGGCAGTTTCCAGATCTCCATCATCTTCCGATTCATAGGCTGCCTTCAGGATTTCATCAGGCTCGCTCGTAAGCACGTTCATGTTTGGACTGCTCTCTGCCGATTCATTCCAGATTGAGAGAACAGCAGGAGTTTCCGAGAGGGAATTCTGTGGCGCATCTTGGGAATCATCCGAGACGCTCTCCAATGCATCGAAGTCAAAACGCAGTTGACCCCCGGGTTCCAGCAGGCCTTCCCCTTGTCGCAGGAGAATCTGTTTTCCTTCAACAAGAATCGAAAGCTGGTCCAGTGGGCGTTGGATGTCAGGCAGCACTTCCAGCAATTCCACCAAGCGCTGTTCGATGGCTTGGGGACTTGCGCCTGATGCGATCCACTGAGCTAGTCGACGAGCAGTCGCCACTTCCTGGAAATCAAAGTAAGGCAGATTGTGAAGGGTTCGGACGGGAGTGATCAGTCCGCGTCGATGCCAACGCCGGATCATTCGTACAGAGACGCCGAGCAGGTGCGCCAACATGGCCGGAGTGTGGTACCGCCGGATTGACTGTTCGATGTCAACCAATCCTAGTCGCTGCCATAATTCGGTTTCGTGGAGAATCTCGACCTCGCCGGCTGCAGCGGCAGTTCTTAACCTTTCACCCAGAATTTGGTCTTGGGGGATGGGAGGCTCTTCCGCACCGATCACGACCCAGTCAATGGGTTCTGTCACAGCATCGACAACGATCGCCTGGTAGGAACGCAATACGTTGGCAGCCTCGCGTTGATTCATGCCGCCAAATCGGCCTACGAGGGCAACTCGTTTCTGGTGGGCCTCGCATTGGACGGCCGGATCAAGTTCGTCAATACCACCCTCATCGGTTTCGAGATCGTCGAGGGCGTTCGTGGGAATGTTCAACAAAAAGATCCTGCTTCACGGATGGACACCCCCATTATCCAGATTGTCGCGTCCGTATCGAGTGACCGTAGAGAAGTAATTGAATAAGTTTCATCACATATGGCGTCGGAATCGCATGAACGAAGGTAATGTTACCAAGGAACCTCGCTATTGAACCTTGTCTTGGGACGGTTCGTCGATCATTCTGACGGCTGCCATGAGTGGGCGGGACGGTCGCTGGTCATCTTTCGATGGCTGGAGGAAAGTCCGGGCTCCGTAGGACAGGGTGGTCGATAACGTCGACCAGCCGCGAGGTTAGGGAAAGTGCAGCAGAGAGTAGACCGCCGAACGGTCAGACCGAGTGCCTAGGTACTCGTCCGATGCGTGGTAAGGCTGAAACGGTGCGGTAAGAGCGCACCAGCGGTTGGGGTGACTCGACCGGCTTGGTAAACCCCACCCGGAGCTAGATCAAACAGAATGGAGACGGCAGATGCATTTCTGGCGTCACGAGGTTGTCCGTCTCGGTAGACATTCGGGTAGATCGCAGTGGAGGCGGCGAGCAATCGTCGTGCAAAGATAAATGACCGTCGGTGGGATTGCGTTGCAATTTCCGACACAGAACCCGGCTTATAAACCCACTCATGGTTTTTTCTACCAAGCCATTATGGAAACCTGGTCGCAGCCCTGCCAGTTCCAGGCAATGCCAGTTCCAAGCAATGCCAGTTCCAAGCAATGCCAGTTCCAGGCAATGCCAGAACGCCAGTCTCAGAGACTAGTTTTCTCGGCAAAGGTAGTGTTCCTGTTCCCATTGACGTGGCACAATAAATAAGAGCAATGCACGAGCCCGAGTACCATTTGTTCGGGTGACGGCCTCATGTCAAAGTGTTGCAGTTTTTTAAAGGCCCCAAGATGAAGAGCACCCGAAACCGATTGCGTAACGATCCAAGCTCGTTGACCTGCAGTACCTGTGGGAGAATGTTTCTTTTGGATGAATCGGAGACACCGCCATTTTGTAGCGAGCGTTGCAAAATGATCGATCTGGGGCGTTGGATCAACGAGGATATTGGACTTCCACACGAGGGCGGACCACCTAACGCAGAAGGGTTTGAGCCTGAGCAGCAAGAACAGGAAGAGGCTTGATTCGCGAATTGGGGAGCCCAGCGGTTTTCCTTGATCTTGCGTGCACACGTTGTTTGCACACACGTTGATATTGCCTATTGTTCGTTGCTGGACCGAATCCGTATGACGATTGGGAAGCAAGAAGTGGAGCTTGACAATCCAGAATCGATCTGCCAGCCCACCTTGTGACGCTGCGAGCCAGTGCTAGTTTCCGAGCCAGTGCTAGTTTCCGAGCCAGTGCTAGTTTCCGAGCCAGTGCTAGCTCCCCGAGCCAAGCATGAAAATGCGTATCACGAGATAGGGAGTCAGGTTGAATAGAATCCACAGGATTTTGAAGTTACCCATGTACTGGAAATAGAGTTTATTGAGCGCATCAGCCGATAGTCCGCTCATTCTTGTGTGAATTCCTTGAACCGGTTTACGGAATAAGGTCAACATAATCGCGGTGAGCATTAGAACGCCAAAGTTCAACACGGTGGACCAACCCAACAGTACGGTTATTTGTTCAATTGACATTTTGCTTGCTCGCTGTGTTTAAAGTCCTGAGAGTGTTGTTTTCAATCAACCTACCTATCATACAGTTTGCTGGGTCGGATATTTGGAAGCCGGCGAAAAAGCGTGTTTTGGGTCACGTCTGCATCTGTTGATTTGGCACGCATGCAAGAGAAAGGTCCAGTACAGAGAAAGGTCCAGTACAGAGAAAGGTCCAGTACTAGGGATTGTTGCTTATCGCCTTTGACGAAGTCTTCAGGGAAGAACCCCAGATGACTAACCCGGGTGTCCTATGCTTGCGGCGCCCATGATGCAATCCGGCATCCGTGAAGAAGCGGCTTGGTATTGCCGCGGAATGACTAGTAAATCTGCCCGCGAGATTCGGCATGCTCTTCCTGCTCCGAGGTTGTCAAGCATGTCCAAGCACCTTTACATGTGAAGGGCGAGAAGTGAGAATGGCGGCATAAAGATGTGTGGAAGCCTTTCCCCCTCAGGATGTGGGAAAGGTTTTATTTTTGATCCATGTCAAGTTTTCTCCTCATACAGCTCGACTACTCAGAAAGGTATATCTGTCATGATGGATTCGGTGCCGATGACCCGCGAGGGTTACAACAAGATCAAGGCCGAAATTGAGCGACTCGAGAACGAGGAAATGCCGGCTGTCACAGAGAAGATCGCTGAGGCACGCGAGGAAGGCGATTTGAAGGAGAACGCCGAGTACCACGCACAGCGAGAAAATCAGGGCATGCTGATGGCCAAGATTCACGAGCTGAAGAGTAAAATCGCTAGAGCCTCGATCGTGGATGTTTCGCAACTGCCGAAGGACGAAGTTGTCTTTGGCTGTACCGTCACGGTTGAAGACGTGGCGTACGGTGACGAAGAGCAGTTCACACTCGTTGGTGCGGGTGAGGAAGACTACGATACCGGGAAGATTCTGGTCACGAGTCCATTTGGCCAAGGATTGATCGGGAAGAAAGTTGGCGACACCGCTGAGGTTGAGGTTCCGGCCGGAAAGTTGAAGTTCAAGATACTCAAAATCGAATTCGACGCGTGAGCCTGATTAGATCGAGCCTGTGACAGAACAACCTGATAATCAACCGGAAGATCAAGGCACCCATGTCACGGGTGACCCGGCAGATGATGCCTTGTCAGAAAAAGAAGCTAGCCGGAGTGTGGCATGCGAGTCGGGTGAGGATCTGACCAACCGGCAGCAGGGTCCAGGGTGGCTGCCGGCTTTGATGGCCATGAGTTTGCTCGCGGGCATGGCTGGGTTCATCTGCTGTGGGGTCACCACGTGGGTGCTGTATCAGAAGCGAACTGAACTGGCGGTTCGTACCTTGGAGGGAGCCTACATCACTGAGCTTGAGCAGAGTTACCTTGACCCCGCAACCAAGCGAGCAGTGGTCGATGAGGTGAAAGAACTGATCACCGGGATGGAGGCGGGGGATTATGAGAATTGGCAATCGGCGGCAATCATGCAGCGTCTGCAACGTTTGCCGGTCGTGCAGTGGGGCGATTTGCAGGCGATCGAGCTATTCATTACCAAAGGGAATCGAGCCGAGAAAGATGAACAGTTAAAAGAAATTTCACGCCTGGAGCAGGCCGTGGTGGATGGCTCGGTCACCTCTTTCGACTTTCAGGACGTTTTGCAGCCAGTGCACCGGGCCGATCCCAAAAGTTCGAGTGGATTTTCGTTGATTTTGCCGCTGACTGCTGAGCCGGTTGCGGAAGTCTGCCTACGAGCAAAGTTGGTGGCAGATCGCGCAAAAGTTGCAAATCGCAGCTTTCCGAAGGTTGATTTGGCGGCCGTTGTCCGCCGGGAAATCTCGCAAGGATCCACTGCTGGAGGTTTTTAGCCATGATTGGACTGGTCACGTCTGGATTGCTCCCTACACTGCCAAGTTAGGGACAACAAATTCTCCCGCGAACCTGCCTTGGGGCAGACTCGCGGATTGTCGTTTGCTCAGACCGCTGCGATGTAAAGTCAGGGGTGAATTGGGCAACGGCATCACATTCAGCAGAAAATCGATCAGTGTTTCAGGAGTCGGATGTGGCAAAGCGTCAGGTTGTGGTTGTAGGAGCGGGACCCGGGGGGCTGGCGACCGCAATGCAGTTGGCTCATGCCGGTTGCGATGTGACGGTTCTGGAGCGTCGAGATCATGTGGGTGGGCGGACCTCTGCCATAGAGATCGAAGACTATCGGTTCGACTGTGGGCCGACATTCTTTTTATACCCGAGGGTACTCTCCGAGATATTTCGGTCATTGGGTCGTCACCTCATGGCGGAGATCCCCATGGTCAGGCTTGATCCGCAGTATCGATTGACATTTGGTGAGGGCGGGCAACTTGATTGCACCCCAGACATGGATGAGATGGACCGGCAGATTGCCAAGTTTGCTCCCAATGACGTCGGGGCGCTGCGTCGCTACATGGATGATAATCGGGTCAAACTCGAGAAGTTTCGTCCGATACTTGAGACCCCGTTCAGCTCGATCACAGATCTGATGCGACCTTCATTGCTGGGAGCTGCAAAACACCTACACCCATTCAGGTCACTCGGAGATGAATTGGGACGCTATTTCAGCGATCCAAGGCTTGTGATTTCCTTCGCTTTTCAGTCCAAGTATCTTGGGATGTCGCCGTTCCAATGTCCAAGCTTGTTCAGCATTCTTTCGTTCCTCGAATATGAGCACGGTGTGTGGCACCCGATCGGGGGCTGCAACATGGTGAGTGAGAAGATGGCGGAGATCGCCGCGTCGATGGGAGTTAAAATTCGACTCTCTGAATCGGTGGATTCGGTGGAAATGAATGGGAAACGTTTGACCGCCTTGAAAACCGAACAGGCCACGTACAAAGCAGATGCTTTTGTCGTCAATGCAGACTTTGCAGACTGGATGTCGAAAACCATTCCGAACAAGTCGAGGCGTCGTTGGAGTGACGCAAAACTTGCTAAAAAGAAGTACTCCTGCAGCACGTTCATGCTGTACCTTGGTATCGATGGAGTCTATGAGGATTTACCTCATCACAATATCCACATCAGTAGCGACTACGAACGCAATCTGGATGAAATCGAACGTCAGCATGTGCTCAGTGACGATCCATCTTTCTATGTTCAAAATGCGAGTGTCACTGATTCGACATTGGCACCCGAGGGTCAGAGTGCGATGTATGTTTTGGTGCCAGTGACCCACCAGCATAAGAACGTTGATTGGTCCGTCGAATCAGATAGGTTCAGGGAATTGACTCTCGATAAATTGTCGGCGATTGGTCTCGGTGATATTCGGGATCGTATCCGCGTCGAGCACCGAATCACGCCGGCAGACTGGGAGAGTGAGTATGCGATCTACCGGGGAGCGACGTTCAATCTAGCGCATAATCTTGGGCAAATGCTTCACAACCGACCACATAACCGTTTTGAAGAAATTGACGGGGTTTATTTGGTGGGCGGAGGGACCCACCCAGGTAGTGGCCTGCCAGTGATTTATGAATCCAGTCGGATCAGTAGTCGCTTGTTGTTAAGAGACCTTGGGCTGGATGCGTCTTTTATCGATGAGGCGTGTACCTGCGAGGAGGAAGACTACTCCGACTATGAAACCAATACGCCTTGTGCTCCAAGGGAAGCGGTTCGCAGTTCCTAAAGTGGCTTGATCGACACGCCTTTGATCCAGACCACTTGCCCGTGGTTTTGAAAACCGATTTTTCCCGTTCGAGGAAGCTCTTTCAAGGCAGTCTTGAATTTGTTGTTGGAACCGTCTGGATTCTTGCCCGCTGTCTGCCAGCGGTCGAAATTCCCCTCATTGACAACGACATCGTTGATTTCGACCGTTACCATTGGCCCGCGGCAGGTCAGTTTAAGACTGTTCCATTGGCCCACGGGTTTATCCGTTTGTGCGTTTGCTGCCTGAGCATCGTAAAGAGCACCATTCAGATTTTTGGGGTCTTTAGGACCTTTGACTGCCTGAAATCCTTCATTGTCGAGCAACTGGATTTCAAAGCCCTTCTGCACAGGATCGGATGGGTCGGAGCGATAAAAGACCCCGCTGTTAGCAGCTTTGGATAGTTTATATTTCAGTTTCAATTCAAAGTCAGCATACGTTTGGCGTGTCCAGATGTACCCCATTCCGCGTGTTCGTGTCGTTCCGTTGCGACTTTTGGCTTCCTGCATCCGGCACGTAAGGCTCCCGTCAGAATCGATGAACCATGCATCTTTTGCGAACTCCCACCGATCGGTAGTCGTGCCATCAAAAAGGATTTGGGTTTCATCTGCCAACAAACTGATCGGTAGCAGAAGAACGATCATTGACGAAATGAATTTGCGATGCATGTCCAGTACCTATTTCGAGTCGAGTTTTTTGTTTTGCAGATGACGAGTTGCATCGCGTTTTGTTTTCTTGTCTAGGTTTTTTTGCAGTGCTTCGGTCAAATCAATGCCCGACTGGTTGGCCAAGCAGATGGTGACAAACATGACATCAGCAAGTTCATCTGCCAGATCACCTGGTGTCTCACCTGGTTTGCTGGATTGTTCTCCCACAGTGCGTGAAAGAATTCTTGCCACTTCACCGACTTCTTCTACAAGTTGAGCGAGGTTTGTCATTTCGTTGAAGTAGCGAACACCGATCGTGCGGATCCATTCATCCACATTCGATTGTGCCTGCCGCAGCGTGATTTCAGATTGCGGCTCTGGATTTGGATCGCTCATTTCGCAAACAGGATGTAAGTACCGCTCTTGCCGGCAACTGCCACGTCACATTTGTTGTCGCCATTGAGGTCTGTGGTAACGATTTGCAGGCCGCATCCGACATGACCTTCTTCAATGGTCTTGCGGCTGAATTCCTGGGTCTCGGGATCCCAGTCGTAGTAATACAAGCAAGGCATTTCTTTACCGCCGGGGTCACCTCCGTTGTGGCCATAGTAGCGTTTGCCCGTGACCAGTTCCGAGTCGCCATCGCCATCGACATCAGCCCATGCCAGCGTGTGGGGTTGGCTGAAGCTTTTATCGATCATCCGTTCTTTCCACTGAATTTTGCCATCGGCATCAATGCCTTCATTTTGCCACCACAGCAAGCCGTAGTCGTGACCTTTTCCGAAAATCAGATCACCATCACCATCCTGATCCAAGTCCGTGACGATCATGGGGACGCTGGCATGTAAATTCCAGTCCGCATGAAATTTCCAGGGCTGCCCCCATGCATTTTCCTTGGGTTGTTCGTACCAGCCCTGCCCCACTAACACGTCTGTCAAACCGTCACCGCTAATGTCGCCAACAGCCAAGCCATGCCCGTTCCCCTTCTCGCCAAGTTGGTGTGGTTGCATCTCATAAATTGCCTGCGATGTGTCGAGTTTTTTTCCAGGTTGCGCTGATTTTGGTTTGTCAGTGAGCCGCCAAATGACTGTGGGTACATTTTTAATCCAACTGTTGACAATCCATTCCGGTCGACCGTCTCCATCAATGTCCTGCAGAAGTTGTCCCTCGTTGCGGCTGTTTTTGGTATCGACGAGCAAGTGCTGTTTCCAGTGTTTACCAAGCCGAAGCCCTTCTTTACCGGGATTTTCATACCAGTGAATTTCGGTAGGCGTGAAAGACCCTGCAATCACATCCAAACGTCCGTCACCGTTCACATCCAACAAATAGTCGCCGTTGCTCTCGACATAGCCATTCCAGTCAGCGATGCTTCGCAGTGGTCGCGGGGCCCAATCGCCTCCCCGATACCAGTTGCGACCTGCAACCAGATCAGGCTTACCGTCGCCATCAACGTCACCTGCGGCGATACCCTCGTTTGCATCGATAGTGAGCAGCTTCGCTTGGTACTGGGGATCGGAATCCTGAGCCAGCATTGGGGTGCCGCTGCAAGCCACGGCGATGAGGACGGAGAGGGAGCGGTTGAGCATGTTAATTACCTTGTATTCGACAAGCGGCGGGATTTCGCGGGCAGAGGGCAACAGGAAGGAACGATCGTGGAATTTCCCAGATTGCGTGATCGGTATGTTTTGCCTTTAGGTGGAAAACAACACTAATTGTGATTGTTTTTCAGCTTTGGCTGTTAGACTCCTGTCCGTGATTGGACATTATCGCCATGATTGTAACCTGCTACGACAGTAGTTTCCGATCCAAGATGCGGAAAAACACTTCCGTTTTGCAACCTCGAACGGCTCGAACGGGCCTGTTGTGAGGCCCACGCGTTTTCTTTTCAGTTGCCCCTTTCGTGTCGAGGAAGTCTTGGAAATAGCCGCCACAGAATTGACACAGGTCCAGCGACTGTTTCTGGAAGATCTGAAGGTCGGGGACCATTGGTTGAGCGATGAACGCGAGATCACCGCAGAAGACGTGGCTGACTTTGCTTTGTTGACAGGGGATCATGATCCACTGCACGAAGATGGTGGCATGGCGTCGCCCTTCGGTGAGCCTATCGCACATGGGCTCTTAGGGCTGAGCGTGCTGGCTGGCCTTAGTAGTTCACGGCCGGCTATCGCAACTCTGGCGTTGGTGGGTATCTCTGATTGGCAATTCGAATCGCCTGTCTTTTTCGGCGATATCGTCTACGTACGAACGGAAGTTCGTGAGGTGCAGCCACACGGACGTCGGGCAGGGCGTGTGACATGGAATCGTGAGCTGATCAATCAGCACGGACGGGTCGTTCAGCGGGGGAAATTTGTAACCCTCGTTTCTGCGCGGTCACGAATCCGCCGCGATGCCAAACATGAGACAGCATCGCCACGCTCGCTGCCAGCACGCTGAAAGCCCTCCATTCAGCGAACTGCTAGAATGATATCTTTTGCAGGTTGATGTTCAGGTATGCTGCAATTCATCATCCGGTAACCATTCTCTTCGTGGACAAACGGTCCATGAGTGTTTGCGTTGAATCGACGCTTGGGTGATGGTGAATGCATTAGTGCTGGCAATCATGGTCAATCGGATTCCAGTTCGCTGTGATACCCGTTGGTCTCGCAATGGTGTCTTTGCTGGTGGGGTAAGCACTTGTGCAGTGGCAGTCTTGAATTTTACGATGTGGCGGAAATCAAATTTATTAGTTATGGCACATGGTTAGAATCGAAATGATAAATGGAAGACTTTGTTCGGTCAGTTTGATGAGCCTTCTTGCATTTGTCAGCATGAAGGTTGCGAGTGCGTCACCGCCACACATTGTCCTGGTCATGGCAGATGATCAAGGGTGGGGGCAGACGGGGTACTATGATCATCCCATACTGAAAACTCCCCATCTGGATGCAATGGCCGAATCAGGTTTGCGATTCGATCGATTTTATGCCGGGGCACCTGTTTGTTCACCCACACGAGCCAGCGTGTTGACTGGTCGCGCAAATGATCGAACTGGTGTGCTGAGCCATGGTTATGCCTTGCGACGACAGGAAATCACGCTTCCAGCAATCCTTGCCAAAGCAGGTTACCGAACCGGCCACTTTGGAAAATGGCATCTCAATGCATTGCGTGGACCTGGCGTGCCAATCTTGAAAAGTGATGATCACAATCCCGGCGAGTTCGGATTTGGGACGTGGCTGTCAGTGACGAACTTCTTTGACCGTGACCCCATCCTAAGTCGTCTAGGTGAGTTTGAAGAATTTACGGGGGATTCGTCGGACGTGGTTGTGGATCAGGCCCTTGAATTCTTGAGCCAGAACGCCGAACAGTCGCCCACGTTTACTGTCATTTGGTATGGAACACCTCATAGTCCTTTCAAGGCTGCTGATGAAGATATGGCGGGTTTCGCAAGCCTTGATGAAACCTCGAAAAACCATTACGGCGAACTTGTGGCAATGGACCGTAGCATCGGCGTACTTCGCGAAGGACTCAGGAAACTTGGAATTGCGGATCACACCCTACTTTGGTTTTGTAGTGACAATGGTGGGCTACCAAAAATCAAACCCACTACGGTAGGGGGACTTCGTGGAAACAAGGGAACCATCTATGAAGGGGGGTTGCGGGTGCCAGCAATTCTGGAATGGCCAGAAGCACTGAAAAAATCTCGGGTCACAAATTATCCGGCAAGCGTTCTCGATATTCTGCCCACGATTCTTGAAGTCACCAACGTTCCGTACCCCGATGCAAAACGACCACTCGACGGGGTCAGTTTGGTGCCGCTTTTGGATGCTGAAGTCGAAATGCGCAGAAAACCAATTCCGTTTCGACATACCGGAAGGGCGGCATGGATCGATAACAATATGAAACTGCTTACCAATAGCATGCAGAAAGGTTCGTTTGTGCTGTATGACCTTTTGGAGGACCCTGCGGAACAGAAAGATCTTGCCGAGAAGTACCCTGAAACCTTTACGAAAATGCGAAAACAGCTGTTGAAGTGGAGTCGAAGTGTTGATGCCAGTGCTGTAGGAAAAGATTACCCGACGGGGAAAATTAATGCCGGAGAGCCCGAACCGCGTTTCTGGACAGACGTTGATGAATACAGACCCTACTTTGATGACTGGAAGAGTCGCTGGGAATATTCTTCGCGTCTTAATAAACGCAAAAAGTAGTTTGCGCATTTTTTCACAAGCCATAGCGAAGCAACTTTAGTCGGAAAAATTGACTCCCCTTTGTGCGACTCCTAGATTGGAGTTGGGCGTTGACCACAAGCGTCTGCTCATTTGTCCCACAATGTCGAAGGAGTTGTTCATGTATGAGATGAAAGCTGTTCGCGATTTTATGCGGCGTCGTTTGGTAACGCTTGATGCAGAAACTTGTGTGCTTGACGCGATTGGAAACTTGTTGCGGCACAATATTTCAGGTGCGCCGGTGGTGGATTCCGGTGGGAGGTTTCTGGGCGTATTCAGCGAAAAGTGTTCCATGAGTTCGTTGACAACTATGCTAGAACTTGGCTGTGAACCAGGGATGTTCGTGCCCTGTGTTCAAACATTCATGGCAAATGAAGTAGTGACACTGAGTCCAGAAATTGATGTGTTTGATGCCATTGACCATCTATTGGAAAAACGCATTTCTGGTGCACCGGTCGTCAATGAAGAAGGCGAGTATCAGGGAGTGTTTTCTGAGAAGACTGCGATGCAGGCATTAATGGCTGCCGTTTATGATCAACTTCCGGGGACGTGCGTGTCGCACTATATGGACTCGGATCGTAATCGATTGGTAAGCGAGAATGATCTTCTGCTGGATGTATCGCGCCTCTTTCAAAGGACTTCTTATCGGCGTTTTCCAGTGTTGCGTGGCAAGAGACTTGTGGGTCAGGTAAGTCGTCGCGATGTTTTGCGTGCTGAGCAGCGCATGGCGTTAGACGTGCGCGAACGTTTTCGAAACGCTGATGATGCGACTAAGTCACGAGCAACAGTAATCACCCGGATCGTGGGAGATTACATGGATCGTGATGCACTGACGACATGTATGGGAGCCGACTTGCTTAGCGTTGCGCAGATGTTTCTCAACTCACCTTATCGACGTTTTCCCATTCTGGAGAACGGGAGGTTGGTGGGGCAGATTAGCCGACGTGATGTTCTGGAGTCAGCGGCTGCAATGTTGCGTCCATCGGCACCTCGATACACGTCCGAAACACTCTATCTGAGTCACCTGCCAAAGTCGGTTCCAGATTCATTGCGGTAGGACAGGCTACCTGACAAGGGTGTCCTAATGAGCTCGCAGGAACAATCCAAGATCACTTCTGGTTGGCTCGCTTTGCTGGCTTGTTACGCTTGGCGCGACCAGGGTCGTCATCGGGTCCGACTGCGTACTGTTTGCGAAGACGTTCCAATTCAGATTTCATGTACTGCTGGACTTCAGTGTACCCAGGATCATCAAACACACTTCGCATTTCATTCGGGTCTTCTTTCAAATCAAACAATTCCCAGTCGTCAATTTTCTTTCCTTCCAATGCATAGAAGTGAATCAACTTGTACTGGCCATTCGTGACACCGTAGTGGCGGGCTACATTGTGCCCACCAGGGTTCTCGTAGTACTGGTAGTAAAACGCGGTTCGCCAGTCATCCGGAGTTTGTCCTTCAAGTATTGGGACCAGGCTTTTGCCCTGCATGTCCGCGGGGATATCAACTCCTGCCATATCAAGAAAAGTTTCGGGAAAGTCGAGATTGGAAACAATGTCATCGTTGGTCGTGCCTGGCTTTACATGCCCCGGCCATCGGACCAGCAATGGCGTTTTTAAAGATTCTTCGTACATCCATCGCTTGTCAAACCAGCCATGCTCACCGAGGTACCAGCCTTGATCTGATGAGTAAATGACAATGGTGTTGTCAGCCAAACCTGCTGTGTCCAAATAATCCAGCACTTGCCCGACACCATCATCAACACTTTTGACGCATCTGAGATAGTCTTTTGCGTAACGCTGATACTTCCACTGCAGGATTTCCTTCTCCGACATGGTCGAACGCGTTTTTTCGAAAGACACGTTCTTCGGTCCATAGGCGGCATCCCAGACCTTGATCTGTTCCGGTGTCATCGTGCCATGTCCCTGCAATTTGAGATCCTTTGGATTCAAGTGTTGCCGCATGGTCATGGTTTGCCGACCGGCTGCTTGAGTGCGGCCTGAGTAGTCGTCGTACATGGTCTCCGGTTCAGGCAGCGTCACATCATCTAGCCAGT
The DNA here is from genome assembly GCA_002689655.1 of Rhodopirellula sp. GTDB lineage: Bacteria > Planctomycetota > Planctomycetia > Pirellulales > Pirellulaceae > Rubripirellula. The sequence continues at coordinate 17,004 of NZHC01000147.1, read as the reverse complement.
TCAGATACTTTGGCGAAGGCATCCAGTTCCGGTGCGGCGCTTTGTGTTGGTACATCACCATGAACGGCTTAGTTGGATCCCGTTTTTCCGTCATCCAATCTAGTAATTTGTCCGTGATGATTTCAGTCGTGTAACCCACGTGTTGATGAGTGACGGGTTGACCATCATCATCAGCAGTAATCATTGGTGGGTTGTAATAGGGTCCTTGTCCCTTAAGCACATCGTAGTAGTCGTAGCCTTGGGGTGTGGAAGCTAGGTGCCATTTTCCGACCACAGCGGTTTGGTAGCCGTGTGCCTGCAAAAGTTTGGGAAACGTCTGTTGATCACCGTTGAATCGATTGCCATTGCGGATGAATCCGTTGAGGTGGCTGTACTTGCCAGTTTGNATAACNGCGCGACTGGGGCCACAAATTGAGTTCGTCACATAGCAACGATCAAAACGCATGCCTTCATTCGCAATGCGATCCAGATTGGGAGTTGTGATGCGAGAAGGGTCGTAAGCGCTGAGTGCCTGCTCGCAGTGATCATCTGTAAAAATGAAGACAATATTTGGAGGCGGATCAGCGGCATGGGACCATGAAGTGACAAACAGCAAGATGATACTTGCTGCGGGATTGAAAATCAGTCGCTGCATCGCTTGGAAACCTGAGAATGGAGTTTGGGCGGGAAGGTTGAGAGCCGGGCTGTCTGCTCGTCCTCTATGATAGCGGGTAACGTTGGCGATGATCGAACGGAACNTAGCATATTTTCCGCCTCCGGCAGCCATGGTTTTGGCTTCTATCGTATCCTCCAGTGGCATTTGACAGACGGTGAACTAGAGTATGGGAGACGTATTTCCCGCCTTGCATCCTCTTGCTCGTGACTTTTGCACTCATGCGATACTTGTTCACCACCGTTTTTCTGGCGTTTGCTTGCACCCCTGCCCTGATCGCGGCTGATAACGCGAAGGGGCCAGCCTTCACCGAGCCACCTAAAGGTGACAAGGACTTTGCCTTGATGGGTGAATTCCTTGGTGAGATCACGCCCGTCGACGGAGAGAAAGAACAGCTCGGCTTACAGTTGCGGGCTCTCGGAGATGGGTCGTTTGATGCACAATCATTCTTGGGAGGCTTGCCCGGACAGGACAAGCACACGCCAGAAGCGTTCCGCATGATCGGTCAACGGTCAGATGATTTTGTGGTGCTTTCTGGTGGGCCGTGGGTCATGATTGTTGAGAAAGAACACTGCCTGCTAGTCGATCGAAAAGGCAACAAGATTGGCAAGTTGAATCGCTTGCAACGTTCGAGCCCCAGCATGGGATCTCTTCCCCCGGAGGGTGCTACCGTCTTGTTCAATGGCGAAAATGTTGATCAGTTTACCAATGCTCAAATGACCAAAGATGGACTTCTGATGCAGGGGGCCGACTTGAAGCCCATGTTCCAGGATTTTAATTTACATGTTGAATTCAGGATTCCCTACATGCCTAAGGCAGAGGGGCAAAGTCGGGGCAATAGTGGACTTTATTTGCAGAGTCGTTACGAGTGTCAAGTGCTCGATTCGTTTGGGCTGGATCGACTTAACAACGGTTTGGGATCACTGTACCGATTTAAAAAACCGGATGTGAACATGGCTTTACCACCTCTCAGTTGGCAAACCTACGATGTGCAATTCACCGCACCACGATGGGCCGCTGATGGGTCGAAAGTTCGAAACGCACGCATCACCTCGTGGATCAACGGAGTGAAAGTCCAGGACAATGTTGAGTTGCCCAATAAAACGGGTGCCGGCGAGCAAGAGGAGCCAATCCTGCTGCCGATACGATTTCAGGATCACGGTGACCCCGTGAGATTCCGAAATGTCTGGTTAGTTGATCGTGGTTTGGCAACAGGCAAGTTCCCCATCCATTCTACGAAAGAGGAATTGGCAGCGGCGAAGAAAGCCGCAGCCGAGAAGATAGCAGCAGAGAAGGCCGCAGCAGAGAAGGCCGCAGCAAAGAAGGCCGCAGCAAAGAAGGCCGCAGCCGAGAAGATAGCAGCAGAGAAGGCCGCAGCANAGAAGGCCGCAGCAAAGAAAGCTGCAGCAGAGAAAGCCGCAGCAGAGAAAGCCGCAGCTGAGAAGAAGCCCGAACCCTCAGAAGCCAAGAACTGATTGCCCAGGCTGTTAGTTTGAGGCTGAATCTGATTGGCTAGTCTGTTGAACTTGATTCGCCGATTCTTCGATCACTTGACCGTCGGTGATATGGAACCGCCGGTCGGCGAGTGCTGTTGCCTCGGCAGCGTTATGGGTGATGTGTAAGGTTGTGACACCGGTGTTGTCGGTCAGCGTACGCAACAGCGTTTGAATTTCTTCACGTGTTTCAGAATCCAGCGCACTCAGCGGTTCATCAAGCAGTAGCACTGTGGGACGAAAAGAGAGTGCACGGCCAAGCGCGACACGTTGAGACTCACCTCCGCTAAGGCCCTCGATCTGTCTTTTCAGCAGGTGGGTAATACCCAGCATTTCTGCTAATTCATTTACTCGACGTTGAATTTGTGTTGTGTGAAATCGTCGCAAACGCAACGCGAATTGGAGATGTTCAGCGACCGAAAATGTTGGGAATAGTGCGAGATCTTGTGGGACGTAGCCAATTTCCCGGTCTGCCGGGGGCCAGTGTGTGACATCCATGCCACGGATCATAATTTTTCCACTTTGGATGCGTCTTAGCCCGCAAAGGGATTCCAGGATGGTTGTCTTTCCTCGACCCGTTCGTCCCATCAAAACCGCATATTGGCCACTGCTAATCTCAAACGAGACATTCTGCAGTTGAAAGTCACCGGCCCGGATACATACTTTTTGGAACTCAATCACGACGTCAATCCTGTCCCCAGGACACGTAGGACGACTAGCACGACGACAGCCATCGCGACCATCAGCAGTGACACCGCGACGGCCGCGTTGAGTTGACCGATCGAGAGTTCCAGAAAGACGGTCGTTGAGAGCACTTCTGTTCGCATCCGGGTCGCCCCTGCGAACACCAGAATCGGACCAAACTCTCCCAAAGCTCGTGCCCACGCGATGGTGGTTGCCGCGATCATGCCACGCCAAGATTGGGGCAAAGCAATCTGCAGGAATGCCTGTCCGCGAGTACAGCCCAGTGTGCGGGCAACGTCCTCTGCACGTGGGTTGATCTGGTCAAAAGTAACTCGCATGGTTCGGACTGCGAATGCACAGGAGACACTGAATTGTGCAAGGATGACCGCTGGCCAGCGGTAGGTGACAGGAAATCCGATGTCGTCGCGAAGCCATGCTTCCAGTTCCCAGTCGCCGACGGGAAGGTGGAACAGGATCAGCAAGCTGAGCCCTAATACCAGCGGGGGCAGCACGATGGGGATGTCCACGATCGTATCAATCAGCAGACGACCCGGAAATCGGTATCGCGAAAGCAGGTATCCGAGCGGTGTCGCAACCCAAATGGAGAGCAATGCCGCAATGGTGCAGGAAAGAATGGTTAGGCGAAACGCAGACTGTATCTCCGGTTTCATCACTGCCGCCCTGAAATCCTCAAATGAGGTGAACATCAGATCGGCAGCGAGTAGTAGGACGATGAGCAAAATGAANCATGAGGAAATTCCGCTCATGACCAGAAAAAAGGGGAGGTCAGAGCGTCTTCGCTTCAGCTTGGTTTTCGTTTCAGCTGTTCGGTAGGTAACGGGGTCAGTCATTTTGTGCGTTGGACTCCGGGTCAAGTTTCCAGCGGAAGCCCTCGGCCATGAAGCTGTCCTGTGAATCGTTTGAGCAGATTTGCTGGAAAAGTCGACTGGCTGTTAACGCGTTGGGTGAGTCAGGTGTGATTGCGTAGGGTTGCGTCGCGACGCTGCAGTCAAGTCCCTGAATGCGGACGGCATCAAGGAAATCACCCGAGCCAGCGGTGTTGCTCAAGTAAACAACAGCGGCGTCGAGTGATCCCGCTCGCATTTGGTTCACAAGCATATCACCAGTGGGGGTTTGGACGGTGACGTTTTCCATCACTTCCTGCTGAACTCCACCTTCCCGAAAGGTGTTCTGTGTGACCCACCCCATTGCGCATTGTTTTTCATGACCAATGCCCACTCGCAATCCATCCTTGGTCAGGTCTCGCAGGCCAGCAATTTGATGTGGGTTGCCTTTCTTGACAATGATGACTAATTCGTTCTGCGAAACATCGGTCGGTTCAGGAAACAGATCAGGAACTTGTTCCATGAATTCTGTATCACAGGCAAAGTAGGCATCGGGTACCTGACCAGCTTTCATCTGAGCAACCAGAATGCCGCAGCCGTTATACACAGTGTTGACTCGAACTCCTTCCCGCTTTTCGAATTGCCTGACCGTATCTTCAATGGCGGGGCGCAGCATCGAGCCTGCGAAGAGATTGAGTTCGGGAGTTTCGGACCAGATATCACCCTTCTCTACTTGAAAACCATGTTCGGCATACTGTGCAAGACCGCGGTCTCGCGCTGTTACATAGCGGGCAAAGTGCAAGGCTGCACTGGGCTGCTTGGTTTGCTGGGTAACTCCCAAAGCGACCAGCGATGTCCCCGCGGCAAATTCCCGTAGCTTTACAAACTCCAGATCAGGATAGGTGTGCAACACGGCGTCATAGACGATCGCTGCATCAGCAGCCCCCACAAGTAGATCATTCGCTGCTTCTGTCACGGTCGTCCGATATGCGGTGGTGCCTTTATCGAGAGCATCCCACTGCCCAGATTCCTTCAGCATTCGTCTGGTCACTTTGCCGACTGCAGTGGCATCCGGGTTAGCCTGGACCAGCTTGACATCTTCCCGTAACAAATCCTCCAATTTCCGGATCGATTTTGGATTACCCTTCTGTACTGCCACAACAACTTCCATCTTGGCGATGGGAAGTACTTCCGAAACGAGATTTTTGTCTTCAGCAGTTTTGAGATAACTGTCGTCGGCGGGCAGGTATAAATCTCCTGTGCCCGTCACTTCCAGTTGCGATAGTAGTGTTTGTGAGCCACCGTACTGAATGTCGATCTCGCGACCATATTCTTGCTTGTAATCGGAAACGATCTTTTCCATCACCGCACGGTTGCTGGCGGCGCAGAAGAACATCAGGGGATCTGTTGAGTTGGTTGCTGAATCATCGGGTGAATTTTTACGTTGGGAGCCACTTTGCAGCATCCAGATCATGGCCCCGATGGCGACGATGGATCCGAGCATTACGACGAGCATTTTGTTCATGTCTTACCTGCATGTCAGCGTTTGCATTATGAGAAGATCGATGACTTCCTCGGCAAAATTCAGTTTCCAGATGGAATCGTTAACAATTCCGGTTTTTGATTAAGGCGATCACGGTCTGATCGCAGGGGTGGAGGGGCATTCCCTTTCCCGAATAACTTTGTATTCCAGTCAACTGACATGAGTAAATCGAAGCCAGGGTTCTGCTCTTTTACTTGACACGAACAAGCCCCACTCAGAAATACGGTCAGGTCTTTGACTAGTGAGATGGTTAGTACTGAAGCGGGAATGACCTCCAGCGCGCGACCACGTCCAAAAACTGGAACGACCAAGTCCTCACCACGCTGGGTGGCTTCTGGTTGTAACTCAGAAAATAAATTGATCAGAAAGCTCTCCTTCACATCTTCACGGCTGATCTCCAAGGTGCTGAATTTCAGCAGGAGCGGGATCTCTGAATGCAGTTCTGATCCTGGCAGCCCGATCCCTTCGGGTAGTTCAAGATTGGTGGAAAGCCATGAGAAACTTGATTCTAACGCATTGTCAGCCTTTACATTGAAAGCCTGACTTGCGGGCAGAGGTTCTGTTTTCGTATCCGCCCGGATTACAACCCAAACGACCGAGTGACCTGACAACAACCTCTTTGCTAGTTCACTCCTCATGGGCGAATCCAGGATTCCCACTTCGATTGCATCAGAAAGTGGGCCATGCCATCCGTTAACAAGACGCCCTTTACCGAGCTTCATCCGGACAACTAGGTAGGGTTCCATGATCTTTTGATCGCTAGTTGTTCGTAGTGAACTCCACAAATTCGCATGTGCTGGTGCCGGTGAAGCAAGGTCGCTCAGAGTCAGTGAACTGGAAGTGTCCCCGCTCCGCTCCATCTGTTGCAGTTTCAACTGCTTCAGCATTTTCTGCTGATTTTCCGTGAGTGGACCTCGGTGAAACAGAATCAATTCACAGCTATCAGGTTGCCAGCGTTCTAACGCGTATCGGAACACTGGAATGTTGCAAGCCACCGCAGTCGAATCAGACATGAGGAAGACGGAAACGGCAATCAGTACTTTTGCAACGGAAGTAATTTTTTGTAAGGTAACTCGGTCATTCATCGGATCACTCGGACTCACTTCCAAAGCAGATGACAGAACCATCCAGTGTCGAAAGAAATAACTTCCCCTCGGCACCGGCAAGTGAATCCCATGCTGGCAGCGACGTCAATTCGATGCGATCATCGATCTTGCCAGTATCGATGTTGACTGACAGGAGCAGCGATCCCTTCGTTCCATTGAGAACCTGATCCTGCTCAGCGAGCAGTTTTTGCACCTGTTCATCTTTCTCCGTTAATTTCTGGAAAGTCGATTCTTCATCAATGATGTCCGGTGGCCCGACAATGAACAATCTGCCACCGGACAGTAGCATGGATCGCACATAGATGGGAACATCTTCGGTCCACTTGGGATCGACAAGGCTGTTTCCGGGTGCGTTTGCGTTTCCACCTTTCTTTTTGCCGGAATACTGAAGAGCCATTCCTACTTTGCCCTCGACTGGTTTAGCACCTTCAATTGTGCCATCGTTTCGATTCAGGCCCAAGTCACGCGCCGTGCCATCATCAAAGCTGACTGCCAGAGCAGCATTACTTGAAATCTCTGATCCATTCTGATGGCGTTTGGCAATCTGCTCCGCATTGGCCGCAAGGAAGTAGAGCCGGACTTCGTCGATGATCCCAGTAAATTGTGCGTTGCTGTAATCACCCACCGCTGATATGCCGTCGGTCCCAATCTCCATCGGTTGTAACGGATCTGTTCCGATCAAACCGCTTGCTATGCCCTCGCCGGATAGTTCACCATCAACGTAGACCTTCATGCTTTTGTCCTTGCTCAGCACCCCGACGACATGATGCCAACCTCCGATGATTCGTTTCTTCGCGGTGACTGTGGTTAGTTTGTCATTGGATCGAATATGGAATGCGGGACGACCATTCTTGAGTGACAANGCGAATCCATCAGCAGGACCACCGCGCGCGATAATAACTCCCTGTGGACGCGTCGATGTTACCCAGGCTTCTACGGTGATCGGTTGATTCGCCGGGTTGAGGCTGGATGTTTTCTGGAATTGGGTATAGGTCCCCGTAGGGCCAGCTTTCCGCTTGCCAAAGTCCTTGGGAATCTCAGGAGGATTCGGCTCTGCTGCAAATAATTGATGCTCCAGAGTGGTCGTCCAACGCAAGTACTCTGGCTTGCGACCATAGCCGAACACGTAACCGTTTCCGTTGACAAGCAAACGACCAGAGGGTGCAAAACGCCCCGCCTGATAGTAGCCACCATGTCCTCCCGCAAAACTTTGTCCAAGCACCCAGTAAGAACGATGGAACCACGTTTCATCCAGAAAGCCCATGGGAGCAAAGATATGCGCATCCTCTCCTCGCTGTTTCGATGCTTGACCAGCAAAGTCACCTGAATTCGGCCCGATCTCAAGTCGGTTTCCTTCCATGTCAAACTTTTGCGACTTCATGAAAATGTGTTTGCCATCCGTCGAAAGAATGTCGGGTAGGCCAACCGGCATTTGTAATACCTGCAGTTTCTCTTGAATGTTATTGCCTGTCTCTGGATTTTTTTCATCCATCAGTGTTTCAGACAGTTTTTCTCCAGTGGCGAGGTCGAGACGCAGCAATCGGAGCCCACCGTCCAAGAAAATGGAACGCCCTGCCACGCAGTGCACAATGTCGTTATGAATCAGGACACTGCCGTGCACGGGCCAAAGAGATTCAAGTTGCTCAAATGCCATGGTGCGACGATCCATTGGTGCAGCACGATAACGCCATGCCAGTTCACCATCGGTGGATAGGCAGTAAACCCAACCGTCCGCCCCGCCAAATACAACGCGACCGCGGTGAATCGTCGGTGGGGAGTCAATTCGAGCACCAATCGTGTAGGTCCAACGCTCCGTGCCATCTGCGTGATTGAGCGCGACGAGTGTGTGTTCATCGATCTGTGCTACATAAACAGTCCCATCCGCAATCACCGGGGCAGTCAGTCGACCACCCAAATCAGCTGTCCATTTTGTCTCAACTTCTCCACGGATGGGTTCGCCCATTGTTCCACTGCGATTAGCATCATGTCGATAAGTGGGCCAGTCTTTCTCGGCTTGGGTATCATCAACCGTTGTCAAAGGGATGCCTGCGGCAGGCCCTGTTTCAAGCCGTCCAGTCTCTGGAACGATGGCTGGAATCGGGCGTGTTGATGATGGCGCCGCAAGCGCATTGAAACCGAATAATTTTGCTTCGGGGTAGCAGGCGCAATTGTGTGGAGGAGCATAGGTCAAGCCGTTGCATGGCATCACACCGTACAGGCAGCCACCTCTAACCCAGTGATTGATGTCCCAGTGTTCACTGTCAGGATCAACGAATTCAATTCCAGTGCGAGATGGCATCAGGAAATTGTCCGTTGCTTTGGCGATATAACAACGATGATGAAACCAATAAGTGTCAACATCGGGAGCAAATTCCTTTTCGACTTTTCCCGTTCGCGGATTTCGTCCCGTGTAGACCCCCGAATCTTTTCCAGATGTCAGCGGTGCCAGCCAAACCAAGCCATTGACAACCATAAGATCTTGCGGAGATTGATAACCGCTATTTGGAAAACTCGATCCCCAGAGTTTCTCACCGCTTTTGGAATCAAAGCTTGATAGGTTACCGTCACCACCGGCGTACAGAACGACGTCATCGTGCAAAACCAGTCGCGGTCCAAAGTTGAACGTGAATGATTGACGTCTCGTCAATGGAGCCGTCTGCCACGCTGGTTCTCCGCTTTTCTGATTCAGGGCAACCACGCGTTCGCCATCATGAAAGTACAGTTGCGATCCATTGGCAGCTAAGGTCAGCGGTGAAATGCGAGTTCGACGTGCCCAAAGTTGCTCGCCTGATTCCGTATCAAATGCCATGACGACGCGAGGCTCTTCGTTCCAAAATAGGGAACGAACTTTTGTCTGGTCACCCACTCGACCATTCAGTGGAACATAGTTCTGAAGTTCGGCCTCACCTTTTCGGACGACAAGAAATAGCATGCCGTTGGTGTGAATGATCTCCTCGGTCGCATCGCTCCCCTGATATTCAAGAATGGTTTTGCCGTCCGCAGCATTGATCGCTGTTACGGGTGCGTTGTAACCAAGTGTCGTGAAAACAGTGTCTTCGGAAGATACGAGGCGTCGTGATAACTGGGTGGGCCCACTCTTGAGCGGCCACAGGTGGGTTTGCCAATTCTCAATCTCACGTTTCCACAGTACAGATCCATTGAACGCGTCGCGGGCAATGAGCTTCCATTTGGGAGGCAACTGAATGGAAATTCGACTGCCTTCATCCATAATGTAGAACATGCGTCCGCCGGTGGACACTAACGCACTCATGCTTGCCATGCGGTCATGGTGGCGTGACCAACGAGGACTGCCCACCCACTGAAGGTGCCGGGGCGGAGCGACTTGATCATCGTGGGCGACTGAATTGCCTGTTGCGTCATGAAGGTAATGTGACCACTCATCGATATCTTCGGGAAGCGGTTTCACTGTCTTTATCCACTTGTCGCCTGATTTGATCATGGCAACACCTCGGGGGACGAGAACTCGCAACACTTCGTCCAGTGGTACTTCTCCGAGGTCTTCCGTGATCAACAGATTGACCAAGTTGTCAGTGTAAGGGAGAACGCTTCCAGCGAAGTTGTCAAACGCGATATTGCCGTACTGGCTTGATTCACGAACGCTCGAGCGAATCGCTGAAAGTGTTTCAGGCTCACGGACGAGCCCGTGAATCTGTGTCGCCTCAGTTTGACGAAGCTCTTTTGCCAGGTCGCCCGANGTGCTACCCAATTCGACGATAAAACCTCCTGTGAATCCTGCCTGTTGCAGCAGAGTATTTGCCAGTTCTGGCTGGGCACCACCCAGCCTTGGCATGTGGCCCAGCGTGCATAGAACAATCAGTAGGAGAGTCGATCGCCAAAAATGTATGGTCTGCATTGGGAGTGGCTCGTGATCTGAATGTGTTTGGGTAGAAATGCGTGAAGCGGACTCAAACGCCCATTGTAGCATGGGCAGCCTCTGACGCAGTCAATGCCATGCCCAGATTCAGGCCCTCAAATGCTGGATGCTGGAATTCAGGTTGGGGTACCAGAAAACTTGGTACCAGAAAACTTGGCACCAGAACACCTGGCATCGGATAATTCGGCATCGGATAATTCGGCATCGTAGCAGTCGTGCTTTGCTCGCAGGCAGGCAGGTGGGCATNCAGGTTGCCGAGGATCGTTGCGGGGGTGTCTCAGTTGGGGGTGGGATGCATCCTAGCTGCGATTACCTGATCAACGGCGTGCGCAGTGTAACTTGGGCTCGATCGAGTGTTTTGGCATGCGACGTTCGATAGGCCAGCAGGATAGCTGATTGACAGCCACTCATCCATTTTCGTGCCAAATAAGCATTGTCTTGCCAAATAAGCATTGTCTTGCCAAATAAGCATTGTCGTGCCAAATAAGCATTGTCTTGCGACATAGGTACTTGCAGCATCGGAGGATTGTTTTGATTTCGAATCCACCGCTGCAGATTGGGAATCGGTCGGATGAGGGTCCGAGGGAACGTGAGGTCGGGGTGTGTCGTGGTTGATTTCTGGTAAGCTTGCTGTCCCGTAAAAGGAACAAGTGTTTTTCAAGGAATATCTCATTCATTCTTCGTTCTGACAGACTATGGAAACTCGACCTCTGGCCGATACTGGCCTTGACCTTTCTGTGCTTTCGTTTGGTGCTTCTTCTATTGGCGCAGAGTTCCGTCGCATCGATGTTGGCGAAGCGTTGCAATGTGTCAAAGTGGCGTTGGATCGTGGCATGAATTATATCGACACGGCTGCCTACTATGGTCGTGGCATGAGTGAGGTAATGCTGGGGCAGGTGTTACCCGAAATTCCGAGAGATTCCTACACGCTGAGCACCAAACTAGGACGCTACGCACCACAGCATTTTGATTTTAGTGCTCGACGTGTTGCGGAAAGTATCGACATCTCGCTGGAACGGATGCGTGTCGATCATTTGGACATTGTATTTTGTCACGACATCGAATTTGTTGATCTCGATCAGATCGTTGAAGAGACGATTCCTGCGCTCAGGAAGGAGGTAGACAAAGGTAAGGTGCGTTTCATCGGGATTAGTGGATATCCAATGAAAATTTTCACCGAAATGCTGGAGCGTGTTGAACTCGACGTTGTCCTTTCTTACAACCATTACACTCTTCAGAATGACATGGCACTTTCTCTTGTAGAACCATGCGGTGAGAAAAATGTGGGGCTGATCAATGCAGCTCCGTTCTCTGCACGCCTTCTAACCAGTGCGGCACTTCCTGAGTGGCACAAGGCGACTGCAGAGGTTCGCGCGGTAGCAGCTAAAGCTGCGAAGTATTGTTCAGATCAAGGCAGTGACATTGCCAAGTTAGCGCTGCAGTATTCAGTAGCCAATCCGGCGTTTGCAAGCTGTGTAACAGGCTCTGCAAATCCCCAGCGTGTGTCGCAATGGTGTGATTGGCTCGAAGAGCCCCTGGANTNNAAACTTGTTGCCGATGTCAAGGAAATCCTCAAGCCAATTCACAACTGGGTTTACTCCGAGGGAAGACCAGAGAATAACGATAGTTAACTGTGTCCAGCCGTTTTCATGACAATGTGCATGCAGATACCTTCTTGCTGAGCAATTTCATTGGGCCTTTTTCTTCACTGAGCCGTTTTCGAAGGCGAGACACTCAATGAGGCCAGTTGGCAAGACTGAAAAATGCTCATTTGTAATGTCTGACTCGTCGGGAATCGAAACGATGTCAGCGCGTAATCATTTCAGTTCGATTCACTCTCCAGATACCGGAAATCACCATGAAATCTTGCATCACTGTCAGCCTCGTCGAGGAAGCACGTGGCGGCCCATTCGTGCTTTGGGATGGTCTCGAAAAATCGATTGCTTTTGCGGGTGAGCTGGGATACGACGCCGTAGAGATTTTCGCGCCCGGGCCGGAAGTGATCGATGCAGACGCATTGCGTTCGATGCTGGATTCAGCCAATTTGAAGTTGGCTGCTCTTGGTACTGGAGCTGGCTGGGTGAAACACCAATTGCAATTGGCTGATCCTGATGCTGGGAAAAGAGAACAAGCTCGCGCATTTGTGCGAAGTATCATCGATTGTGCCGGTCAATTTGGCGCTGCCGCAATCATTGGTTCGATGCAAGGTCCAAGCGGGCACACAGGCGATTCTGATACGGCCCGAGGCTATCTGTGTGAGGCGCTCGAAGATGGAGGTGCTCATGCGGCCCAATANCAGGTGCCGCTGATTTACGAGCCTTTGAACCGCTATGAAACACGCCAATGCTGTACCGTGGCAGATGGCGTTGGCATGCTCGAGGCGCTTTCGACTGACAATGTGCGTCTGTTATGCGATCTGTTCCACATGAATATCGAGGAGGCTGATATCGCCAAAGCATTGTTGCAGGGTGGGAAATGGGTCGGGCACATTCACTTTGTTGATAGTAATCGTCGACCAGTGGGACTTGGGCATATGCAGTACGGCCCAATTATTGATGCCCTACGACAAATCAATTACCAGGGATATCTTTGTGCTGAGGCGTTTCCGTATCCCGATCAGCAAGAGGCGGCTCGGCAAACCATGCGAGCGTATCGCTACTGGACCGGCAATTGATGTTGTCTGAATTCATGTGCGTTTAACACGTGATGTTGACTGGATTCTAAATGCTTTAACCCGGTTGGACACCCTCGGCAGGTTGGCTGCCGCTGGGGTTCGTTGCGTCCTTCAGCTTCGCACTATTCGGTGATGATGCTCTCGTCAGGCAGTTCTCTGATTTCCGAGATCACTTGCCGGGCACGTTCGGCATCCACTTCAAAGGTTTGCACTTTCACCACGCCGGGTGCTTCCGCTCGAAAGCCTGCAGTAAAGCCTCCCGTCGCAATCGATCGGATTCCCGCGTCTTTGAGAACAGAGACAAGAATCAATGCGGCGCTTTCCATGTCGCGTTCGGCAACCGTGACTAGTTTTGAGTCGTCCATTTTGTGCGATTCATTCTGCATGGTTAGTCCTAGTCCTAGTCCTAGTCCTAGTCGTTGTCGTTCGTCGTTGTCGTTCGTCGTCGTCGTTGTCGTTGTCGTTGTCGTTCGTCGTTCGTCGTTGTCGTTGTCGTTCGTCGTGGATGGAGGCGTCGTCAATTTCTGGGCAAGTGGTTCACTTCCCGATCTGGGACCGATCTTAGGTTACCCGCTTTGAATCGTTTCGGCACAGAACTCCCATGCTTAAGTTCAACTAGCCACGATTCTGTAAGACATCGCGATTAAACATTGCTCAGCAACAGATACTCTTCAGGACTATCGGGACAAGGCGCCAGGCCGCACATCAAAAAAGTCGTGAAGATATTCGCTGCAGTAAGAAAAATGACCAATGCACATACAGCCATGACGGGTCTGCTCATTGGACGCGGCGACGCAGGCGTGCTGAGGTCAAAGTGTTTTTCATAAAACATCATCAGTCCCACGACTCCGATAGTCGCCATGAAAATTACCAGTCCCCATGTGTATAAGTGCCACCCGAAGACAGGGGAACCATAACCAGCTCCATTCGGATTGCCTGGAACGACGTGCAGTAAAATTTGACGTGTCGAAACAGCAGCACCGAAAATGGCACTGAAAATCGTGACTGCGTAATGCGATGTGCGGACGCCGAACCGAAGATTCATCATCGCACCAATCGCTACGCCGAGCATCGCGAGTCGCTGCAAGAGACAAAGAGGGCAGGGAAACTCACCCTCAATGAATTGAATCCAATAGGCTCCGATCAACGGAATACAGATCCCGGTGGTCAGAAGCATCAGTATCCACTCGCCGGTTGTGTTTTTTATGGCTGTCAAAAGTTGAGCTTCAGTGGATCGGTAATGTGGTGGTTGAACCAGAAAATCCCTGCCGTTAGGGTCGCAAGCGACAACAGGAAGACCACTTTCCGGTTGCCAAAACAGACAGCCAGCATGGTGAGTAAAGCCAGAACGAAAAGTGCGGTCATCATCTTGGCGGAACCTGTCTTCAGTGAGTCGTGTTTGGGTAGGTCGAATGGAGCACGCATGAAATGCAGAACTACCCAACTTCTTCTCCTAGAATACCGGTGACTCAGAGGTGATTGGGTAAGAGGGTTCACAAAATCACGATTTATCTTGCCGGATTGCTGGCCCGCAAGAAAATAGCGACAGAAAACAGGTCTCTCGTTGGTGGCAATCAGGTCCCGGAGGCTAGTTCAGACTGATTGTTGCTGGGCCATACGTTGAACATCCGGGTGCCGCCATCCTAACGATTGAATGGAATACCTGAGTATGTGATGCTCGTTCCAAAGCCAGCTGGTTCATGATGTTGAATCAGTGGACTGGCTGGGAATACTGGGGAGTGGTGGTTCGGGGCATGCATCGGCTTGCCATAAGTCTTCAACTTCCTGTCCGCCCGCATCGTGACGTAGCAGCAGGTAGACACCACCGAGCAGACTCCAGATCGCGGTCAGTAAAACGACAACGGGCAGGTGGTCAAGCAAGTTAGTACTTGTGACGACCATGCCATCAGATGCATCAGAAAATTTCAGAAGTTGGCTGTTGATTTGGATCGCACTTCTTGTCACCCCAACAGCCAAGACGAAAATGATGCTTGCAATGATGGCACTGAAGAGCAAGTAAGCAGCTAGATGAAGCGGTCGACGGAATAGGTATTCGTAACCGCGGCTCAGCGAGTCCATTGTGTCTGGATCACGTTCGTTGGCCAAGGCTGCCCAGCTTAGTGGAATTGCCACATTTGCGCCAAATGCCAGTAAACCACAGGGGATAGCGAACAGGAGTGTTAGGCCTGCCATGATTGAATTGAGCCAAGTGATGTCAACAACCAATCCTGAGATCCATCCGATCATCATGATCAGCACTGCCAAGACAGCGATGCATCCCAAAGGAACAACGGCGGCAAGCCAGCCGGCAAGCGTGCGTGACAAGGCTAAAGAAAGGGCGGCTGACAAAGGCATGAGGGAACGTCCAGCTGTAAGGAGTCCGCCTTGACGCGAAAGCAGAATCACGACTGGTGTCCAGACAAATACGGACCAGCCAATTCCTAACAGGGTTTTCCACCAGGCGATTTCTGGATCACCATGAAATACGGAAGCCGGGTTAAGGTGTCCGATGAAGGCTACGAAAAAGTTGACCTGTTGATTTGCGGTCCCCGCAATGTCCGGGACGTCGGGTGTGCTTTGATCCAGAGCCAGAAGTGTGATGCCAATTTTCCAAACGGCAAGGGTCAGCGCAATGAGCCCCAGCAAGGGAGGTGATCCCACCACGCGTAGAATTCTGATGAGACGTAGCCACGGGAAAACGTCAATCCATTCACGTAGTCGGGCTAAAAGACCTGCCTCCAAGTCATACCCATCATGTACCTGATTTTCGTTTGTCGCTGAAGAATCTTCGGGGGTCATCGAGCGAGGGTCTTCGCCTGTGGGGGTTGGTGAAGGAGCTGCAATATCAGGTGGGATTGTATCAGGTAGCCGCAGGTTTCCGTTAGACAGGTTTGCGGAAGCAATCTCAGATGAATGTCTTCGAAACCGACTTCAGCCTATTCGTAAGGTTTTTTTGGGGTGCTCACCTTTTTGCTGAGTGCAATCAAGAGTCAGATGGACTCTCGGAATTGCACGTCCCTGAAAAGTAGCAAATGGTGGTTTGCAAGCCGATCCTGCCAAGTCGATTCGGAAAAAGCGTGGTAATGGTGACGGGATTATCGAGACGACCTATGGGTTTGGGCTGGACCGAACGTGGAGTTTTGATTCAGGCGGGGTGGCAGCGCCCTGATTGTTTGGTAAGCCGGCCTCTCGATGAGATGAAAAGTGCAGCCCGCTTTTTATTGCATTCCTTCGTTTTTGCTTCGTTTTCCCAATGTTTGTTTGGGGGGGCGGATAAATCTGCGAATGGGTCTGGGAAGTTGCCTCCATGCTGGTTAGCTTGAATATATGGCCGACAACAATAAATCTGAGACCAATCGATCCATCGAACAGGAAGCAGACCGCTACCTCATTGAACGTATTCGAAAGGGAGATTCTGACGCGTGGCAAAATCTTATTGATCGCTACGAAGGACGGCTGATTGCGTTCACAAATAGCCGGATTCGAAATCGAGCCAGCAGTGAGGATATTGTCCAGGAGGCATTTGTCGGGTTTCTGGTCAGCCTTCCGAACTATGACGGTAGCCGACCACTGGAAAGCTATTTGTTTTCCATTTGCGCTTATAAGCTGACAGATCATTTGCGACGTGAGGGACGCCGACCGTCCTTGCAAATGCATGGTCGCAGCAGCACAGCGGGGCAGATCGAACCGGTGGGGGTTGAAAGGGTTGCCAGTTCGATTGCGCGAAGTGTCGAACGGAAGGCCATTGAAGAACAAGTCATTCACAATGCCATTGCTGAACAGATTGATCGGTGGAAAAAAACTGGGGCTTGGGTCAAGTTGCAGGTCATCGAGTTGCTCTTTGTGTTGGGAAGAAGCAACAAGGATGTTGCCGAACAGCTCAAAATCTCGGAACAGCAAGTGGCAAATTACAAAAGTGATTTTCAGATTCGACTGCGGGCCATCGTTCAGCGAATGGAACTCGATGAAGGCGTTTTTCCTGAATTAGCGGAATCAGGTCACTAATTCGCAGGTCACTAATTCGCAGGTCACTAATTCGCAGGTCACTAATTCGCAGGTCACTAATTCGCAGGTCACTAGTTCGCAGGTCACTAGTTCGCAGGTCACTAGTT
>NZHC01000146.1 GCA_002689655.1 Rhodopirellula sp. | reverse complement strand
TTCTCACCCACTTTTTCGGCGGTCATGCCTGTGCCGAGAACACCAATCACGAACGGCATGTTCGGCGTTTTGTATTCTTTGCGAATGTCCTTGATGAACGTCATCATGTTGTTTTTGTAGTTCCCGCGGAATTCAGGTGAAAACTGATCGTTGTATCCCTGGAACCACACAAATCCAGCCATTTCGTATCCCGCCTCAGCATCGTACTCAGGATGGTTGTCCTTTAGATTTGCAAGTACTTCCTGGATTGCTTCATTCATCATGCGGTAGTTGAGACCGGCCTCGCTCATGTTGAACGGTTTGGGTTTGCGCGGTTCGCGTGGCTCACGGGGTTCACGCAGCTTCTTGCGTGCCTTTTCGTCGGCGGTTTTCATCTGCTCCTTGTAGGCAGCCAGATCAGCTTTGTATTTCGCCTCGTCCTGCGGGAACGATTTGATGGCGGCCTCGTATCGCTTCAGGTTCTCGCTAGCTTTGGCTTTTGCTGCGGCGTATTCAGGGGTGGTTTGAAAATCAGGCAGTGAGGGCGGTCGGAAATTGTAATTCAGCGATTTCCCTCCCCAAGAGGTCTTGATGAGAAGAATGGGGCCGTCGATCTTGTCAGCCATGGAGAGGCCAAAGGCGAACTCAGGACCTATTTTGTCATTCGAAGCTCCGTAGCCAATGCCGAGCTTGCCCGACTTTTTGTTCCCATCGGCAATCGAATTGATGTAGACACGATCGGAAACGGTGCACGCCGATCCAATTTTCGTTTTATATGCCTCATGTTGGTCTTTGAGGACTTTGACTTTCGCTTCCAAGTCATTCTTTTCGGGACCATCGCTGAGTGCCTTGACTTTGTCATTCGAAATGCCACCGGTCAGTTCATCAAGTTTCCGGCCCCGGACAAGTTGTTCCTCCAGCGTTGCGTTGGAAATGCCGCTGTTCGCGTCGATGACGAGTTCAATGAGTTCCTTGTCCCTGGGAGCGTCTGAAGCGTACAAGGTGGCTATGGTGTGAGCTCGGGCGTGCCCGACCGTATTCGATTGGCCTGCCAGGATGAATACTTTTAAAGGTTCCGCAGCGTTGATTTTCACTGGAAGCAGCAGCACAGCCGAAGCCAACGCGATTAGGAGATGATGTTTCAGGTGGTTGGATTTCATCAGCGACGTTTCTTTGCGTTGATAGGTGGGAAGTTGACAGATGGGAAACTGAGAGGCGTCTGCAAAAGCGAATTCATCATCCGCAATGACGCAGGGTGTGTGGCTGTCGAGGCATTGCCAGTCCGTTGGATTGTACCCAGCGAATTTGTATGTTGCTAACGTGTGCAGTAATTTGAGGTATTTGCGGCGTGTTTTGGTTTGGTTTTCAGAATCGTTTGTCAGAATCACAGTGTGTTCCGCCAACTCATTTGGGTAGCGGGAGCGGAGGGGATCCACATCGGAAAGTGAAACGAGGCGGGGGCCATGTTTGTGAAAGTGATTCAGCCACGTAGAATCGAAAAACCGGGGGATTCGGCGGCTTTGCAGGCGGTTATTCCACGGGTGTCGAGTGAACTAAAGCGTAGTGGTTGCCTCGGTCCGTGCTGCGAAGAATACCATAACGATTACAGACAAAAAGCGTTTGGCCTGAGCTTGACTGATCAAACGAGATGCCTGTGATTCCTTCGTTGAGCGGCGCCGACGATGACGTCGTCGTAGCGAGTTTGCCTTTGGAATATGTCGAGATTGGATTTTGCTCGTTGGATGAAAACGGAGCGGCCACGAGGAACTCCTTTTTCGTCTTTGGGTCCAAGTACGATGCAACCTGACTGTAAAACGTGTTCTGCGAAACGTTCGGCCAACTGTGGATCAAACCTGCACGGTGCCACTTGAATGCTCCCCGAGTGGAAACGAAAAAACCTAGCCCATTTGAGCCGCGTGAGTGATTCACTTGAACGTTTGAAAACCCAAAGCCTGGGTAGGGTTCCATGCNCCANCTGATTGTCTTTTCACCGACGGAGTAGAGNCCACCGCCTGTTTGATCAGGGAGTTTNCGAGTGGGTGNTCCCAAAGCCNNNNGNNNCGAACTCNGTNTCNGGAAAGGTTGCTACNGTCAGGTGTCCGTCCNANAGNNGGTTGTATTGCAGGGCACTGATTCGTTGNGNTNTGATTTTCAGGGNTTNTTCGACANCAACNNGNTGCCANGTCNTNCCACNATCNTNGCTTTGAAACAGNCCNNTCGATTCNCCACCNGCCGCAATTNTNTCAGGCTGGAAACGGTTGAAGGAGATGACTTCGCCCAANAACACACTNGGTCCCTTGCCGTCAAAGTCGATCTGGTCACAGACAAGACTCCACGTTTTTCCCCCATCGTGGGTCATGTACAGTCCACATTGCGACTCNTTGTCATCACAGGANCCGAGTCCCATAGCAACAATGTTTTCGTCGAAGGGGTGGACTGCCACAGAACGCACATAGAGCTTCCCATCTTTGTTCAGATTCAGGTCNCCATTGGCATTGGTCCAACTGGTGCCTCCGTCGCTTGACTTCAGGATCCCATTTNCAAAGGTGCGGGCGTACCAGAGGTTGTGGTTGGAGGGGGCTTGGANGAGNGCGATGACCCGGCCCTTGAATAANGCAGCGTCTTGCGACTTCACGGAATCGCGTTTGGGAGTTTGCGCTGATTCTCCCTTGCTCAGATTCACATGATCCATCGNCCCTTGGGCCCAGGCACCACCCGGGTCGGAGGGTTGCTGGCGAAACGTAACACCCGCCACNCCTTTCCGCCANGCATGTCGGCTGCGTGGGCTGACCAGACANTGGCGAACAAGCTGCCAATTGNTNCCGTCCACAGAACGAGACGTCGAAAACAGCATGTCTTGCCGTTTCAGTNGAATCCAGTTNCCNGTNTCGTCAGGGTANTGNTAATCGGTGCGACGACTGCCAGCCAAGTCACCATGACACGGAGTTCCTCGCCAGCCCTCACCTGCCAATCGGTAAAAACCGTAGGAGTTATAAAAGCATGGCTCAACGCCCGGTTTGAGTGTGAACATCAGTCCCAGCCAACTTCGTGATTGGACGTGCCCATAGGCGGGATCTCTCCATGTTCTGGTTGGGAAGTCGACCAGTCGGCCAGTCAAGGTAAAATCACCTTCCACAGGTTGATTGAGNAACCAGTGTGAGTCACCTGTGATCTGAACTTGCAGATCTTNGGGNGTCTGNGTTTTGANAATCCCCAGTCCNGATCCCTTGACCCCGACGATNGTTTGTTGCCAAGGTTCCATCGCAACTTGCCCTCGGCTCTTGTACGGGATCCAGTTTGAATCGACAGTACGTTTGCCCTGTTCGTAAACGACTCGCGCGCAGATATCAAATTCGCCATCTGGCAGAACTGTGTTTTTCAGTTGGTAGGGGCGTTGGGTGAGTTGCCCAAGGATCAGGTCACCACAGAAAACATCGATTCGACTTACGTTTTTCCCCTTCGTATCGACTTCGACGGCAATGTCGACAAGATTGGACTGGTCTTTGCCGTTGCTAGGGCTGCACGTCGTTTTCAGGGTTGGGATCTTGGTTTTAGCCGTGGTGGTAAAATCCGTTTGATTGAAAGCTCTCTGGGGCATCCCCGGCCCTTCCCACTGCAGGTCGCACTGTCCGCTCCTGTTGGTCCACGCTTTCTTGCCATAACGCAGTTCAAAATCATGGGGACCGGACTGCAGACCTTGGATATACCTGCGCATGCTTGGATTGGGCATGAACCCGTTATTGCCCACCAACTCGCCGTCGATCCACAGTGTGCTGTTGCCGGCTGCGGTCAACTGGAAAATATAGAAACCCGTTTTGGGGACATGCACAGTACCTGTGTATCGAACGGCGTATTGTGATCGTTTTTTGTCCCACATCTCACGTGGGGGAAGTACCACGGTGGGCAGTATTCCTGAACGCATAAAACCTTCATGCTCATCGGCGGCCCACCCATCAGTGCTTTGCAGGCTGGTGAGATCGGGGATGGTGTTGAGATCAAATTCATCGTCAAGTTTGAATAATTCGTAAGTCAGGCCCGCTCGTGAAGTGATGGCGTCAGGTTGTCTTGTTGTTCCCTTATCGGTCGCCCCTGTTTGGCCCTCAACGATGGGGATCTCCTGAGTGGTTTTCCGATCGAAAATGTCGATCACGGTAAGCCGCACGCTCGCTGCCTGTTCACCATCAGTGGAAATGGTTTTGATCTGTTGATGAGGTAACATTTCCGTTAACTCACTTAGCGTTTTTCCATTTTTTCCAACTATCTCGATGTGGTAACCGAGTTGAGGAACTGTTGTGTCCGGGATTGACCAACGCACCGCCACCTGATCACCCAGTCGGTGGGCTTGGGAGGAGTTGATTGCCAGATTACCGAAAGTGGGTTGGTCAGGTTGTTTGACAGTCCACGAGGTCGTTCCTGCAGGATCTGCCTTGTGGGTGACCGGTTCCTCGTAGTGAAAGGTCGAATCATTGTCGAGGATTGAGAATCTGGCATTGTATTTGTTCTCCATCGTGATCGTGTCGACACTGTGCCATTCACGGTTCAGGCGGCAATAGAAACGTCGAACGTCGATAGCTCGATCAGCGCCTTTAGCGAGTTCTTCGACAAAAGTTGACCAACCTGAATAGCCGGTCACGGGTGCGGGTATTCGCATGACGGCACTCAGGTGCCATTTGCCGGTTTGTTGGTCCTTGATCCACCAACCTTCATAACGATAGGAGGCGTTCTTTTCGGCAGGCTTCCATATACGTTTGCACATGGTGAACCAGACACCCCGTCGCAGAAACGGCTTTTCGCCGCCCACTGCTGCTGCCGAACCCTCCCCGCCTGCACCCGTCGAATTGGTGTATTGTCCGGTGTAGACCGGCCGAGGTCGATCTCCGTTGTAGG
This sequence comes from Rhodopirellula sp., assembly GCA_002689655.1. Lineage (GTDB taxonomy): Bacteria > Planctomycetota > Planctomycetia > Pirellulales > Pirellulaceae > Rubripirellula. The sequence continues at coordinate 37,308 of NZHC01000146.1, read as the reverse complement.
CATCATCACCCCAGTACGTCCAAGGCGTTCCATGTTTCTGATTTTCGGGCCCCCCTGTTTTGCCAGGCCCACGTGTGAACACGCCTCCATAGAAAGCACCACCAACCGGAAAGAATTTCCCATTCCAAAACGAGAAGTAGGTGCCTGAGGGCATGAACGGGAAACGCACGTCAAACATGAAGAACTCCGCTCCCTCTTTGACGTTGGCATGGTAATACGAACCTCTGGCGTGAGGTGCCAAAAGGAGTGTCAGGGCGATCGCTGGCCACCAGCTCTTGAGGAGACGTTGCATCCGAGTCTTTTTTTGGTGGGCTGGGTAATGAAACGACGGCAGCTTGCCACGTAGGTCCCGTTCCATCTTACCCGTACGCGATGATTCAATATGCCAATTTTGCCGATTGGTTGTCTTGCAAACAGGATTTTCACACCCGCAATTGACTTGAAATCCAACGAGAGTCGTGATTTCGCCTATCGTGGCGGAATGAAGGTTGTTTGGGGAGGTGAAGCTTAACGCCCCCTTTGGGACACCTGCTGATTTGTGATCGGCTTGCCGGCTGAATTGAAGGAGTTTCTGAAAAAAAGAAATGAAGTGGGCGAATTGTCGGTTGAGTGGAACTGAGTAGGTAGAGAGGAAGGTTCATGGAATCAGAAAAACTTCGCTTAACTCGTCACGATGAGTTTGTGACGCTGTTTGTGCGACACGAGGCAGCGGTTTTTTCATTCGTGCTGGCAATGGTGCGGAATACTGCGGACGCCGAGGATGTGGTTCAGAGAGCGAGTGTCACGATGTGGAAGTCATTTGATCAGTACGAGTCCGGAACCAACTTTCGTAATTGGGCAATTCAGATTGCCAAAAATGCAGCGTTGAACCACATCACCAAAGTGCGACGTGATCGACATGTGTTTGGAGAAAAACTCGCNGTGCTGCTTGCNGAACAATCCGACGAAATCGNGGACAGCCTGGACGCTCGGCGTCGGGCTCTGGATTCGTGCTTGGAGAAATTAAGTCCGGATGATCAAAAGATGATGGCGGGTTGTTACGCCGAAGGAGCAACGATCCGGGNGTTTGCGGAGAAGTGCGGTGAGGCGGCCAATCGGATTTATAAGCGNGTGAATCGTGTTCGTCGTCTGCTGCATGACTGCATCGACCGTCAATTGGGGTTGCGGGAGTCAGCACAATGAATCAAACGATTGAAGCATTGATAGACAAAGCAATCAATGAAACTGCCAGCCAGGAAGAGTTGCTCAAACTTGAGGAGCATTTGCTAAGTGACTCACTCGTACGTGAGCGATATCTGCATGCTGTCAATATGCATGCGGCATTGCGTCGCCAGTTTGTATCTCGTCCCGAGTCAATCACTCGCGAGTCAATCACTCGCGAGTTGCCGGGGCGTTCTCACTTGGGGGAATTCGCTGGGCTGAGCATTGTTTTTGCCTGTGCCGCGTGTTTGATGTTGATTGCCGGGGCGTTCCTGATTGTGTCTCGAACCAGGCAAGTGCCCGCAGTGATTGCTGAAACTGTGGGCGCGTACCGGGATTCTGATGTTGCTTATGTGAGCGGTGAGTTGTTGGATGCAGGGCCGATGACCGTCTCGAGAGGGATTGTGCGTTTGGACTTTTCCAGTGGGGCGAGCGTGGCCGTGGAGGGGCCTGCACAGTTCGATCTGGTGGATGAGATGCGTCTGGTGCTTCATCGTGGGGTCGTGACTGCGACGGTCCCTGAATCAGCCAGTGGTTTCGTGATTGATACTGATTCGGCGCATGTGGTTGATCTTGGAACCGCGTTTGGTGTCTCAGTGAGTCATGCGGGGCAGACAGATGTTTGCGTTTTTGAGGGAGAAGTTGAGGTCAGNACACCGCCTGTCGGGCGGGAAAGCCAGCAGACTCAACTTTTGCGTGAGGGGGAGGCGATCCGATCAAGCAAAGCGTCTAATTCGATCGATTCGGTAGCGTTCGAATCCTCGCAGTTCGAAAATACCTGGCCNGTAAGTTCGGGCGTCCTGCAAACGACAGGTGCCATCCGCTTTGTAAAACCGGGGCCAGAGTTCCACCCCGGCAATTATCAGGACAACGAAAATATCGTGGTCTTTCCTGAACGTGAAAATGTTCTTCCGGGTGAAGAAGTTCGTGTCGATATGGTCGATCCTGGCGTGTATGCCAAGTCGCCGTATCGAGAAAAACGGCGACTTCCAAGCGACCAGCGCGTCACAAGCTATCTGCTGCAACTGNACGCTTACCCCGAGGGGAAGAATCCGGATCGAAGACGCAGTGTTCGTGGTCAGATTACTTTTGCAAACCCCATCGTCGGTGTTATCACGATGGATCGATTGTTGCGAGAGTCCGAGGTGATTTTCGGGGTTCCTGACGTTTCCTATCCCAGTCCGAGAACGATTGAACCTCGCCCTGCGGGTGATCAACGACGGGGGTTTGACAGCCTCACCTTGGCTGCTGATCGACGCACTCTGCTGATTGAACTGCAGGAGAATCCAGGGCATCTTGATCAGGTTCGTGTTCTCATTGAAACAGGCAATTGATCGGGGCAGAAAAATGAACATCAAGATCATACTCAGCATTGGATTTTTCGTTTCCTCATGTTCGGTGATGGTAGACGCTACTGAGACGCCAAACTTTGTGCTTGTGTACGTCGATGACCTTGGATGGGCGGAGACGTCGGTAGAGATGATCAAGGGGCGAGAGGATACGCGTAGCGACTACTTTCAAACGCCGTATCTCGAGCGGATCGCCANGGAAGGGATGGTGCTNTCCGCGTGTTACTCACCATCAACCTTGTGCGCACCNTCTCGTAACAGTCTGCTGCATGGGATGACCCCCAGTCGNCTCCGATATACCGTGCTGTCNTCGGTGGAAGCCAANAAGCAGTACATGGGGAAAATTACGATTCCNCAAGCCCTCAAGAAAGCGAACCCCAACTATCGAACTGCCCATTTTGGCAAGTGGCACAACGATAGTATCAAGCCCATGCATGCGGGTTACGATGTCACCGATGGGCCCAATGGAAATGGGCCNGGAGACTTTGCTGATGATGGGAAAACCCATCTTCCGGAGCAGGATCCCAAGCGGATGTTCTCGCTGACTGATAAGAGCATTCAATTCATGGAAGAACAAGTTGCCTCAAAGCGGCCGTTCTATTTGCAGCTTTCGCACTACGCCATGCATATTTGGCATGACTCTTTGAAAGAGACTCGAGAGAAATACAGGAAACTGCCAANAGGNAGCAAGTACCAGAGNAAAGATGANACNCCTGAGGAATCGATTTCCATCTCAATGTACAACCATGGCTGGATCATCAATTATGCGGCAATGTTGGATGACATGGATCGTGCAACGGGCGCTTTACTTGACGCGATCGATGAGATGGGCATTGCCGANAATACGTTTGTCATNTTCACGTCNGANAANGGCGGNGGTTTNCGTGGTAACGCGCCGTTGCGGGGTGGAAAAGGNAGCCTCTACGAAGGTGGCATCCGAATGCCAACCGTCGTTCGTGGGCCCGGTATCAGCCCCGGCAGCTATTGTGATGTTCCAGTCGTGCAGTGGGATTTCCTGCAAACNTTTTATGATTTGGCAGGTGGCACCGAACCACTGCCCCCTGAGTTGGATGGTGGAAGTCTGNGTGATGTTTTCGTGCGGGGTAACGCAGGAAAGGTATTGCGTAACACCAAGCCCCTCGTCTTTCACTTTCCCTGGCACACAGGTGATCCTGAGTCTGTGGTCCGTATGGGTGACTATAAGCTGAGGAAAAATCTCGATACTCTGAAGGTTGAGTTGTACGATGTCGTGAACGACATTCGTGAACGCAATGACCTGGCAGCAAGCATGCCAGAGTTGGTTGAAAAAATGGACAACCAGCGTTCCCAGTACTTGGGTTCAGTGAATGCCGAGACCGTAACCCTGATTCGTCGCAATTACGTCAGGCTCTTGGAGGGAGGATGGATCGCCAATGGCAGAAAACGGTTTGAAAAGCTGACCGCTGATCTTCAAGGGGACCCAACCAACAAACAGAAGGCTTTCAGGGTGGACGTCTCCAGAAACCATGTAGAGTTTCAGGATCGACAACTCGCTCGATCACGTTCGCTCATTCAAATGCATGAACAACGTGGTACCGCTGATCGCAATTAGGGTCTTGAATCAAGGACCATAGTCATATGTTTTTAAAGTACAGATTAGGATTGAGTCTACCCATGAAGTTGAACCATCTTGTCGTGATCGCGTTTCTTGTGTGCGGCACGCAGCATCTGTTTGCAGGGNCCCCGAATTTTATNCTGATTTATGCAGATGACTTGGGGTATGCCGATACCTCTGTCCAAATGATGGACGATGACCCNACNACACGGAACAGTTTNATCAGAACTCCTGGTCTTGATCGTCTTGCCGCTATCGGTACACGCTTTTCCACTGCCTACGCACCGACGCCTACCTGCACTGGATCGCGTTTGAGTATTCAGTTCGGAAAGTCTTCCGCACGCATGCAATATCGTAATGTGTTTGATGTTCTTTCGTCTGTGCAAAGACCAAATGGTTATGACGACGAAGTGACCCTCGCCGAAATGCTAAAAGCGTCCGGGAAAAACTACGTCACTGCCATGTTTGGAAAAGGTTGCAGTGCCATGGGCCGGTTCGATGAGGCCGGCTATGACTTTACCGACGAAGGNNCGGGTGAGCCCGGTGGAAATGGAAACGGACATGGTTCGTATTGGGATGTGAAAAAGAAAACTCCTTTCCCCAAAGACAATCCGAAGCGTCTGCATTCCCTCAGGAAAGATTCCGTGGCATTTGTAAATCAGTATGCTGGAAAGCAACCGTTCTTCCTGATGGTTTCACACTATGCCGCTCACATCCCGCACATGGCCACCCAGGNAGCGATCGAACGTAATAAAAAACGTTGGATCCAAGAAGGGCGGGATGTTGAGAAGATCGATGACGAAAAATCAAGTGTCAATCGGGAANTCGTCTATGCAGCTATGGTGGAAGAGATGGATATGAATGTGGGTGCGTTACTGGACGCACTTGAGGAACAGGGGCAGCTTGAGAATACCTACATCATTTTTACATCCGACAATGGCGGCGGACACTCTGATCGGCGCAAGGTGAATGGTGAAAACCGGCGATTTAATGGTCCGCTGCAGGAAGGGAAACGCTCGCTCTATGAAGGTGGTATCCGCGTGCCCACAGTGATCTGCGGTCCGATGATTCAAGCAGGCGCACAGTGTGATGTCCCCATTGTTCAATGGGATTTTCTGCCAACTTTTCACGACTTGAGTGGTAGTGAATCGCCGCTTCCCGAGGGGGTCGATGGGGGAAGTCTGCGTGACGTNTTCANNCAGGGAAACAGCGGCATTGTGAATCGCGCAGCACCCGGCATCGTTCATCACTATACCTGCCATTTTCATCCACCGATCAGTTCGATCATCATTGGCGATTACAAGTTGATGCGGCATCTCAATTCTGGTGAGATCAAACTGTTCAACATCAAGACCGATTATCAGGAACAAGTCGATCTGGCTGCGGCAATGCCGGGCAGAGCAGAATCCATGGACGCTGTACGCGCTAATTATGTGAAAGAGGTTGACGGTGGTACCACCGCCCAAGTTCGTGAGGCTCTTTATGATCTCATGGATCATTTCGGAGAACGCGCAAAAGAAGCCTTCCATAAAAAGCTCATTCTTCTGAAAGCACAGAATCCTGTGGATTTTGAAAAGCAAAAAGCAATACTGTTGGCGGAGTTGAATGCGAAGCTTTTCAAAAATGAAATGAACAAGGAAAGGTGCCGAAGGCAGGCAAAGCATACGTCCTGGCGGGATAGTGCACCAAAACAGGACGCCGAGAAACATGTGCGATCGACCTGGGTTGATTACACGGGCGACTGAATCTTTCCGGAAAATCACTGACTTTCCGGAAGGTTGTCAGTGCAGTCGTACACACGTGAATGATGATGCACCGTTNCCGGTGTCTTCTCTTTGCGTTTAGAAATTGAGACTCACAGGATCAACAGATGAGATTACTGACTTTTTCTTTGCTTACCCTTGCTGTGACCTTTTCGGTTGCCCGCGTTCATGCCGAGGAATCCCCGAATTTTGTCATCATTTATGCCGATGACNTGGGNTACACGCAAACGAGTGTCCCAATGATGAAGGGGCGTCCTGAACTAGCGCACAAGCTTCATCAGACCCCGAATCTTGAACGNTTGGCGTNGAGAGGAATGCGTTTTTCAAATGCGTATTGTCCATCACCGGTNTGCACTTCATCCCGCGCNAGCATCCAGCATGGNAAAACGACTGCCAGAGTAGGTTGTNTNTCGATTCACGANGTGGTGATGAACAAAANGNANATNGACCTTGGCNANAANCTNTCNATCGCNGAAATGATCAAAGAGGCTAGCANGATGANTACGTGACAGCNTTCTTTGGGAAAGGATGCACACCNATGCGTTGGTTCAAGGAGCANGGNTATGACGTGACAGATTTCAANCATAAANNTCCCAATGGNAANGCNCANGGNGATTGGTGGGANCCNGCGTATAAAACNCCCATTCCNCNTGATGATCCNAANCGNGTNTTCAGCNTGGCGAGNACNGCTNANCAGTTTTTNNANNAACGNGGGAAAGATCGGAANCCNTTCTACATGATGGTNTCTCATTANGCNGTGCATGTCCGNAANACATCNCTTAAAAGGACACGTGAAAAATATCTCCGTCTTTTTGCCACCGAGAACCGGATTGAAGGAGGGATACCCGATATATCGAAATTTGACGCCAACGCCGATTCGATGCCTAAAAAACTTCAAGCATTTTGGGAAAAAGCTAATTACGCCGCCATGATGGAAAATATGGATTCGTCAATCGGAATGGTGCTGGATGAGCTCAAGTCGCAGGGGCTTGAGGAGAATACCTACGTCATCTTTTCGTCGGATAACGGGGGCGGTCAAAGTAACGCTCCGCTGCAGGGCGGAAAGGCAAAGATGTGGGAGGGTGGTTTAAGAGTCCCGATGATTGTGGCTGGTCCCGGGATCGCGGCAAACTCACAGTGTGACAAACCCGTTGCGCAGTGGGATTATCTCACCACGATGCACGATCTTGTGGGAAGTAATGTTGCCCTGCCAGATGATTTGGACGGTATTAGCCTACGTCCTGTGTTTGAAAATGGTAACAAAGGAACACTTGCAGAACGGGATACTGGATTCGTTTTTCATTTCCCGGCCCACTATACCGTCCCAATCACCGCCTACCGAAAGGGTGATTACAAGTTGATGCGACATCTCAACTCAGGCGAAATCAAATTGTTCAACGTTGTGAGCGATATGGGCGAAACGAACGATCTAGCGAATGATCTGCCGGCCAAAACAACCCAAATGGTTCGTGACTTGGATGCCTATCTTGAAAAGGTGGGAGCTTGGACCATGCAGGAAGTTTATGACACGCGTGCAGAGGAGCTTGATAACTGGATAGCCCAGGATCAGGAGAAGATCGCGAAGTTGACTCTGCAGTTGAATGATGCGGGTTTGTCTAAGCCGACGCGTGAAGATTTGAATGATCAGTTGGCAAGCGTCTTGGCGCGGTTAAAACATCATCGGAGTAATCTGGAGAAACTCAACAAGGACCGGGAATCCACGCGTTGGTTTTGAGTTGAAACGGGTGATGGAAGTATTTCCGACGCATTGCGAACTCATTTTGTGTTTTTGATCTGCAACACACCCGAAAGTTCGAGTACAACGATAGTCTTGTCTTTGGCTGAGAAGACGGTCTGCATTCCAAACAACTTCGATGAGGTAGTTGCTTAATGAAATTGGGGATGAATGTTGTTGTTGTGTTAGCTGCCCTTGTCGGTTTGTCGTTGGCGGCGCGGGAAGCGCTTTTGAGGAAAGACTTGTCGCGGGAATACGGAATTCTAGCTGCGGAAGTTGGCTATCTTGAATCTACGGGAGAACCCGGTGTTCAGGTGATTGCGCTTCCGACGAAAGACCCTAGGCATTTTCGCTGGCGTATTTTTGTGCCTGAGAATGAGACGGTCGTTTGGGAAAATAGTGTCGTGTGGGATCGGAGCGAGCCCATGGAAGGACCTATGAGCTTCATCGCCCACGTTCGGTTTCGTGATGGCGAAAACGGCTGCTTGAAGGCATGGTGGGATCTGGAACGCAGTTGGGGCACCACCGATATGGGCGGGTCACGGTTGTATGAATTTTTGAAAGGGCGTTGGGATGAGATGGAGATTGAACAGCTTGCGAGTGACGGTCGCGTTACAGTGCAGTCTGGTCAATTGAGCTCACTATTGCGGATAAGCATGCCCGATCAAATGCGGGAAGATGCGCAGAAAGTTTTGTCCCCTCAAAATCTGAAATGGTACGTTCCGGAGCTGTTCCATTTGCAAGTGGGGACTGATGCGGAGACAGGCGGTTCAGCACGCACAGACGCGTCAGCAAGTGGGAGAGAACCGTGAACGACTCAAATGTTGATTTTGAGATTGATACGTCCGAGTCACATAGAAGCGAGACGCGGTATGGACTGGAATGCCGAGTTAGAAGGGGGCCACTACAGTGGAATTTGAAGACCCTGATCCTGTTGGCACTTTTATGTGCCTCTTGGTTTTGCTATTACCGTTTGCGCCATGACAACGAACGGATGCGTTCTGCGATCCAAGTCATGCGGGCAGAGTCAAAGGCTCTTGTGGTTCTGCACGCCGATCGTGTTGCAGTGGTCAGTGCTCCCAAAACCTGGAGTGACGAGAAAAAGTGGAACGTGGCGTTACCAAGCAAGGAGACGATAGGCAACGGTGGGGCCGCTTACAAGCTATGCCTTGCCACTAATGGTTTGCAGTTCGGAAGTATGCCTTCGGAAGTGACCGAGTTTGCGTTGCCTCATGGCAGACATGCAATCGAAATTAAGAAAAGGGAGACAAAAGACGGATTTGAGGTTCGTGTTCTGTTTGATGATCAAGAGGTGATCAAGGTCAATCAACTTCATGCATGGGGTGCCGAGCGTGGCGAGTCGGGTAGCGACGGTTATGAGAGTCAGTCTTTTCAGCCTGGGAGTACCGAGGAGTCTGTTGAGCTTTATGGCATATATTTGACAGACGATAAAATGCCGGCAATCACAAAAACATCACAGCACAATGGGGTACTGCTCTGGCTAGAACCGATGAGAGAAGCAGAGCATTTGGGTGGAAAACTCTGAAAGAGAAGCAGGATGTTGTTGCGGGCGATGAAAATGTAGTTGGGACGCAACCAACTTTGAAGACCGGGAAACTCATGCCGAAGTAGGTTCGGTTACTGGAGCTAGTCTGATTCATTCACATGTTTACCCTCCATGCGTCAGGTCAGGAGAGGAGGCATTGAATCGTCCGAAAGTGATGAGATCTGGGAGAGTTGAACGGCGAGTCAGGTCCATGAACGCTAAGTGGTTCGCAAGTTTTGCTTGGGATCAATGACATGTTGAAATTTGTTATCCTACGCTGCGTGTGAAGTAGGTTGGCAGCGTTGGTGACTAGATCGACGTACTCGCTCCGGATCTTTGCCGCTCACCACAAGTACAGAACGATCAAATGCTCCGATGGCTGCGCAACCCACCGCTCCGCAAGCCGTTGGGAAGAATGGTGTGCCGTGGGGGTTGATTTTGTTATCGATCTTGGTGGTTGTTCTCGGCGCGGTGCGCGTTGTTGTGGCTGTGTTTGTTATTGGCATGCTCATTTATGCGAGGGTTCAGAATGCGAGGGTTCAGAATGCGACGGTTCAGAATGCGACGGTTCAGAATGGGGCCAGCACCACTTCCACAGAGGTGAAGCTCAATATGTTAAAGAGCGGTGTGAAAACTTATCAAATGTTTATGGACGAGAATCCGAACGACTTGCAGATGCTTGTAGATGATCCAACCGAAGCTAAAGCGATAGCAAAATGGAAAACGCTAAGGCAAGAGAAAACATGCCATTTCCAATTTTTGACGAGGTTGCCCAGACGCTTGGGGTAATGACTTTGTCTACAAAGTAGGGAGCGACCAATTTGAAATTGGAAGTGCCGGCTTAGATGGACAGCACGGTAGATCAGATGAACTGGTTGTGGGCTCAAGCGATCCGTATTGAACTCGCGGGCGAAGCATACGGTTGCTTTGACCGGCAAGAAAATACGTAGGCACGAGGGTGGTTCTCGTTGGAAGTGCAACAGGTGTTGAAGTTGCGTTGTGAAGATGTCCTGCCGCCAGGCGAAACTTGAATCAGATCAGTTATCTGTGAATTTACTGCAGTTCGCCACGTTGCTGCTTCGGCTAACTCAGAAATGTTTCAATCGGTCCGGCCTGCTCGATGCTCAAGCCCACGTCCGGGCTGCCATAGTGGTTGATTGAATTCCCATGGGCGTTCAGGAGGGTCGTGTACCAGTTGCCCAGGGTCTTGTGTCCTTGCTTGCCGTAGCCAGGTAGACGGATGTAGCGTCGAGTAATGTCGAGAGGCGTGTTGTCACCAGCGAGTACCACGAACGGCCATTCGGTACCATGACTATGGTGTGTCTCACCGTTGTCTGGAAAGTAGAACAGCATCGTGTTGTCGAACATGGTCCCGTCACCTTCAGGGACATTTTTCAAGCGAGTGACAATAGTGTCGATCAGTGTCATGTGCTGGTTGCGGATTTTCTTACGTACCTCGGTTGCTTCAAACCGTCCGACAGCTTTGCCGTGACCGACGTCATGTTGATTGACTTTCTCGCCTTCGATTTCCGAGAGCCCCGTGTACGGAGTTCCCAGTTCGTCTAGGGTGAATGCCACCACGTTGGTCATGCCCGAGATGAGCGTTGAGAGCAGGATCTCGGTGAGGCCGGCTTGTCGATCCACGGTCGATAAATCGTCCGCCATGTACTTGGCATCGAGTTTGGGGAGATGCGCCCGGATTTGGTCACTCATTGCTTCGACTCGACCGTTTCGTTTCCGGATGTCCTGCAAGGCATCGGCGTAATTGGCGACCTTGACTCGCTCGGAGCCGACCAGGCCTTGGGCTCGTTGCCCTTCGCTGTTGGCAACAAATTCCAACATCTTCCGTTCCAGTTGGTAAAGCGTCTGTGCAGATTCGTCGTTGGATACGGATTTGTAAAGCTCTTTCATTGCGGTTTTTGGAGACCCGAAGGCATAGTTGGGCTGCTGTGGGCCGCGTGCTGAAAACCCTTTCTCAATCCCGTTGATGTTTCCTCGTGAATTGCCACCACCCGTCGGGAAGCAAGCCAGTTCGATATGTCCAAAAGGCGATGGGAAAAGTTTGGCAAGTTCAAAATCCACCGTTGCCCACTTGATGGAACTCAAACGCTCATTGGCTTTGAAAACGCCCAACGAAGAGCACCACGTGTGATGCCCTGTGGTACACATTTTTCCGGATAGTCCCTGCAGGATGGTCATGTTCTGTATATGACCAGATATAGGACTCATCCACTCAGGCAGATCCTGGCCGTCCAGGTCAGCGGTGAACGCTTCTTTATTCTTTTCGCTTTTCTGTTGCTGATCGTCGAAAGAAGGCAGAGCCAAAGAGCCTGGCAGCAGACCGTTTCCCTTATGAAGAAAAATAAATCGAGTGGGCGGTTTACCCGCAGCAGTATTCGCGAACAGATGGGGCGGCATCAGGCTTATGGCGCCAGCTCCAAGAACAGATTTTGTCAGGAATTCTCTGCGGTTCGTCATGTTGAGTTTTCTTCGTGCAGGACGGAAATAATCCGTCGTGGGGCGTGTCGTCGCACTTCGTCAGGATACGCTAGCCATTCATTGTACCGTAACAATCGATCCGCTGTCTTTACGATAAATGAACGAATCAGATGTCAGCAGCGAAACAATCACTGCTCTGAAACTGCCGCCGCTATTGACGTAAGCATTGTCGGCATCAATCAAGGTTTTCGAATCGGAAAGCATTTCATTTCGGCCAATGAAGAAACGAAAAGCGTGGCGAATGATCGATTGTCGGACTCGGTCGGATTGAGCAAGCCGGTCAATCAAATCAAATGCGTCTGTTACTTCGCCATCAAGAGCGTGGTCAAACGTACCGTCAAGGTATCCTGATGTGTCGACAGGCATTGTTTTGTAGGTATCCGATTCATTGCCGTTGTTGCGTTTGACAAGATTTTCAGGATGCTCAAGGCTCTCGACGCTGCGAATCCGGCCGAAATCATCAAAACCCTCAAACGGCATGCCCAGCGGATTCATTTGTTGATGGCACTTCCAGCATTCTGCTTGTCCAGTCAGCGACTCCACCCGTTGTCGGAATGTCTTGTGTGGGTCTTCCGGAACTTGTGCGTCGACGGTGATGGGGACATCGGGAACACGTCCTGCCAACAATTTTTCGCGAATCCAGCGGCCACGGCGAATGGGGTCGGTTTGAAAATTTCCTGAATGTGCAACCAGCCACGCGGGGTGAGTCAAAATGCCCTTTCTGCCTGGCATCGGAAAAGGTTGAACAGGCTGATAGTCGAAGTTGTCCTGGGTGTCATAGCCGCCTCGGCCAGGCATTCGTGGAAGACTGTAGATTGGCGAATGCCAGTAGTGATTGCCATGAGCCCATGGGAAGGTTGTGAATGGCTGGTTACCTTTGCCAAAGGTGTGGTCGAAGTGCGTCATCAAGCGGATCAGGCTATTGTCGTGGCGTGCCTTGCTGCGTCCCGTGATACCGCGCGGATCGAGATGTGTTTTGATCAGTTCTTCGTGTGCCTTCACGACCCCGTCAGGATCATCTTTCCAGTTGGTGTTTTTCAGGACCTCGTATGCTTTACGCCAACCCTCAATCATACGTTTGCCTGACTCATTATCTCGATTGTGATAGAGGAAAAACTTGTCAGTGGTTAGTAGGGTGTTGAAGACATCCTTATCGGACTCGACAATGCCAGCCACGACGCGATCCGCCTCGTTCACGAGATGACCCGGAGTCTGGTTACTGCCACGACCGGGGTTGATGTAAAAACCATCGCTGCGTTTCAGGTCCTTGAAAATTTTGAGTGCCGCAGGATAACCAAAGAACTCACGAAAGAATCGAATGATCCTTGGGTGTGAGGTCAGGCGGGGGGGGATCTTGTCACGACTGCCCCATGCATGGCCGATAGCTCCACGAAAATAGGAATCGTCCGCCAGCAAACGCGTTACTTCACGGTGGTAGTCTTCTTTCGTCAGCAGCTTGCCCGCGTTTGCTGCGTCTCGTAGTTGTTGGTCAGGTCCACGATCACCCAGTGCGTATGCGATTGCGAAGCTTGCTTCACGTGGCGTGAGTTTACGTCGCCCATGCTCATCCGTTTTACCACCCCCGAATTCAATTCGGTAAAGAAACTCGGATTCCAGCAGGACACTGACAAGCATTTGTCTTAGCCCGTTGACGTTTCCGGCAAGTTTGATGGAAGATGCCGTTAATGCAACGTACTTGTCTAGTTCGGATGCACTGGGTGCACGCTGCAATACTCTTTCAAACTGAGTGTTGATGGCAGCAACAATCTCATCAAGCGTAGGTTCGCTGGTTTTCAGGATGATGGTTTCAAATGTCTCCGGTGTGGTTTTTGGGTACCAGCGATCTTTGGGGTTAGGAAAATCCTTGGGGTCGATTTCACCCTTTTTGATGCGAGCCGCCACAATCTGCTTTTCCGCGATCCACTTCGCGTTGTCCAACATCACAAGCAGAGTGCCACCACCAAGAGTGCCCAAATCGTAATCGCGAACGCCGGAATGCTCGGGTAACACAAATGGGTTGGTGACGCCGTAAAAACCGTTTTGTCTCGTATTGGCAAGGTCGCGACCTTCAAGGCNAAANACNTNGACAACTCNTTCNTCGAAGATNCGAGGGCTNATGAGCCAACGTCTGNCCGGAGTGTAAGCGGCATCCGNGTTCTGGCTGTNAAANAGTTCNTGATGGNTNACGTAATTGCCAAAGTCTGGATAGNTCAGCTTCTTGTCAAGTTCNGAGGCATTGTGGTTTCGTAGCGTGGAGCGAATCCANGTTGTTAGANCCTTNCGATCTTCGGTANTGGGCTGNCTAGCGTCTTTGGGCGGCATCAATCCAAANAACAATTGGTCTTGAGCTTTGTTGAGTAGCTCCAGCTTGGCACCTCCATCAAGCTTCTCAATCCCATCAAGTTCAACCGTTNCTTCGGNGNTGTCGCTGTTGTGGCAGTCAAGGCAATGAGTNGCGAGNATCGNNTGGATGTGTTCGGGGACAACAATCTGGGCCTCTGTTTTGGNGCCAGACGCAGNGTCATTGATCGCAAATAGNNACGTTGCATCNAATGTGANNGCCACGATCAACGCGACAGTCNATCGATAAAACACGNTTTGGCTTTTATTTCNGTTGTGCATGGTGTGGAATGATGGCTGTTGCTGTGACTGCGCCGGAATNNCCATTCTAGTGTATCGAACATGGTTTTCAGCGCGGATGCTGCAATTNGNTTCCAGTTTCCGGACAGCTTCTGNGTGTTTTGCGTTTCCNGCGNGATCCTGGTGCATGACTTCACCTGCGAATTCGGCGATGTCCGTCTGAAAGTGGGCAAGTNGTTGCCAAGGCATAGCATCGACTTGAAGTTGTTCCATCTTCGACCGACGCCTGACGCNTCAAAGGCNGGNCCAAGCAACCTCACCTTGGCCNAAGCCTCGNTCGAATCCCAATAGGACGGGGCATGTTTTTGCCACGCCACGTTGAGNTTTGACAGGCATTTTGCAGACGGCTAGAGCATTNGTAAGCACAAGTAGATGATGGGGCGTCCTGCTGGTTTCATTTTCTTTGCTTTTTCAATTCATCCAGCAGAAGCTTGCCATCGCTGTTCGCATCGATCGCTTTGAACCGTTTGGTCAGGGCGGGGACGTTGCGACCTTCNGGGGTACCGATGAATTCCTCCAGCGTGATCACTTTGTCTGCATTGCGGTCCCGATTCTTNAAGAATTGTTCTGGTGACCGGCGTTGCGGNTCCGGTGTGGNAACCTTTTTAGGGGATCTGNTTGTTTCTTTTTGCGGAGCGTCGGAAATTCCANCGCCAGGATANTCCGCGTTGANATTGGAAAAATGTTCGATGAGNTCTGTCTTGAGTGAATCGTAAACCTNGGGTCGTTCTGTCCTTAGGTCATTCTTCTCCGNGATGTCNTGGCTGAGGTCGAANAGGGAAAGATCGGTGTGCTCCAGTTCGGCAACAAGTGCATCCCAATCTGGGGAGTGGTCTCGCCCGATATCGCTCCAAATTTTGTAGTCTCCCTTGCGCAGACCGATGTTGCCCCAGAGTTCAAAGATCATCGTTCGGTNTGGGATTGTTTCCTNTCCAGCGGAGCGCATGTGCGGCATCAGGGACACACCGCGTACTGGATTCTTGCCATTTGTTNCTGGAACCGAGATCGTGGCAGCGTCCAACAGGGTGGCAAANAGGTCACAGTGCATCACTTGATCGTTCGAGATCATGCCCTGAGGCAATCGGCTTTGCCAGTTGATCAACAACGGTACGTTTAANCCNCCTTGGTNCGTTGACGCTTTNCCTCCGCTGAGCGGCCCATTGTTTCCGGGGAATCTGCCNCCGGCTGCGTTTTCTTGCATGGTGCAGCCTCCGTTGTCACTCACGAAGACNATCAGGGTGTTTTNGGCAACATCCAGCTNATCCANCAGGNNGACTAATCGGCCGATGTTGTGATCCATGTGTTCAAGAATNGCGACATAGTCGCTGCGCAGAAAACTGACTCCCCGNTCGAGTGCTTTGTTGATCCANGCCTCNGGCGCCGAGGCGGGTTTTGATTTNTCGACGCGAAGCGGNCCGTGNACGGCGTTGTAAGCGANGTAGCAGAAGAACGGATCACCGTTGGTNGCGTTCGTCCGAATGAACTTTTCCGCCCAGTCAGTAAACAANTCAGTCGCGTGNCCTTGGGAAGTGCGGTCGGNCTGGCGATTGTGCATGAAGTTGGATNTTCCCGCTTTAATCCAATACGNGTGTGNCCCNCGGAGAAAACCGCGAAACTCGTCGAATCCGCGGTCGTTGGGAACTTCTCCCTCGAGAGATCCCATGTGCCATTTTCCGAAGGCACCGGTTTTGTAACCCGATTCGGAAAGATGCTCGGAAAGCATNTTCACGTCGCGTTTGATCCCACGATATCCAGGCGATCCGAGCGGTTGTGTCCCGGGACCACGCCACATGCCATTCTCGGATGAATACTGACCCGTAAACATGCAGGCACGCGATGGCCCGCAAAGCGGGACGGTGTGGTAGTTGGGAAACCGAACGCCCTGAGCGGCCAGAGCTTCCAACGTCGGAAGTCGCACCTCAGTCTTGTCCCAGTTCGACGGTAAATCCCCCCANCCATGATCNTCGGAAACGATGANCAGAATGTTGGGCCGAGCGGGNTGTGATTCCGNGGCTGGGNTGANGGCGNTTGGTTCTTCCGTGCGAGCGATGTTCTGCATCAACAAGANCNCAGCNATGACGGTTGGCAGTACTTTCAATNCAAATTTTCCCTGNTNATTCGACTACGACTATTTCGCACTTTTCAGTGCAGGTTGATAGATAATATTACATTTCACGAGGCGTCGGTTAAGAACATCCATGATGAACAGCTTATCCTTCCATACCGCCAGACTGGAAATGGTTCCCAATGGTAGTTCGGGATGCGGATACGCGCTGCCTTTTCCTTTGCAGTCTGCGTTTCCATAACTGCCGAATTCACCCACGAGCTTGCCCGTCTTGGTATCCACAACCTGGACGGTGTGTTTGGTCGCCATGTAGATGTAGCCATTGTCGTCCAATGCCTGGTTCACCCGGTGCGTGCTACAAATGCAGTGAGGATTCGGCGGGATGAAACCCATCCCATGATCACCATCCCAAGGTTGCGACCACAGCGGGTCGCCGCCTGTCGGTGCATACTTCGACAGAGCATAAGACCTCATCGGAGACCGCTTGGGTGCTTTCGCATCGACGCGGTTGACACGCTCTTCGTGAGCGAGGCCATTGGCGGGAATATGGACGATGTACAAGTAGCCTTCCTGATCGACCTGAATGCCCTTGACGCTGGTAAGATCCAGCAAGGCTTTCTTTTTCAATTTGCCGGTTGCATCATAGATGTCGAGTTGTCGGTGCAAGGCATAATTCGGCAACATCATCCCCAGTTCCCTGTACCGATCCTGCTTGTTCATGTAATAGATGTTGCCTTCACGATCCACCTCCATCCCTGAGTAAACATCCCACCAGCAGGTCAGTTGTTTCCTGAGATGGGCTTGTTTGTAGAACCTGCCTTTGACGGGTGTCGCATCGACCAGCAGTTCGTGTGTGCCCGTTGACGTGAAAGGAATCGGTTTGCCAGTGCGGTCAAATCGCAGAACACTGACACCTTCCTCACCAAGTTTCCACCGGTACACCCTGCCATCCTTTCCGAAGACGGAATCCAGAAACAGAGGTTCCTCGGGATGAGGAAAACCGCGTTCAAGATTAGTGGCGCCCCACGGCGATATAAGTCCGCTCTCCTCGATGTCAATGAAGTAGGGATCCCATTTCTTAAGAATATTCCCCTGTTGATCCAGTCGATAGGCGGTGCCAAACTTTTTGTGGCGGTATCTGGCATCGTCTTCCACATAGACGTGCCCCAGTTCAGGATCGATATTCAGGATGGGCATACCACTGTCCTGTCGCGGATTGGACAGGGTGTCGCCATCATCCTGCCATTGCGCATTCAACGAAAGGTCGTCACCTGACAATTGCTGCAGGCTGCCAGGGCCGTCGCCGTTGGCCACCCAGATCAGTGGGGGCGACACGCCGGCATCGACCGCGATTTGCATCACATAGGTATGCACGGGAGCGGATGTAGCCAGCAACTCGGGTGCATTCCAGCTTTTCAGCTTGATCACTTGACGCGGAGTCTCTTCGAAGGCAGAGGCATGCAACGCGTCCTGTACGAACCTGATGCTGCCCTCCGTTCTCGGGTCTTCCGGTCTCTTTTGCGAACCGATGAGAAGATAGAGGCATTTGTCTCGATCGATGGCCAACGCAGTCGGGTCCAGGATGGGTTGCTGCTTTCCCTGATCCAGATAGTGAGTGATTGATGCGACCTGTTTGCCGTCCAACGTGCAAACCCGCAAACGATTGTTTCCCGCATCGGCAACGATTAGATGCTCGCCGTCGACGACAATTCCACTGGCTTCCTTGAAGCCGCCTACCAGTCCCTTTTTTTCAACTTCAGGGCCAGATTTCAGATCGAGTTTCCACACGTAACTGCTTCGGTCGCCCTTTACCGGGAAATGGTAGCGGGCCTTGTTCACGCCCCCTTCCAGGTTGTAATGGTGGTACCTCGACTCGAAGGAACTTTGCCCTCCCGATACATACAGCGAACCGTCGGGGCCAAAATGAAAATAGGGGTAACGCAGGGAAGCGAATGGTAGGTAATTCACGATGGCACTACCACGTCCTCCCGTGTTATGCACCGCATAACCCGAATTCCAACCCTCCTCAGGAAGGCTGCCATCGGATGACATTCTCATCAGTTTGCCGCGGTAAAGATCTGAGATGACAAGGTCACCATCGGGAGCCAGCGCAATCTTCTTGTGGGAATCCCAGAAGGAACCATAGAACGAGGGTTCTCCCCAACTCAGATCAAACTTGGGAACAATCAATTCGGTTCCCTCTTCCCTCACGACCTTCTGGCAGATGTCCTGGACGTTTGATTGAGGCAGGGTCGGATTAAGCGGCATGATCGTTCTCTTGTAAGCGCCGCTTCGATCAAAGACTCGCACTTCGCCCACGCCTCCGACTCTCTTGGGTTCACATAGAACAAACAGTTCGCCTTTCTGCTCGTCAACCGCGACATCCCAAATGATCCCACAGGCATGAGGATCACCCTCGAGAAAAAAGCCTTCAAGTTCCAGTTTGACTTCGCCTGTTGTTCCCGGATGNGCCGAACCGGGGGCAAGATTGATTGCCTGCTTNTGTTTTTCATNCTTTGGCTCTGCCGAGACACANTCGGGGCANNCCATCAGNACCAGAATGGCNNCNTGCATGCACTGAAAGAAGACNGTTCTTCTGTCTCGCNGGTGAAGCAACATCCCACCAAGGGCACCGAAACGCAANGNATTGAAGCTCGCTTTGAGGTATCTGATGGTGTTCATTTTTTNCTCTGTCCCNTTTTCTTGTCCTTTNTNGCTTGGAGGACCTGNTTNTANTTCTTCCTTTTCTGCCCNCGTTTGCTTGCGGCCNTTTTCCTTTCCTGTTCAGCCTTGAGGGCTTNAAGTTTTTCGCCCGTGGGAACTTTCATCGTCGGTTCGCCTTGGAGGTAGCCCAGCGAAGCCAGGAATTCGTCGGCGGCGATCNTCGTNCGTTCCAGCCACGGCGATTGGTTGAAAAAACCGTGNTTCCCGCCNTCGGCTGTGTACTTGTCGGCTCGAAANCCGAGCTCNTTGGCCTTGNNCCACCAGAGATCGCCAAAGGCTTTGAGTCTGTCGTTGNTNCCAAANATNACGATNGANGGCGCGGTGTCGGGTTTGACATGAGAGAGCGGAGAGATCTTTGCCGCNATTTCTTNATCGCCGTTGACGCGACTGGCAAGCCCTCCGTGCATGAACGAAAGAACTGGATTGAACAGGACCATGGCTTGGGGNATTGTCGAGATCGACAGGTCGGCGNNNTCGGTCTCGACGCTTTCGGGGATGATCGCGCAGGCCGCNAGGTGGCCTCCGGCTGAACCGCCCGCAGTGATCAGTTTCTGGGGATCGATTCCGAGTTNCGCAGCGTGGGCTCGCACCCACCTCACGGNGCTGCGGGCGTCCTCGACGCACTTGTCAGGNGTCACGCCGTCTTTGCTCTTGAGNCGGTATTCGACGCGGGTGCAAACCAGACCNCGGCTGGCNAAATACTTGGCCTGGGTGGCGAAGGCCCTGACCGANCCGCCGTTCCATGAGCCACCATGGAAGAAAATGATGACGGGACGCGTGTCCGTTTTTTGCCANCCAGGNGGGAANTCGACATGCATCTTCAGTTTNTTNTNGCCGATGGTTTTGTAGACNTNCANTCCTGTNTTCGAGTCGCTCTNGCCTTCTTGGGCAATGGCTTGCATGGTAACGCAAACCGCCATGATGAACGTGATNGAANTAATGAGCCGGGNCATGGNTAAAGTCCTACCCTGTCGGTNCAGGGAAAAGCAGTTTCGAATTTGTTGTGAACGAGGNTGCGAGTTCCATTCGTATTGGNGAATGGCGGCAGGTTTCATCGTTGGAACGATTGGCNCCTCGGTTTGCGTTTAGGCACTTCGTACGTAACNCCCGAGGGTTCATGNTGAGTGGGGAGAAATTTACGCATCTTCTTTTTGATCGCNGCGTATTCAGNATTGCCCGCCAGATTCTTCCACTCCCACTTATCCTGTGTGTGATCGTAAAGTTCCTCTGAGCCATCTTTGTAGACGATATACCGGTGCTGCTCGGATCGCACGCCGTAATTTTTGTAGCCAAAAGTGGTTACTGTNGCCTCGTTCCATTCTGCCTGTGGNTTTTTCATCAAGACAGAGAGATCGTTGCCTTCCAGTTGTGCTGTGGGNGGCTTGCACGCGGTGAGGGCGGCAAGNGTCGGATAGATGTCCAGCAAGTTCACNGGTCGAGCACAGGTCGATCCAGGCTGAGTGACTCCNGGGACGACCCACAAGAGGTTCACCCGAGTGGCTCGCTCCCAGAGCGAGTATTTTCCCCANCGTCCCTTTTCGCCATGGTGGAAGCCNTGGTCACTCCACAACACGATGATGGTGTTNTCNGCGTATTTNGATTNNTCAAGNGCCGCAACGATCTGNCCGACNAGTTCATCCACCATGGANGTGCAGGCGAGATAAGCCTGAATCGCGGGNTTCCATTGGCCCATTTCCCTGATTTTTTTCAGCCANGGATTGTGGGCCATTTTGGCATGNGCNGCNGGGACNTCNTCCANGTCGTTTTCCTTGAAACCTTCNGGAAGCTNGATNTCTTCNAGNGGNAANCGNTCAAAGTANTTTTGAGGCGCNTAGTTGGGCAGATGCGGTTGGAAGATTCCGGNTCCGAGAAAGAAGGGCTCNTGCAGNTCGCCTGAGAGCAACTGTTCNGNCGCCCAGTTCGCGGTTTTGCCATCGGGATGGTCATCGACTGTTACATCAGCACGNAGGGGACCCCAATCGGCCGTNCTNGNCCAACCACCCAGNGGNAGCTTGGAGGANAACTTGAGGNCCNNCCANGAAGGAAGGTCCTGCGTTTTGCTCGGGAAATAATCATCAAAGCCTCGACCCTTGACCTCGTTGTTGAANTGGTANCCGTGAAAGAGNTTTCCAGCNCCGCANACGTAGTAGTCGTTTCGCTGGAAGAACTCTGGNAGAAGAACNGANTTNTTCAATATTGGATTATGAATCAGAGAACTNTTGTTGATGTAATTACCTGACGTCGACGGNCTGATGCCGCTCATGATGGCAGACCTCGAAGGACCGCAAGCGGGGGCCGCGCAATGTGCGTTGGTNAANACCAANCCGCGAGACGCAAGCTTNTCCATGTGAGGTGTCTTGGACTGCGGATTGCCCGTGAGCATGCCGGTCCAGTCATTCAGGTCATCGATCGCGATGAACAGGACATTCGGCTTTGTNTCNGTGGGGNTTGCAGCTTGCATTGCTGCAGTNGGAAACAGGATGCACAGGAGTGGCAACATCGCAAGTAGTTTTCTGGTCAGTGACATTGATTTTCCTGTCAGGTTCGGTTTTCATTNNCTACTGCNACAGCGGGTTNTTATCGCGTTTTCGACTTGCAGTNTTCGATGGATNAGATACGCCCAGTCGTTTTCATTAAGTTGCGGTCATGATCCNTCTGAACAGGTTGTGAGTGATCTTTTGCACGCGCTCATCGGGCCCNTGTTGAGCCACTCCATGACGGCGNGGATTCAGGTGCCCGGGCGGACTTGATAATCCATTGGCCCACCAGATCGTGGCGGCATTGAAAACGATGTTGTCTTNTGGGCCATCATANAGTGTAGCGGTGTATCGCCCTACCTTCTTTTTGTTGANCATTGCGTCTCCTTCAGCAACAACCTNCATTCCCGGCAGGTCCATTCTTGGGGCACCGTGCCACTCCCATCCCAGTAGACCTNTGATGGAATCGCCCTTCTTCATNCCCGTTCCTTCGAACAGCCAGTGATCTGGCATCGCACAGGTCCAATCGCCCNCNCCNANTCCTCNACCGCTGCCTTCGCGATCCAANCGTCCTCCCATCAGAAGCGCGCCATCAGGTCCCATTCGNGGCTCGAACGTTTTGTCGTTGAGTGAGCGGCTGAGAAGCCTNTTCTTCTGTGCTTCGGTCAGGTTCTCAGGCATTGGAAGAAACCACCCNTCTCGACGGATATTGCGATTCGGCGTTCCGTTACCNGACGGCAGCATGGGNACAACGCACAAAACCGAGTTGCCGCCAAAGAACGCCAGACTTACTCCTGCATCGCGCGCTTTGATCGCATTTTCATACATGTCGACGCTCCAGTATTCGTCGTGACCGACTGACAGAAAACCCTTCGCACGGAGCAGTCCTTCGGGGTCGCTGTGGGTGTCGACGTTGGAGATGTAGGATACGTCGTACCCGTGTTTTTCCATCCAGTACGAAAGAGGAAACTCCCACGGCAGATACTCACCGCTGCCGCCTGAATTTTTCAGTCGGTTGACCGGATGCGTAAAGAGACCGTAGGGACGCTCAAAACTAACCGTGCCACTGGGCACACCAATGCTCGTCCAGTCGTCATGCTCTGTGTAGATCGAATAGTCCATCGGCCAACGGTTGTAGGCTGACCAGGTTAGATCGCTGCACTGGAAAAGAAAGTCGCATGGGCGGTCATCGCGAACGATGAAAACGACATAACTCTGAATGCCATTTTTTTCTGCGGTCATCTTTCCCAGATAAACACCGCTGGGCCAGTGTTCAGGAATCTCAAGTTCAACTGTCGGCTCCCACTGGCACTCCCGGGCGAAATTCTCTCCAACGGACGGATCCGGCTGTGTAAACGCATGCAGCGACTCAATCGTCTTCATCAGCCGTGCGCCCTTGCCACCGTAGTAGCCTGTTCTGAAAATCTCCAGCTTGAAATTGGACGCAGGATTTGCACTCACCATGATTTTCAAGGTCTCGCCGGCACGAATGCTGTTTGCATTGCAGTAGCCTTCGATCTGCTGGCAACGCCCGTTGTAAAGAATCTTGTTGATCTTGCCGGGCACGGTGCGCGTCTTGGTCAGCATCCAATCGCGAGTGCCAGGTTTGCTATTCTCTCTTCGGACGAGCTCAGGTTGTGCAGAGCGAGACTCGGATGCTTGCAAAATCGTGGGCACGTTTGTTGCTGAAATCAGACCCGCGCTCGCTGCTCCCTTGATGATGGATCGGCGGCCCACAGGACCAGTCGACTCTTGGTTCTTATTCATGGTGGAATTCCTTGCGAAACTTTTTTTGGGGGAACTCTGGTAAGGGGGCCGGTCAAAGAGATCAAGTTGCTTGAAAACTCACCGTCGGATCAGCCAAGGCAAGAAGAATCTAGTTCACGCCGAGGTGTTTGAAGAAGAAATCAATCATGCTGATTTCCGGTTCCGGTTTNAGCCCGATTGCCGGAGCGATCGCCACGGTCTGCATTCCGACCTCGTCAGCCCGTTTCTTGATGCATGCAACGTGTTCTGGATGATGGTTCCTGTGGTTTTGGTCGCTCATTGCAACCGGTCCGCCACGCATATTGTTCTTCATCCAGATTGGCGGATCGTCTGAGGACATCCACGCCAGCATGTCGCGTTCTTTGCGGATTGCTTTTCCTTTTTCCGAATTCAGTTCGTCCATCGACTGAACTCCGTAAGCAACCAGCATGTCTGGCTCGCTAGCCTTTTGCATTTCGGATGTCCACGGTTCCTTCAATGGAAGGATGTCTTTCCATTGNAGCACGTCGTAAGTTGCCTGTGTGGCCAACAAGCCCCCGACGACGANGCGAGACGATTCNCGTTGGACCGGGTCTGTACTGTCAGGNTCAGCCATGTCGTCGTGACATGCTAGCCAAAGCGTCGTGCCGGCTCCTGCTGAGCCGCCGTAGGCCGCGACTCGNGNCTTGTCGATGTTCCATTGGCTCGCATGNTGGCGAATGAACTGNATCGCCCGNTTGCTGTCGTGCAGGCANGCGAGAATGCCACGTGGGTCTTCGTCGCGAAAGCGNTAGTTGATCGACGCAAATGANACACCCTTTTTGAGGCACGCTTGGAGTTCCGCGCAACCGTGATACTTCGACTTGTCGCCGNCCTTNAANCCGCCCCCGTGAATGGCGACAACGATCGGCGTCGGNTCATTCNAGTCNGCCAGCCAGACATCCATCACGGCATTCTTGTGATCGCCGTATTGCAGATTGGCGTGGGTCGGCACAGGACCCTTCGGCTGNTTTTGGGTTTGCTTNGGNTTCNTGNTTCTCATNNGTTGAGCTTTTTCGAGACGNTCCCNGATGGGGGCGATNTCCTCGGCNGATAGCTCNCCGTCACCGTTNCGGTCCGCTTGCGGGAAACGCTTCAGNATNCGNTGCTNTTGCTGCNGCGTAAGGTCTTGNNCTGCNGCAANCTGCGNNNCGGCGAGGAGACCGCANAGGAANGCGAGCNTCNTGNTNNGTGGTTTNTGGNNCATCAAAANNNCTTCTCNTGAAAGGGTGGNGNGNTGTGCAAAGAGTTNCAGGCAGNCAGGTCTGGTTCATTGAANCCANTCCAGCACCTGCNGCACAACGAGTTGCTGCGTCTCATCCCANGNCATCGANGGCNNGGCNGGATTNCCCNTGACNTTGCTGAACCCGTGTCCGGCATTTTTCACTTCNACCAGTTTCACATCGAGGTTGCGNTCTTTCGCNACTTNCTGCAAATGCTTGGAAAGTTCAATCGGCACCGTGGGATCAGTGTCTCCATGCACCAATAGAATNGGGGGACTATCNGATTTCAGATGCTGGTCNGCGCTGACGAGTTTCTTGATCTCCTCTGGGCTCATGCCATCAGANGGCTTGAGCATCATNTCNGCNTTNGNTTGGNTTCTNGAAGGNAATCTTTCNAGCCTNTTNTGCCAGAGNTCCGGNACNACGTAAGTNGTTGCNCCNAANAAGGAGATCGCNCCGANGACNGTNTGTNCGGTTCCNGGNCCAGANACCTCNCCNGGCAGAAAGTCACTTTCGGTCAACGCCGTGATCAGAGCTTTTGATCCTCCGGCTGATGTGCCCCANGTCACGAACTTGTTTGGATCGATGCCAAAACGNTCAGCGTTCTTCGCCAAAAAACGCAACGCGTCTTTGCAGTCCTGNAAAAGGTGATGGAAGCCAAGTTCTTCACCTTGCCCGAATACTCGNTAGTCGATCGTTGCGACTGCNATTCCTGCGTCGGTCAGCTCTTTGAGAATAAGAGAACTTCGATTGTAGAGGGCATTTTTTGTGCCACCCGTGTTGCCTCCNCCNTGGATATAGATGAAGAGNGGNGCTTGNTCGTAAACCTNGTTTTTGGGGTGAATGAAGTCGAGTTTGTTTCGNTGNTGCGANGTGTTTTTCCTGTACTCAATATCCAGTTCACCCTNNAGACCCAATNGGTTCAGCACGGCACCGGAGCCATTGTTTTCATTCGGCGATTTTCTGCTCCCCGCCGGGCGAGACTTCCTTGTTCTGTTCGCTGACATGCGAATTATATTCTGCTTCTCCGAATCTGAAAGTTTGCCATCACCGTCACGGTCAACTTGCGGATATCGCTTTAGGATCTGTTGAACCACGGCAGCCTGTTCAGAGTCCGAGAGAACACCATCACCATCTCGATCTGCTTGGGGGTGGGAGTTCAGGATCTTTTTGGCAAAGTCGTCATTCGCGGTCGCTGTGGTGAAGCCAAGTAACGCAGTCAGCGCAATGAATCTGAAAATGGTGTTATGCACGATGCGTGTTCCTTCGGGGATAATCTGGTTGTGGGTTCGTGTGATTGGGAAGTGGGTTGTCGAAAATTCAACCGATCGCTGTCATGAGTAGGAACTTGTTTTGTGAAATGATGAGTTCAGAGGGCTATGACTTCCGCGTTGGGCGCGTGATGCGAGTGCTGAAGCCAGTCTGCATGCAGAGGTTCGGATTTGACAAGTTCAATCGCTCTGCTGCTTTGATTCGGCCAATGGGTTACTGCTTTGCCGACGACGCCGGTTTCAGGATCAGCCCACAATTCGATCGCTTGAGGAAGGTTCGATTTTGCAGACCTCAATGTCGCGCGAATGTGGTGATCGGGTGACCCCGGCGAATTCACAAGTTCGATCTCGTAGTTTCGCTCAATCAACGCGATTAGTCCGCTGATTTCCAGCAGCAATGGTTCATTGGGCGATGTCGCAAACCCAAGAATCCTTCGATTTGGAATTCTACGCCGCAACGCGGGCGCAAGAGATCGGAAATTATCTGTAACCCAGACCGGTCCGTTTGGACGGGTGATCCAGAATTCACTTCCATTGCTACCCATGATGTAGGAACCATCCAGAGGACGGATGACGAACTGCGATGCGCCACGCATATCGAGTTTGAGTTCTTGTTCCACCGTCTGGTCCTGGGCGTTGATGAGAGTCACTCGGTACGTCCGATCAACAATTTTCTGCGCTGCCTGTTTTGCTTGTTCTAGCACACTTGCAGCGCTGACCCCGGATGGCCACAGTGACCATGATGTGAGTAGCAGTATTGCGGTTGCCGCAACTACCCATGAAGTGATCACAGTTGGTATGCTTCGCTTGTGCGATACGTTTGAAGCCTGAGTCACCTCATGCATCTTGTCGGACGCAAACGCTTCTGCGTCGCACGAAAGCGGGAGAGCTGGTGGCGACAGAAAACCGTCACGCCCGAGAGAATGCAACCTTCCTTCCATCCGCATCTGCGTGCAAAATCTTGCTCGCGTTTCAGGGCACTTCTTGAGGTGGTGCGCTAATTCGCATTCCTGCTGCTCTGTGAGACTGTGGTCAAAGTGACCGAAAATCAGGTCGTCAATCTCCCGAAACTTCTTGCTCCTGTCGCTCATACCTGTCCCTCCGGCAAAGCCAGACGCCGCTTGGTGCAGTCATGCAGCACTTTTCTGATTCGGCTAAGTGATCTTTGAATTGCAGCAGGTGTCGAGTTCAGATTGGTAGAGATTTCATCGAAGCTGGCATCACTTTCGTATCGCATTGCGATTAGTTTCCGTTTTTCATCTGGCAGTTCGTCCACACACTTTTGCATTGCAGTCGCTTCGTTGTGAACGACTGATGTTGTGGATTGATCCTTGCTTAAGGTGTCAGCGATGGCCTCGAGCAGTTCAGGTGCAATGGCTCGGCCGTGCCGGCGGGAGGTTTCTCTGCTGCGAATCGCATGTAACGCCTGTCTTCGTATCACTTCTTTAGCCCAGGCTCGGAAGTTGTGGATTTCCTCGTCGTCATCTGACTTCTCGATGATTACAACCGCAGCATTCTGGTAGATCTCTTCTGCCAGTTCTGCATCTCGGGTAATGGCGTACAGATATCCCATGAATTCGCTACGAAGCTGCAGGTACTTTTGAATCAGTTGGCTATCAGTCATGAGGTGCTCCTGAACTCCAAGTACGCATGGCGTTGAAATCAGACAGGAAACTTCGAAAAAAAAGAGGAAATAGGCCGTAATCAACGCATTAGCGTTCTTTTTGCCAACAACCCGACGGGTTCGGGGTGGGGAACAAGGAGCTAGGTCAGAACGATATCTCGGTCTTGATTCTGGCTGTCACACGCGAGATTAAGACTTGCGGTTCAATGCAAATTCTTGGGGTTTACCGACTGAGTGCAGGCGGGGATGCTGGCCTGGATCCAAAATGGTGAAGGACATTCATGAGCAGTTTGCTCATGCTCTCATCGTGATAAACACCCCAGGCGGTTGCGATGGAGCCCGTGTGGAAAACACGCCCTCCCTGCGGGCGTTCCCAGTAGATGATTTCGGCGATTGTTTTATCGTTGCCGATTCGCTTTTTATGTCCTTCTGCGTTGTAGTCGATAACCGCTCGCGCGTCACCGCTGCTGGCGACAGTGACGATCCCTTCAGGTTCGGCGAGCTGTTTGATGGCGGGATCGGCAGTTGCGCGTTGCAGGGTTGAGAGGCGGACATCAAATTCGTGCCCTACCGCGCCGGTTTTTGGATTAATGAACCCAAACGTATCTCCTTTTTTCAATCCAACGCGATGCGGAGTGTTGAACAGGAAGTGATCTGGTTCGTTCACTTGATAAGGTTTGAACGCGCCGCCCCAGCCAATGCAAGTGAGTCCGACGACTTTCCAAGCGGGGTAGCCGCAGAATCGCATCAAGCTGCCACGTTTGAAATCGTGGCTGTGATACAGTTCGCCTACTTGAGCGAGTTTGCGACCACCAATTCTGGTTCCGTATTTGCGAACCTCCATGACCTCATCTGATTCGTCAAAGCTGACTCGCCAGAACATGGTGTTGCCGGACAGAACCAGCGCGTCACCGCCTCCGCTGAGGTAAGCGTCAAGCCCATTGTAGGCGCGAGCTGACCAGTATTCGCTGTGCCCATTGATGATTACGGCTTGATAGCCACTGAGTAACTCTGGATTACGATCCAGATCGCGATCCGTGAACACATCGTATTCGTATCCGTTTTGGTCCAGCCAAAGATGCAGAAAACGTTCTCCTCGCATCAAGTGACTGTAGGATTGATTGATATACGTCTTGTTGGGGCAGGCTGACGGCCATGGTAGCTTCAGCCCGATCTTATAGGTGGGTTGGCCGTTGCGATGATCACGGTAGCCACTGTAGGTTGCCGCGTCGGGGTGGGTGGTGGAAAGCCCTCCCGTTCCCATCATGGTCATTGCCTGGCCATGGTTGATGGGAAACGGTGCAGAATTGTAGGCAAGCCATGTGTTGGTTGACATCAGCACTGCCAGCGGTGCCTTGGGGCGCGACTCGGGGCGGAGAACGATGAAGGTCGAGAAGTATCGCATCGGTTTACCGTCAATCTCAAAATCAAAACGGCCTGCGTAGACACCTGATTTTGAAGCCTCTGGAATACGGAACCGATGATTGACTTTCCAGCGTGCGTCATAAAGTTCATCAGATGCCAGTCTTAACCCATGGCCGCGGGTTACATCTTTGGTCGGGTAGTAGCTTGCGTCATGCCGGTCGATGGCGGACGCATCGAAGCTGGGGCCGCCGATCATCCACGTTCCTCGATTGATGATTCGGCCATCGCGTGCATCGACACCAGCATCGGCAACGCGACTTCCACGCTCTTCGGTAAACGGCCAACAGGACAGTACTGAATTTTCTTTTGGCATGCTAAGCCCGCGGTCCTTTACCCGCTCTTGCAGTTGAATTGGGTCAAGGGCCCGGTCGTAAATCGCGACCATGGCAATATCACCGTTGTAACAATTCTGCGCGAGACCCTTGTCTGCGTAGGCGCCGAGTCGAAGGGCTGTTTTCCCAGCCCGCACCGTTCCAGTGTATGGCCACTCTGCCACAGGTTTGCCGTCGATGAATACGCGTTTGACGTTCCCGTCCCACGTCGCGGCAACGTGCTGCCATTCTTGAGTTTTGAGCAAGTCTGGCTTTGTGTAATGCAATGCAGAGGCTGTGAATTTGCCACCAGCGTCGGTATGGAATGCAATCTTACCGTCATTGATCAGCAGGCCGATTCCGCAATTTTCCGGATAATCATGTTGGGTAATCAGGCCTTGCCAGCCGCTGAGGCTGAACGGGCGAACCCAGCATTCCAACGTCATTGCATGTAACGGTCTTTCCGTTGGCAAGCCGTTTTCAACGTGGACATATGATCCAGGACGGATCGGCTGTACTTTTGCGACATTGTCGGTAAAAGTCGCCAATACGGGATCGCTTTCCCGATCTTCGGGTTCCGAGCCCAGTTTCACCACGTTCAGTTCATAAGGAACGCTGCTGCTCACTCGAAATTCGATATCGGTACCTGCAGCAATGCTCTTCTGGGCATACGCATGCAGGCCAGGCAAGCTGATCGTTCGATGCGGTGGTATTCGGTTGTGGTATTTAACCGCTGGGAATGGGGCCGACTCGTTGGAAATCGTGGCTTGCTTGAGGTAGGCAACAATGTCTGCGATCTCCTGAGAACTTAGGACTTTATCAAGTCCTTCCGGCATCAAGGAGACACTGGCATACCTTGCCTGCTCGATGTCTTTGATCCGCACCGGCTGCATGACCCCTGCTGCCGTGGCAAGAAAAATCCTGTTGGCGGTTTCTTTCACGAGCAGTCCCGAGACAGCCCTTCCGTCCTCCGTCAGCACGTTAATGATTTCGTGATACCGTGCAATCGAAGCGCTGGGATAGATGATCGCTTCCAACAGGTCGCGTTCACTGCGGATCGCACCGATTCTGGTCAAGTCAGGGCCTAGCCTAACCCCCTGTTGTCCCTTGATATGACAGGTGATGCATTTCGATTTATCACGATTACTGAATAGTTTTTCGCCTCGTTTTGCATCCGCGGTTGGCAGGAATGTTTCGAGTTCATCCAAACGTTGTTTCTGTCGATGCATTTCTTTTGGCGACAACTCGACAACTTTGGCAAGCTGAATTTCAGGAAACTCGTCCGGCGTCAAATTCAGTTGGTCGTTTTTCAACATTCGTCGCACTTGCTTCGCGGCCGGGTGTTGCAGCGGCAGGCTGTCAACGTCATCAATCTCGTAAAGGGCGTGAATGATGGCATGGGTCAAAAATGGATCAGCGGAACTTGAATAGGCCGTTAGCAATGGCGTTGTCGCACTTTTGTTGGCGATCCTGCCGAGAGCCATGGCAGCCAGACGACGAACTTGCAGGTCATTGTCAGAGAGTTTTTTAATCAGCGGTGCTACCGCTTCAGGATCTCGCCACATTGCGACGCTGTGAACCGCTGCTGCCCGCACGTCCGGTCGTTCATTGTTCAGAAATCCGCGGACTGATAGTCTCGCTGTTTTGCCAGAGATTCGGTGTAAAGCCCATATCGCCGGGATTTTGGCATCGGCTCGACGCAAGTCGTCAATGTGATCCTCATGTCCCAGTGCATCGATTGCACGGCTTACAACAAAGGGGCGTTGGTCGGACAGCCAAGCTGTTTCCGGTTGCTCCCAATTCAGCTTCAGGCCCCGTGGGTCATTCAGTGGGGCCCTGTTCTTTTTCTGAAGTCGGTAGATCGCACCGAGAATATCGGGCTTGGCAACTTTTGATGTTGGGCAGCAGATCATGTACCAGCTGCCTGTATCGGCAATCAGTAAGCTACCATCGGCATCTTCGATCACATCGGTTGGGTGGAAGTCCGTTTGATCACTTTCCAGCAACGTGCTTGTCTGGGCGGAGTAAGACGAGTCAGCTCGAGACAGCTGGTGCCTCGAAATTCTACGTGTATTGAATTCGGTACACAGCAAATTCCCACTTAAACCACCGATGGGATTGCGGGCCATTGTCATGCCCGACGGGGCGGCAGGTCCCAGTTGCTTCAGGATTGGCAGCAAATTTCCCGTGTTGGGATGAGGGTTCAGCACGCGAGGGTTCTTTCGACCGTACGTGCCGCCATAAACAGCGTGTAAAATTCCATCACGTCTGCCAGGCTGCGACAGGTCAAAAAACGTACCGCTAAGAAAACGCTCCCCTGTTTCACTGAATGCCAGCCCGACAGGATTATTCATCCCGCCGGTGATGACCATTTCGAGTTGTGAACCATCAGGTTTGGCGCGATAGATATGGGCAGCGCTGGACTTCAGTGTCTTTCCACTGCTCAGCTCGTGGCTTTGTGGAGCAAATGCACCCTTGCACCAATAAAAAAAGCCATCGGGTCCTCGGTAAGGACCGTGCATGTCATTACCGCACCCTTCGATGGAGCCACCATCAAACCATATTGAGCGTTCATCTGCTTGATGGTCGCCATTAGTGTCACGCAGTTTCCAAATGTGAGGTGGAGCTCCGACGTAGACAGCATCGTCGTGTACCAAGATTCCCTCTGGAAAAGG
Source organism: Rhodopirellula sp. (assembly GCA_002689655.1). Classification (GTDB taxonomy): domain Bacteria; phylum Planctomycetota; class Planctomycetia; order Pirellulales; family Pirellulaceae; genus Rubripirellula. Next base: position 5,402 of record NZHC01000146.1, on the reverse strand, counting down.
AAGATTCTCTGCAAAGACAGTCGACTCATCAAAGACACCATCCCCGTCCTGGTCGACAAGACGCACGACTCGATGTTGGGGGTCTTTCAGCTGGATCGGGGCTTTGGCTGTATTCCCTGAACTGTCGGTTACATACAGAGCGCCGTCATTGCCAAAGCCCATGTGAATCGGTCGTTTCACCAAAGGCGATTCAGCTACGCGCTTTAGTTCGTATCCCTCCGGGATAGTGAAATTGTGCGGTGGCAGAAGGACTGTTTCTGCACCCGGAGTGGTGTGCGGTAGGAATGAAATGCAAAATGCGATACAGAAATGAAGGCGGTGGCAGGTGAGCATAAGGCGTGGCTAAGGATGCATGAAGATTAGTAAATCACCGACAACACCCAGGCCCATGAGCGGTCTCTGTGTTAGCTGATGACAACGAGGATTGTATCCGGTCCATGCCTCGGAGTGATTGAACTTCACGTGTTTCTTGGTGATTCGTTGCTGGGAATGATGACGCAACGAGCCTGTGTTGACTCGAGTTGCGTGCACCAGAATCCTGAAGTGCGTTTGGAACGGGGCGGGGATCGCCAACCTGCAACATCATTCTATCGGTATTTCTGCCAGTGTGCCCCAAAGCAACAATTCAAGAAATACGGCAGTTCACAAAGTGCGATTTCGGCAGTTTTCTCGATCGAACAATAGATCAACAAAAACAGGGTTTTGAACTGAATGCTGTGAGGCTGAATCGTTCAGCGTAGCACAGGTTTGCCGGATCTGCGCCGCACGACGTTGATTCTGTGCAGGCTCAACTCATGTTGTCAAAAAGTACTAAGCCTTGATTAGCTGGCGTCTTTCATCGCATTGTCGAAACGGAGATCGAATTTGTCAAACAGAGCGACCATTTCTGCCCGCGAGAATGATTGTTGTATTTTTGAGGCTTCAGCCTTAACTTCGGGTTGAGTAACAAAGGCATTAGCCGATTTGTTATCGCGTTCAAAAACGCTTTTTAAACCGACGAATGCTGCAGTTATCAATTCTCTAAATCCGCCGGTAGCATCCTGCATGGCAGAAAGAACAACATGCATGTCCATTCGTGCAAAGGCTTGTTCGAACGCAGACCGCATGCGAGCCGTATAAACGCTATCATCAATCTGCAAGCTGTTTGCTGACTGTCCGAAATTGCCGTTGCTGAGATAGCGATCCAGCGTGCGCCCAAGCAGATAGATTCGCATGATTTCAAGCGGTACCGCACGAAAAGAGGTTACCACAGCTACGATCTTTCGAAATGGAAAGAGAAGTAATTTGACCGGCAGCAAGAGCATCGTTCCCACGCAACCAACGAAACATCCCGATGGGTTGTTGTAGTACGGCTCTAAAGTACTCAAGTCGAGATCTACAGCGTGGGATTCTATTGTCGTTTTTACTGTGTATCGACGACATCTGTTCTGCACGATTTCATCAAGGAACGGAATCGGGATGAATCTAGCGGATGCTGAAATGATGCCCGCGATAATCCACTGTGACGTAGTGCTGCTGATAAAAGAAGTGTCTGTTTGAACTCGTTTCGGAGTGTCGGACATGCTAAGGCGTTCCATTGTATTAGCGAAGTAACGTTATCCGCAAAAACACATCCTCATCCGCGCTGTGCTGGCGTGATCGTCGTCGCGATACATATCAACACTAGTGACAAGGTTGAGGAATAGGTTAATGATGGGTATGTGATCGGAATAGGTGCGGTGTCATGCATGCTCGGAACCGCGGTCATTGCCCCGCAAAGTGCGGCAGATGCTGGCGGTATTTGTGTAGAGTGCTGCATAGGCTGTTGTAAATGAGAATGCGAGGTTGCCATGTTTTCAAGTCATTCATTCCATCGTGAATGGGGGTAGGACTTGGGTCACGTCGTGGATAGGCGGAAATAAATGACGATTGTGTGGCGTCTACGTGGAGGCAACGCTGGCCAAATTCAATTATGCTGGGGGAGGACAAGAATGCTGGTCCCTTCCCACCTCGCAAGATGCCGCCTGNACCTACAGCATGATGATCCTACGNATATNGCTTNTTGTTATCTTTCTATNGCCTACNGNTTTGTGGGCTGAGGTTGATTACGAACGTGATGTGAAGCCCTTGCTTAAAATGAAATGCTGGGCGTGCCATGGGCCTTTGAAACAGGAGGCGGGGTTGCGGCTTGACGCCGGAAGCCTCGTGAGAGCGGGTGGCGATTCCGGGTCAGTTGTGGTCCCAGGAAATTCGCAACTCAGCCTGCTGTTGCAACGAGTGAGTTCAACCGATGCGATTGATCGTATGCCACCGGAGGGCGAATCGCTCACGGACAAGCAAATCGAAATATTAAAGCATTGGGTTGATGCTGGGGCCAGAAGTCCCGCTGGCGAAACGCGCCAGTTGGATCCCCGTAAGCATTGGGCATTTCAGGAAATTCGTAATGCAAAGCTCCCGAAGGGTGTTCATCCCGTCGATTTTTTCGTTGAGAGAAAACTACGTGACGCTGGATTAAACCTCGCGCCGAAAGCTGACACTGCAACTCTTTTGCGGCGACTGTATCTGAGCATGCATGGATTGCTACCGTCCATGGAACAAGCAACGGCATTTGAAGCCAATCCTGGAACGTTCGANCAGGTTGTGGGANCGGTGTTAGACAGCGAGCGTTATGGTGAGCGTTTGGGGCAATACTGGTTAGACATTGTCAGGTACGCTGACACACACGGGTTTGAAGTCAACACGGCACGCCCGAATGCTTGGCCATATCGCGATTACGTCATNAGTTCNTTCAANCATGACAAGCCGTATGACCAATTTGTCAGAGAGCAGATCGCGGGTGANCTTTATGGNGAGGATGCGGCGACTGGATTTCTGGTTGCCGCACCCGTGCTGCTGCCGGGCCAGATTGGCAAGGACGACGCATCAAAACGTCTCGCACGGCAGGATTCGCTGGATGAAATCGTCGTCGGTACGAGTGCAACATTTCTCGGACTGACACTCGGGTGCGCCCGGTGCCACGATCACAAGTTCGATCCACTCAGTCAGGAAGATTATTACTCCATGCAAGCTTTCTTTGCTGGCGTGCGGTACGGCGACCGTGCGATCGAAGATGGAAATTTCGAGCAACGGCAGTCACAATTGCGTGAGTTGTTGCCACAGATTGAGCAGGTGAAAGCCAGTCTCTCAAAGCATGAGCCAGTTGCATTCCGAGGGCGGACTCTCATCATTGATGAAACAGATGAGCAGCGGACCACNCACTTTGTGAAGCCCAATGGCCCCGGAAAAAATCCTTCGGGTTCCAAGCGAGGCTTTGCTGACGACCTTGGTGCAATTGATCGTTTGCCAAATTTTAGTGATGGCTACACATGGTGGAATAATAGTCCAGGCAAGAACGTGATGTCATTCAATCCTGCTGTCGAAGGCATCTTTAGCGTCTGGATTTCCTGGGGAGCTCATGGTAGCGGGGTTCACACTCGGGATGCACGCTATGTTCTCGATTTGGATGGCAACCTCGAAACAACGGGGGACCAGCAAGAGCTCGCAAATGTTGACCAGTACTTTGTCCGCGGTCAGTCAAAAGGTGAAACCGAACGTGTGCCGCAGTGGAGTGGGCTCCTCCATGTCGGCAAATACCAGTTGCAGAAAAATTCACGTCTTGTGCTGCGGGGAGGAGAGACGGGAACNGGCATTACGACGGATGTATTAGTACTGCAGGAAACAGAAGAGAAAAAAACAGCCAAGGAGACAGTAGCTACCCCGCAGTTACGGGTTCCTGTCAACTTTCGGAAAAATACAGAACGATTTCAGGCGGTGCCAGCAAAGCGGTTAAGATTCACTTCCTTCGCAACGACAAATGACAATCGTCACGAGCCTTGTATTGATGAGCTTGAAGTGTTTGCTGCCGGGACGACGGAAAATATTGCACTCGCCTCGCTTGGAGNCGTGGCAACGTCGTCTGGAAATTATTCTGATACCGGCAAGCATCAGTTGAAGCATGTGAATGATGGGCAGACAAGTAATGACCGGAGTTGGATATCAAACGAGAAGGGGAAAGGCTGGGTCCAGGTTGNGTTCAATCAGCCCGTGGTGGTCGATCGAGTCGTGTGGGGACGAGACCGGACTGGAAAGTTCAAGGACCGTTTACCTGTGCGGTATAAGATCGAGATAGAAGACGAATTTGGCGAAGTACGCACGGTCGCAGACGCCAGTGACCGAATGCCATTTGGTACAAACNTTGATGAGGTTTCCACGTGGTTGCGTAACGCAGGAGGCGATGCAAAGTCTGGCCTGACAAGCGTCCTGCAGGAATTAAAGAATTTGGAAACGGTGCGGGCTGAACTGGAAAAAAAGGAGATGGCGTATGCTGGGGTTTTTGCAGAACCCGACCAAACGCATCTACTGTCACGCGGAGACCCCGAGCAGCCTGNGCGTATCNTCAAGCCTCGGATTCCTGAACTGTTTGGTTCNTTTGGCGTGCCGCANGACGCAGCAGAAAGCCAACGGCGTGAGACGCTTGCTGGTTGGATTACCCAAAAGAGGAATCCGCTTACCGCTCGTATCATCGTAAATCGGGTTTGGCAATTTCACTTTGGNATCGGNCTNGTNGAGACGNCCAGTGACTTTGGGCTCAATGGTGCNAAGCCNTCNCATCCGGAATTGTTGGATTGGNTGGCACATGATCTGATGAGCCATGACTGGTCACTGAAACACCTGCACAGGCGAATTCTGTCATCAGAAACTTGGCAGCAGTCAAACCGAATTGATCTGGAAGCGAAAAATGTCGATGCTGACTGCCGTTTGTTGTGGCGTTACCCAGCGCGACGTGTCGAGGCGGAGATCATCCGTGATACGCTGCTGCAGGTCAGTGGGAGATTGAATTACAAAATGGGCGGTCCGGGATTTGATTTTTTTAAATCGCGCGGAGGACTAAGTGGTTTTCCGCCCGTCAAAAACTTTGAAGAAAAAGGGCTGCGTCGGATGGTGTATGCTCATAAGGTGCGGATGGAGTCCGTGCCAGTTTTTGGTGCCTTTGACTGCCCGGATGCTGGACAACCGGCGCCACGCCGCGGTCGTTCAACCACCGCCATCCAAGCGCTGAATTTGTTCAATAGTGACTTTATCGCGGAGACCGCCATTGAATTCTCCCGTGTGATACAAAGTGAGGGCGGTAGTATGAGTGATGAAGTGGTGAATGCGTACCGGCGCATTTTTCAGCGGGAACCCAACGCAACCGAACTTGAGCTAGCAAGGCAAGTTGTGAAAGAACATGGGCTACCAACGTTGGCAAGAGTACTTTTCAATTCCAATGAATTCTTGATGTTGCCGTAGGGTCTGATTGCGTGAATAGAACCCCATCAAAAATCCTAAGCACTGTGGGTCGCCAGTTTTTATCACGTCGCGATTTCTTGGCGAAAACAGGGACG
>NZHC01000145.1 GCA_002689655.1 Rhodopirellula sp. | reverse complement strand
ATTGCGAATAAGAGATTGCGAATACGAGATTGCGAATACGAGATTGCGAATACGATTGCTTTGACTTGGGTACCAACAAACCTCACCAGCGATTCTCTGCGGCTTCTTTAGCTCACTATTTTGCACGAAGGATACCGCGACTTTCTCTGGTGCGTGCCGCCGCCAACCGAGTTGGCACATGTTGATCGAAGCTGTCAGAAATTTTTGTTACTGGTGATACAAAACAAGTCCTCTTGGGCAGCATCTCTGAGGGATACAGCGGCAATCCCTTCTGGCGACTGGTTTATTGTTTAAAACCCAGCTCTCCCGTAAACGTTCCAGCAGCTACTCACTCTGACGTAGTCAGGCACACTCGAAAGCCTAGGTATTGGTTAAAAACCGATGGATCAAGACGACCTCGGTGTGCCGATTGACAGCTAATGGGAAGACGCCCCCAACTGCCACCGCGTATGACCCGCGATGATCCGGTTGGAGGGCCAGCGGGATCGGTAATTGCGCTGCTCGTGTATGGGCCGGTATAATTTTGGCACCACTCCCAGAGGTTGCCGTGCAAGTCATGCAGCCCCCAGTCATTGGGTTGCTTGCTACCTATGGGGTGCGATGTGCCACCTGAATTTTTTCGGTACCAAGCGTAATTGTCTAATTGCGTGAGGTCGTCACCAAAACTGTAGGCTGTCGTTGTTCCCGCTCGGCAGGCATACTCCCACTCAGCTTCCGTTGGTAAGCGATAAACATTCCCCGCTGTCTGCTCTGCGGTGAGTGCTGAAAGTCGTTGGCAGAACTCAACTGCATCTTCCCAGCTTACGTTGTCGACGGGATTGTCTTTAGCGTTGAAGATGCTCGGGTTGTAACCCATGATTCGTTGATACTGTTGTTGAGTGACTTCATGTACACCCATGTTAATAGGCTTCGAAAAAGTAACCTCGTGTTGGGTATCACCATGCCCCATGTTGAAGGTGCCGGCTGGCAATTGTTCGAATTTCATGCCAAGTGCGTCTGCAGACTCGGGCAGTTTCAGTGGTCCGGCAGTCAACGCCACCCGAAAGCCGCCATCATCGAAACTTTTGGATGGTACACCGATTACCTCGATGGCCGATCGACAGTGTTCAGCCTGGGAGAAAATACTGCCACCTCGGACCACTCGTCCAGGCCCGAATACCGGGCCACTTGGGTCGCTTACCGCACTGCCGGTGTAATGTGCTCTCCATGCTGACGACTCGTGCCAATCGCGAGTCCACTCCGAGGCGTTTCCATGCATGTCATAAAGCCCCCAGGCATTGGCTTGCTTGCTACCTACGGAGTGAGTCGTGGCATTTGACTTACTTTTGTACCAGGCGTAAGTCGCCAAGTCCGAGTGAGCGTCACCGAAACTGTAGTCTGTCTTTGTTCCTGCTCGACAAGCATATTCCCATTCAGCTGCCGTCGGCAAACGATAAATGTTCCCTGCTGCCTTCTCGGCAGGTAAGGCCGACAACTTGCGGCAGAACTCAAATGCGTCAAACCAACTCACGTTGGTAACAGGTTTGTTTGCACCCTTAAACCGACTCGGGTTAATCCCCATCAATCTCTCGTACTGATCTTGGGTGACTTCATGAACCCCTAAACTGAACGGTCTTGTAAGAGTAATCTCGGTCGGCTTATTGCCAAGCCATCCAGTGAACGTACCAGGTTGGATTGGCTTGAACTCCATCTCTAGTGAAGCTGCTGATTCAAGTAATTGGATAGAAAGGGGGCTGTCAGGCGTGATCTGAGGATCGGTTTGTTTTTCACCGGTGAGTGGTGAATGTGAAGTAACCAGTGGTATTGGTGGTATATCGCCAGCCCGGGGTTTCAACTCGGGCAACTTTGAGCGTTCAACGTGATCCACCGATGCTTCCGAAGCGAGTTTCTTCGATTTCGCGAGGCGTGATGGACGTTGCGTTTTCCCAACTTCGGCTCTGAAATGAGAGTTGCCGAAAAGTGATGCTACAACGGTAGCCAGCAGGCAGGCGGTGGACATGATCGCTGCTGCATACCGCATTCGTTCTAATGTGAATTTGTTGCGGCTCTGCGAGCCGGCGGTCGGCATGCCGGCGAGGTAGTCGCCAAGATCGTCTTTCACCGCTGTAACATTTGGGTAACGTCTGGAATATTGTTTCTCAAGCATTCGTGAAACAATGTGATCTAACTCTGGCGCGATTTCATCTCTAAGACTGTCCGCTGTCGTTCCCCGTTTTCTTGCAATTTCCACAGCATCCGGGAGAGCAGCAAACGTGTCGCTTACCGGCTTAGGAACCGTATCACGGATGCACTTGAGGTGTTCCTCGAGCGTGCTTGCCGATTTGAACTCTGCTGCAAGTGGAATTCGGTCGATTAACAGTTCATGCAGTATCACGCCCAATGCAAAAATATCTGATGGGAACCTCACCTTGCTGCTGGCACCCGCTGCTTGTTCCGGACTCATGTAGTGCAGGGTGCCCATGATCTGCGATTCTTGGGTTAGTTCGACGCCGTCATCAAAGGCCAGCAATTGTTTCGCGATTCCAAAGTCAATGACCTTCAGACGCGGGCCTTGAAGCGTTTCTGAGACAAGAATATTCGCTGGTTTAAGATCCCGATGAACGATCCCACTGCGATGTGCATATTCGATTCCATCACATAAGCTGACGAATAGCTTCAACCGTTCCTTGATGTTTAATTCGTGCCGTCGGCAGTAAGTGGTGAGTGGCAAGCCCTTTACCAACTCCATCGCTACGTACGGGTTGCCCGCGTCTGTCAGCCCCGCGTGGTAGATCGTTGCAATGTTTACATGGTTTAGTTTAGCAAGGGTATCCTGTTCTAATCTAAATCGTTGACGAGTTTCAGATGCCAGATGGTTTGTACGAATGATTTTGAGCGCGACTGTGCGGGAGAAAGGTTTCAACTGTTCAGCCGAAAATACAATTGCCGTGCTTCCCCGCCCAATTTCCTCACCGATCTGGTAGTTTTTAACCGTTGGTTTCGTGCTTTGTGCGATGTCTTGAGTGGTGTGCTCATTCACAAAGTTATCAAACTGTGACCAGTCGGTTGCATCGGCTGTGAGCAATTTGACCACACGTTTCGTCTGTGCTGTATCTTCGCCACAAACCTCATTTATGAATGCCGTCCGCGCGGCAAGGCTTTTGAGCTTGATGGCCCGGCGGAAAATGCTTTCTTCATCTTCTGTCGTGTCCAAGCTTCCGCCGTTGTGAAAAGTCTCGAAGTGTCTTCTGCATCCGTTTTTCGTACTCGTGTTATAGCTAAAAATTCGGGTTGGCTCCACGGGTTGTGAATGAATGTTCTGCAGATTTATCCCGGTGGTGAACGCTGTCCAAGACCGTGATTGCCGTCCAAGATGCTGGCCGTTGGCAAGCCACTCACGTGCCCATGACCTGTGACGCAAAGGGCTTTGTATTCAGGTCTAACACCAGGTTTAGTTGCTTTGAGAGCTGGTAAGCAAAAGGTGAATTTTTTGGTAGAAGAGAGAGCGAATTGAATCGGGTGGAAAAGTTTCTCTTTGGATTGGCTACTATGGGGGCGATCGTAACGTTATTAGTTAGGATTTGCTCGCTTTGAGCATCGCGGCATGTTGATAGCCACCGCTCCTGCCTCCTCAGGGGCCTGAACTGCCTTCGCGGATGACGCCTTGGTATTCGGCAACGCCTTGGGATCGGGGTTTGGGATTGAGGTTGGGGCTTTGCTCATAAGTTGATGCGTATCTTCGAATTCAGGGCGTGGTTTCGTCGTGGTTGATGTGTTTCCTCGTAGTTTGGGTGATGCTTCCGAGGGTTTCGCATGGCAGCATCGAACGTTTCGACTCGCTTTTCTCTGATTCGAAGAAATGCCACCTAGATTTCGCGTGTGTTGAGACGGCGTTAAGTACGGCCCTGTGAGCAGCTTTTTCCCCTCATGATGATTCGCTCTGCATATCTGGTTCCTGCATTCCTGTTGCCTGATTTGGCTCAGGTTAGCTACTGTGCATCATCGAAGTGGGTTGGGGGGACAGGCAGGAAGAGACTTTGTGCATCGGGTAGCGGAGGCTAGCGATTAATTTGAATAAATTTGCCACTCACGTTTACGATCGTGACGAGCTTAATGGCGTAGCAAGTGTGGCACGAACTTGGCATAGATGGAAAGCTTGGTTCGCGGGGCCTTGCTTGCTTGCGAAGTTACCTTTGCTCATCGTCGCCTGTCTGGCCAGTTTGGATACGGTGGCTGACGCGTGCCCTTTTTGTTCTGCACTCGCGCCAACTTTGAGCGACGACATCGAAGAGGGTGCAGTTGCTGTGATGGCGTGCTTTGTGTCAGAAAATGAAGCTTTAGATGGCTCTGGGACTTATCCAATGCGAATCACGGCAGTCGTCAAAGGTGACTCCGATCTGAAAGATTCGTTGATCGAGGTTACCGCCAAGAATCCGCCTGTCAAAGGTGAATTGTTCTGGCTTGTTGGTTACGGTCAGGAACGCCCCCAGTGGTCGCCGGCAAAGAGCATATCAAAAGCTGCTGTGCCTTATCTTTTAAGTCTGCGTGACTTGAAAGGTAGCGGTGCGGAGCGGTTGGAGCACTTTCTAAGTTTCCTTCAGCATTCGGACCCCCTCGTTGTTTCCGATGCATACAACGAATTTGCCGACGCATCATTGACGGAGATCGCAGCCTTGAGCGGTAAGTTGGATCGGAGCTGGGTAATTGCCACGCTTTTGGATCCTACCGTGACCCGGCATCGCCGCCGGCTTTGTTGGACTTTTTTAAGCCAGTGCGGGAAGGCTTCGGATGCAAGGCTATTCCACGAAGTGCGCCGCAAAAGCAAAGATAATCTGACATTTGAAGTTGGGATGGATGCTGCGATTTCCTGCTTTATCACACTCGGTGGCGAGCAAGCCTTGGCTCGTATTGAACGCGACTACTTGGCGAATCCCGAAGCTGAGTATCTAGATTCATTTGCGGCGATTAATGCGATAAGGGTACAGGGGACCGACCTGAAAATCATTTCCCGTGAACGTCTGGCCCAATCGTTGAGGCATGTGTTGAGTCGTCCATCCTTGGCTGATCTTGTTATTCCCGATTTGGCCCGCTGGGAAGACTGGGGTGCGATGGACACGATCGTGCAATTGTTTAGGCGTCTAACCGAAGAGCATCGCTTGGTGAAGCAGGCGACTGTTCTCTACTTGAAATGCTGTCCTTTACCGGCTGCTGCGAAAGCACTTGAGAGGTTGAGAACGATCGACCCGGACGCTGTAAGGTCTGCCGAGTCATCGATGCTGTTTTATCCGGGGCTGGCAACGGTCCCCGTCCCACCACCCACAGACGAATCGGGGGCTTCAGACAAAGAAGCGGTGGGCATTCCACGAATCACTGAATTGCCGTCGTCGGGGTCTGGCAAGGTTGATGCCAAGTGATATGGTTTGCCAAGCGAATCTACTGAATGCCTCCGCAATCCGCCTGCCTCAGTAACATCGATCGGTCATGAAGCAGTTGCTCCACCATCTCCTTGCTTTGTTCTTGAAATGAGTGCTTCTCGGTGTCGATCTAGCGCTGCTGTGCAAGAAACAGTACCGCAGAGAACGTATCGGTAATCTGAGGGGAAGCTCAGTTTCACAATGCAGTGATTCCTCCCGCGTGGTTGAGAAGTTGAGCCACCTCACTGTGGGGAGGCAGTGATGCATCACCTGATCATTCAATGCTTGAACAGTGGATCAACACGCCAGCTGTTCTTTCGTCTAGGCACTTCGTGCCAACGGACAACGTCGATCGTTGAGGTCGCATCACGCATCGGGTGAACTGCTGGTACGCGAAATGGAGTCTTCCATTAGCCCAGTTTGCGTGGCTGTTCGTACGCACACTGCACGAGCTTAACCCCGAAAAAGTGCGGCGTAGGTCGCCGCGCCTTGCTTCGATCGCTTTGGGGCTCAATCAAACAGAAACGCTTTTTCGAGCGATCTGTCTAACTTATCACTGAGATCGGTCCATGGTCATCGCAGTGATCACCGTGCGGGTGATGCAGATGTCCATCGACCAAGTAATCGATGTGATCGCCGTGGGGAACCGGTTCGTGGCCGCAGCCCGGGCCATGGACGTGATTGGAGTCATGGCAACCGCATTGATGTGCTGGTGTGCAGGCATCCGGATTGGTTTCGCTCACTTCGATTTTGTGCTCAACCACTGACCCGTCCTCAGCCATATGATGTAAGTGACCATCGTGCAGGTAATCAACGTGCCCATCGTGTTCAATGCCAGTGTGTTCACAGTCAGGGCCGTGCTGGTGATCATGGTTTTCGTGTGTATGGCTCATCGTAGTCTCCGTGATGAAGGGGGGGAAATGTGTAGTTTCGCATTTTGAACTTGGGTCAGGAATCTTCCATCGCGTGCATGACCCCGTTAGTCACTAGTCGCGAGATATGTCCATCAGCCAAGCTATAAAAGACGTGCTTGCCCTCTCGTCGAGACCCGACAATCCGTTCACTCTTGAGGATCCTCAAACGCTGTGAGATGGCTGGCAACGGTTCACCCAGGACGTTGGCAAGTTCGGAAACACAGCACTCTCGTGCCTCAAGCATGATCAACAGTCTCAGTCTCTGAGGGTCTCCCAGAGCGCGAAAGATCGCCGCAGCACGCTGGCAAGTGGCATCGTTTACGTCGGCTGGTTGGTGTTGGTGATCGCCGGTGCTGCAAGATGGCTCATCTTCGTCGTCCGGTCGGTCTGATGTTGTGTCTTGTTTCTTCATGATTTCACAGTTGCATTATTGTGCAAGTATAGGTGTGTTCGCGGTTTTGTCAAGTTCAGCTGGCTTTCTTTTTCAAGAAATGGAGCATCGCTGATGGCGGCACAGCCATGCCTGCGAACCAGACGGCTTGACCGTGGAGACGGCTTAACCGAGGAGACGGCGGCAACCGGGGAGGCGGCATGATGGCGTCGATCGCTTTGGGGCAGCGCATTCCGCTGCTATGCCGTCATTTATCTTCTGATCGCCCAGTCGCCTTGTTGATCGCCAATTCACGCAAGCTTGGTGTTTGGTTTTCGAGCGATGGAAGGTCCAGGTTCAGGGCTGCCTTCAGCCCATCGCAGCATGGTAGGTGTAGATCACGCCGACCATCAAAATGACCAGCGCACGAATATGAGCCCATGGTAATCTGGCAAGCCGTCCTTTCTGCTTGAATAGGCGGTCGCCGAACTTCTGAACAAGCAAACCTACCACTGTCAAGGAACTGGCGATCCCTGCTGCGAACAACGCGATTACGGCGTAGGCAGCCACTGGCATGCCGGTGGCGATGCCAGTGAAGTAGGCGGCCAAAGCTGATGGGCATGGCAATAGTCCGAACGCAACTCCCAGCAGGGCACTCATCGAATAACTGCGTTTCTGTGACGGTGTTTTGGCATCGCATGAGTGCTCACTGTGATGCTTGCAGCCACATGTTTTTTGCTTGAACCAAGACGCCGAAACAAGCATCCAGATTCCTACGGCAAGAACCAGCAATCCGCTGATCCACCGCATGATCGATATGATCTTCTCGTCTTCGTGGTGATGATCGCCGGTAATGGCGTGTTGTGTCATATGGACGATGAAGGCGATTGCAAGCAGTGAAACTGAATGCGCTACTGCGCTGGAAAGTCCCATGACCACGGGATGCCAGAATCCACGTCGTTCACCCGACAGGTAAACCAGCATCGCCGTTTTCCCGTGTCCGGGTTCCAACGCGTGGATTGCCCCTAGAAAAAACGCCAGGCCGAGGGTCATTTCATGGGCGTGTTCGTGCATGGTTAGAACCACTGAAAATTGGGTGGTGAGGCTACATCGCTCAGCAACGGTACGCCGTGGTGGTCCTGTTGGTTCGGCATCGCCAGCCACTCAGGACTCGCAAGTCATCATCGCCCGGTAGGTTGAGTGGGGGTTGCATCTGTCCTGTTCGGCCAGCAGGTTGGGCAGGTGTTTTATCCAAACCATCGGGGATGGGGCGGGTTGGTACCCGATATTAGCCGTCCTGAAAACTGTCTGGGGCAACGATTCGGGCACCCCAAGTCTAATCAGTCAGTGTCAGATTTTTTTTTATTTTAGTGAAGCTGCAGTGAAAATGCTTGGTCAGGGCTGCTCACTGATTGGCTTCGTTGGAGGTAAAATGCCCCGATTTGATACTTGCAACCGGGTCGCTATTGCGATGAGGCAGCTGGCAATTTTGTTACAGAATACCAACCAACCCCGATGGATTTTAACGGTAATTTATGAATCCACCGGTAGTAATAAAAGACTGGTAATGTGCCACCTGGCTTTCAACATGAACTCGTTCAACATTTGACATCCAACGATGCAACCAGCTTCCTATCGACTCCCTCTGCTGCTACGCCTTCTGCTTTCCCTCTTGGCGGCGGCTATGCCTGAAGTCGCTGCTGAGCAGCGTCCCAATGTCGTCACGCTCTACGTCGACGATCTTGGCTACCGCGACATCGGCTGCTACGACGGTCCCGTCAAGACACCGGTTCTCGACAAGCTGGCTGCTGGTGGCGTGCGTTTCACCGACTTCCACTCGGGCGCCCCAACCTGTTCCCCGTCCCGGGCTACCTTTCTGACGGGACGCCAACACTGTCGCACTGGAGTCTACTCGGTCCTCGACGAGCGTTTTCACCGGATGCACCTCCTGAAGAGCGAAACAACCATCGCCGAAGTGCTCAAGGAAAACCGCTATGCCACGGCTCACTTTGGCAAGTGGCACCTCGGCATGCCTGTCCAGAATCGCGATAATCCGACACCCTCTGATCATGGCTTTGACTATTGGTTCGGTGTCGTCAACGGCCCGGGTCGCAGTCACGAGAACCCGACCAACTTCCTGCGCAATGGCAAACGCGTGGGAGAGATGAAAGGTTATTCCTGCCAGATCGTGGTCGACGAAGCTCTTACCTGGATCGATCAAAAGCGTGACGGCGACGAACCCTTCTTTGTGAATCTCTGGTTCAATGAACCGCACGATCCGATTGCGGCGCCTGACGAGATCGTTTCTCAGTATGGCGGGCTCAACCAGCGGGAAGCCATCTACAGTGGCACGATCGACAATACAGATCGAGCCATCGGACGACTCGTTGCAAAGCTCGAAAAACTCGGTGAGCTCGACAACACCATCATTATCTACGCTTCCGATAACGGCAGCTACCTGCAAAANCGAAACGGTGAACTGCGNGGCAAGAAGGGNNCGCTCTTCGAAGGNGGGCATCGCGTCCCGGGCATCTTCTACTGGAAAGACGGGATCCCGGGCGGACGAGTCGAGAAGGAACCNGCTGGAGTCGTTGACCTTCTCCCCACTCTGTGTGGTCTGATCGGCATCGACAAACCCGAGGACGTGCATCTCGACGGCTCCGACCTCGCACCGTTGCTCACTGGCTCCGGTTCGTTCAAGAGGCATCAGCCTCTTTTTTGGATGGCCGGGACAAGCATGGTCATGAGAGTGGGNGACCACACACTTTTCGCTTCCAGCACTGCGAAATCGCCAATCGACTTCAAAACCGCCAATCGACTNATGGAGCAAGTCAAAGAAGTCCTTGGCGATGATCTTGAGAAAGAGCTGGGCGGAATGGATCTTCGCTCTCGAATGTTCAACGGGAAATTCGCCAATCCCGAAGCCAATCGGCTGAGGGATCAACACCGCAGATTGTTCTATTTCCAGGAGTCCTGGATCCCGGAGCTCAAAAAGAGCGGACTTGGTCGTGTCCAACTGTATGACCTCTCCAAGGATCCCGGTCAGCAAAACGACATTGCGAAAGAGCGACCCGAACTCGCCGCCCGCTTGAAAAAACAAGCCGCGACCATCTACCGAAGTGTCATGGCAGACGCCCCAGAATGGGCCGCCCCCGAAGAACCGGACGCTGCGAAGAAGAAGCCGCATGAGAATACACCTGCTCGGCCCGCCCCCGGCACATCCGATACCGCGAGGCTCCTCGCGAGCATCGACAGGAATCCTATTCCCAAAGGCTACGAAGGAGACAACCATCAGCCGTACGTCGACCGCATCATGGCCGGGCTCAAACCCGAAGAACGCGTCCGCGTCGGCCAGCTTTGGAAGGAAAAACGACGCCTCAATCCTGACATGCCCAATCCGGGAGCCTCGTTCGTCAGGATTCTCACTCACGTCGCCGAAGGTGCGGCAGAGGCAGATCCCGCCGGCCGCGATTACTGAAAAATACACCGAGCCCGGACGGGCCGAGGATGTCGCAAACTATTACGCGATGTGTGAGTGGTTTGATGAGACCAGCGAACAGTTGCTCGGTTATCTGGATAAGAAGAACCTTACTGAAAACACCATGGTGACCTACATCTGGGAAAACGGTTGGGCGGCGGCGAGCACGAGCGCAAGCAACCCGAATCAGAAGTCAGGGAAGAATTTTACCCTGCGTTCCAAGGGATCGCCNTTTGAAAATGGAATCCGCTCCCCCATCATGGTTTCCTGGCCGGGCCACGTGCGGCAGTTAAACTCACAGAGAACGCTAGCCCATGCGATCGACATCTTTCTGACGATTGCTGCAGCTGCCGATCTGAAGGCGCCTGAGAATCTGCAGGGCATTAATTTGCNCAACGCCGAGGCCCGTCGCAAGCGAAGGCTTGTATTCGGCGTTACGAATTCGATCCAGGATATGACACCGGGAGATCCCGACAGTACGCTGCAATATCTCTGGTGTATTGAAGACAATTGGAAGCTACTGGTTCGCTATGCAGGAAAAGACNCCACGAGATACAAGATTGTCCACACGTGGGATACGGTGCCCGTCCGGTTGTATAATTTNAAAAATGATCCTTCCAAAAAAAGGATCTGGCTGGAGCGAATCCGGATGTCGTCAAGAGGATGAAAAAGAAGATCGAGGACTGGCATTTGGTAAAAAATACTGATCGTAGATAGTTCGAATGAGAACGAAATCCCTGTTTGTTGGAGATGCTAGTGGCTGCCGAAAATCAGACTCGTCGTCGATTCTTATCTCACACGTCTGGCCTTACTGCTGGTCTTGCGACGCCCTGTTTTTTCACTGGCGAGCAGGCCTATTGCGACGAAACGAAGGCTAAGAACGATCGTCCACTGGTTGGAGCGATTGGGCTTGGAGGACGAGGTCGTTCGATCGCTGGCAACGCGAGTAAGTTTGGTGAAATTGTCGCGCGTTGCGATGTCGACAAGAATCATCTGCGCGGTCAGCCGAATGGAAAAACGCACTTTACCGATTATCGAAAGTTGCTTGAACGCAACGACATCGACGTGGTGACCATTGCCACGCCTGATCATTGGCATACGAAGATTGCCATCGAAGCGATGCAGGCCGGCAAAGATGTCTATTGTGAAAAGCCGTTGACTTTGACAATCGATGAGGGGAAGTTGATTTGTAAAGTTGTCGAGCAAACAGGGCGTGTGTTGCAAGTAGGCACACAACAGCGAAGTGAGTTTGGCGGTCGTTTCCTGCAGGCGGTTGCCATGGTACGCGATGGTCGAATTGGCGAACTGAAACGCGTCATTGCCTCAACTGGTGGTGGACAATCGGGTGGCCCGTTTTCCACAAGTGCCACCCCGACCGCACTCGATTGGAATATGTGGCTAGGACAAGCTCCCTTGGTTCCCTACACAGCCGAACGNTGTCATGTGAATTTCCGCTGGTGGCGTGAGTATGCCGGCGGCCAGATGACTGACTGGGGTGCTCATCATGTCGACATAGCCTTATGGGCAATCGACTTGCCTCAGAAGGGACTCGTCACACTCGAAGGCAAAGGCGACATCCCCANGATCGCCAACGGCTACAACATGCCGGCCCAGTTCGATGTTCTGTGCAAGATGCCCAACGGTGTTGAGCTCCAGTTGGTAACCGGGCAGCGACAAGGGATCATGCTCGAGGGGGCCAAAGGCAGGTTCTTTGTCAATCGTGGTGGAATATTTGGCAAACCGGTTGACCAGTTGAAAGATGATCCGTTGCCCGAGCGAGCGATTAGCGAACTTTATCGAGGCAAGCGGCCGGGTAATCACATGGGCAATTTCTTTGAATGCGTCAAGAGTCGCGATCTTCCCATTTCCGACGCGTTTAGCCACCACCGTGCCGTGTCGATCTTGCATCTGGCCAATCTCTGTCTCCAGCTAGGTCGCAAGCTCACTTGGGATTTGGCGACTGAGCAGATTGTCGGCGACGACGTAGCCAANGCGATGCAGAGCCGAGAACAACGCAAGGGGTTTGAGATACTTGCGTGAATTGGCGTCAGTCGGCAACACGCTCTGCACGCAAGAGGTTAAACCTCAGAAGAGTGACATGACGACACAAAGAGTGACATGAAGACACATCCTTTTGGATCCACATCCTGTTAACCTTTCTTTACCAAAACCGTTCAGCTTTTCGCGGTGCAGAGACAGCACGTCCTGNCTCATNTNGCTATGAAAACCAAACTCGCATTCTGNTCCGTTCTGGTCNNCATCCNGACTTCGGTCTCTGCTATCTGTACACCTTCACGCTATTCNCTGCTGACNGGCCGCTACGGGTTTNCGATCCCATGCGACTCGTAGGCCAGNTTCGTTGGGCACCAGAAANTTCGATATGACGTTGATAAATCAAAATANACTCCACCATTGGCGTTAGAAATGAGTTTCCCAAGCTATCCGCAATCACGGCAATTCCAAACATTGAGTGTGCGTGTCGCTGTCATCGCACTCGTCGTCACAGGCCTGACAGCAAAGGCTGGGGGACAGAGCATTCCGCCTGTGGTCGGCGCCGATTGGGAGAGCTACAACAACGGGGTGCGTGGTTGGAGATACAACGCTGATGAGAAAACACTGACGCCGCAAACGGCTCCGCAGCTGGTCGAAAAATGGCGGTTTCCACCGGCTGGTTNGACGGCGGAGGTCGGCGTAATCCACGGAACGCCGGCCGTGGTCAACGGCTATGTTTACTTCGGCACGGGATCTTACCCCGCCTTTTACAAGCTCAAACCGAATGGTCAGGTGGCCTGGGTGTTCCGTCCTGGTGAAGGAGCGATGGCGGAGCTGCCGAAGGGCGGTCTCAATCGGATNGATGCTGGCGNTGGCTTCCTCGCGTCCCCGCTGGTGACGGACAAGGCCGTATATGTCGGCAATAATGCCGGCGTCTTCTATGCACTCGACCGGCTGACCGGCAGGGNGCTGTGGAAGGTTGACACCCGAGCACCAGGTTTCCCCAATCACTACGCCGCCAATCTTTTCAATGCTTCGGCAATTCTGGCGGACGGGAAAATCATCGTGGGTGGGGGCGGTTACGAGCATTCGCAGCCCGTCGATCCGAACTATCCTTGCTGCCAGGGACGTGGTTTTGTCGTCGCTTTCGATTCGGACGACGGTGAAGTGGTGTGGAAGTACGAGGTCGGTGAGAAGCCTCGAAAGTACAGCAAGCCGATCGCCATCAAGGATGTCAAAGGCACACGAAACTACCACTATGGGCCGTCGACGAGTTCGGTCTGGTCCACACCGTCCTATGATGCGGCCACGGGCACGATCTTCTTCGGAACTGATGTGCACAACTCACCGAGAGAGCCGACGGAGGANGACCCTCGGCTCTACACCAAATACTCCGCTGCCGTTATCGCCGTCGACGTGAAGAGTGGCGATGAGAAATGGGTAACCCAGTTGAATAAGAACGACGTCTTCAACCATGCAATGGCTGGGTATGATCCGGCGTCAGGGNCCTACAAAGACTGTTCGGTTGGTGACACGCCAAAAATCTATTCGCTGCCAGCGNCTGATGGCTCGCCCGCGACGGTGCTCGGCGTCGGCTGCAAGAATGGAGGCTTTTACCTGCTCTACTCCGGCGACGGGCGAATCCTTGGGAACACGCCAGTTTACACCGGCAAACCGAAGTACCCATTGGATCCGAAACGCCATCCTCGGATGATCGCGTTACCCAGTACGATTGGCGGGATTCAGACCGGCTGCGCCACCGACGGAAAACGCATCTTCACCAATGGTATCGACTGGCTCACCAGTACAACCATCACGCCGGGTTGGCCGGAAGCCGGCCGCGTCGTTTGTCTGTCGGCTAACCTTGCAGATGAGCATTGGCGACACGAGCGGCCACGCATTCGCGTGCCCGGTTACGACGGNGGAGATCCAATCGCTTCGGGCATCGCCGTGAACGCTGGCGGCATCGCTTGCTTCACGAGCACCGTCAGCGAGCGTCTGGTCGTAGTCGATGCGGTGACCGGAAGGACTGCCAAGGAACTCTACGTCGGCACGGTGTGGAGCGGGCCGTCGATCTCGCGGGGCCGAATCTACGTCGGGACCGGGAGCATTCTATTCCTGAAGCAACAACTAAAAGGTTCCCTGATCTCTTATGGCCTCCCCGGAGAGGATGAAATCGATCGCATGGGCGCGGGAACTGAGTAACCTGAAAATGGAACCGAGAANAATAATGAGTCGAAATCAAATCCTTGCNGTTGGCTTGTGTCTGCTGGCACTACCTTTCAACCTTCCTTCCTACGCGCAGGAAGACATGTCGCGAGCCGCCTGGAAGGCCAGGCCCTACCCGCCCCTGCCCGACGACGTGGCACGCAAGCAGGTGGTGATCTGGAGCGATGGAACGCGAATGGCCGGCGACGTGTACCTGCCAAAGAATGTCAACGCGGATGCCAAGCTGCCTGCTATTGTCTTCGTGCATGGTACGGGTGGAGTGAAGAAGATGCCGTGGTCGATCAAGCTTGCCGTNGNGAGTGCCCGGCGCGGCTACGCCTTCCTCAACTTCGACTACCGCGGCTGGGGCGAGAGCGACAGCCGATTGATGATGCTGGAGGAAATGCCGGAACCGGACGCCGAGGGCAATGTCGCCGTCAAGACACGCGCAATCCGCTGGCAGATGGACTTTGGTGACCAGGTCACCGATATCCGAAACGCCATCGGCTTCATCGCAGGGGAACCGAANGTCAACTTCGAACGCATCGGAGTATTTGGCACCAGCTATGGTGGTGGTCTGGCAACCTGGATTGCTGCGAAGGACCCGCGTGTCAAATGCGCGGTCGCACAGGTGCCAGGCATGGGAGGGCANCGCGGTCTTCCGTACTATCAGCATGCCTACACCNTGATGGCTCGTCAGGCTCGTGGCGATGTTGAACCGGTTCCCTTCAAGACCGGAGCGCCGGGTGGGACCATGGCGGCTTACAAGCACATGCGATACAACCCGTCGAAGAACGCCGTCTACGATGTGTTCCAGGCGGTGGAGAAGATTAAGACGCCACTGATGATCATCGATGCAGGCAAGGAGGAGCTGATGGACATCACCCAGCAAGGTGGGCGTGTGGCGCAGATCGTCGAGGAGAACGGCTCACCCTTTGAGTACCATGTTATCGAGAATATGACACATTACGGTATCTATGGTGAGCATCAGGATACAATCCTGAAAATGGAACTCAATTGGTTCGACAAGTATCTCAAAACTTCGAATGATTGATCATCATGTACCAGCCATTCCCCGAAGGTAGTCAGTGGTCATGACGCAGGTACGTCGGAATACACCGTCCACATATTTCTGATGCCGAATCCGCAGCGCTGCTAGAGAGCTGCAACATGGATTTGGCTTACTCCCCAACCTTTCGATTCAAAAGGCAAACGTGAAACACAGTCTCACACTTTTCTTGTTCGTGGTAGCCGGCCTGACTTCGGTTGCTGTTGCATCCTCACCGAACGTCGTTTTGATTTTTGCTGATGATATGGGCTATGGCGACGTCACCTGCTACGACGCCAAATCCAAAATCCATACGCCAAATCTTGACCGACT
This sequence comes from Rhodopirellula sp., assembly GCA_002689655.1. Classification (GTDB taxonomy): domain Bacteria; phylum Planctomycetota; class Planctomycetia; order Pirellulales; family Pirellulaceae; genus Rubripirellula. Next base: position 24,961 of record NZHC01000145.1, on the reverse strand, counting down.
CGCTAAGGCCGGCATGCGTTTTACGGATGCGCATTCGGCCTCCGCTGTCTGTACACCTTCACGCTATGCCCTGCTGACCGGCCGCTACGCGTGGCGAACCGGATTGAAGAGTGGCGTTCTCGGTGGCTTCTCACAGCCACTCATCGAGAAAGAACGCATGACAGTGGCGGATCTATTCCAGGGCAAGGGCTATCGGACTGCCTGCATTGGGAAGTGGCATCTGGGAATGGACTGGGCCGGAGGAATTCGCGGAGAAAATGGCTACAGCATGCGTAACACGTCGGAGGGAATCGATTTCACCAAACCAATTCAGAACACGGCCATCGTCAACGGATTCGATGAGTACTTCGGGATTGCCGCATCTTTGGACATGCCCCCCTACGTTTTCATTCGGAATGACCGTGTCACCGAGCAACCTACGTCCAGCTTGAAGGAAGAAGACAAAGGTGGTCGGCAGGGGCCAGCGGCCCGTGGGTGGCGGCACAAACATGTCATGCCGACGTTGACTGACGAGGTTATCTCCTTCCTGCAACGCAACAAGCAAAGTCCCTTTTTCGTTTACATGCCGCTCAATGCACCTCACACACCTCACGCGCCCGGTGATGCTTTCGTCGGTAAGAGCAAATTGGATATCTATGGCGATTTCATGGTGGAGGTGGATCATCACATAGGAAGGGTGATGGATGAGTTGGATCGGTTGAAACTCTCAGACAACACTCTGGTGATTGTGACCAGCGACAATGGACCTGAGACCAACATGTATCAACGCCGGAATGAGTTTGGTCACGACAGTTCCTCGCACTTCTTGGGAGCCAAACGCGACAACTGGGAAGGCGGACATCGAGTACCTTTCATCGCCCGTTGGCCAGGCGTGATCGAGCCCGGATCGAAGTGCGACACTCCGTTCTGTCTGGTCGACATGATGGCGACGTTTGCGGAAATGGTTTCGGTCGAACTGCCCCACGATCAGGGTGTCGATAGCGTTTCCATTCTTCCGTTGATGCAGGGTGAAAGTGGTGACTCGCGAGAAGATCATGCGATCATCCATCACTCATCGACGGGGCGATTTGCGATTCGCAGGGGTGACTGGAAATTGCTGTTGCACGCTGGATCTGGAGGGAACGGTTACGCAGCTGGGCAACGCAGCAGCAGGTACAACGGCACGATCGAACAGAAGTCATTCAGTACAGCGAATCGCCAGCTTTACAACATGCAGGCTGACCCGGATGAGACGACCAATCTGATTGAGAAGCGTCCCGAAGTCGTTGCGGGATTGACCGCTCTCGCCAGCGAATATGTCAGAAAAGGACGCAGTACGCCCGGATCTCAGCAGAAGACGGTCTTGCAGAACTGGCCTCAACTTGACTGGCTATCGGTGCAGCCCGTTCCAGCGACATCGGGGGACGCCCCCGATACAAATCAAAATACGCGCAAGCGGAAAAAGTAAACCTTGATGGAGCAACTGAGATGAAAACCTTTCTTACCACATTGTGCTTTCTGTTGTTGGCTTGTCCCGGTTTTGCCAAGGACAACCCACCGAACGTGCTTTTTCTTGCTGTCGACGATTTGAACAACTGGGTCGGTTGTTTGGGAGGCCATCCTCAGGCGAAGACACCGAACATCGACGCGTTAGCCAAAAAGGGTGTGTTGTTCGAGCAGGCGTATTGTGCCGCGCCGCTGTGCCATCCGTCGCGTACCGCAATCATGACAGGGCTACGGCCATCGACGACCGGCATCTATGGCAATCTGAATTGGTTTCGCGACATGCCGCAGTACACGGACTGGGTGACCCTTCCGCAGTATTTCCGCCAGCATGGGTATCTCGCTTGGGGTGGAGGTAAACTTTATCATCAGGCACATGGCAAATTCTCTGATGCAGCTGCGTGGGATCATGTTTATTCCACTCGCACAGGCGCCGTTCCGCCTCCCCCGGGTGATCGTTACAAACACGGTCTCCGGCCCAAGTTCGAATCCAACCCTATCCTCGCCCGGCTTATCGACTGGGGGCCGACTGATTATCCCATCGAGGCGAATCCGGATTGGAAGACCGCCGAAGGTGCTGCCCAGTTCCTGGGGCGAGATCACGATCAACCCTTTTTCCTCGGTTGTGGCATCTACCTGCCTCACCTTCCCTGGTATGCCCCGAAGAAATTCTTCGACATGCATCCCCTCAAAGACATCGAACTCCCGCCCTACAGGTCCGATGACTTCGACGACATCCCTGCCATTGGTCGGCGAATGGGCGAACGCCATATCAAGCACATTCGTGAAAGTGGCAAATGGAAGGAAGCTGTTCAAGGTTGCCTCGCAGCTGACTCCTTCGCCGATGCCTGCGTGGGGCATGTGCTTGATGCACTTGAACAAAGCCGTTATCGCGACAACACCATTGTCGTCCTTTGGGGCGATCACGGCTATGACGTTGGCGAAAAGAAAATCGCAAAGTCGGCGCTCTGGGAGCAGACGACTCGTACACCATTGATTGTCTACGCGCCGGGCAAGTTGCCTTCAGGGGCTCCCGCTCATGGAAAGATCTGCAAGAGCCCGGTTAGCCTGCTTGACCTTTATCCAACGTTGCTGGATTTATGTGGCTTGCCGGAAAACACACAACTTGAGGGACGCAGCTTCGCATCGCTTGTCAGTACGCCCCACGCCGATTGGCCTTATCCAGCTGTCATCACGCATTCGCCCCACTGGCTCGGTGTGAATCATGCGGTTCGCTCAAAACGTCACCACTACATTCGTTACTCTGATGGTGGCGAGGAGTTGTACGACATGCAGAACGACCCAAATCAATGGCGAAATCTGGCAGGTAGCTCGGCTCATGCTGACGTGATAAACGAACTTCGAAATTGGCTGCCCAAAACAAATGCCCCACATTTTCGAGCGGATTCCAACTGAACGTTTTTACACAAGCGGTTGTTTGGGTCGGATTTCATGAGGAACAGTTGCTGCTGCTAAATCGCACGCACCGTTGTTGTGCAGCTGGAGGACGATTTGGGGTCAAAGGACAGGAACTGTTACCTAGAAATTCTTCGTCAATGAAAGAATCGTCGCACCCCATGTTTTGAATCTGATACAGTGCGTTGCGACGTATTTGCTGTTCAAGACGCTCTCGGAGACTGGATTCATGCTTCAATTTTCGTCGAGATGTACTGCCGCTGTTTCCGCGACACTCTGCTTTATGGCAATCGGTGTAGCGCAAACCAAGCAGAACTTTGTGGGAAAGGACTACTTGCCCGCGGATGCCGTAGCTACTGCAGTTGTTACTGTCAGCGATACGCTGGCGAGTCCCGCTGCCAAGCTCTATCCCACGGAAGTTGCCGACGCGTGGTGCCAGCTGAATTTTGGGGTCGAGGCACGGGATATCAAACAGGTCAAGTTAGTCTTGGGAGCACCGGGACCGATTGGGCCGATGTTTGGACTGGTTATCAGTTTGAACAGGGATCTCGATGTGAAAAAGATCAATCCAAGTTTGGTAGACATGCAGAACGCGGTCGATATCGACGGGCAGATTGCTTACGGATTGAAAGAAATGCCAGAGCTGGTCATGTGCGTCAAGAATCCTCGTACCATTCTGGTCGCCTCAGAAAATTACCTCGTGAATATGTTGCTTGCTGAGAAAGGGGTTGCCAATGGAGCCTTGGGCAAGATGGCTGAGTCGACTCAGCATACGGGAACACTGACCGCGATGACCGTGCTTGAGCCAATGCGTCCGATGATCAATGGTCTGCTTCAAATGCAGGCAGAGCAACTCCCTGCTCAGTTCAGAAAATTCACACAAATTCCCAATCTGATCGACGCAGTGTTGTTGCGAATGGACGTGCAGAAAGAAAAAGAGGGTATGGAATTGATGCTGTTGGCTGGCGATGAAGCCACCGCGGCAGAATGTCTTGAAACCGTGAACGAGGGTATGCGATTGGGGCAACAAATGTTTCTTGCTCAAATGAGCCAGAACGCTAAGGAGGACCCGGTCGCACAGGCGACCACACGGTACATGCAGCGATTGAGCGATCATTACGTGGAAATGATGACGCCTGAGCAAGAGGGCCGGCGTTTGACGATTAACGTGAACGCATCGCAGGGCATGGCAACTCAGGGAGTGCTGGTTGGCTTGTTATTACCGGCTGTGCAGGCTTCGAGGGAGGCCGCCAGACGCATGTCATCTTCCAATAACTTGAAGCAGATTGCGTTAGCTATCCACAACTATCATGCGACATATAAAAAGATGCCCCAAAACATCACCAGTGAAGACGGCATACCACTGTTGAGTTGGCGGGTTGCGATTTTACCTTTCATTGAGCAGAACGAGCTGTATCAGGAGTTCAAGCTGGATGAGGCTTGGGATAGTCGTCACAATATCAAGTTGCTCAACAGGATGCCGGCAGTCTTCACGCACCCAGGGATGGTGACACCGCCCGGTACTACGGTTTATCAGCGGCCAGTAGGAAAAGGCTTGATGTCACCTGTTGGTAAGCTGGGATTTCGCGACGTGACTGATGGCTTGTCCAACACCATCATGGGGATTGAAAGCCTTGGTGAGGACGCGGTGAAGTGGACACAGCCGGACGATATTCGTTTGGACAAGGAGGATCCGCTTAAGATGCTCCAAGACGGCACGCGGCAGGGATTCCACGTGGTGTTGGCCGATGGCGCAGTGGTCTTCATTGCCAATCAGATTGATCCGGTGTTGTTCAAAGGAATGTTGACGCGAAATGGTCGCGAACGCCTTGAGTTCTAGCAGGGCTGAGGTGTGACATCGATGCCGGGAAAACGCAATTTTTCAACGCTCAGGTGAGGACGTTTCCAAGCCCACGCTCGGTTGTGTGGCTGAATTCGTCCTGAAAGGCATTTGGCTCGCCTTTGGTTCGGGGCACACACTTGTTCGTCAAGCAATCCGTGAGCATCAGAGGTTAAGCCGTACGTGAGTTTGCGGCTGCTCGGGTTCAAGCATTAATTTCTTCGACGTTAATTGATGCCATGACGTTCTTTGTTTTTCCGTTCGGCAGTGAATGCCACAGACCCAGTGCAATCAGTCCAAAACCGGTCAGGCCTATGGCGATGGAAACGGCACAGGACAAGGTGTTTTGGTAGCCCGAGGTTTCGTGATATCCGATCCACGCCACAGTGAGACCAAACGTGAGCGGATAGCCAAAGAAAACAGCTGACCAAAAAGATCGACGCACGGCAAAGATAATTCCCGTAGTGATCGCCACAGGTACGAGGAATAAGATCTGTGGACCAACCATCAATAGACTGCCTGCTGCAATGAGTGGGCTGAGAAACGATACCAATGCGGCTTTTGTGTACGGGAAACCCTGCAAGTCTTCCGGCGTACTCTGCGGTGTTGAGTAAGGTGATGGGGGCATCCGAGTCATTCCAAGCAGGTGGTTGTAGACTTCATTCAGCAGAATCAGTGGTAACGCTAACTCATCAATGGTAAGAGACTCTTTTTCTTGATCAGCTGCGCACTTTAGCCAGTCGAATCTGCGTGGTAAACGAAGGATTTGATCATATTCATGAAATACCTCTATCTGATGTCTGGGTATGAGAGGCTTTCACACTGAACTACATCAATGATTGGGTGAAGCGATTTCACCGTCGGTGTCCTAAGTCGGCGATTTAGCAGGTTTTTGTAACACAGGCTCGAGAGTATCCAGACCCACTTTGCTTGTTTGGTGCGTGTCTGTCACGGTGGCTGTTTCTTTGGCGGGCATCAGTTCTCTCATTGGTCACGGATCTTGGGGGCCCAGTCCACTAACTTTGTGCAGATTACCGCTCAGCAAGCCACCCGAGAAGGTCGATGATTTCCTGTCTATTCAATGTGTCGAGAAGGCCTGCTGGCATGAGCGACGTGGTTGAGGGGCTGATCTGCTCAATGCTTTCTTCTTGAATTTTGGTTAACTTCCAAGGTTCCATCTGATTCGTGCGGACCGACATGCCACCACCCCCATAATTCACAACCTGACCCACAACCACTTTTCCGTCGTCGGTCACGACCTTGACCGCTTGAAACTCATGCGGGATCGTTTTGTTGGGTTCAATGATGGCTTCAAGCAGATCGTAAGGACTGAATCGATTCGTTGCGCCCGACAAGTCGGGTCCAACTCGGCCTCCTTGGCTGCGCACCTGATGGCATCGGTTGCACATCGCAACGGCAAACATGTGCTCTCCCCGCTTGGGGTCGCGTGCTGCTGAGCGGATGTCCTGCCAGCTGGAATCTTGCTCCGGAAGCAGTTCGCTCACCGTCCACTGTTTTACCATCGGGCGCGACTGGGTCGCTGTAGCCTGCGGCGATGCTTGGTCTGGTTTTTTAAGCAATGACTTGAGCTCTACTTTTTCTTCGTCGCTCAAGGTTGCTTCAGCATCCTGTCGAATTTGACGCGCGAACTCGCCATTGGTTCGGCCGCCGGTAAAGGCGTTGGCTCGATCAAACCAGCGGAAGTATCTTCGACGCTGGTCAATCGACCAGTCCTGATCATAGCCACGTAGCATCAATGCGAAGTGCATCTGGTCGTCGGAAGATTCAGCCGTCTCAAGTGCCTTTAGCATTGGTTCGATTGATCCGTCGGTGCGAAGGAATGCCAACATGCGACTGAGTTCACGATCGAGATGCGAGTCGCGTGTGGGAAATAGAGACAAGCATTGCTGTCCGATTTGCGAGGCGACCGAATCTGTTGGTCTTCCATGACGAATGAAAACCAGTGTGTAGGCACGTAGCAGGTCAAGTTGCAGAGTTCGATTCAGATTCTCAAGTTGTAGTTGCTCCAGTTTCTGCAGCAAAGCTTGAGCCCGATTCTCAGTGCACCTTGCCAACGCAATGGTTGCCTCGACGATTGTTTGTGGGTCGGTCTCGGCGGAAAACCGGTCTTGCCATTGAGCAACCGGTTGGTGCTCCAAGGCAATGCGAGCGGCGAAACGGATGTGGCGATCCTGGTGTTTCAAGTGAGGCCAAATTTGCTCAACTCCATTGGAAGCCACTGGTTGATGCATTTCCTCAAGTGAACGACGCAGCGAGTGCAACCTGGCAGCATCAGCGGCAGCTTCCGTTGAATTGATGGCATTTTTTTTCGTTTCGTCGCTGTCAGCATCATAGCGAATCCGATAAATGTGCGATTGAACACCGCGACCGCCTGTCACGAGATAGAGTGAATGGTCCAGCGGATGAACAACGATATCGACTACCGGCAAGGGCGCGAAACTTGCAAACAGTTGGTGGCTACCGCTGTAGCTTGCACCGCTTCTTTTCAGGTTGGCAGTATAGATGCGTCCGTAACTCCAGTCACAGAAGAAAAATGCGTCTCGATAGGGAGCGGGAAAGTCCGTTGTGTATCCGAACGTGACGCCCGTTGGTGAACCGAGTCCGACATCGATTGCCGACGGCAAGCTATCGGGGTAGTAAGCGGGCCATTTTCCGGAACCATTGCGCCATCCAAACTCGCCACCACTGGTCACGTGACAGATCCGGGTTGGACGATACCAAGGTGTACCCAGATCAAATTCCATATCGGCATCGTAAGTGAACAGGTCACCTTCGCGATTGAAAGCAGCGTCATAGACGTTTCTGAACCCAATGCAGACCAACTCCCAGTGGCTACCTTCGAGGTCTGTCTTGGCGATCCAGCCGCCTGGCGCCATTGTGTTGTTGGCATGTCCCCGACTGTCCGGCATTCGCGGCAGCAATTGATCTTCATCCCAGTTTTTTGGTACCCGGCTGCTGTCAAATCCACCCGCAGGTCTTCCTGCCATGTTGCCACAGACCACGTACAGCGAATTGCCGTCGGGGCTTGGGACAATCGCGTGGTTTCCATGTCCAGCTCCTGGCTTCCCCGGCGGCTCGATTCCTCGTAACAATTCGATTGAGTCGAATTGGTCGTCTTGATCTGTATCTCGAACACGGTACAGGCCAGGGCCTTGAGCCGACTTGCCGTTGACCATCACGTATAGGGAATCGGACTGGTACAGCAGACCCATCGCCATACCGATTTCGAGATCAATCTTTTCGATGATTGGGGGCTCGGTACCTCCTGATTCGGGAGGGGTCAAACGATACAGGGCTCCCTTCTGATCGGAGGCAATGAGCCGCCCGCGGTCATCGACGGTCAGGCAAATCCACGATCCCTGCTCGGAATTGGGAACTACATAGATTTGTTCGGCAACGAAACCTGGTGGTAGTGTGAAGTCAGCAAGCCGCGTTTGGCCAAGAGTTGCACACGTTGTAAGGCAACCAAAAACACAAGACAGAAAAAGTAGGAATCGATTCATGAACTTTGGTGCAAGAATGTGTGGTAATCGGTAAGGATGAGGCCGCATGTAGCATAGCAAATATGGTTGACCGAACGTGGCACACCACGCTGCAGCAGAGCAACTTGGCTGATCGAACGGTTGTTTTTTCTTCCACCCATTTTGTAATTTGCCTCAGCAATAAGAGTGCTTTCCCGTTTTTTGAAAATTGGGCAATTTGCACTCTAAGCGAGGTGCTTGTTCTTATTTCCTGTGATACTGGGCTGGCGGCAGGCCTCAGTTGGCGGCACGTTCGACTTTCGGGTTGAGAATATCTGTGCCGCAAGCGATTCTTATTAGCGACCTCTTTTTAGAGTGCTTTCGTAGCTGTGCCGGGTGCAGGTTCTGCCAGCTTTCCAACAGCTTCATCGAGGAACTGGAAGGCATCGTCGATTGCAGCCTGAACCACTACTAGATGTTCGACGTTGTCGTAAACCTTGAAGCGGTTTGGGACTTCGGATGCTTCCAAGCTTTGCTTCAGTTGTTTCGCTGCCGCCAAGCCAAAGTCTTGATCACCGGCTCCGATGTACCATGAGACATGCTGGCTGCGTTTGGCGTCACTGGTTGATATGCGTCCGCCTCCGCCCAGGACAACCGCAGCGACCGGCAAAGCTGGGTTTTTTTGTATTTGCTTAATAATCTGAGATGCTCCCATTGAATGGCCTAACAGCATGGTGCGTTTGCGGTCGACCGGCACGAACGCGTCGAGAGCATCTTGCATTTCGCCGATGTCGAGCGACAAGCCAAATAGTCCCTGTCGAGGCGAGATCACGATCCAGTTGCGTTTCGCTGCTTCATCGATAACTCTTCCCGCCCCATAGGTCTCAAAGAACATATTCTCGCTGCCACCTGCTCCATGGAAAACGAACAGCACGGGGACCGGCTTGTCAGTTTCTCTGGGTAGATGGATTCGAGTTGGTACTGATCGCAAGCCTTTGCCCAATGTTAGCCACACTTCCTTTGCCCCGTGCCATTGATTGGCGAAATCAGTTGGTTTGCTGCGGTTGGCTAGCATCGCTTCGCAACTCTTGAGCCGGTAGAGCAGAGGGAAGTCTGCCTCTTGGGGAAGACCTTCCATCACACTTTCAATGAGTCGTGTTTCATCTCTCAGGGTAGCAGCGATCGTAACATCGGATGCTATTGTCGTCGTGGAGTTTGTTTCTTTTTTCAAGGTCACGGCGGCGTCCTTGAGTTTTTGTAAGCGTCGGTTGAGCCCTGTGATTCGACTAATGGTCATGGGAGGAAGGGCAAAAGTGGAGTCGTCGTTTCGAATGATGACTGAGAGTTGGTGATCGCCTTCTGGTATCTGCTCAATCTGCCAGTTTGCACCTTTCTCCAGTTCAGCAATAGACAACTGTGTCTCTGCAAGTGACTGGCCTGTCGTCCGACTCAATCTTAGAGTCGCGATTGTTTGGTGAGGGGGCTTGGTGTCTGTCGGGTAGTAAGAGGTCAGTTGAATTTTCAATGAGTTGCCGACGGTTTCTGCACATAACGGAGAGGCGAGCAGTTGCGAACCGAGCATGGCATTGGTCAGTTGACTTACCTCTTCAGCTTTGCGAACAGCCAGCCACGCTTGATCTAGCTGACGTCCGGCTTCGGAGAGTTGGAGAGTGAAGAAACTTCGCACCGCGGTCTTGAGGGATGGGACAGCCGCAACCCGTTGGGTAGTGGAAGCCGTTTCCCATGCGTGTTCGAACCTTTCGAGTCTACGCCCCAATTCCAATCGCGGATTCTGCGCGAAACTTTTAGTCGCAGTTGCAAGCGATAGCCCCGCAACAATAGCTGAAATGGTAAGTGCTGCGGTCAGGCGTTTGAGTTTGTTCGACTGATAGATGCATCTGGCCAGTGGTACAGCAAGCCGATATTCTGGTCTGCTCAAGATTCTCACTCTTCTGGTAGTTCTACGTCGCTCTTAAAAGTTTCACGAGTTTCTGTGTTCGGGTTTGCAAATTCGTCGGCATTGTAGGACGCGGGAGTATCCCCCCCCCCTCAGCTAGGTTACAGCTGGTTTAGATTGCTGCAGCGAAGGTTTTTCGCGAATGGTTGCTTGTTACCACGCTCGTCTGCGGTCTGCGGTCTGCGGTCTGCGGGAAAGCTGGGGCAATTGTGTATCTTCACGGTGCCGTATCGTCGCCCCCATCAACGTTCGATGTGTTGCGTTCTGAGCCTCAGGCGATCAATCCTGCGACATAGTAAGTGTGGTTGCTATGGTGAGAAGCCCCCTTTCGCAATCTGGGTATCGCTTGGTTACGGAGCAATCCAATTACGGAGCATCTCATTGGTGTTTCGCGAACGTACACGGCGGAGTAGGAGTCGGACACTTATTGCGCGGGGCATTTACTCAAATCAACGCTCTGTCCTTAATTGTTTTGGGCGTGAAGCTGATAAAGTAATCGTGGCCCGCGTAAAAGATTTGAGTTCGCGGGCTCTGGGGCAGTGGCAGCGAGGAACGTTCTCTTGATTTATGAGCGGTGAGCCTCGGTCAATATTTGATTGATGTTACTTGGCCCCTGGGAATCATTCGGCTAAGAGATTGGTAACCTCCTGTTCTACAGATACAAGCTATGCATCGCTATCCTTATATAACTCCGTATGTCAATCAAGTATTTGCAGCAGAGAAAACGTATTGGGATTTTCGATTTCTTCGACCGGTCTTGCTGGTTAGCTATTTTTTTATTCGACTCTTTAGTTTTCCCATCAAGTTTGTCTTGCGACGCAGCCCTCTTGGCTTCGAGGGGCGTCTGATTGATTGGTGTATGACGTTTGGGCTGAAGTATCTCGCACGGACAGAGGCTGCGGAGGTATTCATTCGCCATACGCAAATTGAGCCGATTCTCTACCGGTACATCCTGTCAAAACGTGATCAATCATCGATGAATTCCTCGGGGAAGTTAAATGGTATTGACGGCGATTTTAACCTCGAGAGTTTGGCAATCGCAAAACGAAATAACTTAACGATTGGACATGATCTGCTTAGCTACGAATTGGTGGATCGCTTTGATAAGCAATCATTCTTGGGAAATATCGAATACCTGCGTTCCATCAGGCCGCAGGATCACGAAGACTACAGCAAAGCTCTGCTGGACGAAACTCGACGCCATTCGTTTCAGCTTTTGGGGCCCACAAGTCTTGTTGTTTTGGTCGTAATAGTGATCACCCTCTGTGGTGATTTAAAGACAACGGTCACAGCGTTGAACTCGTTTGGTTCCGATTCGATTCTGCTGTGGTGTATGAAACGACTTTATGTTGACAACCCGAGTGTGCTGATTGATCTCGATTTTTTCATGCAAGAGGTGAGTAATCGCGGGCACTATAACAGCAGTGTATTTTTCTCTAATCCGAGCCAGTATTTGTACTACCACGTTGTTTTTGATGAAGTGGTCTACGACATACTCATGAATGAACCATTTAAACCAGAGGAGAACTGCGCCGTATGACCTGTTACATTACTCGGACGTCCTCGTTTTTACCTGGTGAGCCGGTAGATAACGAAAGTATTGAAAACTATTTGGGAGTTTTACCGGGGGAGGCGGAAATCAAGTCCACCGTGCTTGGAATGAATGGGATTCTGACCCGACATTACGCCCAAGACCAAAATCTGAATCCCACTCACGACGTCTATGATATGGCCAGGCAGGCCGTCCTTGGTTGTCTTGATTCAGCTGATCTTTCAGTTCCTCTCACGATGTTGACCTCCGGGACAACGTACTCGCCCTTATTAGCTCCGGGTACCGCATCGATTTTGCATTCCCGAATTAGCGACATTCCTGCTGCCAGTCATCCGATGGAAATCAGTTCGCATGGCGGGGTTTGTTCTTCAGCAACAGCGGCATTAGTCAACGCAATCCGAGCGGTGTCGCTGGGGGATCATCGAAAAGCTCTTTGTGTTGGGGTTGACCATCCGTCAGAGATTTTGAAAGTCGGTGAAATTGATCCGATTGATGATCGTCACGAGCATGATCAGTTACGTCACAGCCAATGGTTCATGACGGTGTTTTTGCGATTCATGCTTTCTGATGGTGCTGGCGCCATGTTGGTGCAGGATCAGCCATCGCAGGATGGTTTATCACTTCGAGTCAATTGGACGCATTCGATGTCGTTTGCGAACCAGTCAGAGTTATGTATGAAGCTCGACGCAAAAACGGCACGCCTGAGCCAGAACTCGGTGATTCTTTCCCGTTATCTGTTTTCCTGTGGGGAGGTTTTCCTGCAGAAAGCACTTGAGGCGAATAACGACTCGTTTGACGATCACCAGATCGTCTTGCCGCATCTGTCCTCGTATTTTTTTCGAAAGAAAGTTGAGCGGTCCATTAAAAAGCTGTCCAAGGATCCGGATAATTCTTTGCCCTATTGGACAAACCTTTCCACGGCTGGAAACACGGGGGCGGCTAGTATCTACATCATGCTGGATCACTTTGTGCGGCGGGGGGGAATCGAGAATGGGGACCGGATCTTGCTCTTTGTTCCTGAGTCGGGGCAGTTCAATTTCGTGATGATCAGCCTAACGGCGGTCATCCCATGAGCGGCGTTTTGAACGCAACTCATGGGAAAGCTCGTCGGCGTTTGGCCATTGTCGGATGTGGAAGTAGTGGGCTGATTACTCTGAAGTATGCTTGTGATTTACTTCCAGATTGGGAAATCCAGTGCTTTGAAGCATCCGGTGAAATTACTGGATGCTGGGGTGATCCGTATCCTGGATTTGTATCAACTTCGACCAAGTTCACGACCCAATTTGCGTGCTTTCCAAAATATTCGGCCAACACAAGTTCGGCGCCGAAGTGCGAAAAGAATGAATTCTTCCAAGGGGACGAATATGGTCAATATCTTTCGGAGTTTGCAGATCATTTCAAGTTGAAGCAGCACGTTCATTTGCATACCCGAGTTGAGCAGATAGAACCTGTAGACGACGGAGATCAGTGGCGGCTGACCCTTGTTGATAATCGTGAAGGTACAGATCAAGACTCGAGCGAGGACTTTGATCATGTCATTGTGTGCACGGGATTGGCTGCTGTGCCGAGAAAAATTGATTCAACGATTCCTCAACTCACTCCAGCTGATATTTACGGTCCGATTCCAATTCGTGAAAAACGCGTCGTTGTATTAGGCGGAGGTGAATCGGCGGTTGATCTAGCCGATCGGTTGTCAAAACCGCAGCATCAAAATGAGGTCTATTTATCCTTGCGATCCGGGATTCGCGTGAGTCCGCGGTATCATCCAGTCCGTGGTGTTCCTTCAGATTTTTTGCGGAATCGGCTGATGCTCTCCATCCACGAGGACTTGCGAAATTGGATTGGTCAAAGATTCGTGGAAGCAAGGATTCGCTACCAGTGGGTGTTCGAGCGAATCTTCCCATCACGGGTAAAAAGGCAAAGTGAGTCTGATTTAGATAAGGTGGCGCTTGAAAGTCGGAAACAGTGGGATTATCGATTGACACGCCACGCAAAAGATGACCTGTTTAATATGTTCCATAACAAGAGCGATGGTTTTCTTGATTCAGTTGCAAAGGGACGCATCAAGATCATTGGCGCTCCCAAGGACAACAATTTTAATTCGTTTGAAGGATTTAGTGGGGACGCCAGTGTCAGTTTTAAGCCTGACTATGTCATCCCATCCATCGGATATAGGATGCAACTTCAGCACCTGTTTCGCGGTATGCTTGCGTTCTCGGACTTCTTTTTAGGCTGTTGTCACGTCAGGCGTGCGAATGTCCATCTTGTTGGTTATGCACGCCCTGTTATCGGTAACATTCCAACGATAAGTGAAATGCAATCGCGATACGTTTGTAAAATGATCGCCGGTTTGATTTCGCGACCAGAGTCGATCGTCACCGATCATGCACATGACCTGCAGGCACAGCAGGTGCGATATCAAGCATTTCAAATCACCAATGTTTATCCAGTTGAGATGTTCCCGTATTGCGATCGTCTTGCTGGCTTGATGGGTGAATCTCTGAAAGGAGAACGCGGACGCGGCATGTTGACTTGGTGCCGACAGCAGCTAGAGCCAGCAACAACCTTGCACTACCTCTCTCCGGAAAAACTGCCACCCCAAGTCAGGCACCCACCCATTTATCTGCCGATCGTGCTAATTGCTGTTTTGATCGCTCTCAAGCCAGTCGACTGGATTTATCGGTTGTGGCTCAGGGTGGTTGCAAAACGTCCGTCTGGCTTATGAGGCTCGGGGGCGAGCGATCACTCGGACTCCATGCTTGGGGGTCATCGTTGTTGCTGCTGACATTTCGTGGCGATCTTCGCAGGAAAGTTCGATTTGAAAATGACGTCCAATCAACGCCATGATCACCAGCATTTCCATCATGGCAAAGTGCGTTCCGATGCAGATTCTTGGCCCACCTCCAAAGGGAATGTAGGCGTAGCTTGAACGAGGGTTCTCTTCATGTTTGGGTTGAAAACGATGCGGATTGAATCGATTCGGATCACGCCAATAGCGGCGATGCCGATGCAATGAGTAGCGGCTCATGACTATGATTGATCCAGCGGGCAAGTCGACACCTGCAAGCTTCGTCTGCTGTCGGGTGTTTCGGTTTTCAAACCAAAACGGTGGGTGCAGCCGAAGCACCTCGTCTAGAACCATGCGAGTGAAAGAGAGTTCTTTGATGTGTTCGATTTCCAAAGGTCTTGAACCGATCACTTGATCGATTTCTTCGAAGACCTGAGTGAGCGTTTCTGGATGCTGGGTCAGTTCGTACCAAGCCCAAGTAAGCGCGCTTGACGATGTTTCATGTCCTCCCACGATCATACCAAGAACTTCATCGGCAATCTGTGTGTGCGACATCGCTTGCCCAGACTGTGGGTCTTGCGCTCGAAGTAAAATCCCTAAAAGGTCGTCCCCGTGTCTGGTTGCCACTCGCTCGTCGATCATCTCCTGGATGAATCCATGAAATTCACGAAGGGTACGTTTTAGTCTCCGATTGCGGCCTGAAGGAAACCAGAGGTCTCGAATGATTGGAATAGGAGGCTTGGCGCTGTAGCTGTCGATGGTGTGCGTCCATTCCTGAATCTTTTCACTGGCGCTGCCAAAATTGTCGCGAAATAGAGTACGGCCGACGATCTCAAGCGTCAGTCGGCTCATCTCGGGGGCAAGGTCAAATGATGAATCCTGGTTGGGGCGTGCTTGCCATCTCGAAAGCATTTCGTTTGTTGATGCTACCATCACAGGGAAAAATTGTTCGATGGCGCGATGGCCGAACATTGGTTGCATCAATTTGCGTTGGCAACGCCATCGGGTGTCTTCCGAGACCACTAGGCCATTGCCGAAGGCGTTGGCAAATCGACGATAGATCGGAGTGTTCTTGTCGAAGTTTTTATTGGTTTGCTGAAGAACGTTCTTAATCAGATCTGGGTGATTAATCAGGTAAAAGTTAAATGCTCCACGGTAATGGACAAAGTCGCCGAACCGATTCGCAAGATGGTCGAAGAAAATTGCGGGGTTCCCTGTGAGCATCCATTGTCGGTAGCCCCACGGGGGCTTTGCGAGCTTCCCCGAAAAATCTGTGGCAACCCGGTAGCTTGAGTCATCTGACATTCAATTGCATTCTGCTTTTTGGTTTTTGACGTTTCCAATGCGTTTTTCAGGCCCCTTACTGACCCATTTCTTTCTTTACATTTAGAAATGGGTTTGAGGTTGCGGCAGTTTGTGGCTTATCCACTTTCCACTGGTGTTGCGTACTGTCGATTTCGGTGTGGTCACCCAATTCTGCAGATTGGAAAAAAACGCATTCAATGTTGGTGAAGGTTAAAGTATTTCACGAAGACGATTGCCATCATGCAGAATTCGGGTGCAGTCTTCATGCGGTTCCACGCATTGGAGTCCGAGGCACAGACCCATTTGGGTCTTTCCAATGTGATTCCGGGCTCTCTTTTGCCTTGGGAAGTGGTGTGTTTAGAGCCCCCATGAATCAAGCTGTTTCGGCGTGATTTGGGAAATTCTTGCGTTTGCTGAGAGGAGCACAGGCAAGCCAGTTCACGACGGAATTGAGTGGATTCGTCCGTTGGCTCTGGCAGGTAGTGTGCAGGGCCAAGGGGGCGACCTCACTCCCATGCACGAGAAGTCCCTGTCGAGTAAATTGCGTTTAGGGGGGGCCGAGAGAGTTTGCGCGGGGAGAGAGATTGCATCACGCTGCGAAAACAGTTCAAAATTAAATGCGCCGTGCGGCCCGAGTTCGGCATCCGGGCATTCTTTAAATGGAGTGCTAAGACCGTAATGGTTCAGGAGCATCCACTGCTGGTTGCGTCACGAACATGAGTTCGCATATCGAAACTGCATGCAGTTTGATGCCGGATGACATTTCTTGTTGAGTCCAAACTGCCTCGATCAACAACATCGATGAGGCAGTTGCATGCTGGGATCACCGATATCGGGCGACCATCTCACGGCAATCACTTGACAGCGGCAACACCGGGTGTTTTGGAATGGGCGTTCTGTGGGAAATCAAAGGTCAGTACGAACGGTTCAGTTCCTGTGTTCTCGATTTCCACACCGCCGCTTTCAAGTGCGGCTTGGGTGATGAAGCCGATCTCGGGATAGAGTTCGCCGAGGATCATATCTTGGTGATATCGGACTTCGAGCTTCCCAACACGACCGGTTCCGCCATTGGTGTGAAACAGCGCGGGGCTCTCGGGGCAAAAATTGGTCTTGCCACCGGGTTGGACGGTGAGCCGAAGGATTGAACAATTCTGTTCGCCTAAGACCTCGCCGTAAACAATCCATTTTGCGTCCACGCCTTGATCGGTGAAGTCTTCTGCGGTGATGGCAGGGCGCGAATTCTCCAAGACGAAGTCGGGATCCTGGTTCGCTTTGAAGTCGAACTTTTCAGCCAAGTAATCCCAGTCTTCGTGGCGATCCTTGGGATAGTCCTCTTCCCGGCATGCATAAAAAGCATCCGCTGCTCCGATACGTCCGTCAAGTGTTAGGTCCTCAGCCAGGAAGTGCTCGTCCATGGTGACGTGCAGTTCATGGGTGCAAAGATCTGTTGGCGAGTGCAGCACGCCGTTGGGCATCACGAATCCATTGTCAAGTTGCATCATCACGTGCGGTGACAAATGCCGAACTCCGTTGTACTCAGCTTTTCCGAAACGTTGCATGCAGGCACGAAATTGGTCCTTTGTCACGAACGGGTACAGTCCCATCGCCGTGGTGTGATAGTGCGAAGGACTGACTCCTGGATTGTCGAAGGAGTTGATGTCATAGACTTCCCACTTTGACCAATGAAGATGATGTGGGATCGGATTCAGGTTGTCGAACTTCTTTGAAACGATTGGCCACGTGGGCTTTCCGAACAGTGATTTTGAGAAAGCCGTGACCTTCTCACCCATTACTGCTTCTGGATTGGCGGCAATTAAATCCTGCAGTGAGATAACTTGCCCGTTGGGAGTCAAAACGTGCGATTCGCCTTCGCGGAACGGTGCCTTGTTCGTTCGAGTATCAATGACACCTGTCACGATAGGAACGGTGCAGCACATCCAGATTTCATCGAGCCCAGTGCCATTCATGTAATCCGGATAGTACGACTGCTCATCTAGACGAATGCGTTTACCCGGTGTGCAAAACGTGCGACCCGCGTAGCGATGCAGTAGTTGGAATACGCCGTTTTGATTGTTCAGGCAGTCATCGAGAATCGAAGCCGATGCTCCGCTGGTCCCGTCGATCACGTCTTGTTGCGGGTACTCGTGCAGTTTTTCCGCAAGAATTGATGTCGAAGCAGCCATGAGTCATGCACCTAAATGAGTCGGAAGGAGTGTTTCGTATCCAAAACAGGTTTTGGAGAGACGAGGAGGGAGTTCCAATTTGCTACAACAAAACGGTTTGGGCAAAGGGCCGAGGAATATGAGGCCGGGGAACACGGGGCCCAGGAACGTGTGTTGCTAGCACGCCCTAAACTGTAAGAAAAAGTACTGCGGGTGGGAATGGACCTTGAGTCGCGCCGCGGCGGCGACTCACTGTGTATTTTGACACTGAGGCGTTTTTACATGCATTCCATCACGCAATCCCTTGTCTCTCATGCGGGTGAATGCAATAAACTGCAGCAACCACGCTAGGTATGATGCATGACTCGCATGGGCTCAGGATTTTTCTGATTTCTAGCGTTGAATATGCCGCTGGGCGGCAGCCTGCTCTTGTGCAACGTTCGGGTACGGACATGCAAGCAAACTACAGACTATAATTGCTAACTAGATGTGCTACCAACGAATCCTTGGAAATGACGCGACAGACCGTATGATACGAATCGCCATTCTGCTGTTGGGAATTACGGCAAACGCATTTGTCGCAGTTGCAGAACCTGCGCCGGTGCGAGAGCATGCGAGCCGGATTGACCAGCTCGTGGAGAATCGGCTTGAGAACATCGGTCAGGAAGGGCGTCCGGAAATCGATGACTACACTTTTTGTCGACGTGTCTATCTGGATGCTATCGGTCGAATTCCTACTCTTGACGAATTGGATGGGTTTATCGAGGACCAAAAGTCAGGCAAACGCGCGCGGTTGGTTGAAGAACTCCTCGACTCAAAGGGCTACCAGAGTCATTGGTACAACTACTGGGCTGATCTACTGCGAGTGAAGTATGTCGGGGACAAGTTGCACCATCCAGGGAACTATGCTCAGTGGATCAAGGAGTCGCTACGAACCAATAAGCCCTATGACCAATTGGTACACGAATTAATCAATGCAAGCGGACCGCTGTACAGGCCCGGCAATGGAGCTACTGGTTTCTACGCTCGAGAATCGATGCCGTTGGATCATCTTGCAAATTCAGTGAAGACGTTCTTGGGGCTAAGTATCGAGTGTGCTCAATGTCATGATCACCCGTTTGATGTGTGGACACAGAAAGACTTTTACAAACTTGCCGCATTCACATCGAGGACTCATCTGCGAGTTGATCCAACCCCTGACTTGGAAAAAGATTACGCCAGCGATCGCAGGATTTTAAAAAACAGGAGTTTTGACGAGTGGATTGTCTATCGTGAGTCGCTGCGGGTAAAGCATGCCGCGATTCATGGCAACGGCACTGGTTTCATGCGTCTGCCACACGATTATCAGTATGAAGATGGTCAACCTTTTGAAGTTGTGAAAGCCGATGTTCTCTTTGGCAAGATGCCCGAGTTGGATCACAAGCTGACCAAAGATAAACTTGAGGCGTTTGGGCACAAGAACTTTGGGCCTCCAATCAACGCACGTGAATCCCTCGCCGATTGGGTCGTTTCATCCGATAATCCCTTGTTCGCAAAAGCTGTCGTGAATCGCTTATGGCACGAAGTCATGGGGACAGAGCTTGTGGGCCCATTGGGGGACTTGTCGGTCGACGAAATGGGGCCGCATCCAGAACTTACTGCTCAGTTGATTGTGGTCATGAAGGATTGCGACTATGACTTGAGAAGATTTCTGAGCGTCCTTTTCAACAGCAAGACCTACCAGAGCAAGGCGATCGCATTGGATCCAAATGCTTCCGACTACGTCCTCGATGGCCCGGTCGTGCGAAGGATCTCTGCTGAAGCCATCGTAGACTCATTTCTCAGCCTTAAAACTGCGGCCCCTGATCAATTTGTGCCGACTGAATTCCAGTGGGATGGATTTACGAATTTCTACGAAAAATCCCAGGCGATGGGCGTTCAGGATTTTGTCAACTATTCGGTCAACGGGCCTGGTCGCGGTGCATTTCAGAGGCGTGAGGAGATAGCAGCCAAGCAACGTAATGGCAAGGCTGGTCCGAAAGAGTTGTGGCGAGTCTCTTGTTACGGTCATACGGACGGTTCGCATGAAGTCGCCATGTTGCTTGGCAAGTCAGACCGTGAACTGATTGATGGTGGAAACAAAGAACCTAACATTCCACAAATCCTTTATCTAATGAATGGTCAACTGGAACAGGAGATCACAACGCAGCCACGCGTCTACATTCATCAAAAGATTAAAGAGGCGAACGATCCCCACGAACGCATGGAGATCCTTTGGAAAGCGATTCTTGGACGTTTACCCAAAAAATCTGAGAAGGCGTTGGCTTTCCATGAAGCTGAAGACTTGATCTGGGCACTGCTTAATTCCAACGAGTTTCGATTTACAAGATAGCATGATGAACCGGCGAAAATTCATATACAGCGTTGGAATGGCAGGCATGTCCTTACCATTCTTGAATTCGGCTTCTGCGGTGACGCATGCACCCCAAGCCAAGTCGGTGATCAACATCTTCCTTTCCGGGGGATTGAGCCAATTCGACAGTTTCAATATGGAAGTGGAGCCATCAGTGATTGGCAACTCGGAAATTATCAACAGCAATGTTGGCGGTGTCCGAGTGAGTCACTATTTCCCAACTCTCGCAAAACAGATGGACAAGATTCTGGTCATCAATTCCATGAAATCCAATCAGGGTGCCCATCCTGCCGGGATCTACAAGATGCTGACCAGCTATGACCCGCGTTCTTCTGTCACGCACCCTGAGCTTGGTGCTTGGGTCAGTAAGCAGCTAACCACCGAGATGGATAGCTTGCCAAACTTTGTAAGCATTGGGAAAGGCAGTGCCGGTACCGCTGGTTTTTTTCCCGGGCAATGGGCTGCTTTGCCTGTCAAGAACACCCGTTCCGGTATTGATTGTGTGAATCGAAACTCCGCAGTTCAAGAAGGCCAGTTCGAGAAGCGTTTGGGAATTCTGGATACGTTGAATGAGGGTTTTGATCGGAACTACAGCACAAAGGACACCAGAGCCTATGTCGATACCTATCAGGGCTCACTCAGATTTATGAAGTCGGAAGATATTGATGCCTTTGAGTTGGAAAATGAAAAGGCGAACATTGTTCGCCTTTACGACAAGCAGGAATTCAGTCGCAGTTGCATGTTGGCGGGGCGACTTGTTGAACGTGGCGTTCGCTACGTCAAAGTTGAGCTAGGTGGCTGGGATTACCATGACAATATCTATGGAGAGTTACCTGCTAACGCCAGCAAGCTTGATAAAGGCCTGGCATCGTTGCTTGCCCATCTGAGTCAGAAAGGTCTCCTTGAGACGACACTTGTTGTTGTGTCCACCGAATTTGGTCGGAAGCCTGGTGTGAATCCGAACAAGGGACGAGATCATCACCCAGACGGTTTCACTTGTCTGATGGCGGGTGCGGGTGTCAAAGCAGGCCAGATCTACGGTACCACGACAAAAGATGGTCAATCCGCAGCAGACGATGTGCTGGAAGTGAGCGATTTCAACGCCACCATTGCCTGGGCTCTCGGGATCGATCCCGCATTTGAAGAGAAGAGCACGAGTGGTCGCCCATTCAAATTGGCGAACCGTGGTAAAGCTCGAAAAGAATTGTTCGTTTGACCCGTAGTCGCATTCTGAATGGACCCATTCGTCATCTTGCTTGGCGTCAGGTGCATTCTGAAGACATCCTGCGGCCATTGTTGGTGTTATGCTCACGCAACTTAGATTGGTGGCAAGGCATGGATTTCCGTAACTTATATCGGCAGGTCTGCATGGGTATAGCATGGAAGTATGAATTGGTTACGGTTGAAACCGAAAAGAAGCGTCGAAAATATTCTGGACCCTTGGCGGCGAGCCGGGGCGGTTTTTTATCGCAGTAAGGGGCGATTGGCTGAGCGAAGGTGAGAATATTTGTTGTTGGCAGTTCGTTCTTGGCCACGGTGGTGATGGGTGAAAACTCTCAAAACTGTGGGATGTACCACTCGGAAAACCATCATGCGAATCAGATCAGTGGTTGCTGGGCCGTGAGCAAGATTCAGAGGGCCGTCTCCCGTGACGCGAGCCTATGCGTCTCGTTCAGTGTTTCCGCTCGCGTTACAACTGTTGGACCCACTGTCAGTAAGAAAACCATTGACATATGAGACGAGATCGCATCCTCAGATGCCGCTACCCCGTAGTAAAAGAGGGCACGAGTAAAAGAGGGCACGAGTAAAAGAGGGCACGAGTAAAAGAGGGCACGCTTGTCAAAAGTCATCTTGATCCCGTGCCGTGTCGCTAATGTTGCCGATGGACATGGTCGCGACAAACGCAAATGATTATTGCTGCGATGTTGGGTTCTCTTTTTCTTGCCTCAATTTTTGTTCGATGTAGAACCTTTCCTCAATATTCGAACGCGTTTCCGCTGGCATGAAGCGTTTTGCCGTTGGGTGCCAGATGACGCTTGATTCAGGGGTTTCGCCTTTCATACGCGGCAACCGTGTTGTTTTTCCACGTTCAACTACTATGCGGATTGACCCTGCTAGACAGCAGATCAACAGCAGAACTATACAAACGGTGGAAAACGCTTTTCGGCCTGTCATAACTCGTTTACGCAAAGCGTTCAAACTCCATCGCTTGTGAGAATTCGCAGCTAAAAACCAATCCTGTCTCCTCCGATACCTGCCCGTGCGATGTTTGCAAGGGAATCGTTTCTCGTCATTGCCAAACGGCTGCTAGGAAGTGATGAAGACTCCTCTTTGTCCATGTGATGTGGAGGAGTTTCCCAGTGAGTTACCTTGGCTTACAGCAAATCTAAAAGCAGAACGCAAAAACGGCGAGGTCATCAGCACCATTGGAAGATGTTTGAAACCTGCAACCTGTGTGAGTACGAGGGTTATAGCTACGACTACAGTAGCAAGTACTTTGCGATTGTGTTTGTCGGTAGGTTTCGCGTAAGCCTCATGCAGCCATGCGTTTACATCATGTCCGTCGGATTCGGCAAGCATTTTAGCGCACTGGAAGTCGATGAACTTTCGTCGCGTTTTTTATTCTGTCCTCCTTGTTTCGAACCTTTCCAACATCAGACGTTGGCGAGAATCCGCAGGCGGTACTTCAAAAGTTTTCGAAGCGGATGGGGAAAGAGCGAAGGCGTAAGTCGGACATTCTACTTTTGTCTAAAATAGAATGTATTCATTTCGTTTTTGAGACTTCCGGTTGGTTTCGTCGTATGCCGACGACGTATTGGCTCAGAGAGCAGCGATTGATTTTTCCAACAGCATCTTTGATGCTTTGACACCTTCAATTGGCTTCAGTTTGCTGCCTTCCCATTCGATTGAAATGATCCCGCGGTAGTCCGCTGCTGCAATGATCTTCATCAGCCGTTCGTAGTCAAAGTCCGGTTGATTTCCACTGTCGTCAAAACTGTGCATTTTGGCTGAAACGGTGACCGTGTATGGCATCATTGCTTCCGTGCCGTCATACACGTTGTTCTTCTGTTTGCCGAAGTCGGGCATCAGACGGCAGTTGTCGTGTTTCAACTCCTCCATGACGCTGGCGAGAAATGCGCCTTTTGAACTCAGTTCTGATGCGCCCGGTTCAATCGCGATCATGACGTCTTTCTTCGCAGCGGCATCTGCAAGCGGTTTCAATGCCTCAACACATGGAGCGACTCCTGCCGCTGCATCCTTGCCGGGGGCTTTTAGGAATACTCGCAGGAATTCGGCTCCGAGAATTTGAGCCCGCTCTATCGAAGGGATGATCGTCTGCAAACTCTGTGCGCGTTTACTCGGGTCGGCGTCGAGCGCTCCGGTCATCAACAGGAAGATCTCAGTGCCGGCTTTTTCGCTTCGACCTCTTAGTTGTTCCAGATACTTCAGGTCGCCCTGTTTCCCGTTGAGACCGCCTTCCCATAGATCAATGTGATCGATGCCGAAGTTCTCCATCGTAAAAGCGGGATAATCGAGCGGATCAAGTGATTTGTCTCGGATCAAAGCCCGCAATGAATACTGCGACAGACCGATTGTGTAGGGCGAATTTTCGTCGTGTGCCGAGGCAGTTCGAGCGCCGATGCCAGTGGTTGCAGCGAACGCAACAGCTCCCGTTGTCTGAAGAAAATCGCGACGTGATTGCAACATAGGAAAAACTCCATGTGATGGATGATTGGGTCAAGATGATGGCAACGATTGACCATCATATCGGCGTGGCGTTCTTTTTCAAAATCGATACTTCTAGGGTTCACGCCAGCCCGGATGCTGCCATTTTTTGTTTAAATTTCCCCTGAGTGGATTAGAAAGGCAATCAAGCGGAGTTGGCTTGTGAACGCAGGTGGGTCATCAAGGGCTGAATGGGTGTCGCGTTCATGGTCCTTGTTCGCGCGGGAACCCGACGAATTTGGTCGTCATCACTAACGAACCAGCCGACGGGTGACTGGAAAACCTTGCAGGCACGCAACTCTCAGCAGTATCTGGAAGACGAGGGATTGAGTTGCGAGATACTGACGCGGGACAACGATTGAGCATACACGGATTCTTTCGAAGGTGTGTGATCTGCTGCATGATTGTCGCGTTCAGAAAACAATACCGGGTCGCCTAATCGCCTGGTATATGTCGAGCGAGTGATGGAAACACTGGCGTAGGTAATCCCGACAGGGACTCGTGGTTTTTTCTGTCCACCAACTTTGGAAATGTGGCTATTCAGCGGCATTTTGAGGAAAAGGGGGTGGGGTGTTATGGCGGTGCGATCTTGCAGGTAGTCAAACCAGTTCGAAACCATTCACCCGTGACTACTCCCCAGTCTTTGCACCAGGTTGAGTGAGAGGATTGGGGTTGGTAACGCTGCTGTGTTCTGGAGGCTGAGGCGTAGCCGAAGCCGGAAGTTGCGCCGGGCATGGCGCAGTGATTGAAGGTGAGAGTCCTTTATGGGACCTATCGGAGGTAACCATGAGCGAAAGGCAATTGCACGAACCGATCCGAGTGACTGAGGTTGCGGAGTTTGGTTTTGCCGTGAGGTCGT